>NZ_OY762999.1:3320000-4005000 GCF_963666665.1 Maridesulfovibrio sp.
TTTTCCACCGTATCATCAACAGATACAGTTAGAACCTTGCGGGCCATGATATCCTTTACCTTGATTTCGGAAAGCAGGTAATAGAGTTCATGCATATCAAGGGTAGTGGCCTTAGAGGGGGAAGCTTCCTTAATGTCCCGGTCAGAAACGATGCCTACCAGCACGCCTTCTTCGTCCACAATAGGCAGCCTGCTGATGTTGTTGTCCTTCATCAGCTTGGAAGCCTTCATCATTGAACGGTCGTGGGTCAGGGTAATTACGTCCTTGGACATCCAGTTCTTAACCAGCATAGGGAACCTCCTTGGGGCCGTCGGCCTGTGATGTTTCTATAAGATGATCAGCTGAACAATGCAGTTCAATTCCGCTTGATACTAACTTTCTCCATTTTCTTACTTATATGATTATATAAACAAAGGTCTGCGGTCAATGATCATAAACTTAAAAAGCCGCGATCATGCATTTCGGCAAGAGAATATTATTCATCGATGGATCTACCAGACAGCTGAAGAGATCAGGCCTTGCGGAAAAACAAGCCCGGTCCGATTTCAGGACTATCACAATGCAGAACAGCCAGCGTACCGGAGTGAACAACATCCTTTGGTTCACCATTAGTAGCCTCAAAGGAATAACCTCCTGCTTTAACAAGAGGACGCTCCAAACCGGGAACAATAATATGCACATCACAATCATTTTCCCAGCGGGCTTTTACGGAAATGAGCCAGCTTCCATCTTCACGCAGTTCCAGCACACGCCCCACAACTGGTTTGCGCTCCTCCTTGGACGGAGGCTGGGCAATAGTGCTGGGACCTGATTTCTTGAAAAAAGCTGTAGTCAGAGGACGTGTGGCGGCATTGGTAAGTTCATCCATAGCATTTCCGGGCAGAGAACCACCCTCTTTGGCTTTATCAATGACTGTGCGATACACATCCACAACCTGCGCAAGATAGGAAGAACTCTTGGTCCGCCCTTCAATCTTCAATGATGCGATCCCCAGCTTGGCCAGCATGCGCACGTAATGCACAAGACAGAGGTCTTCCGCTGCAAAAAATTCAGTATGTCCGTCATGCTCAACCGCTTCCCAAACATCCTGCCCGGGACGGGTCTTTTCCTCCACCCGCAGTCCGGTAGCCTTGTATTCAAAACGGCAGGGATGGGTACAACGGCCCATATTTGCAGAACGGTCATTAAGCCATGCACTCAGGAAGCAACGGCCGGAGATCGCCATGCACATGGCCCCGTGCACAAACATTTCCAGCTCCATTTCAGGACATTTACCGGCAATATCAGTTACATCGGCGGCGGAAAGCTCGCGTGCAAGGTTGACCCTTGAAGCTCCGAACTTCTGCCAGAATTTCGCAGCTTCGCTGTTTCCGGTATTAGCCTGAGTGCTGATATGCACCGGGATATCCGGCAAGACTTCCGCAGCAAGCATGAGCACGCCGGGGTCGGCAATGATCAGTCCGTCCGGAGGACATTCAGCCAGCTTTTCAAGATCAGCGCGAACCTTGGCGAGGTCCTTTTCCTTAGGATAAGCATTAACACAGAAGTAAACCTGAACATTATTACTGCGGCAGAGATCAAAGGCAGCGGGAAGCTCTTCCCACTTGAACCCAGCCCCGGCAGAACGCAGGTTCAAATCCCCTGCCCCGAGATAAACCGCATCAGCACCATAGGTCACAGCGGTTTCGAGTTTTTCCATATTACCGGCAGGACAAAGGAGTTCCGGCATTTCACCAAGGATCGGACGGGCAATATCAGGATTGTCTGTTTTATTTTCTGTAGATGTATTCATAGCAAGATTAATAATAGTGTTAAATTTTGAATCCTCTGGACTGCCTGAAGGCCTTGATCCCGTCAAGTACGCTGTGATGCACAAAAAGATTTCCGGTACCCTTACCGAGCTTGATATCCGGCTTTACATAGCCGTGGAAATCAGAACCTCCGCTGGGCAGCAAATCATATTTGCGAGCCAGCCCCTTGACGATTCCGGTCATCTCAATGGTGTGTGAACTGTAGTAAACTTCAATTCCCTGCAACCCCATTTCCTTTAAACGCCCTACTTCACGATCCAGTTCTTCTTCATTAGTACTGAGCAAAAACGGATGGGCAAGAATAGGTGTAGCGTCAGTCGAACGCAGCAGGTTAAAGGCTTCTTCAGCTGAAATATTGTTCTTGGGATAATAAGCCTTACCTTTTTTGCCCAGATATTCGTCAAAAGCTTCATCAAAACTCTTCACATACCCCTTCTGGAACATAACCCGGGCCATATGCGGCCTGCCGAGGGTTCCGGCGGCCTGACCCTGCACCTCTTCCATAGAGATGTCAAAGCCGAGTTTCTGCAATTTAGTTACAACAGCTTCATTGCGCTCAATTCTCCTCGCACGGACTTCATCAAAAACACGCTTCAAGCGCTCAGAATACGGGTCCACCCAAAGTCCCACGATATGTAAAACCCCTATTTTGCTTTCAACACTTAATTCACAGCCGGGAACAACTTCCACACCTGACTTTACCCCGGATTCAAGGGCTTCAGGCAAACCTGCCATGGTGTCATGGTCGGTTAGGGCAATGGCAGTGAGTCCGGCTTCTTTTGCGGCCTTAACAAGTTCCTTAGGAGTAAATGTTCCGTCTGAAGCGGTGGAGTGGGTGTGCAGATCGATGGCAGACATAATAATCTCCGGTGGTAGCGCAGAAAAATGCGGGGTTGAGGAATTCTTTTTCTATAGTTATAGGGTAGGGATCAAACAATGTGCAAGGAGTACCTTTATGACTCTGAATAAAGAACTGATCGACATACTCGTCTGTCCTAAATGCAAAAGCGAGCTGGACCTTCTACCCGGTGAAACAGGACTCAAGTGTGATGCCTGCAATGTTATCTATCCGGTAAAAGACGAAATACCGATCATGCTCGTTGATGAAGCTGTTCCCGCTGACCAGTGGGAAAATAAATAAGTACAAATCCAAACAATGCGGGAAACAGCCTTTTTGGCTAACCGCGACACCACAAGGAGTTTCCATGTCCCAAGCCAAAGACGGCGACAAAATCCGCGTCCACTATGCCGGTTCCCTCGAAGACGGTACCGAATTTGATTCCTCTTACAAAAGAGGCGAACCTCTTGAGATCGTTCTCGGTCAGGGCATGCTGATCAAGGGTTTTGAAGACGCTGTCAAAGGCCTTTCCGTTGGTGAAAAGGTAAAAGCTACCATCAGCCCCGAAGAAGGCTACGGCCCCTACCACGAAGAACACACTTTTGAAGTAGACCGCAACCAGATTCCGCCTGAAATCAACCCCGAAGTGGGCATGATGCTCCAGGTTAACACCGACCAGGGTGTTACCAACGTAACAATTAAATCCGTATCCGACGAGAAAGTTGTCCTCGACGGCAACCACCCCCTCGCCGGACAGACCATGATTTTCGAGATTGAGCTACTTGAAATTATGGCTTAATTTCCATGGGTCTAGCGCCCATTTGAGAAATATTAAATCCCCGCAGGAACTGCCCTGCGGGGATTTTTTAATTATATCAAGCACTTATAGACACATACTAGATTTTTTATATAAAATTTTATTTTGCCAATGTTGACAACCTAAACCGAATGCATATTTGTAATGCAGACGAAGAAAACAGGAGGTTATTTATGGTTATCGATTTTGGTTCATTCTATAACTTTCCGTATGAATTTGATAAAATATTCAACGACGTCTTTAATCCTCATCACAACAGACGAAGAAAGGCATCATACCCTCCGTTAAATATCGTTGAGGATAAAAACAATATATATATTCGTGCGGAAGTACCGGGAATTTCCATTGAGGACATGGAAATAACAGTTACAGATAAAGATCTTGTACTCAAAGGAGAACGCAAACTTCCAGAAGGAAGATACTTTCGTCAGGAAAGGCCTTCTGGAGTATTCCAAAGAATTGTATCTATCAATACTACTGTTGACGTAGACAAAATCACTGCATCAACAAAAGATGGAATTTTGAATATTACTCTTCCAAAAACTGAAGCTTCCGTTCCCAGAAAAGTCGGAATTACTGTTGAATAAAGGAGGATTAATATGACTACTGAAAGAAATATTGAAAAATTCAGTCCCGCAACTGATATTATTGAAAGCGAACAGGGCTTTTACATGTATGTTGACCTGCCCGGCGTAAGCAAGGATGAACTTGCAATAGACCTTGATGAAAACACCCTGATTGTCTCAGGAAAAGCAGCGGCAGCACTGGGCGAAGATGAAAAATTTATTAATCAGGAATTCTGCGAAGGCGAATATACCCGTAGATTCACCATCGCTGATATTGTTGACCGCGAAAACATCAAAGCCAACCTGAAAAACGGCGTGCTCGAACTATTCCTGCCCAAAATGCCGGAAGTTCAACCCCGTAAGATACAAATCACAAGCGAATAAAATTACCCCACTCCTTCATACACCCCTCGAAAAAGGCTCCCTTTGCCACAGGGAGCCTTTTCAATTTAAAAACTACTTCACGCCTTTTTCATTCAAAAATTTGCCAAGGTCCTTATCTGTTTTCAAAATATGATTCCGCAGCCAGTCAGCGAGATATTTAAAAACCTTGACCGGCTCAACAGGATTCCCCGATTTTACCAACAGATCGAGCGCTTCTGCCTTCACAGTAAAGTCATGATGCATTCTTTCGTGTTCTTCATAAGCGGGATAACCATATTTCTCCATAAACCTTTCCTCTGTGGAGAAGTGGCTTACCGCATAATCGCACATGTCTTTTACCAGAACTTTGAGAACCTTCTCCTCTTCCATATTTTTAACCGAGTCATAAGCCTTGTTAATCATGGCAACAAGCTGCTTGTGCTCTTTATCTATAATATTTACCCCGACCGAATAACCATCATTCCATTCCAAAATCGGCATTCCAACTCCTATCTAGAAATTATTCATCCAATAGATTATCAACCTTAAGACTATGCACCCTTTGATGAGCCCAATAAACACCTATTACTGCCATATCAGGTTTGCCCGCAAAGACCGTTTCTGGTAAACCGCAAGAAACCCTTTTAAGGAGGAAATTAAAAATGAAATTTATCAAGATATTGCTGGTAAGTTCCCTTTTCTGTGTGGCCCTTTTTGCTGGAACCGCTAACGCAGCCGGTTCCAAAGTTTTCGTACAACTGCAGACCAGCATGGGTAACATCGTGCTCGAACTGGACGCAGCCAAGGCTCCCGTTACTGTGGAAAACTTCCTGCGCTACGTAAATGAAGGACATTACAGCGGAACCATCTTTCACCGCGTAATTGACGGCTTCATGATTCAGGGCGGCAACTTCGACAAAAACATGAAACAGAAAGCCACCCACGCTCCCATTGAAAACGAAGCCCGTAACGGCCTCTACAATGACAAATATACCATTGCCATGGCCCGCACCAATGATCCCCACTCCGCCACAGACCAGTTCTTTATTAATGTTAAGGACAACGATTTCCTTAACTTCAAGTCCGAATCCGGGTCCGGATGGGGATACGCGGTTTTCGGCAAAGTCATCGGCGGCAAAAAGGTTGTCGACAAGATCGCCAAGTCCGTAACCTTCCGCAAAGGCCCTCATAGCGATGTCCCGGTAAAACCCATTACCATCATCAAGGCTGAAGAACTTAAGCAGTAAGCAGATGTTAAGTTTAGTTATTTATAATACCCTGTCACCATGTGGCAGGGTATTTTTTTGACAACACCACCCTGAAATTTTATGACTGTGCCAAGCTTCTAAAAACATTCCCGGAGGAAATTTCATGCACCTGAAGAATAAAATAGCCCTTTTACTCATAATCGCCCTGACACTGGGACTGGCCGGATGCCAGTCTGCTTATTACAAGACCATGGAAAGTTTCGGCTACCATAAGCGGGATATCCTTGTTTCAAATGTTGAAAAAGCCCGTGAGTCACAGGAAGAAGCCAGTGAACAGTTCAAGAGTGCGCTGGATAAATTCAGTGCCCTGACCGGCTTCCACGGCGGCGATCTTCAGGAAACATACGAACGCCTCAACGACGAATATGAAAACAGCGAAGCTGCAGCACTTAAAGTACGCAAGAGAATTGATGCGGTCGAAGAAGTCGGGAACGATCTTTTTGATGAATGGAATGCTGAACTTGACCAGTACACCAGCAAAAAACTGCGCAATGAAAGCCGGGTAAAACTTTCCAAGACCAAGAGCAAATTCAAGCGGTTGCTCTCCGCCATGCGCAAGGCTGAAAAGAAAATTGATCCGGTACTTAATGTTTTCCGCGATCAGGTGCTCTACCTGAAGCACAACCTGAATGCTCAGGCTATTGCATCTCTCAAATCTGAGCTTAATACCCTTGAAGGAGACATCGGCAGACTGATCAAGGAAATGCAGCGTTCAATCGATGAAGCCGACGCTTTTATCAAGGAATTAAAGAAGAATTAAGAATGGCAAACTGTCATTGAACTTTGAAACAAAAAATCCCCGAAGTAACCTACTCCGGGGATTTCTTTTCGCGCTTGTTAATCCAGTGCTGCGAAAACGATTTAACCGTTAACTACCTGCAGCTGTTTTTTTACAAATTCCAGTTCATCTTCAGATTTAGTTGCAGCCTGCTCAGCCAGAGCCTGAGCGCAAAAGGTAAGCATCACGTCTGTATCCAGCCCCAACAGAATGGAGCCATTGGACACTATACAGGTTTCACCCTGATCTTCCATCAGATAAGCCCTTTTGTCTCGCTCCTCACCATTTCTGGTAGCAATGGAATAGCCTGTGCGCCCCTTCTCGGTACTGTAAATCTTTTCAGATACCAGCTCCCCGCTGTCCTCATTGTAATTGAGGGATTCATTTTCAAGTTTTCCGACAAAGGAAATCTGGCCGCCAAAATCATTTTCCAGAGTCACCCTTTTAAGGGCAGCTGACTTTTTCATGATCCTTGTCCACCGATGTTTCTCAAATGGGCAGTTTCAGTTGCTCAGAACCTTGCTTCTCACCCTTCCCTTTCTTGGGAGCCGCCTGCAAACCGGATTCAATATATTCCAGCAGGGAACTTTCCGGCACACGCCACTGGCTACCGACCTTGATACCGCGAATTTTTCCCTCCTGAACCAGCCTATAGGCAGTTCTCGGATGGATTCTCAGCGTGTCGGCAATCTCACGTACCGTGTATAGCGTAGGCGAGGGAGTCAAAGCCTTGTCCTGATTTTTCAAAATTACACTACGATGTAGACGTTATGACACTATTTGTCAAAAAATGTCAAAGAAATGCATTCATGTCTCTTTGTTTCTGCCACAATACTCCAACAACCATTAAATTAACCGAAATTACAAAGAAAATAACAAGAAACAGACATCCGAATGAAAAGCATCTACAATCTCAGGTTGAAAATTAATTTGTATTTTTTTTAAAAAAACACAAAAAAAGCCCTTCCGGTTGAACCAAAAGGACTTTTTTAGATTTTTTAAGAGATAGTCTAGAATCTCAGTCGGGGATCACGCGGCCAGTAACCGTTGTAATCGTAACAGAGATAGACTGTGAATTTTCTGGACGGTTTCCCACGGAAAGTAGTCTGAATATGGATTGGCGAACTTACCCGCTTAAACATCTTTTTCATCTCTTCATTGGTATTGCTATTGAATTTTTTAATCACATATACGCAATCCCAACCGATCTTATCCAGAGGACCGGGCCAAAGATCATACTGATTCATACGCCGATCGATCCATGCGCAATAAGTACGGGGCTGCCCCGGCACATAAAAAGCCAAAGCCGCTGTCATGTCGTACTCATCACTCATGACAAAAACTTTGGAGGAGTCCTTGAACTGAGTTTTTTCCAACTCCACCACCTGCTGACCGAGGTCAGTCCAACCTTTAAGACGGTGGGTGGGGTTAAGATGGTCCGGCAAAGGAACAAGATTCTGGAAATGAAGCACCACGAAAATCACGATGCTCAAAGACATCCATAAAGAGCGAAAACGGCCTCTGCGACCCCAGAAACTTTCAAAAGCAAAACCGGCAATCATCACTCCGCTGACATATGATATGACAGCCCAGTTGCCGAGTACCTTGGCATGGAAACTCCAAAGAAAAAAGAAAACCCAGACAGGAAGGAAAAACACGGAAAGCAGTGCGCTCTGCCTATGGTTCAGGTTCATCAGGTTGCGTCCTTTACCTTTGAGAACAAAAGCTAAAGCAGCAAATCCGCCGATGAACATAAATACCAGCCACCACGGGGTAGCCATACCGACCTGCTCACCAAAAAACGGCAGAAAACGATCGAAACGCAACAGGTGGGAAGCCTTGTTTCCGGAAGCACCGACCAGATGCAGAACATGTTTGTAACCCACAAAATTATTCTGCATGTTCCAGATCAATGTAGGCAGGAACCCAAGGAAAATACCACCTGCCAGCGAGAGGGACAGCTTCCGCCAGAATCCGCGCGGCAACCTTTCCCTGCGCATGAGCAGCAGTCCGTACATAACCGCAAGACCAGCAAAACCGAGCATGGTGTACTTAGCCAGAATTCCAATTCCAAAGAAAATACTGATCAGGAAAAAAGGTTTGGTTTGCGACTCATTGGAATCTCTTTCAAGTCCCGGAGGATGCGGAATGGAAGCCTTGTACAAAGCAAAAAGCGCGCAACTCCAGCAAAGGATAAATGGGTTGTCCGTGGTCATCAAAATTCCAAGGGCCAGATATACCGGCATGGAATTGTAAATGATCAAGGTCCAGATCGCGGCAATAGGTCTTTGCCACATGCGAGCCACACCCCAGAAAAGCACAATCTGGGTCAGCAGAGAACCGACAACCGAGCCGAAACGGACCCCGAATTCAGTATTGCCGAACACGGAAGTCCAGAGCCCGATAATCCAGGCGATGAGCGGACCTTTGGAATAATAGGTAAGCTGCATGTGCCGGGTCCAATCCCAATATTGAGATTCATCCTGCACAAGGTTGAGCTGCCCAGTTCCGAGAAACCAGAGGCGGGCAAAAGTACTGATAAAAATTATGGCAACAGCCCAGATTACGGGCTTACTTTTAAACGAATCATTTAACGATGACACTTAATGTGACCTCCTTGCGAGGAAACTTCTTATCCGAGGCTGCATAAGAAAACAACAGCCCGTTTTACGGCAGATAATACCAAAAACAAAGCCCCCGTTAGCAGGGGGCGGAGCATTCAAAAAAACTTTTCCCGGATTGCGTCTGGCCCCGGTTACAGTCCCAGCTTCTTGATCCTGTCCTCGGGCTTGATGATCTCGGTAACCCTGAATCCGAAATTCTCATTGATTACAACAAGCTCACCACGTGCAACCAAGCGGCCTTCAACGTACATATCCAGCGGTTCCCCGGCCAGTTTATGTAACTCGATAACCGTACCCTGACCGAACTGGATAATCTCGTTGACCAAAAGCTTGGTCCGCCCCATTTCAACTTTAACTTCAAGGGGAATGTCCAGAATGCGTTTCAGACTTTGCTCAGCCATTTTATATAAACTCCGCTAAAAAACTTGATTAACTGAAGGCAGGATACAGCAAAAATCTGCAAACAACCAGCAAAAGACCAGCTCTTTAATTTCAGCCCCTTACTTAACCCTTTCCACAGACGGCCCACCCTCTTTCTGTGGTTGCAAAGCCAGAATTGCATCCGCACTTTCGGAAAACAAATCCAAAGGATGATGGCTGATAACAAGGACCTGAAAGCCCAGCCGCTCTGCAATGGTCCTAATCAATTCCATGAATCCGGGCACAAGGTCAGGACGCAACCAGCAATCCTGCTCATCAAGCACCAGAAACGGCCTGTGCGCTTCGGGATTAAGCCGCGACAGAGCAATAAGCCGCAGACCCACAGATAAAATATTGCAAACCGAGCCGCCCTGCCCGACCATGATATCTTCTTCGCCGCCCTGATTTAAAATCTGGAAATCAACCTGCAGCTTTTTATCACGGATAGAGGCAACGGCCTTAACTTCACGATCCTGACCAAGAATTTCACGAATAGCATGAGTCAGGTTGGTTTCAAGCTCACTCAAAAGTTCCCCGAACAAAGCGGTGGAAAGCTCTTCCAGCCGATCAGCCGCACCCGGAGCAAGTTCCAGAAATTCATCAATCTTGCGGCCCTCTTCGCGCAAAAACACCCAATCGTCCAAGCGAGAACTTGCCTTAGCACTTAAGCGATCTGCTCTGCGTTCTAAGGAGTCCAAAGTTGGAATAATTTCATTCGCACTATCTTTCATAGTAAGAACTAACCAAAACTATTAAAAGGATTTAGGCCACCGGAGGCATTAATTATTGCCTTCCAAATTATCCAGGCCTTCTTTAATTGACATGATATGAGCTCGATACTCTGTAACCAAACGTGCGTTTTCCGCTTTTTTCTCTTCCAAAAGCTTACTCAACTCCTGCGGATCGCTGGTGCCGTACTGTGCCTTAGCTTCTTCTTCCAGCGCGGCAAGCTGGCTGGTAGTACTGGCAAGCTCCTGCTCAGTTCTAATTTTCTTATCATGCAACCATTTATGCTGATCTTTGAGCAGATTAAGTTCCTGCTCAAGGCCATTTACCGACTGATTTGCGCCATTATTCATTCCATTACCCATTGCCATCGGTAACCTCCGTATACAATTCCCAGATGAGTGTACTTTCCGGCTCTTCCGGGTCGATATTATCTGTTAAAAACTGCTTAAGTCCTTCGCCTTCATGGGTTCGTTTCCATGCAAGACGCTCAAGGCCCTGTAAAAATTTTGATTCGGCTGCTGCGGCATCTTCGGATTCGGGCAGGAAATCCTGATTAGGGAATACTTCGTAAAAGTCACGATGTGGAATTTCCCATTTATCAAGATCATCACAATCCGGAGTCCAGATTCCTGCCTGCGGCTTGCGCTCAAGAGCCAGTCTGGAAAATACCAATCTACTAATATTTCCCGGATTAGCCCAAGTGGTCATTCCGGTGGTGATGGATTCACGCGGGCGGTGAATATGCCCGTTTATAATCCAATCTATCCCCGTTTTTTCCTTAATTACGTGCTGCTTTTTCTCACACTCGGGAAAAGAAATATTATGGTGAGTCACCCAGACAACCTTAATATACTTATCGTCTTCGCGATCAAATTCCTTGGGAATTGGCGTAGAATCGGGAGATGCCCCAATCAACACCAGCCCCTGCGGAGTCTCAAGTTCAAAAGCCGGACCCTGTTCGCTGATCAGGTTGATAACTCCGGCAGCATCAAGCACGGCCATAGAAACATCCGGCGTGAAGCGAGCCTGATATTTATCATGGTTCCCCACCAGCACAAACGGCCTATACTTACCAAACAGCCCAATCATATCCACCAGCAAGGAATTGCCGTTATCGCGCGGCCAGTGAAAAAGATCACCTAAGATTAGCGGGATCATGTCCAATTCAGCTGCCCGCTCGAAACAGGCCTCCAGCTTAGCCAGTACGTCCGCAGCAAAATCTCCCAGCCGCTGGCCCGGAGGAGTGGAGGCTATATGAGGGTCCCCGATAAGGAAAAGCCCGTTAGCTTTTACTTGCTCAAGACTCATGGAGTCCCTCCCCGATCAACTTTTTAGCATCAAGATCACCGCCGCAGAGCGGGCAATTCCCGATTTCAGCCAGACGGAGCTCAATTTTACGGTTGAGGTCAGCTTCGGACTTTTCGAGCTCGATCAAACGGTACTGCGCATCAGCATGCGCTGTGCGCAAAGAGGAAAGATTGTTCATCATCTGCATAAGACCGGAAAAATCATGAAGTTCCGGCGGATCATTTAACGGAGCCAAAACAGCAGCACGGCGTAAAATATTGTCCCGAACAGAAGAGTTACGGGTCACATTGCGGATCGTTGAGGAAAGAGCGGTAACATCTTCGAGCTGCGGTGGAGATTCTAGCGGTTCCAGCACCTTACGTCGCGCCTTGTTCTTTTCTTCTGCAAAAGTAAGTTGGTTTTGCCTCGCAAGGCTAGCTTCAAGGTGCTGAACAGTAAAAAGCTCCGGCGGAGCTTGCAATCCATTAAGAGATTCAGACCTTGCTTTCAGGTTCTGCCCATGACGACGCAAACGTTCCATGCCCGAAACTACCCGCTCCAAGGGTGTGGAAGGGAAAAGTTCCGGCACTTCCTTCAATTCCGACAATTCTTTTTCCCGCGCGCCGAGGCTTGTTTTATAATTTTCAAGCTCGCCCTTACGCTGCAGATATTTTTCCAACGCCGGAATTTCATTATCCAGAACATCCATCTGCCCTTTCAGTTCGCGGGCGGTTTCAAGTTCCAGATTTACATCGGGCAGAGTTTGCAGTTCATCAAGCTCAGCACGGATTTCATCAAGTTTCTGTTGCTGAAAACTTTTCTCCCGCTTGGCTGCACGGACCCGATTTTTAAGTTCGGTCTGCATGGCCAGCAAATGTGACGCTTCCGAAGACGAAGCAAAAAACTGAGCAGCAACAGACGAAGGCTGGTCGAGCAGAAAAATTGGGTTACGCTGATTGCCGATGTGTACATCCAGTGATTTGCCGCCTTCCAGCGGAACCTGATTAAGGCGCAGGATGTTCAAAATATCTTCCGGGGTATTGCGCCCGAATTTGGCATAAACTTCCCATTCCTCTTCGCCGGGACGCAGCACTTCGTACCACGCAGTAGCTTTTTTACGAATCCACGCAACACGAACGCCGTCATCCATTTCCAATTCAACACGGGCCTTTTTTGCCCCGTGACGGATAAAATGCTTCGGCAACGGATTAGTGGCAATGCAGCGCAAGGCCTCAACAATGGAAGATTTACCACTATTGTTAGGACCGGTCAGCACGGTCATGCCCGGACCTAGCTCAATCTCGGTTTCCGCATGGGCCAAGAAATTTTTTAATAAGATTTTTTTGATCATTTATGCCTTCGGCGACCAGAGGGGGAAAACTTTTGCAAAAGTTTTCCCCCTCTGGACTCCACCTTTAAAAATCTTTTAATAGGCTTCGCTCTGTTAACTAAGAGCAGCCTTTGAAATTTGTTCTGCTAATTCTTTACCTATGGATGACCTACTTTGCAATGAATGGGCAGTATTCAATTGAAGATGGAGTTAAGGAATTATCTTTTTCAAATAAAATCACAGGCGACTCCAGAATCAGCCCCGGTTTACCGCCCTTAACAGCTTCAAGCATCACTACTTTTGATGGGGAATCTATACGCCCGTGGATAAATTTCATGCGCTTAGGTTCCAACTTGTGACGGGTGAAGGACTCCACCAACTCGGTCAGCCGTTCTGCGAGAAATACAAAGCAGACCCGCCCCCGATTACGGACCATACGTGAAGCCGTTGCAGCAAATGCATCAAGATCGCAATCAACCTCGAATCGGGCCTTGTTGCGATCTTCATCCGGGCAGGATTTGCCCCTGCCCTCGCTACGGTAAGGAGGATTGGAAACCACCAGATCGTAACTCCCGGCTGGCGCAAAATCCGTTGTGCAGACATTGCCCTGCTCAATGCCTATTTCATCAGCAAAGCCCAGACGCTGCACATTCTCCTCAGCAGCCGCAACCATTTCCGGATTAATTTCCAGCCCGGTAACAGTCAGCCCTTTATCCGGATGCCGCAGCATGATGCCCAGCGGAATCACCCCGCTGCCTGTTCCAAGATCAAGCACACGCGCCCGACTAGGAACAGACACAAAGCTGCTTATCAATAAAGAATCAGTGGAAAATCTAAAACCCGTTTCAGGTTGAACTAACCCACGAGGAAAATATTCTCTGGAAATTTCAGGCATAAGAACAAACCAAAACTAATAAAAGTTTTTGGGATTCTTAAACCCTTTTGCAAAAGGGTTTAAGCCGCCGGAGGCATAACCAACTCATAACAATCGCGAAACGCATCAAATCCTTCTTCTTAATGCTCCAATCAGCATCCGGGCATCATCTGACTTGAGCAGCAGCGAACCGAATCCATACACTGCCATCCAAACCGGGATAAGTGCGAACCAGAAAACATCATAACCGGCACTGTACCACGCCCCTGCTCCTATCAATGCACTGAGCAGCACGCTCTTTGCCACACTTGCAAACGGTACCGGAATAAGCCCAGTCCTGCGCCCCATAAGAATTGAAAGCAGCAGACAGTTGAGCATGGAGGAAAGCGAAACCGCCAAGGCCAGCCCCACATGGGCGATATGCTGCATGAGCAGATAACCTGCGCCGACGTTAACCAGCAAACAAAGGATAGCAACCTTGACCGGAGTCCGGGTATCTTCCTGTGCATAAAATGCTGAAACCAACGGGCGGGACATGGCAATGAACGGCAAACCTATTCCGTAAGCCATTAGCGCCTGAGAAGTCGCTGTCACCGCCTGTGCATCAAAAGCCCCACGTTGAAAAAGCAAACCGATAAGCGGCTCGGCAAGGGAAACCAATCCAGCCATAGCAGGCAGGGAAATGAACAGGATCAAACCGACACTCTGCTTGAGAGTCTTGGCGAAATCATCGTGCTGGCCTTCCACATACAGCTTTGCCAGACTAGGCAGAGCCGCTGTACCTACAGCGATACCGAAAACACCCAGCGGAAACTGCACAAGTCGGTCAGCATAATAAAGGTAGGACACCGATCCCACAGGCAGAAACGAAGCCAGCAAAGTCCCCAGAACAACATTGATCTGATAGACCGCCGCTCCAAGCACTGTGGGCAGCATAAGTTTACCCATACGTTTAACGCCGGGATTATCAAGCTCGGCCTTACCGCGCCAGTGCAGCCCGATACGTTTAAGATAGGGCTGTTGCAGCATCCATTGCAACACGCCACCGATAAGCACACCCCAAGCCATAAACAGAGCCACGCTGTTTCCGGTAAAATAACCGATCAACGCCGCTCCGATTAGGGCTATATTGAGCATGCACGGGGCCAGTGCCGGAGCCAGAAAATGGCCCAGACTATTCAGGATGCCCATGCAGAGCGCAACACCGCAAATAAAAATCACATAAGGGAAACAGATTCTTACCAAATCAACTGTAAGAGACATCAACTCTGGATTTCCGATAAATCCGGGAGCAATGAGCAGCACAATGTATTTAGCTCCGACAATTGCCAGTACGGTAAGTGCGCCAAGAATAAGCAGCAGCCAAAGCATGGATGATCTTGCCATTTCAAAGGCTGCGCCATCTCCCTGCTCCTTACGCACCCGGCTGAAAACCGGAACAAAAGCCATGGTCAGGGAACCTTCCCCGAACAGCCTGCGCAACAGGTTGGGAATACGAAAGGCAACAAAAAATGCATCTGCAGGCAGGCCAGCGCCCAACGCGAATGCAACAATAAGGTCCCTGACAAAGCCAAGGACCCTTGAAAGCAAAGTCGCCCCGGCTACTACCGAGGCGTTGCGGACTATTTTACTAGATTCAGCGGTCATCGCCCCCTAATCCTTCATTTTCTGACAATTGCTGCAAAAAGTGGAAGTTCGCCCTGCGACAGTAGCGCCTTCAAAAGTCTTTCCGCAGTCGGGGCAAGGTTCACCTTTCTTGCCATAAACTTTAAAACTATTCTGAAATCCTCCGGCATCACCACCAGCATCCACATAATCACGGATGGAACTGCCGTTTTCCTGAATAGCCTGTTTAAGTACGGTCTGCAATTCAGTGAAGAGCCTTACCAGAGATTCATTGGAAAGATCGGATGCCTTTGCCTTGGGATGAATGCCGGACCGAAACAGGGATTCGTCAGCATAAATGTTTCCGCAACCGGCCACTACGGACTGGTTGAGCAGCAAGCCTTTGATCTGCGCCTTACGTCCTGAAACGCGTTCGGCAAGCTCTTCGGCAGTTACTTCCAGCGGTTCGGGACCGAGATTCTTATAAAAATCCCATTCCTGCAACTCTTCATTGTTCAAAGCACGTACTTCCCCGAACTTACGGGTATCGTGAAATTCAATTGAACCGCCGTCGGTAAGGCCGAAAACAACTCGGGTGTGCGTCTCGGGGGTGGTTGGGCCATCATGGGCCAAAACCCGTCCGGTCATCTTAAGGTGAAAAGTTACATGCAAATCTTCGCCAAGATCCATGATCAGTAACTTGGCGCGACGGTGGATACGGGTAATCTTCTCCCCGGCTACGCGGGAGGAGAACAGATACCACGGCATTTTGACAGAACTGTGGTTGAGAATTTTAACAGATTCAATTGTCTTCCCTTCAAGAGATTTGGCAAGACCACGGGATATTACTTCTACTTCCGGCAATTCTGGCATTTTACACTTCCTGAAATATCTTATTTATCTTTCTTCATGCGGGTCAGTCTGCCCATATCAAGGTCGAAAATCTTGCCACGACGATCAATGGTGAAGATCAGCGGCTTGTCGTCCTTATGGGCCTTGGACCCGGCCATGTGCATGGCAGTCAGGCTGGTTACAGGAATTCCCTGCGCCTTGGCAATAATATCTCCGGGACGCAAGCCTTTCTTGTAACCCTTGCGGTCTCGCTTAACAGCGGTGATCACCGCCCTGCCCTGACGAATTTCAATGGTCATGCCCATGCGACTTTCATAAGACGGCGGACAATAAAAGAATGAATCCGCGGCTGTGGGATAAAATTCATCACCCCGCCAAGGCATGATGGTCATAACCTTGGCCTGCGGGTCAAGTACTTTCAGCCTGCGCGGAATGCCCCAGCCGTGCTCTACATGTCCGCCCCCGGCAAGAATGACCACCGGATGGCCGGAACTTCGGCGCAACTGCACAGCCTTTTCCGCCATACCTGTATCCCAAAGGGATTGGACTAGAAAAAAACGCTCAATCTGCTTTGGATCTGTGGCATCGCGGTCCTGATGCATGGCGAGGACTTCTTTCAATCCCTCCTCCTGTTCGGGAGCGGAAGAGATTACTTTTTCCGGCAGCATAGCCCTGTCTTCCGGGGAAAGCCCTTCAAGTCCTTTATCACGCACCTCTTTAACCACACGAAAAGGGAAATTCAATCCGGCAACGGTCAGCCTGCGCTTTTCCGCCAGTTCAAAAATAGGCTTGAACATGTTGAAGTCAAAACGCCAACCGTTCTCCCAATCAAGTTCCTTGGGCAACTCCGTGACCGGAATCTGGCCGAGATTGAACCGATTAAGAATATCCTGCTTCTGAGCGGTTACCATCTCAAGGCCTATGGCAACCTTAGCGTGCCCGCTGGTCACACCTTCAAGAATATCAAACTGAGCCTTGTGGTCACAGATGGAGGTATGCCCTTCGCCGATAAGCACATAGTCGGCTTTTGAGGCCTCAACTATAAGCTTATCGAATGGAAGCTGATCGCCGACAGAATCAATGTAATCCCCGGAACAAGGCAGAAAAGAAACCGCCATTTCTGGTGGAATGTTTTTCTTCACACAACCGCCAAGCACAAAAAAAAGTGCGCAAAGGACCAGAATGGCCCTTGCGCACTTGTTGTCGGTATTAAAAGTCATACCCGGGCTAATCCCAGTTACGCTTATCTTCAATGGGCCTGATCTGCGGAGGCAGGGAGCCGGGAGTCAGAACCTTGAGGATGGGGCGCAGCTTGATTTTCTCGCGGAACATGTGCAGCAGCTCATCTTCACGCTTGAAGTTGGAAACTTCAATATTGAGAATCATTTCATCAATGCCGCCGGGGTTGGTAACTTCGATCTGCCAGCGTTTGACTTCTTCGAAGTGAGCCATGACCTGTTCCACCTGATGGGGGTATACGAACATACCCTTAATGCGTGCAGTGGTATCCACGCGTCCTACGATGTTACCGAGGCGTGGTGTGGAGCGGCCGCAGGCACATGGAGTGCGGTCAATGTAGCTCAGGTCGCCGGTGGCGAGTCTGATCAGGGGGTAGGTCTTGTTGAAAGCGGTGATTACGATTTCACCTACTTCACCGTCCTTGAGCGGAATACCGGTATCGGGATGGCAGATTTCAACAAAAGCACGGTTAGTGATGTGCAGGCCGTTCTTGTGGTAGCACTCGTAACCGATACAACCGACGTCTGCGGTTCCGTAACCCTGACGCATGATCAGGTCGAATTTCTTTTCCAGATCGGAACGCATTTTCTCGGAGAATTTTTCCCCGGTGACAAATGCGACTTCAAGATACAGATCCTTCCGCAGGTTCAGGCCGGCTTCTTCCGCCTTCTGAGCCAAGTGCATAAGATAGCTGGGAGTACCGACGTAACCGGTAACACGCAGTTTCTGCATGATTTCAAGCTGGCTGTTGGTGGAACCGGGGCCAGCGGGAACAACTGCGCAGTTAAGATTGCGCAGGGGTTCTTCAAACATAAGTCCGGCAGGAGCCAGATGATAGTTGAAAGTAACCTGTGCTACGTCACCGGAACGGAATCCGGCAGCGTAGAAACCTTCAGTCCATCCCCAGTAATCATCGGAACGGTCTTCGGGATCGAAGATGGGACCGGGGGAAAGGAAGACACGGCGAAGTTCGCCGAGGTCTTTGGTCAGCAATCCGCCGAGACGGGGTCCCATGGACTGCAGGAAGATCAGTTCTTTCTTCTTTAATATAGGTATATGTTTGAGATCGGAAAGTTCTTTGAACTTATCGACTTGAAACTGTGCTCTGTCGAAACGTTTTTTGACGTCTTCAGAATAACGGTAGGCATAGGTCAGAAGTTCTTTAAGCTGCAACGCGCAATATTGGCGTCTTTCACCTTCATCAAGAACTTCACGACGGCTATAGATGCCTTCGGTACGGTCTTTACGAGTCATTTATAGGTTTCCTCCATAATTTATTGCTAAATAAGTGTCGGCACTTCATTCAGCTTAGCCAATATATGAAAACAAAACATATTTGTCAACTTTTTTACTATTTATACATTTATTTCAGTAAGATACACTCAATCAGCGCAATACTTCACAGTAGCAGAGTATATTGAAGAGGAAAGATTCTAACACCAAAACAAGAAAAAATAAACTTTTTTCATTTTTTTAGTTGACAGAGAAGTGCTGTCTGGATAAAAGCTTCTTCGTTCGCACGGAGAGGGTCGTTAACTCAGTTGGTAGAGTATCTGCCTTTTAAGCAGAGAGTCGCTGGTTCGAGCCCAGCACGACCCACCAGCAAACACTCCGCAGATTAGCGGAAGTTCTTTTTCAAAATGGCGGTTTATCAAAACCCGTTGAAAGTTCTTGACAAGCTTCAAGCAACTTGATAATCTTGATAGACGCGCTTTAAAATATACGGGTCGTTAACTCAGTTGGTAGAGTATCTGCCTTTTAAGCAGAGAGTCGCTGGTTCGAGCCCAGCACGACCCACCATTTTGAAAGAAAAGGGCATTTCATCCTTAGATGAAATGCCCTTTTTCTGTTGTGGTCAAGAGCTCAAAAAACTTGACTAATACAACAAAAATAATGACAGTGACGCTTCATTTATTCCCCACAACATATAAAATGAGAGCCGCTATATGCTGGATATGAATAACGAAGAAAAACACATTGCCAACTACCTCAAAGGCAAATACCCGAATAAGGTTAGATCATTATTTAATGCCATTTTAAACAATGAAAAAACCAGAACCGTTGAAGTCGGGTGCGGCTTTGGTTCTTCAGCTGTTTTCTTCGCCCTGAAAGGAAAAGAGGTCACCGCCACCGATCTTTCGGAAACAAATGTAAGCCAAACCCAGATCCTTTCAGACAGGCACAATGCAGGCGTCCGCTGCCTACCCCTTGATGCCACCAAGCCTCTCAATGAAAAATTCGATATAGCATATTCCTTTGATATGTTTGAACACCTGCCCTACGAGCTGCAGGGAGACCATCTCAAAGCCATGCATGAAATGCTGGAAAAAGGCGGCATCTTCTACATCCGCGCTCCGCACCTTTACAACGTCCGCCAACATATCCCGGAACACATCGGCCTGCCCACATACCGCAGCATTTCCGAACTCGGCACCAAAGCCGGATTCAAGGTTCAGCCTTTCTTTGGACATACAAGCTGCACAGCTCCCATGCCCCTCTATCTGGCCATTGAAAAAGCCATTGAAAAAATCAGCACTCCGGAAACAAGATACCAGATGCTGAAAAAAGTGGGCATGGCCAACGTAGTTGTAAAGCTCTCCAAATAATAGCTCCGAAATTTTAATTTCATTTAAATAAAAAGGGTATCAATTTATTAATTGATACCCTTCTTTTATATTATTTTACCGGAACAACTTTCTCTACTTAGAACCTGTCGAACCCATCATCCTTAGACCAAGAGCTACCGGCGGGAAGCATGGGAGCAGGCCCACCGCTTACCTTAAAGAAAGACATGGCCTGCTGCAAAAGCTGCCCCTGACGGGACAACTCTTCTGAAGTGGAAGCCATTTCTTCAGATGCTGAAGCATTCTGCTGAATAACAGTATCAAGCTGTTGTATAGCCTTATTAATCTGAATTACACCACTATTCTGCTCGTTACTGGCTGCTGCAATTTCCTGTACCAACTCAGCTGTCCTGCTGATACTGGGCACTAATTCCTGAAGCATCGTTCCAGCCTTTTCCGCCACAACAACAGAAGATGAAGAGAGTTCACTGATTTCAGCAGCAGCTATACCACTACGCTCGGCAAGCTTGCGGACTTCGGCGGCAACAACTGCAAATCCCTTACCGTGATCCCCTGCCCTTGCTGCTTCAATGGCTGCGTTAAGCGCCAGCAAATTAGTTTGACGGGCAATCTCTTCAATAATCATTATCTTCTCAGCGATGCTCTTCATAGCCTGCACTGCTTCACCTACAGCTTCAGCACTCTGGGAAGCCTGAGCCTGAGATTTCTCTGCAACCCCCTCGGTCTGGACAGCATTCTCAGCATTCTGCTTAATGTTGGCTGCCATCTCTTCCATGGATGATGAAACTTCTTCAATAGATGCAGCCTGCTCTGTGGCACCCTGTGAAAGACTTTCTGCTGAAGCGGAAAGCTCCTCACTACCGCTGCCACACTGTCGGAGGCACTATTTACCTCACCGACAACATTACGCAACCTATGTACCATGTTGCGCATTCCATCCGCGAGTTTGCCGAGTTCATCATTACGCTCAAGGTCCACGTCGGCAGAAAGATCGCCTACGCTTACAGCAGCTACGAAATCCAAGCCCTTATTCAGGGGTACTAAAATTCCCTTGGCGATAATCCAAGCCATAAGAATACCGATAACCACCGCAACAAGGCTGACAATAATTATGATCTGTCTGGTTGAGGCTGCGGCATCAAGCATCTGCTGATCGGTCATGATGTTCTCGGCAACAGTCTTGCGCACATCGGTCAATATGGACTGAATCTGCTTAAGTGCCGGGACCGTAACTGTTGCATAAATATCTACAGCCTCTGCAAGCAGCTTCGATTCGCCTTCATGCCACTGAATAAGATCCTCAATTCTGCCTAAAGTTTGGCCGGCATACTTTTCAACACTGTCGGAGAAATATTTCTGAGCTCCTTCTCTATCCCCGCGCGCTAGATATGAATTAAGGACTTTAACCGTATCGTGCAGCTGCGTATGCGGTTCGTATATCTTTTCCAGAAGAGACCCGAATTCAGAATGCTCCCTGCCCATCTCCTTTACCCTTGCGGAGTAAAGCCATTTACCCAATCCACACTTGTGGGGATCACCCTGAACAGTTATGGCCTTGGACCCAGGAGTCATGAGCTGGTTCAAGACAGCAACCATCCAGTTAAGGTGATCGACTTTCTTTTCCCTTAAAAAGCTGCCCATGGACGGATCTACATTCTCATACTTTTCTTCAATCGCAATGGCTGATTTATGCAGCTTGTTGTGATGCTCTTCGATCTTAGCCAGCAAGGGCTTGATTTCAGGAACCAAATTCTCCGCTCTCTTGCGATCTTCACTGTAGTACCATTTACCGAAACCGCACTTATGGGGATCAGCCTGAACATCAATTTCGTGAACATCCTTATCTGTCAGCAACCGGTTCACTTCATTGGCCCAGTTCAGATGATCGACAATCTTCTGAACGAAATCCCCCCGAAGCTTATTACCAGCAATAACCTCTTCTGCATTCCCCACAATTGTTCCGATCCCGGATATGGACCACCCTCCGAGCAGAACCAGCAACAACAATACAGCCCCAAAGCCTATAGCAAATTTATAGGCTAATCTTAAATTCTTCCAGTTCATAGTACACTCTCCTCTAAAGCACCATAAAGCACACACCCCGTCGTGAATACTTACCCCCCATATTCTCACAATCTAACACATTGAACTATCTAAAGGAATACAAAAAAATATATTTTCCGTCATTCTACCCCCTTGAACCAAGGCTTTACTTGACTATTTTACCTCTCAGTTGTACTGGTAGGACCAGTAGACAGTAAGATGTCAGACCAATGAAAAGGAATGCCTGTCTCCACGACATAAGAGACTAGAATTATTATATGTGCGCAAAAATGTTTAAACCCATCAAGAAAGTCAGAGTTTCAGAAACAGCAGCCAATCAACTGGAAGAGCTGATTCAGAACAAGACTTTTGCCGAAGGCGAGCCCCTCCCTTCCGAGCGTCAGCTCATGAAGGAACTGCAGGTAGGCCGGGGATCTATCCGCGAAGCACTTAGAATTCTGGAGATTAAGGGATTCATCGAAACGCAGCCCGGAATCGGAGCTTTTGTGAAGAGCTACGAAGGGGATATTTTCAGCCCCCTCTCCACTTGGCTGACTGACAATTACGAAGCTCTGCGCCACTTTTTTGAAGTACGCTCTCTGCTGGAACCCAGCACGGCCCGCATGGCTTCAGAACGAATTTCCGACGAAGACTTTGAGGAGCTTTTAAAGACCCACGAGGAATTCAAGAAAACAGTTGAAGAAGAGGACCTGCCCCGCGCGATTATGGTTGATGCGGAATTTCACCGTTTAATCGGCAAAGCCACGGGCAACAAGGTACTCTCATCCATTATGGATGCCCTGTACAAATCAATGATTGAAGGCTGGAAAGCTCCCCTGAAAATTCCGGGACAGCCCAATAAGAGCTTGAAAGAACACGAAGAGATTTTGGCCGCAATCAAGAACCGAGATGGCGAACTGGCCGCGCAGCTCATGACTTCGCATTTACGCGAAGCCCTGAAAGCACTGGGTGATGCCGGTTTGAATAAATAGGCAATGCGCGGCTAGCGGGCATTCTCTGCCGGAAGGTGTTGCAACCCTGCATGCGGCAAGGTTGCATATGGCGGAGACACGCATTGCCTTTTGAAAAAACGGAACTGAGGAATAACATTATGATGACCAACGAACAGGAACATCTCCGGCAGATATTCGCCGAAGCACTGGACCGCGTTGATCCATATAAAATCATCACCAACAGGGTTTCCCTTGAAAAGGAGATTCTGACTGTCGCCATGGACGAGGGTGATGTAGTTGTTGATCTTCAGGAATTTGAGCGCATTGTTGTTATCGGTGCCGGTAAGGCTACCGCTAAAATGGCCCTTGCCATTGAAAAAATTTTAGGTTCACGCATTGAATCCGGCCTGATCTCAGTTAAATACGGGCACACCGAAGAACTCAAATTTATCAGAACCATTGAAGCAGCCCACCCGGTTCCGGACGACAACAGTGTCCGCGCAGCCCGTGAAATCGAAGAACTGGCCTGCTCCACCACCGACAAAACACTGGTTATCAACCTTGTTTCCGGTGGCGGTTCCGCCCTGCTCTCCAGTCCCATGCATGCCGAAGTGGACGGGGAGAAAATCGAAGTAACCCTTGAGGACAAGCAGAATACCACCAAGGCCCTGCTGGCCTGCGGTGCAGATATCAGCGAGATCAACTGCATCCGCAAACATCTTTCATCCCTCAAGGGAGGACGGCTTTTGCGCTGCCTGCGTCCGGCCCGCAGTTTGAACTTCATTCTTTCTGATGTTGTCGGAGATAATCTCGACACCATAGCTTCCGGCCTGACCAGCTATGACCGCAGTACTTATTGTGATGCCATGTCCATCATTGATAATTACGAACTGCGCGATAAAATCCCGGCCAACGTTGTCAAAGCACTTGAGCTGGGCAACACAGGCAAGCTGCTTGAAACCTTGAAAAAGGATGAATTCAGTAAAATCAGGGCCGAAAACATTCTCATCGGTACCAACCGCATTGCTTTGCTCGGTGCGCGCGATAAAGCCGAGGAACTTGGTTACAATGTTCGTATGCTGACTTCCCGTTTACAGGGAGAGGCTGCAAATGCTGCAGATATGCTCTGGGCTGTGGCTCAGGATGAACGTGAATGGGAACTGCTGGAAAAGAAACCGGCCTGCATAATCGTGGGCGGTGAAACAGTGGTTACCCTGAAAGGGAACGGCAAGGGCGGCCGTAATCAGGAAATGGCCCTACAATTTCTTATGCGGCTGGGACAGGATGAGCGTAACGGTGAATCCATTCACTTCCTCGCCGCGTCAACTGACGGCAACGACGGTCCCACTGATGCGGCCGGCGGTTTTGCCGACTCAGCGGTTCTGGAAAAAGCCCGTGAAAAGGGACTCTCCATTGCCGAATATTTAAAAAACAACGACTCCTACCACTTCCTTCAAATGGTAGGAGCCTTGTTCAAAACAGGCCCCACCAACACTAACGTCTGCGACGTCCAATTGCTGATCGTTAAGTAGTTGGCGGGATTCCGCTGAAAAGAAGGCCACTTCCATTCTTCCACTTCCCCAGGGAGTGGTCTTCTTTCCAACATAGGAGCAAGCACTTCCTTTAGCTTCCATTTAACCGGAGTGCAACCTATTCTATTTATTATAATCAGTACTCACTCTCTTTTTTTGCACATATCTCGCCCCCACACCAACAGCGATAGCCTAAAAATGTTTTCAAAGATTATCTCCCCTACTCAGGCTGAACTATGCTAATATCAATAGTGCTTATTGATAAGCTACGTCTTATGGAGGGGTATCATGAATGTTCTCAGCAACATGCGCATTAGTGTCCGAATAGGGATGCTTGCCGCTATTTTAATTCTGATGATGGTCTTATCCGCAGTTTTAGGTTTAAAGCTGACCTCAAACTCAAACAACGGGCTAAGGACCGTTTACCTTGACCGAATTATTCCACTTAAACAACTTAAAATCATTTCCGATGAATACGCAGTTAACATTGTAGACACATCACACAAAGTCCGCAGTACTGCTTTGAGCTGGAGTCAAGGAATAGAAAATATTGATACCGCTCAAGAGCATATCAAAAATGAACTAGAAGCATACCTTGCCACTGAGCTGGTCACAGATGAAGAAAGACTGGTCGAAGAGCTAAAACCCAAATTGGAGCGGGCCGATGAATCCGTAGCCAAACTGCGCTCAATTTTACAATCAAACAATGAGCAGGGCCTTATCAGCTACATCCAGCAAGAGCTGTATCCGGTCATCGACCCGGTAACCGAAGTCATTGCAAAGCTCATTGATGTACAGCTCGTCGTTGCCGAAAACGTATACCGTCAGGCTGAATCAGATTACGCAGCAGGACAAAATACAATGATTGCGATAATCTTCGCTGCAATCGTTATCTCTGTTGTAGTTACCATCCTGATTGGCCGTTCCATTATGTCTCAGCTGGGCGGAGAACCGCGGGCAATTCAACACATTGCCACCAGAATTGCTGCCGGAGATCTTGATGCAGCGAAAGAAATTATCAGAGATAAGGCTCAGGGCGTCAGTCTCGCCATGCTGGGAATCAATGACAGCCTGACTTCAATTTCAACGGAACTTGAAGAGACAGTGGGAAAAATCAAACTAGGCGATCTGCGTTTCAGGGCTGACAGCAGTACCCTCTCAGGATTCTTTGCCGGAATAATGAACAATGCCAATACCCTTGCCGACTCTCTTGTTGATTATCTTGACGATATTGCCAACCCCATCACCTGCATCAGTAAAGATCAGAAAGTTTTGTTCAGCAACAAAGCAGCACAATCTTCCGAACTCGTCCCTTCTGCCGAGAACAGGAAGGAATGCATTAATCAACTAAGCAAAAATACGCATGGTACCCACTTTGAAAAAATCCTAGGCGCTGAAAGCCTCATACGCTCTGCAAGCATTAACTCCGACACCACCGTATCATATACCGGTATCCCCATATCAGATAACAAGGGATCACTTACCGGAGTATTTGAAATCATTGTCGACCAGACAGATGTTATCGGTATGCAGCACAAAGTCGCAGCTCTTGCTGAGCAGGCTTCAACAATTTCTGAAAGATTGGCATCTTCATCGGAAATACTTAGTCAACAGGTTGATGAAGCCAGCCGGGGCGCTGCAATTCAGAGTGAACGAACCGCTGAAACTGCAACCGCCATGGAACAAATGAATGCCACGGTAGTAGAAGTTGCCCGTAATGCTGCCGAAGCGGCTGAAAATACAAACCTTGCCAGAACAAAAGCCGAAGATGGAGCAACCGTAGTGGGCAAGGTTATGGTTGCCATTGAAGATATCCAAAAGCAGGCTGAAGGTTTGCGTGTGGACACCATTGAAATGGGAAAACAGGCCGAAGGAATCAGCAGCATCATTGAAGTGATCAGTGATATCGCGGACCAGACCAACCTGCTGGCTCTCAATGCCGCCATTGAGGCTGCCCGTGCGGGAGAAGCCGGACGCGGGTTTGCAGTAGTTGCAGACGAGGTACGTAAACTCGCTGAAAAGACAATGACCGCAACCACGGAAGTGAACAACGCAATCACTGCCATTCAGACCTCAAGCCGCAAAAACATATCTTCCACTGAAGCTGCTGTAAAATCGGTTAACACAAGCACGGAACTAGCCGATAAGGCAGGAGAAGTCCTTAAAGAAATCGTAAACTACTCTGATGATTCTTCCGTGCGGGTGCAATCCATCGCTTCAGCATCCGAGGAGCAATCAGCTGCAGCGGAACAAATAACCAGAGCCAGTGAAGAAGTTGACCGCATATCGCAAGAAACCAGCAGTTCTATGCGCCAAGCAGCACAGTCGGTTGATGAGATTGCAGACATGACCAAAGAGCTTGATAAATTGATTCAGGCGATGGCTTCATAACTAATAACTATCCCTCCCAAAAAAAAAGGCCGCTATTCTGTAAGATAACGGCCGTTACTTTTTTACAAAAAACTAACGACTCTTTCAGGCGCCATCCTCACCACAGCCGACCTTGCCCTGATTCATGCAAGAGAAGAAGGTGTGGCGGAATCTTTTTTCACCTGAAAACGCCTTAGCAAATTTACTTTGAATCCCGGAAGCATTCCGGTTTCAGACTTTTCCTTTTAGTGGATGTAACAGCAGAAGGCATGTTCTTCCAAGCATGCAACGGGTTCATAGGCCGACGGCCATGGAAATCAACCCGGCATCCTGTAAATGCCCCAAAATACGGTGGATAGATAATTCCGTTAAGCTGCTTAAGCGGCGTCCTGTTTTTCCAGCTCCACATGGGGCCGGGCAGGACAGAACGGGTCATGATCGGACTGTATCCGCTGGTTTTCTTAACCGCCCTGCGCATTTCGGAAGGTGAATACCAGTGGGCCTGACGCAGAGTTGAGGGGGAAGCCCAAGGCCACATCCTGCCGTGGGTGAAAAAATAAATTGAATGACGATTTAGAAATCCGATAAGAATTCCACCGGCTGAAACCCTTGCGGCCTCCCGCAGCATTTCTTCCGGTTCAGAGCAGAACTCGAGAACGGTCCAGAGCACAGTGAAATCGAACTCATTATCCGTAAACGGCAGATGCTCCCCATTGCACAGATACAGGGAAGCCCGGTTGCCCAAACGCTTATGTGCGGCCTCAAGCATCACCGGAGAATGATCCACTCCACTTACATCGAAACCGCAGCGGTACAAATGATCAAGAAAAAGCCCTGTGCCGCAGCCCACTTCCAGCAGCTTTCTTTTACGGCGGGGCCATCCGGAAATAAGATGATCCATAAGCCTTACCTCCTGCTCAAGAGCGAACTGCCCGGCAGGGGTTTTGAACCATGTCTCAAATTTTTCCGCATCAAAGCCGTCCCAAACCATATTTACCTCAAATATTTTTTGAACATTTCTACTCAGATTCTCACAATAAACTCCATGAGTGTTGCGGTCAAACTTTTCCACCCGGACAAAAAGAAGTGCGCCCGGGACATGGAGGATTCCGGGCGCACAGCTGTGGTCATGAGGAGAGAGGAGTGTGTCTATATCATGTTAACCCATGGAGACTGTAATTATGGTTAACTTTTCTTATCCTAATAGAAGAGACAACTAGGAAAGTCCCTGTCTATTCTCCGTTGAGTTCTTCGTAAACCTTACCTACCAGCTTTTCGCTGGGAGTCAGGGTCTTATCACCGGGAGTCCACTTTGCAGGGCATGCTTCTTCCGGGTGATCCTTGAGATATACATTTGCTTCAATCTTACGCAGCAGTTCTTCTGCATTGCGGCCGACATTGTAGAAGTTGACTTCAGAAGAAACCAGCACTCCGTCAGGGTTGATTACAAATGTTCCGCGCAGGGCAAGACCGGTGTTGTGGTCGTATACACCGAAGAAATCGGAAACTTCACCGGTGGTGTCTGCTGCCATTTTGTATTTTACATTCTGGAGCAGTCTTTCATCATTTTTCCATGCCAGATGAGTGAACTTGGTATCAGTGGAAACTGAAACTACTTCACAACCCAGTTTTTCCAGCTCTGCATGCTTATCCGCGAGGTCAGCAAGCTCGGTGGGGCAGACAAAAGTGAAGTCAGCCGGATAAAAGAACAGTACCAGCCACTTACCTGCTTTGCGAACTTCTTCAAATTTTACTTCAGTAAATCCGCAATCTTCGGGGTCATATGCTTCCATGACAAAGTCAGGAACGGTTTCACCGATTGATGCGGAGGAAAGGACTTCTTCGTAAACTTCAGTGCAGCTCATATTTTTATCTCCTGTGTGTTAAATTCAGAATTAATATTTCAATAACATTTTTTTCTCATCTGTTGAAAGCAGAGTATGAAAATCTTTTCAGCATGTCAACAATAATCGTAATCTTTATCATTAAGTTTTTAAAAGCCTGATTTTATATGTTCTAGATAAGTAATTAATAATGTTTAGTTCATTGCCAAGGAAATTTTTTTTAGGTAATTTCCGGTCATCATCAAAAATATGGAGATATAAATGACCAACGCACATGGCTTCAAAGAAATATCACGAGAATATCTGAGCGAACTGAACGGCGAGGCCGTTATCTATGAACATGAGAAAACCGGCGGACGGGTTCTGTCCGTTATTAATAATGATGAAAACAAAACTTTCGGCATAAGCTTCCGTACTCCCCCGGAAAACAGTACCGGACTGCCGCACATCCTCGAACATTCCGTACTTTGCGGATCAAAAAAATATCCGGTCAAAGAACCCTTTGTGGAACTTTTAAAATGCTCCCTGCAGACTTTCCTCAATGCTATGACCTATCCGGACAAAACCGTCTATCCGGTAGCCAGCCCTAACGAACAGGATTTCCGCAATCTCGTGGGCGTATATCTTGATGCGGTATTCTTCCCCAACCTGACACCAAACACCCTCATGCAGGAAGGCTGGCATTACGTTCCCGAAGAAGACGGCACCCTGAGTTACAAAGGTGTTGTATTCAATGAAATGAAGGGAGCCTATTCCTCCCCGGACAGCCTGCTTTACGAAGCTACCCAGAATTCCCTATTCCCGGACATCACCTACGGTCTTGATTCCGGTGGAGACCCGGAAGTAATCCCTGAGCTGACTTTCGATGAGTTCATGGATTTTCATGACAAATACTATCACCCATCCAATGCCTACGCATTTTTCTACGGGGACGATGATCCTGAGCACCGTCTGGCAATGCTAGACGAGTACTTTTCCCAGTTTGATAAGATCGATCCCAAATCCGAGATCGGGATACAGGCACCTTTTGAAAAGCCCGTGGCAGTTGAAAAGAAATACGCAGCTTCCGACGACGGTAACCAGAAAGCCATGTTCACCGTCAACTTCGGCATCAGCCAAGGCCGCGACTCCATGTCCGACCTAGAACTGAGCGTGCTGGAGCAGATTCTCATCGGCCTGCCCTCCTCTCCCCTGCGCAAGGCCCTCAATGACTCCGGACTGGGCGAAGATATGGCCGGAGTAGGACTGGAAAACGAACTGCGTCAGCTCTACTTTTCCACCGGACTCAAAGGAATCAATGCCGAAGATGCACCCAAGGTTGAAGAACTGGTCTTTTCCACACTCAAAGAACTTGCAGCCACAGGTATTGCCCGCGAAGACATTGACGCAGCCCTGAACACCATTGAATTCTCCCTGCGCGAGAACAACACCGGTTCCTATCCGCGCGGTCTTTCAGTGATGATCACTGCCCTAACTTCATGGCTCTATGACGAACATCCCCTTGAATACGTACGCTATGAACAGGCTCTGGCAGACCTCAAAGCGCGCATTGAAAAAGGTGAAAAAATCTTCGAGCCTCTTATTGAAGAAATTTTCCTGAACAACAATTACCGTACTTCCGTACTCCTCATCCCGGACAGCAAAGTCGGTCCAGAGCGGGAAGAAAGGGAAAAAGCCAAACTCGCCGCCGCCCGTGCTGATATGGACGATACCGAATACAAAGCAGTAGTCGCCAAAGCCGAAGAGCTCCAGAAAGAACAGGAAGCCCACGATGATCCCGAAGCCCTGGCAACCATCCCCCGTCTCAAGGTTTCCGACCTCGACAAGAAAGGCAAAGAAATCGTCTGCGAGAATAAAGGAGAAATGCTTTTCCATGATCTGGATACCAACGGCATCATCTACCTTGACCTTGCCTTTGATTTCGCAGGTCTTGAAGACAGGCTGCTGCCCTACCTGCCCCTTTTCGGACGGGCATTGGTCCAGACCGGAACAAAATCCACCGACTTCGTAACCATGACCAGACGCATGGCTGCCAAGACCGGCGGAATATCCCCCACCTCCATCGTTAACTCAAAACATGGCGTGGACGAAAGCTACACCCGCTTTGTGCTGCGCGGTAAAGCAACTGCCGAACGCAGTTCGGACCTGCTCTCCATCATGGGCGAACTGCTCCGCGAAGCTTCTCTGGACAACAGGGAACGCATCCGTCAGTTGGTGCTGGAATCCAAAGCCCGCAAGGAACAGGCCCTTATCCCCTCCGGCCACATCATGGCTGCAACACGCATGAAAGCCCGCTTCAACGAAGCCGGATACATCAACGAACTCATGAACGGCATTTCCGGCCTTGAGTTCCTGCGTGAGCTGGCTGGACGCGTAGATAATGATTTTGATTCCGTGGTTGCTGATCTTGAAGCGATCCGCAGTACCATCCTCAATCAGGCCAACCTGCTGACCAACGTGACCTTGGACAGTAAAACTTTCGGTAATGTTGAAAGCTCCATCTCAGAAATGATTGCTGAACTGCCCGCAGGCAGCAAGTCCGTTGCTACCCGTAACAGACAGGCATTCTCCAAGGCTGAAGGTCTGTGCATTCCCGCACAGGTCAACTATGTCGCCAAGGGTGCCGATGTTTACGAGCATGGCTATGAGTATTCCGGCGCAGCCCATGTAATCAGCCGCTATCTGCGCACTGGGTACCTCTGGGATAAGGTCCGCGTACAGGGCGGAGCATACGGCTCATTCTCCATGTTTGACCGTGCTGCCGGCAGCCTTAGTTTTGTATCTTACCGCGACCCCAACCTGACCCGTACACTCGACACCTACGACGGTGTAGCCGAGTACCTGAGCAATCTTGAAGTGAACAGCGATGAGCTGGAAAAAGCCATCCTCGGCGGGATCGGTGAGATCGACAACTACATGCTGCCCGATACCAAGGGATACACCTCCATGGTCCGCCACCTGAGTGGTGAAGATGCAGCCTTCAGGCAGAGCATCCGTGATCAGGTGCTGAATTGCAGCGAACAGGATTTCCGTAATTTCGGAGCAGCAGCCAAATCCGTAGCTGAGCACGGCGATGTTGTAGTACTCGGCAGCAAGAAAGCGATGGAAGAATCCGGTCTTGAACTGGATCTCGTAGACGTATTGTAATAGCTGAAGATATAGAAATAAAAAGCGGCGGAATCGTATTGATACGATTCCGCCGCTTTAATTTTGAAGGGACACAAGAAATCAGGAAGTTAAAAAATAGTAGCCATCCCGAATCAGAAATGCAGCGAAGACAAATAGCGCAAATCCCAAGAAACGCATGATCAGCAGGTAGGCTCTACTGGAAAGCAGGGATTTAAATCTTCCGGCAAGACAGGCAATTCCTATCTTCACACTAACAATACAGCCGAAAAATCCCGCCAGAAAGAAAATAGGCCCGGACAAGCCGTTCTCCCCTGCTCCAAGGATAGTCGGTGCCCCGACAGTTGCCCAGAAGATATAGACATGGGGATTCATGTAATTGGTCAGCATGCCCTTTTTCAATGAGCCGGGATTAATTTCAATTCCCGGCAGGGTAATAGCTTTGGTCCTAAAACAATCAATCCCGAACATAGTGACAACGACTGCCCCGGCAAATGAAACAATGCCCATAAATGCCGGATGAGTCTTTATCCACGACATTGCCAGCAAGGAGATACACAGAATAGGTAAATCCGTAAGTAATGGAGCAAAAGCCACCTTGATCCCTTCTTTGGGACCGTGAGCCATGGCCTGACTTAAAACAAGGGTCAACAATGGGCCGGGAGTCATTCCTGCACCTAGGCCCAAAGCAGCCCCGGCAGCAAAATATCCTAATATATCTGCATTCATTTTTTAAAAATTGTTTAGATGATTAGTACGGAAAATACCGTTGAACGGAGAGATTTTTCTGCAGCCGAGCTAAACTAAATTAAAACAAAATTTACAGCAACTTCGCAGGTAAACCGTTTTTACATTCATCAAAAAACTTCATCATTACAGGATATTGTCTTTCCTGGGCTTAATTAACATATTTACCGGTCAGCACTAAATTTCTTACGCGGATGGACGATAGGATTATTAACCACACACAAAAAACCATAAACAGTATAGTTGGAATACAACTCCGGGAGGGGAGATGACTTTCGACAAGACTGACGCAGACAGCCACATGCTGTCCTGTCTACTTACGCTCGATGAGCAGGCCGCTTCTTTCAATGAAGAGGACCCTGCGGAACGACGCGATAAACTTAACAAACTCCGCGACCAGATCCGGGCCGGGACCTATCGCCCTGCCATTGGAGAAATCGCCATCAATCTGGTCCGTTCTGAAGCCAAAATCAGCGGTTTTGGCTGATCTCGCGCACTGCCGCACCATTTTACTTTACCTTCACGCCACATGCATTTAAACTGCCGGGTCTGAAACCGGAGGTATGATGCTAGTTGTAATAAATGTGGATGATCTCGGGCTGCATCCGGCTGTGCGCCGTGCAGTGGACAGACTTGCCGAGGCCGGGGTTGTTACCTCGTCTACCACTCTTGCCAATGGTCCGGATTTATCCGAATCCGTACTCTTGCAGGATAAGCATGAAGGATTGGGGCTTGGAGCGCATTTAAACCTGCTGCGCGGCAAACCCATCTCCAACCCGGACCACATCCCAAGCCTTGTGGATGATGACGGGCTGCTTTTCGGTAATTATACATCCCTGCTTCTGCGCTACCTTAGCGGTCGTATCAAACTTTCCGAAGTGGAAAAGGAATGGTCGGCACAGGTTGAATACCTGCTGGACCACAAAATCCGCTTGACCCATTTTGATAGCGAAAAGCACATCCATGCATGGCCCGGACTCTATAATCTTGCAGGCAAAATTGCCAACAAGTACGGGATCAAATGGATACGCCGCCCGTTTGAGCATACTCCACTGAACCGCTTTGACAAGGGCATGCTGCGTACCAGATTTTTACAGCTCTGCCTCGGGGCAAGCTTCCCCCCCAAGCAGCCGCGGACGGCTGATTGCGTATGGGGAATCGGGGACCAGAAAGAGAATCTGGACCCGCATCTTTTTAAGAAATACGTCGAAACTTATCGACCTGAAATAATAGAAATAGTCTGCCATCCCGGTCTCCCGCAAGAAGGCGACGGCCCGCTGCCGTCTGAATTCGGTTCCATGCGGGTGGAAGCTCAGTGGAAAGAAGAATCAGAATCCCTGCTGCACAAGGAATGGCTGCAAATATTTAAAGAACTGGGGGCGACCCCTGTCAACTACGGGCAGATTGATCCCCGTAGCGGAGAGATTAAATAATGATACAAGCTGAAGAATGTAAAAGAGAGATCGAAGTCAGCATTGTCACTCCCATGCACAATGAAGAAGGTTGCGTACGTGAATTTCATAAACGCATTACTGCCGCTCTGCAGGGAATGAACACCACCTACGAAATACTGCTGGTCAATGACGGCTCCACCGACAGCACAGAATCCATCATCCGCGAACTGTCCGCAAATGACCCCAACCTCAAGGGAGTCATGCTCGCCCGCAACCGTGGGCAATGTACCGCAATCTATGCCGGAATTCAGGAAAGCAAAGGATGCTATGTTGTTATCATGGACGGAGACCTGCAGCACAAGCCAGAAGAAGTTCCGTCCTTGATCGAGGAAATCCGCAAGGGCTACGACCTTGTTTCCGGCTGCCGCACCAACCGTGGCGAATCCATGATCAAGCGCAAGCTTCCCAGTAAGATCGCCAACTACCTGATGCGCGCAACCAGCGGCTGTCAGGTTCGTGATATGGGCGGACTTTCCGTACTCAAGGGCAAGCTGGCCCGCTCCATGACCCTGCGTGAAGGACAGCACAGGCTCATCCCTGCTCTGGTTTATGGCATGGGCGGCTCCACTTCCGAGGTACCCATTTCCGCTCCCCCGCGTTTTGCCGGGGAAAGCCACTACGGGCTGTCCCGTTCCATCGATGTTCTTTTCGACATCGTCATGCTCTGGTTCCAGTCCTCTTTTAAACAGCGTCCCATCTACCTTTTCGGACGCATCAGCCTTCTCATGTTCATGATCGCATCACTTATCATGGTCTGGCTGCTCTACGAAAAAGTTTTCTTCGGAGTCCACATGGGCACCCGTCCCCCGTTCATGGGCTGCATCCTGCTCTACCTAAGCTCGCTGGGCTTCATGTCCACAGGATTCATCCTCGAATCGCTGGCCAATACCTATGACGCTGTCATGGGGACCAAGACGTATCAGATACGGGAAGTTGTTGAGAAGAAGTAAAAGAAAAGGGGATCGAAAAACGATCCCCTTTTTTATTTCTTCTTAGGCGGATAAACCAGCAAGACAACCCGACGGTTGCGCTTCTGGTTAGCGGGAATGGCATTACCGTTATCATCTTCATTGGGATAGGCAGGGGCTGTATCAGCCATACCCAGCACTTTGATACGATTCTTGCTGAATCCGTTATCAAGCAGGTAACGGGCAACAGCACTGGCCCGCGCCGATGAAAGTTCCCAGTTTGAAGGGAACTGCTTTGAACTAATGGGTATATTATCAGAATGCCCTTCAACAACGACCTGATAAGGAGATTTAGCTAAAGTAGGTGCGATCTTGCCCAGCACTCTTCTGGCACCTGAAGTCAGGTCCGCCTGTCCGCTGGGGAAAAAGAAACCGCCTTTAAGTATGATCGCTACAGAATCAGGACGCATCTTGATCTTAAGGGCATCAGATTCCCGTCCAACCAGACGAGCCATTTCCAACTGCATTTCAAAAATATTGCGCTGCTGTTCACTGATAACCCTGCGGGCAACCGGAGCACCTTCAAAAGTATCAGCCTCACCTTTTGGAGGCACAGGTACACCCATGGCTGAAGCCAGCGAGTCGGAAACATCTTTATATTTTTTCTGATCCACATCGGCGATAGCCAGCAAAAGCACAAAAAAACAGAGTAGCAGAGTCATCATATCTGCCAAAGTCAGGGCCCATCCGCCCTCTCCACCTTCCTGTGATGGCTTTTTCAGGCTGAAATCATCCGACATAAATTTTCCCGCCTACTTCTTGGCCTTAACGGTAGCCCACTTACGCGGAGGCAGGTAACCCTTAAGCTTATCCATGACGATAGCTGACGGGGTCTTATCCTTAATAAACAGGATACCGTCGCGAATTACCCGCATGAGCAGGGTAATCTCATCAATCCGTTTCTCAACTTTAATGGCGATGGGCATAAAAAGCATGTTGGCGAAAAGCGCGCCGTAGAGAGTTGTGGTCAGGGCTGTTGCCATGGCCGGACCGATGGCGGCAATATCAGCGCCCATCCCCTGCATCATGGCGATGAGACCGATCAGGGTCCCGATAATGCCGAAAGCAGGAGAGAGAGTGGACATGGTCCGGTAAATCCCGGCAGCGCTGTATTCCTGCTCGTGATACTGCTGAATGCGGTTATCGAGAATCTCTTTGATCTCTTCCTTGGAATAACCGTCCACAAGCATCTGCAACCCTTCACGCAGGAAATCGTTCTCGATATTCTTGAGACTGCCTTCAAGGTGTTCCTCGCCTTTGGAAGATACATCCTTGGAAAGACCGACAATAACGTTGATGTAGTTTTCAAGCGGCAATTCATCGGCACCCATAGCCATCATGAAAACACCGAGCACACGCATTACTTCGCGCAATGGGTAACAGATAAAGGTGGAAGCGATGGTTCCCCCGCCGACGATGGCGATACCGGGAATATTGATAAACACGCCCACTGAATCAGTGGAGGTGTAGGTTGCAACCATAAGGATGGCGATACCGCAGAATATACCGATTATGGTGGCTATATTCACTTCTTCTCTCCCCCTTTAATTTCCCGGACCATCTCAAAAAGTTCGGAGAGAACATCTTCGGCTTCAGTCTCATCCACGTTATCACGAACTTCATCCTGCACGATCTTGGCAATCTTCTTGGCGAGGTTGGCCAGAATCTTCTTGCGGGCGTCATCCTCGGCAATACTCATCAGCACGCCCAGCTTATGGTAGCCCAGCCGGTTGAATATTTCCTTGAGGGTGGCGTTATCCACGTAGACGATATCTTCGATGTCCTCCAGTTCTTCAATGGACTTCTTCTTTTTCTTAACTTTGCTGAAGTAATCAGGCTCTTTTTCAGAAGCCCAGTCACTGACCTTGTTACGGTCAAACATGAACATGGTTTCCGGAAAATCTTCCTGTGCAATTTTTTTGTAAATGATCTTGGGATCACTATCCAGCATCTGAGAAATCTCATAGATATCCACAATCTGAAGCTCAGATGTGGGAGTGTAAGCAGTCTGCTGCAATTCCTTGAAAAGATTGTTGGCAACTTCAAGAAAATTGTCAGGATCGGAAATCTGGATAAAACGATCAGGAAATGCCTTTCCGGTGCGCAGATCAATGGCGTCGATAATCTTCAAGCTTTTGAGCTTACCGATTACTGCGTCAATTTCACTCTGGGAAACGAGAATGATACTGCGGATTGTCTTGCAGAGCTTGGTATAATCAAGACCGAGATCATGATTTCGTTCCTTGCGTGCCTGCTCACGATCCATACTGATATGAGTTCTGTAAGCAAGATCAAGGATATTGCAGATACTGGTAAAATTGCTGCGATGTCCCTTAGCTGAAATCATTTCTCCGGTCCGATGCAGCCTCTTGACCAGCAACCGGGTCATATACTGGACTGTACGCGGACACTGGTCCAAAAGCTTAAGGATGATCTGATCGGTAAGGATGACGAGGTCGCAGTACTCGGCAGCTTCGGCATTGGCGGAACGGGTTCCCTTGGAGATAATGCCCATTTCACCGAAGATTTCGCCTTCCCCGAGACGGGCAAGAATAATCTTTTCATTATTCTGGATTTTATAGATGTTTACTGCGCCTTTTTTGATCATATAGGCGACAGAACTCTCCTGTCCTTCTTTGAAAATTTCCTGCCCCTTATAAAAGGACTTGATGTTAGGACTGCTGGACCCCATTAAGAAACTCCCTCGATATTACCCTTTTTCCGGGCGAGAAATAAAAAACTCAGAAATAACAGCTCAGAACCTGACGCCTGATACCATCGGAAATTCAACTTACCCTGCGGCTATAAAACAGCGACAACACATATTATCATATATTAGATCAGTATAAAGAACAATACGCCTAGGATTTATCTCCAAGGATACCATAATGAAGCATTAATGAGACACACATTTGTTCTTTAGAAAACGGCTCTTTTTCCACCTCAGTTTATGTTTACCTTGTAATTGAAATCCTGCTAAGCTGACCTCAGGCCTGAGCAAGGTCCGGTAATAAATGATTAAACCCACTTCAGGAATTGACATGGAATGGAATCTCTTATTTGGACACCTCGCGGTAGTAGGTGGTTTTTTGCTGGCTGCAATTCTGGTTATGTCCATCCTGCGTAAGCAGCGTACCTCATCAGCTGCCTTTGCATGGCTGCTGGCAATTTTTTTTGTACCATACATCGGAGTACCTTTTTACCTCATCTTCGGAGGACGCAAGCTCAAACGTGATGCCCACACCAAAGAAGATATTCATCTTGAAGTGCAGGAAACAATTCCAGCTGAGGAATCCGATCCCATTGACGTCATGCTCCGTGAATACGGAATTCCCGGTGCAACCAGCGGCAACAAGGTCCAGCTCTGCCCTACAGGCATCGACATCTACAATGAATTGGTAAACCTCATTGAAAATGCCGAACACCAAATCCTGATTACCACCTTTATCCTCTCCCGGGACGAAGTGGGCAAAGACATTGTGGAAAGGCTGGCCCGCAAGGCTGAATCAGGAGTTACCGTTAGGCTGTTGCTGGATGATATCGGCTCCATGTTCACTTCCCGCCGCTTCCTGAAAAAACTTATCGATAATGGCGGCAAAATTGCTTATTTCATGCCCCTTTTCCGCGCCCCCTTCCATGGCAACAGCAACCTGCGCAACCATCGCAAGATAGCCATCGCCGACCAGAAGATCGTGCTGGCCGGGGGAACAAACATCGCCAACGAATATATTGGCCCAGAGCCATGCGAAGACCGCTGGACCGACCTCTCATTCGTACTGCAGGGACCTGCGGTACGCCATTACATCGAAGTTTTCCAATCCGACTGGCTCTTTGCTTATGGAGAGAAAGTGAACATCATCCCCCCCTGCACCAAAGGTTCGGCAGTTAGCGGAGACGGTGTCATGCAGGTTGTTCCTTCCGGTCCTGACGTCCCGCGCGACCCTGTCCACGACGCCCTGCTCACCGCGGCTTTCACTGCTGAAAAACGGCTCTGGATTGTTACTCCTTACTACGTTCCTGACGAAGCCCTTGCACAGGCCCTGCGTCTGGCAGCTCTGCGCGGTGTTGACCTGCGGGTTGTCGTTCCGGAAAAATCAAACCACAAACTGGCTGACCTTGCCCGGGGAACCCATCTGCGAGATCTGGAAGAATGCGGCGGACGGGTGGTTAAATATCCGCACATGGTCCACGCCAAGGTAATTGTCGTCGATGATCGGCTGGCAGTTGTCGGCTCGGCAAACATGGATATGCGCAGCCTGTTTCTTAACTATGAAATAGTTATGTTCACCTATTCGGAAGCTGATGTTGAACCGGTCAGTGACTGGGTTCAAGGGCTTATTGACGTCAGCACCGAGGGAACTGTTCCGGTTGGAATGGTCCGCGATACAATTGAAGGCGCAGCAAGACTGGTTGCCCCGCTGCTTTAAACGGAACTCATTGACCTCCACCGGAGCGGAACTTACCATATAGATATGGGAAAACTGACTCTGATTTTATTCTTTACTGTTCTGCTGGTTCTGGGCTGCGCTGCGAGCTGCCTTGCCTGGGGTCCGGGTGTGCATATGGCCATCGGCAATGCTGTGCTTTCAAACACTGTGCTGCTTTCTGATACCGTGGCAAAGTTGCTGCTCTCCAATTCAGCCATATTTCTTTACGGCTGCTTGAGTGCGGACATTTTCATCGGCAAAGGCAGCAAAGCCAAGCGATTACACAGCCATAACTGGCAAACCGGATTCAACCTGCTGGATGAATCCGATGATGATCACCTGAAAGCCTATTCTCTGGGTTATCTTTCCCATCTGGCAGCAGATATCATCGCTCACAACTATTATGTACCCAACCTCATGCAGCAGGCTCCCTCCGGGGGCAGGTTGAGCCATGTCTACATAGAAATGCTGGCCGATGATCAAGTTGACTGGTCAGCTCAGGAAGCGGCCCGCCTTTTCCGCAGGGCCAATCAGGATGCAGACTTCAATCTGAGAAAACACATGGATGCAAAGAAATATAGCTTCCTGTTCAAAAAAAAGGTGTTCCACCAGACCATCGGACTTCTGGAATATAAGGCGGTCAGCAAATCCCTTAAAATTTCAAAAAAGGTAGTCCCGGCTTTTCGTCAAGCTTACCTGCGCTCCATCATAGACTATTCATACCGGCTGGTGATTGACATGCTCAATTCTCCTCAGAATGCTGTAGCCCTTAATTTCGATCCCATCGGCGCAGACAATATTGCACTCGCCAAGGAAGAGAACAGCTGGAAAACCGCCCTCAAGCGCAACGTCCCCTTCTCTCCCCGTTTTGAAATTGATGAGCGGATAACCGGACTGCCCAAGCTGGACGGGGTGGGAGATATGTTTAAGTCAAAAGCAAGTATTCTCTCCACGGCTGTGAGCAATTAATCAGCCTAAACAGGATATATCTCGAAAAAATATCAGAATTTTGTTCAGACTTTCTAAGATTATTACGCCTAAAAAACGGGTTTTTATTTAAAAGCATGAATTTAGTTCGCAATACTACGACACATATTTCTACAAAAGCATCTTCCATGTATATTCAATGCAATTTTTTTTAAATCAATGTTGTAACCATCAATATAACATTGATTACACATCACTACTGCATCAGCATCTATATCGTCACCTGAAGACAAACAGTTCAGGACAATTGATTCCACTTTCCCCCAGCCATATCTTTGCTTGTCCCGGTTTTTACAAATTTGGCACATTTTTGCTTATTTTAAAAATTACCTTAGTAATTTCGTATGTATAAGTTTATAAATCTTGTACCAATATTGTCAAAGCGTGTACCCACAAGACAAGCTTGCGAAATTTTTCACCAACGCATTGATTTTGAAATCAACACTATCTGAATCCTGCCGATACCACTTCAAGAACATGTCTTAACAAAGATAAGAGACTGATTTTTAAGTATTACCAAGCCAAAACAGATAGTGAACATTATTTGCTATGCATTTTTAGGTTTTGCATTGCCAACTGTTGACTTGCATTGAACTCAGACATAGGTGGGACTTGTGAACAACACAAATTAAACCAAATTTTTTTTGGAGGAATATAATATGTACGCAATCGGAACCATCAAAGCCTGGGCAGCTACCCGCGCAGCACGCAACGGCGGTGAAGTAAACCACAGCATCCACGCTGTGCTCACCATTGCCACCCTCGGTCTCTGGCTTCCCGTCTGGACCGTGGCTGCAATCCGCGAAACCAACCGTGCAAAAATGAGAAGCTCTCTTGTGGACCTGCGCCACATCGAACGTCTTGAAATCTCCCCCGAATACCGCAGACAGCTTGCACGCATGTCCCGCTAGGACTGCGCAGCTCAAGTTCATAAAAAGTGAATTTGGGGAACAAAATTAATATGGATTAGTTTTGTTCCAATGGTCTTCGGAAAATACGTCTTTTACCGCTTTTCAATGAAGCGGTGCCATATTTGAAACCCGGTCCCCTTGTGATCCAATTACGAGTGGACCGGGTTTTATTTAATTGAGAATCCCTTTCCGGGGTTTGCTTTTCCAGCCGGTTGAAATAATATCAACTTGCCTTTCCGCCATTTCGCCTGAAATGGCAGTCCTGTTTCCCGCGCCAAAAACAGAACCTTGTCATGCTACGCGACACACTTATGTGCCGTGGTTATCTGTATTTTCAACTTACCGAGGTTCAATCATGTTTGAATACGATCTTGCCCATTGGACAACCTTTCTATTAGCCGCCCTGCTGCTTAACATCGCACCGGGACCGGACATGGCCTACATACTCAGCCATACCGTCACCGGAGGCCGAAAAGCCGGATTCGCCGCTATGTTCGGAATCTGGTCCGGGGCTTTCCTCTATGTGCTCCTGACCGCACTTGGCCTTGCGGCCATTATTGCCGCATCCGCCACCGCTTTCTCAATCGTGAAATGGGTCGGGGTAGCTTACCTTTTCTGGCTGGCCATCGGAGCTTTCAGGTCCAAGGGCAGTCTGCTGGATATAAGCAAAAATTCAAAACAGCTGGCCCCTTCCGCAATCTTCAAGCAGGGCATGTTCATCCACCTGCTCAACCCCAAGGTTGCAACATTCTTCATAGCCTTCCTGCCGCAATTCGTAGTTGAAGGAGCCGGACCTGTCTGGGCCCAGCTGATGCTGCACGGAACACTGATCATCGTCACTGCAGCATTTGTTGAGCCTCCGCTAATCTACGCCGGAGACCGCATCACCGGAAGATTGCGCGAAAGCCAGAAACTGCAAAGATTGCTGGATAAAGCGCTGGGATCTGTCTTTGTCGCGTTTGGGGTAAAATTGGCTATGTATGAGAGATAAGAAAAGGGTGCGCAAGCACCCTTTATTTAACCACCCCCATCTGCTACTTTCCGGGTAACCAAAGGAGTTACCCATGAAAAAAATATTACTGACCATATTCATTCTCACTTCAATTGCACTTTGCGGCTGCCAGCCCAAGATGAATATTTTTCCGGACGGGACTGATCCCCTGCTTGAAAAGAAACTGCAAGGCGAAGGAGAACACAAGGTTCTTGTGGTCTCCATTGACGGAACAATTTCCGATGAAAGTAAGCGTGGATTGCTGAGCAATTCCCCCAGCCTCATTCAGGAGGTTTCCTCGCGGCTCAAACTTGCAGCCGAGGATGACAAAGTCAAAGCCCTTGTGCTCAAGGTCAATTCTCCCGGAGGCTCAGTTACCGCCAGCGACATCCTTTATAATGAAATAGTGCGCTTTAAAGAAAAGACCGGGGCAAAAGTTATAGTTAATATGATGGATGTGGCTGCTTCCGGCGGTTATTACGTCAGCCTGCCCGCTGATCATATCATGGCCCACCCCACCACGCTGACCGGGTCCGTCGGGGTCATCTTTATCCGCCCCAAAGTGGAAGGACTCATGGAAAAAATCGGGGTATCCGTGGAGGTTTCAAAATCAGGGCGCAACAAAGACATGGGCTTTCCCTTCAAGCCGGACACACCGGAACAGAAAAAAATCATCGATGATATTATCAAAGATTACGCAGACCGCTTTCAGGGACTGGTCAAAAAACACCGTTCCATCTCAGAGGATCAACTCAAAGCCATCTTCACAGCACAGGTTTTCAGTGCACAGGGGGCAAAGAAAGCAGGACTTGTGGATAGTCTCGGCTATCTTCCAGACGCAGTAAAAACAGCCTGTAAGTTGGCCGGAATTGATGAAAACTCACAAGTGATCACATACAAACACAAGAGTTATCCCAACGACACTCTTTATAACTCTGCTTCATCGCAGGCATTCTCCCCGGCACTGATCAATATTGATGCCGGAAACCTCATGCCGCCTAAAGCCGGATTTCATTACCTCTGGCTTCCGGCAGCGGAATGATTATAGTCACACTGCTTTGCATTCCGGAAAAAAACATGTATGAACTGCCCGTTTGACCTGATGACAGCAAACTCTTAAACGGAGAACCAAATGAAAAAAAACAGCCTGATCCTTACATTCATCCTGCTTTTTTCTCTCGTTGTTTTCAGCGCATGCACTCAGGAAACCCAGAACCGCATCGGCCGTTCCATCCAGAACTGGACCGGGGTAAACGGTGTTCTTGAAATCTATTCCGGCGGCAAACTGATCAAGCGATTTGTAAAAATCGATAAGCTTTCCACTGCCGCAGGCACTAAGGAACGCGTTCAGCGACCATACCGATTCGGTTACGGTGTTCTTGATGCCAACCTGAACGGCAAAGCAGACCCCGATGAAAACAAGGTCTACTTTGAATTCAGCGACTACGCTACCAATTACGTTTTCTTCGAAGACCCCAAAGCTAATAAATAACTATTCCTGCCGGACCTTAATGGTCCGGCATTTTTTTGCCCATGAACAAATGTATAAGAGCGGCAAGAGCCGTAACAATGACCCACGGAGAAAATCCGGTTATCGAAGATTTCGCCCTCATCCATGACGGGGAGCGGATTCTGGAAACAGGAATTTGGTCAGAACTGAACGAGACTTTTTCCGGTGAAGTTGAAGACCTCGGTGATGTGACAATCGCCCCGGGGCTGATCAATGCCCACGTACACCTTGAACTTTCCCATCTGAAAGGCAAGACCGTGCAGGAGCAGGGCTTCACCAACTGGATCAAGTCTCTGCTTTCCAATCCCCTTTACGACCTTGATACCGAGGCCGTTCGAGACGCCGTGCAGCAAATGTGTGCTGAAGGCACTGCATTCTGCGTTGATATCTCCACACGCAACGGTGCACAGGTTGCAGGGATTATGGATGAACTGACCATGGGATTCTACGCCTGCTGCGAAGCTATCGGAGTGCAAGAACCCAAGGAAGGAGCTAAATTCTTTCCGCAAAAAGAATTCAACCATGGCCGCGCCGCCGGGTCCGGTCATTCCCTCTACTCAACCGGAGCTGAGCTTTTGCAGGCGGTAAAAGCAGCTAATGATGCAGCCGGACTGCCCTACCCAATCCATCTTGCGGAAAATGAGGAAGAGGATGAGATAGTAGCCCATGGCACCGGAGAATTTGCAGGAATGCTCAAGGGAGCAGGACTGCTGGCCGATTGCGGCAACAAAGGGTTACGCCCGGTTGAATATGCCGACTCCCTCGGCTTGCTGGATGATTCGACCCTTGCGGTTCATTGTGTTCGGGTTGCGGATAGCGACATAAACATCCTTGCCGAACGCAAGGTAAATGTCTGCCTCTGCCCCCGCTCAAATACATACATCGGTGAAGGCCGGGCTCCGTGGGAAAAAATCCTGAAATCTGGTATAAACACTTGTCTGGGAACGGACAGCATTGCTTCCAATCATGACTTATCCATGTGGAACGAGCTGGAATACCTGCTTAAAAACATCAAAATTTCCTTGTCCACGGCTGAAGCGCTTGCACTTGTAACCACAAACAGCGCCAAGGCTTTGAAGATAGATGACTTATATGGATCTCTGGATAAGGGGAAACGCGCTGTTTACGCTATAATCCCCTCACATCTTGAAGATCTTCTGTTTTAATATTTTTTTGCACCACAACTGAGAGGAACTCTTATGGAATGGCGACATAAAGATTTGCTGGATGTTTCCCAGCTCAACAAAGAGGAAGTACAGCATGTTTTTGAGACTGCTACTTACTTTCAGGAAATCAACTCCCGTCCGGTAAAAAAGGTACCGACTTTAAAAGGCCATAGTGTGGTCCTTTTTTTTGCCGAGGCAAGCACAAGGACCAAGACCTCCTTTGACATGGCCGGGAAACGTCTTTCCTGCGACACTTTCTCCCTTGCCAAAAGCTCCAGCAGCCTGACCAAGGGCGAAACTCTCAAGGATACCGCCCTGACACTTCAGGCCATGAATCCGGACGGCATTGTCCTGCGTCACTGGGCCAGCGGCGCGTCTCAATTTCTGGCTGAACGCCTCGATTGCAGCATCATCAACGCCGGTGACGGCCGCCACGCACATCCCACACAGGCCCTGCTTGACGGTTTCACCCTTTATCAGGAATGGGGCTCCCTTGAAGGCAAGACAATACTCATCCTTGGAGACATCGCGCACAGCCGTGTTGCGCGTTCAAACCTGATCCTGATGAACAAAATGGGCGCCAAGGTCCGTTTCTGCGGCCCGCGCACCCTGCTGCCGCCGCAGATCAGAAAATGGGACGCAGAAGTTTACACCGACATCAATGAAGCCTGCAAAGGCGTGGATGCAATCATGTGTCTCCGTCTCCAGCTGGAACGCCAGCAGGACGGTCTTCTGCCTGACCTGCGCGAATACTCCAAATATTTCGGTCTGGGCCATAAGCAGCTCGAACAGGCTAACACGGATGTAAAGATCATGCATCCCGGCCCCATGAACCGGGGAGTTGAAATCAACTCCGAGCTTGCCGACTGCGAAGCCAGCCTCGTGCTCGATCAGGTCGCATCCGGTGTAGCTACCCGCATGGCCTTACTTTACCTCTACCTCACCCGCAAAAAATAAGGAGAATACAATATGACTCATCCTGAACTTGTCATCCGCAAGGCAGTATGGAAAGGCGAAGAAGTCGATCTCCTTGTTGCTGACTGCAAAATTTTAGATGTAATCCCGTCTTCCGACACCATGTATGAAGGCGCTGAGGTAGTAGCTGCAAAAGGTCTGCTGCTCATGCCTTCCATGACCGATGTTCACACCCACCTGCGTGAACCTGGCTTTGAATACAAGGAAGACATTGCCTCCGGCCTGAAAGCTGCTGTTCACGGCGGTTTCTCCAACATTATGTGCATGGCCAACACTGCTCCGGTCAACGACAATGCCGTTGTTACCGATGAAATGCTGCGTAAAGCCAAAGCAGCCTTCCCGGAAGGCGGTCCGCGTCTCTTTCCCATCGGCGCATTAACCAAGGGTCTGGAAGGCAAAGAACTGGCCCCCATGCATGAAATGGCTGAGGCCGGATGCGCAGCTTTCTCCAACGACGGTCTTCCGGTCAAGAACAGTGAGCTTTTCCGCAGGGCCATGGAATACGGTTCCGATACCGGAAAGCCGATTATCGACCATTGCGAGGATCCTTACCTTGCGCCCGCTGCCGGAGTGAATGAAGGCGAAGTATCATCCGTGCTCGGCCTTGCCGGACAGCCAGATGTTGCAGAGGCCGCACAGGTCGCCCGGGACCTGCTCATGGCTGAATATCTGGATATGCACATCCATCTTGCCCATATCTCCTGCCGTAAATCAGTGGACCTGATCGCATGGGCCAAGAAACGCGGGGTTAAGGTCACCGCTGAAACATGTCCTCACTACCTGCTGCTAACCGAAGAAGCCCTGAACGGCTACAGCTCGGACACCAAGGTCAACCCGCCCCTGCGCACCGCAGATGACGTAGAAGCCCTGCTGGCAGGTATCAAGGACGGAACCATCGACATGTTCGCCACCGATCATGCTCCCCACGCAGCCCACGAAAAAGAAGTCGAATTCATGTACGCACCATGCGGTATCTCCGGCTTGGATTCCGCCCTTTCCTTGACTTGGTCACTGGTGGCATCCGGAAAGATTACCTTTGACGATTTCATCCGCATGTGGACCACCGCTCCATGCAAGACTTTCGACCTGCCGTTGAACAGCTTTGAAAAAGACGATCCGGCTGACTTTTTCCTCTTTGATCCCAACGAAGAATGGGTGCTGGATTCAACTACAATGCACTCCAAAGGCAAAAACACTCCATTCCGCGGACAAACCCTGAAAGGACGGGTTATAAGCCATTTCCTTAGTGGCAAAAAAATAGTATGACCTCTTTAACAGACAGTGAATAAGTCTGTTGTGCAAAGGTAAAAACTAATAATTTTATATAGTTGATCTGCATCTGCTGCCAAGGCAACAGACGGTTTATTTTTGATAAGGAGATTTTAATGAGCGAACCTTTCAAGGACGCGGTGGGAATTTGCAAAACCATCATGCGTAACGGCTATGATGCTTATATCATTAATGAAAGATTGCAAAAGCTGACCATTGAGGACAAAGGCGAAGAAGTCGAACTGGATATTTCCACCGAACTTGATTTCAAAAGGCTGGCTAAACTGTTCCCCAACATCCAGCCCACTGAGCAACAGGACGTTACCGCGATTTTGAAAGAAGGCGGAAATATTTTTTATTTCTATACTTCCGAAACCAGCAACTCTTCACATCCTGAAGAATGCGTATCCCGCATGACTCCCAGACTGCTCAAGGCTTTGGAACAAAAGCACCAGATCCCCATGTCTGCTGCCTGTCCTTACATTCCCAAGGCTCAGGACCCTTACGAAGGATTCGCAGAACTGAGCAGCGGTGAAGTCCGCCTGCTGGGTATCCCGGACCAGACTCTCAAAAAAGATTACCTCATGGGTATCAGGGCCTTGCGTTTTGCCGCAAACTACAACCTGCCCATTGAAACAAATACCAAAATCGCGATCATCCGCTCCTGCAAGCGTATTCTCGATTACGTACCCGTGCCTGAAATCATGGATGAATGGCGCAAGGTTGAAGCTGAAAACATGTACGTTTTCGTTTCCCTGCTCTTTGAAACCATGCTCCTGCACGGCCTGATTCCCGAACTTGCAGCTCTTTCCCGCCTGACTCAGGTTAAGAACAGCAAGACCGGCGAAACCGAAGACGTTTTCACCCACACCCTCGATGTCATGCGCCTCTACCCCGAAGAACTGCCTTACGACTGGTTCGGCGTGGTAGCCTGCATGTTCCACGATGTTGGTAAACTCTACACCGCCGAAGAAGTTGAAGGACAATGGCAGTTCCTGCAGCACCACCGCGTCGGCGCAAAAGTGACTAGAAAAATCCTGACCCGTCTCAACTTCCCTCAGGAAGATGTAGACCTTATCTGCGATCTGATACGCAACCACATGCGTTTCCACTTCATGCTCACCGACAAGGGTATCCGTAAGTTCAAGGCTCTGGATGAATATCCCCGCCTCATCGAAATGGTTCGCGCTGACATTAAAGCCCGCGACACCACCTACAAGGAATTCAACCACAACCTTAAAATGCTTGAGCGTGCCGATATCCCCGAAGAAGCACTTGATCCCTTCCTCAACGGTAACGAGATCATGCAGCACACCGGACTCAACCCCGGTCCCGGCGTCGGTATCATTCGCGAATCCCTGCTTAAAGCACAGATCGCCGGTGACGTTACAAACATGGATGAAGCCATTGAGTACGTTATCGATCAGGCTAAGAAAGCTTAAGACTTAGCTTCATACCAAAAATTAAAGCCTCTGGAATGATATGTTCCAGAGGCTTTTCTATTACCCAACCAAAACGCCCTGCCGATCAACTCGACAGGGCGTTATTTCTTTAATTCAATCCCAAAAATGAACTACAGTTCACAAATATCCTTCTCCATGTCATTGCGCAGATGTCCCTGACCGGTGGATTCAAGAACCGCACGCCAGTAGTCGGATTTGATGTTCAACTTCTTGCGCTTGATGGTTACCAGATCGAGCGGCAGGTGCACATAGCGGGCCTGCAAACGGCTGACCACCATTCCGGTCTTTCCTGCCATTGCTGCGTGTACGGCATGCTGGCCTAAGAAACCGCAATAAACGCAATCGTTGGCATTAGCCGGGACGGAACGAATAATGTAGCTGGGGTCAATAAACTTCAAGGTAATATCCTTGCCCAAATCCTTGAAGTAGTCCTTAATACGGCGGATGATCAGGGTGCAGACATCGCAAAGCACGGGGTTTCCGGATGCATCCTTTTCCCCGGTGTATTCACATTGTTCCTGCCCGGCTCCCTCTGCGCAGACAATAACCGCGTGCTGGCGTTCCTCCAGACGCTTTTCGAGGGAGCGAAGCAAACCGTATTCCCCGTCGAATTCAAAAGGATGCTCGGGCACGAGCACGAAGTTTACGTCTTTGAGGGCCAATGTGGCCTGTGCAGCAATAAAGCCGGATTCACGTCCCATAAGCTTAACCAGGCCGATACCGTTGACCACGCCCACGGATTCGACATGAGCGGACTGAATAGCTTCAGTGGCCTTGTCTACTGCGGTATCAAATCCAAATGACTTGGTAACGAAACTGATGTCGTTATCAATGGTTTTTGGAACACCTATAATGGAAATTCTGATTCGCCTTTTCTCAATTTCTTCGACAATCTTCTGGGCAGCGCGCATGGTACCGTCACCACCGATCATGAACAGCACAGAAATATTCATCCGCTCAAGGGCATCGACAATCTCTTCAGGGTCCTGCGGACCGCGTGACGAGCCGAGGATGGTACCGCCGAACTGGTGGATATTGGCAACCTTATCGGCTGTAAGCTCCACAACATCATGTCCGAACTTGGGGATGAAGCCCTGCAAGCCGAACTTGATACCCAGTACGGAAGGCACCTTATAGAGATAGTGAGCCTCAAGTACAATTGAACGGATAACATCATTCAGGCCGGGGCAAAGCCCGCCGCAGGTAACCACCGCACATTTGGTCTTTGAAGGATCAAAATAGGTGAATGCACGAGGGCCGGCTTTTTCAAACTCCTGATAGACATCATTGCTGGAAGATGAATCCATGTCCTCTTCAGCAAGGTTAACCAAGGTTCTTTCCTTATCTTCAATGAAGACACACCGTTTGAGCGGAGAAGGTATTTTAGCCTTGCCCAACACCGGGATCTCGGTATTTATCTGCTGTGTTTTATTAGCTTTTTTAACCATTTCAAACCTCCTGCGGAACTAAATCCGCCAGTCGTGAATAGCAGTTATCTTACTTCACCTTGAATAAGGGGCACCCACATAGCCGGACTGTCATCCAAAATAGACTCACGAACAGGCAATTCCATGGGATGCGGATTCAAATACGCCGTGGCACCAACATTTTCCCACCAGAGATAAAACCCCTTATCCTCTAAATGCCTGCCGTAAAGACGCATTGTCCCCTTTTGGCATACCATATCATAGAGACGAAATTGCTTTTTCCCAACGTTGTATACACCTTTGCTTGGTGAAATTACTTTCCAGTCTTCAGCATCCGTTCCGGAAATTTCTTTACCGTCCAAGACACTATAATAACGGGTTTCGCGATCAAGGTCACGAACCCTTAGCAACTTTTCTGTAGCGGAATAGGAAACTATGAACATGGGCATGCCCAGATGTTCGGTAATCTTCCAGCGATCCACCCCGGTCGAATAGACCAGCCCTCCGTCGCGTTTATAAATCCAGGCAGGTTCCTGCTGCAGGGCTTCCGATTTTTTTACTGTCGCCCTTTTACTGAGGTCCCAATAAACCTCACTTCCGTTATCACGGGTCAGGCAGACCACATACCCCGCCATTCGGGCATCGACAAAAGGCCCCCCGGGCACTTCATCGGAATCCAGACGGGTTTGGGTCTTCATGCCCTGCTTGACGATTCTGCCCGAAGCTTCCACTGCCACCAGAACGCCCTGCCCCGGTGTGTAGCCAAGATAAAGAGGTGTACCTTCAAGGATTGAAATTTCCTGAAGAGGACCGGAAACAGGACCGCAAAGCAACGTATTAAAGCTATCGATGATACCGAGCCATTCACCTGTGCGGGAAAGAGCCATCATCTTTACAGGGCCGTGTTCCACCGGAATTTCACCCGGTATCCTCGAACACTCATCAAGATTAAAGACATAAATCTGTCGACCGTCGCGTCCTGTTGCAGCCAGAGTCGGACTGCCGGAACCGTATCCGGTCTGCATAGCTCCGCCCCCTCCGGGAAGGCGTACTTTACTGCATTTATGCTTGCTCCAGATGCGGACTGTGCCATCATAAAGAGCTGCGGCCAATCCTTCTTCATTCCCGGCATAGGATGAAACTCCTCCGGCAATGATCGGCATGGCTTTTTCGCGTTTTACAGAAATATAAAGCTTATCTTCCAAACCTTCAAAAGGAGGTTCATAGAGCTTTTTAGCACTTACATATTTTTTACTCAGCAATTTGGAAACATAACTTTTAAGGGATTTTGTAGTTCCCTTCCGTAACTGGGAAGGCACTTCAATATAAGACTGCCCCACTCTTTCCTTAGACGCAGCATTCCCCTGCGCGGGCATTCCGGCTGTAACAAACAATAAAGCCAGACCGGTAAGGCCTACTTTGAATTTTCTAGAAATCATCCCTTGTTTTCCTTGGTTATCCTGCTCTGTAAAGTAATGCGCTCAACTATGCTTTTGTAATATTCATCTTCTTCATTGATGGCTATTTCCTTCCCGCGCATGCTCTTGATGCGTTCAAAAAGCAGATTTACTTTCTGCATCTGGGTATAGCGTTCCTTTTCATCTTCCATATATTCAAGCAAATCAAGGGCAGAATGAATATCTTTTCTAAGCTGCATCTCAGGAGGAAGGTAGCCGCCATTCTTCAAGGCCTTATATGCCATGCGCAACTCAGGGGGAATCATGGAGTCGTCTTCCAGCTCAAGGGGCCTTCCCTTGCCCGGAAGATCATCAAATTCCCCTTTACGCTCAGCTTCCTTAATCCGAGACTCCGCTATGGCCGCTATAAAATACATTAACGCCCCGCATTCCGGGAGAGCATTTCCCCTCCCAATCCATCAATCCAAGTAATGGTGTTCTTCATAATTCCGTCAACAGCCTCCTGCGCAGCCTGAGCAATTGCCTCGCCGCGCATGGACTTGACCGGAGCTTCCGCTTCAACCAGCTTTCTGGCCAGCAGATTCTTTCCGCTTCCGTCCCAGAGGGAATAACGCACTGCGACCTTAAATGCATCCCCTCCGCTACGCTGAATTTCAAATGAAGTAATCACTCCTGAAAGAACCAGATCCTTGTCGATTCCAGGCCGATACGGACTTATAACCTCATAGCTGTTCATACAGTTCAGTGCAGGTCCGGCCACAAGGTCGAAAATTTCAGCCGGAGTCCCTTCCCAGCTCCAGCGGTAATCAGGCTTCATGACCTGTCCTTTAGCGACAATCACAGTCTCGCGGTCCAATGCGGGAAGACTGGTGAATCTTCGCAAGGCCAATCTGGGCATATCATGATTAATCCTGTCGCATTCATTGGCAGAAATATAGCCGTCCACCCGTAAAAAGGATGACTCCACAGATTTTCCGCCGATACAGCCGGCGCAGGAAAGTACGAAAAACAAAAGTGCTATGAAAAAAATTCTACTGCTCATTTTCAGCTCCCTGCGGAGGATTCAAAACCTGCCACGGACGTTCGCGCAATGACCGGGCCAACCTGTTCATCTCTCTGGAAAGACGGTTTATATTGGTAAGTATGATTTCAAGTTCTTCCTGATCGTACTCAACATTGCGCCGCAGGTCTGCGGTCAGCCCCTCGATGCCGTCCACCGCACGGGTCACATCAGCCCCGACACCGCCGAGAGTAACACTCATATCTCCCTGCAGGGTCGCAATTGCTGTTTCAACTTTCTGCAGGGTATCGATAAGTTCATTGGTCAGTACGGTGATATTTTTCGAACCGTTGTTCATAGCCCCGGCCCCGGCACCGGCCAACTTTTTCCATTCATTGCGGAAAGTGACCAATGTAGCATTGGTTTCGGCAAGCACCTCAGGAGCCATTTTCAGACTTTTTCCGATGTTGGACATATTCTCAGGAGAAAAAAGCATCTCAAAGGCATTTACGGCCCTTTCCAGCTGTGGAGTCAAATCCGCGACCGAACGGCCCATTTGAGCAGCCACTTCGTTCATACTCATGATGACTGCGGATGGAATGGAATCACCGTCAGCCAATTTTGGACCCGCATCTCCACGCAATTCCAAAAGGATGTAGTTATCCCCCACCAAACCTTTCTGGGTTACCATGGCAGTTGTCCCACGGTAGAGAGGAAAGTCATGGTCCACATTGATGATCACTGAAATGCGTCCCGGATTTTCTGCATCAACATTAATTGAATCCACCTTACCCACGCTAAGCCCCGCGTACTTGACCGGACGACCGGGGGTAAGGTCCTTCACATTGCGGAAAAGGATTTTGTATTGCGTGTAGTCGGAAAAAAAATCATGCCCGCCCAAAAAGACAATAAACAAGCCGAGGACAGCCAGTCCGGCAAGAGCAGCCAAAGCAGCTTTGATGACATCGGCAGCCGAGCTGCGCGGATTGAGAACCATTACATATCTCCTACTCAGGACCTGCTTCGGAACTTAACAGCCCTTTCCATGCTGGGATCAAGTTCCGTTGGCCTGCGTTCCAGAAAGTCGATTATATATTTATCATCGGACTGCTGCAGTCCTTCTACATCTCCTTGATACAGGCAGCTCCCTCTATGCAGAACCACAACGTGGTCCGCAATGTTAAAGAGGCTGTCCAGATCATGGGTCACCACTACTGTGGTCACATGAAAAGTCTCCTTGAGCTTGAGGATCAACTGATCAAGGTCAGCGGCAGTGATCGGGTCCAGCCCGGAAGACGGTTCATCGCAGAGCAATGTGGTCGGGTCCATAACCATAGCCCGTGCCAGACCTGCCCTCTTGCGCATGCCCCCGGAAAGCTGGCTGGGATAGTAATGCATGAAATCACCCAAGCCGACCATCCGCAACTTCATCTGTACCACTTCCTCAATGATCGTGTCCGGCAATTCTGTGTGTTCCTGCATGGGCAGAGCCACATTCTCGCCAAGTGTCAGCGAACCGAGCATAGCTCCATCCTGAAACAACACGCCCATGCGGGTACGGATCTGCTTGTATTCGCGCTCGTCTTTCAAGGCGGTCAGATTTGTATCACCCAAAAAGATCTCTCCGGAAACAGGGATATTCAAACCGAGAATATGGCGCAGCAAAGTGGATTTGCCACACCCTGATCCTCCGAGAATCACACTGATCTTTCCGGCGGGCAGCACGGCATTCAGGTCCTCCATGAGCACTTTGCCCGGATAACCTAAACTGAGCTTTTTCAGCCTTATGTCCTGTGCAACTCTTGATAATTTCATGATCTGCTACCGAAAAATAAAGTTGAGTGCCGTAAAGAACAGGTCCAGCAATATTATCATAAATATGGAGATAACAACAGAATTGGTTGTCTTGCGCCCTACATCAGCCGCCCCCTCACGGGCGAGAAAACCCTGCCAGCAACCGATAAGCGTAATGGCAACGGCAAAGCCCCCGGCCTTGACCAGTCCGGCCAGCACGTCATGTAACTTAAGAAATTCTACTGAATTATTGAAATAGGTAACTTCATTGATACCTAGGGCGATTGCGGAAAAGGCCCCGCCGGAAAAGATGCCGACAAAATCCGCCCAGACAGTCAAACAGGGGACCATGATAAGCATGGCGATCATTTTGGGAACGACAAGAAAACGGACCGGCTCAATGCCCATAACTTCAAGGGCATCGATTTCCTCGGAAATCTGCATGGTAGCAATTTCTGCAGTGAAGGCGGCTCCGGAACGTCCGGTGACAATGATTGCGGTGAGCAAAGGACCAAGCTCACGGATAATGGTCACGCCCACAAGGTTGGCCACATAACTGATGGCACCGACCTTTTCCAATTGCTGGGCGGACTGCAAGGCTAGAATAATGCCTGTACAGGCGGAAATGACACTGACGATGGGAATGGAATCTGCCCCGACCGAGGCAAGATCACGAAAAAGTCTTTTACGGTAAAATGATTTTTTATTTCCGGGCGTGAGGCGCAGGCAGCCGAGGAGTCTGGAAACCATCCAAGCGAGAACATGCAATCCATTCATCCCGAATAACTCCCTTTCCTGCCATGCCGGACAGCCTATCAGTCCATCCCGAACAACGACTTGACCTGCGTAAGATTCAAGAGCCTGTCGACCTGATCCGTAACAGCAATGATCTTCACACCACGGCTATCTTTGTTCAATATCCTGCGCAGCTCAATCAACGAAGCCAAACCGGAACTGTCCAGATACTCCAGTTCAGAAAGATCCACCTGAACTTCGCCTGAAGTCTGCTTAACAAAGGCATGCATCTTTTCCCTGAGATCAGGGGTACCGGTAAAATCGACTTCACCGCTGATTTTAATCAGGCCCTCTTCCTGCGAGGATTCCATTTTCCAGCCCGCGCCCATAAATATCTCCTTACCGCCTGCCCGGCAGCATTAAGCCCTGTAAATCTCAACCACGGTAGTATCATCGTTAGGAGGAATGTCTCCTCTCCAATCGGCAACAGCTTTAAGAAGAATTTCCCCGGCTCGAGGAGTTCCTCCCTGCCTGAGGGTCTTTTCCATACGCTCTTCGCCGAAAAATTCGCCATTCCCGGCCCGGGCTTCATCAACACCATCAGTGACAATGATCAGCGACTTCCCTTTATCAAGTACAAACTCGCTGGTACCGAAGTCACCGTCTTCAAGAATGCCTACCGGCAACCCAGAAGGACGCTCAAGGGACTCTACTTTGCCGTCGGCAACCAGTAATGGAGAAGGATGTCCAGCCAAAGCAAATTCGCATTTCCCGCTTTCCGGAAAGTAACGCAAGAGAACCATGGTAGCGAACACTTCACCGTTCATAAATTCATAAGCGCCGGCATTGACTGCCTTGAGCATTTCTCCGGGAGTCTTTTCGCCAAGCGCTTCTGCCCTGATCCTAGTCCACAGGGCGGACATGATCAAAGCCGCAGGCAACCCCTTACCGGAGACGTCGGCCACATAAATATACCAGCTTCCGTCGGAATTGGGTATAAAATCGTACAAATCCCCACCAACAAATTGAGCCGGAACGGAACTGCCCCAAATGAGATTATCACCTTCCAGTTCTGGCTGACGGGGATTGAACTGTCTCTGAATACGGGCTGCTGCTTCCAGCTGAGTTTCAAACTTCTGCTGGTTCAAGCGCTGCAGCATAAGTTCTGAACGAACAAGAGCAACCCCGGCTAAATGTCCGAAACTCTCCAGAAGCTCTTCGTCTTCCTTTCCGAAACATTCCTTGTCTGAAGAATTAAGGACCTGCACGACCCCCAGAAGCTTGCCCTGATGAATGATGGGGGTGCAAAGAATACACTTGGTCACAAACCCGGATTTTTTATCTGCCGCCTTTGAAAAGCGATCATCATTCTGGGCATCAAGAACATTCAGGGCTTCACGGTGATCAGCCACCCATCCGGCAATCCCCTGCCCCATAGGCAACTCAAATCCGGTCTTAAGATTTTTCATGGCCTTATCACCGAGTACATCGTTCATGGCCCAAGCGAATTCAAGGACATTCTTTTTTTCATTGTAAAGCATGATTGATGAAGCCTGAGCACCGGTAACATCCTGAGCCAGCCTAAGCAGTTGAGGCAGCAGATCTACCAAAGACTCAATACTTGCCAAGACCTCATTGGCCTGAATCAACTTCTTTAGCCTGTTAACCTGTGTATTCAAGACTTCCCCCCTGAATCAGCTTTTCTACAAATATTTATCCAGACTTAACAGCATACACTATTTTAATCTGTTGTGAAATTATACAAATATTACTCGCTCCAGATATTCACTTCCGGCTTCGGCCAGTTACGTACAGCCTCAGCCAGCTCATCAACAGATGCTGTGGCAGCACCAACCTGCCCGACTACGATACCGGCCGCATAGTTTGCCAGCACAGCAGAAGTCAGCGGATCAAGACCTGCAGCGAGACCAAGCCCCAGAGTTGCGATAACCGTGTCGCCTGCACCTGTAACATCAAACACCTTACGAGCAAATGTGGGCACATGCTTAACCACATTCCTAGACTCAAAGAGAGCCATACCGTCGCCGCCAAGGGTGATCAGCAGGTGAGTGGGATCGATGCGGTCAAAAAGCCTGCGTCCGGCTTCCAGAACATCTTCACGGGTTTTGACCTGCATGTTGGCCCCCTCCCCGGCCTCCTTGGAGTTGGGAGTAAGCATGCTGACAGACTTGTAGCGATCATAGTTGACTGTCTTGGGATCGACCAGAATGTGCGGCTTGTGATTTTTCTCTTTCAGAAGTTTCCAGAAGCGTTCAAAAAAAGAATCAGACAGAAGTCCCTTTCCGTAGTCAGAAAGAATGACCACCTTGTAATCACAAATTTCGCGATCAAGAAATGCAAATAACTGATCCATGAGAGAATCAGCAAAATCAGTAGTCTTCTCCCGATCAACACGAACCATCTGCTGATTATGGGCCATCACCCGGGTTTTCTTGGTTGTCGGGCGATCATCAGCTTCATACAGGGAATACGGAATTCCGGACTCGGAACAGAGCCTTTCAAAAACCTCCCCTTCTCCATCGTGACCGACAAATCCGGTCAGATGCGGCTCGCCACCGAGAGCGACAATATTGCGGGCAACGTTGCCGGCTCCGCCAAGCAGGTATTTTTCTTCGGTAACCTGCACGACAGGAACCGGGGCTTCCGGGGAAATGCGTTCAACCGAACCAATCACATAATGATCAAGCATCACATCACCGATGATTAGAACCTTGCGATCTTTCAATTTCGGGAGAACACTTAAAATTTTATTATCCATTCCTTTTTTCCTTTAAGAGCGAAGTTCTAGGATAGCGACCAGACGCTCAAGTTCTTCTTCGTTGGCATAACTGATGGTCATCTTACCTTTCTTGGGGGAACCGCTGAACCTGACTTTTGTTTCAAGGGCTGACTCAAGTCGGCCTTTGATTCGCTCAAGGCTTTCATCAATTGTTTTGGGTTCCGTATTCTTGCTTCTTTTAGATTTAGGCTTAGCGACAACCTCGCCTTCAGGAAGCTCTCCGTGCTCTTTAAAATATGTAGCAGCTCCTTCACACTGACGCACAGACATACCGCTGATCATGAGCCTGTCAAAGAGTTCATCCCGAGCATCATCATCAGTAATTGCCATGAGAGCACGTCCGTGACCGGCGGAAATTTTACCGTCTCCAATGGCATTCTGGACAGGCTCGGAAAGTGTCAGCAGTCTCATGGAGTTAGAAAGTGCGGAACGACTTTTACCCACCTGACCGGACAATTGCTCCTGACTAAGGCCGAACTTTGTGATCAGCTCCTGATAACCTTTGGCTTCTTCAATGGGGTTCAGATCTTCACGCTGCAGGTTTTCGATCAGAGCGATGGCCATACTCTCAAGATCGGTCATTTCCTTGACCAAAGCCGGGATCTCACCCAGTCCGGCCAATTTCGATGCCCGCAGGCGACGCTCACCTGCAACCAGCTCAAAACGATCTTTACGCCCAGCAACTGGACGGACCAAAATAGGCTGCAAAACGCCCTTTGCGCGAATGGATTCTGAAAGATCCTTCAGAGCTTCAGGAGAAAACTCCTTACGCGGCTGGTTGGGGTTGGCAACGATCATATCAATATCAATCTTCCGAGCATCAATAGAAAGCTCCGAAGATTTTTTTTCATCAACACCTTTGCCGCCACCTAGGAGGGCATCGAGTCCCCTTCCTAAACCGCCAGTGACACCTGCCATGGATTTTCTCCTTATGTTTTCAGCTCCGATAAACGGAGCCTGATAATATTTCCTTTGACTTGATTGAAACCGTGATTATTGTATCCCGAACTCATCAATAACAATGACGTCGGAGGCTACATGTCTAAACACGATGACAATCTTACAGAACTTTTCGATAAAAACGGCAACCTGATCGGCGCCCTGCTTACTGCAGACCTATGGAACAAGGTCAAGCCTATGATCAAAGACCTGCTCCCTCAGGAAGCTCCTCCGGAACGTCCGGAGCCCATCGGAGAATGGGAAACTCTAAAAGAGTACTGGGACTTCCCCTACCCCGTTGATACCGATGTGCACTGCGAACTTTGCGGCAACAAAACTGAAGACTGGGAAAAGGATGATCCCCGCAAGTTCAGGCTTATGTCCTGCAACCTCGGCGGCCTTGTTTCATTTAAATGCACCCAGTGCAATGGCCGCGTTGTCAAAAAGCATTTTAAAGATGAAATTACCGTCGAATGTACGCCCTACATTGAAGAAAAAAATAATAACTTTGAAGCCCGTTATTAATCGCTTCACTACACTCGTATAATCAAAGGCCGGCAGAAATGTCGGCCTTTTTTTTATGAACTACTCTTCAGCGTGACGCTTAACCACTTCCTGCGCCAGACTCAGATAAGCCAGAGCGCCGTTTGATTTTGCATCGTAAGATATCGCAGGTTTTCCAAAACTCGGTGCCTCGGAAAGACGAACATTTCGCGGTACAATAGTTTCAAAAAGACTATCCGGAAAAGCCTTACGCACTTCATTCTTCACCTGACGGGCGAGCCTGTTGCGCTTGTCGTACATAGTCAGGACCACACCTAAGACTGAAAGATCAGGATTCAATCTTTTCTTAACCAGCTCATAAGTCATCAGCAGCTGGGCAACACCTTCAAGAGCATAATACTCTGTCTGAAGTGGGACCAGCAGTTCCTTTGCCGCACAAAGAGCGTTTACGGTCAGCAGGCCAAGTGAAGGCGGGCAGTCGAAAATGATATAATCATATTGATCATCAACTGTCTCCACGAGATCTTTAAGATAGTACTCACGGCCCATTTTATCGATTAGTTCAATTTCAGCACCCACTAAATCCTGACTCGCAGGCATGAGTGAAAGATAAGGGATATCTGTTTGATATATAGCTTCCTTTGCTCTCTCCGGCTCAAATAAAACAGAGTATACGTTTACTCTGGAGTCTCCGGGATAGAATCCGAGCCCGCTTGAACCGTTCCCCTGAGGGTCACAATCAACAAGCAGAACTTTCTTTTCCATCACAGCAAGGGAAGCGGAAAGATTGATAGAGGTAGTGGTTTTACCTACTCCACCCTTCTGGTTGGCTACAACAATTCTCTTTGCCACTTGAAACCACCTTGTTAATGAGATTTCAATTTTTCATGTTTCACGTGAAACATCTCAACCAAGTTGACACAAAAACAACAGAGCCAAAGCTAGTCTGAAAAAAACTTTAAATCAAGAAAAGTGACGGCAAAAATGATTCGTTAAAATTGGAATATCAGCTTATTATCGCCTTTAACCTGAGAATTGATAAAACATTTCAGCTAACTAAAAAAAATTACATTTATTTGATCATCACAAAAAAAAGGCCGCTAAAAAGCGGCCTTAAAAATACGATATAGATCGAAAGACTATACGTTGTAGTAACCTCTGTACCACTCAACAAATTTTGCGATACCTTCTTCAACAGTTGTTTCAGGTTTGAAATCAACGTCGCGAACAAGATCATCCACATTTGCATAAGTGGAAGGAACATCACCAGCCTGCAAGGGCATCATGTTCTTTTCAGCTTTCTTACCAATGCAGTCTTCAAGAACTTCGATATAACGCATCAGTTCGGTAGGCTGGTTGTTACCGATATTGTAGATACGAAAAGGAGCAGGACTTGTTCCCGGATCAGGAGCAGCGCCGGACCAATCAGGATTGGAGACAGCGGTATTCTTCATAACCCTGACCACACCTTCTACGATGTCATCTATAAATGTGAAGTCACGAAGCATTTTACCGTGGTTGAACACATTGATAGGTTTGTCTTCGAAAATAGCCTTAGTGAAAAGAAAAAGAGCCATATCAGGTCTGCCCCATGGGCCGTATACGGTGAAGAAACGAAGACCGGTGGTGGGGATATTGAAAAGATGGCTGTAGGAATGTGCCATCAGTTCATTAGACTTCTTAGTGGCTGCATACATGCTGATGGGGTGGTCAACGTTATCATGAATGCTGAAAGGCATATTGGTGTTCAGACCATAAACGGAACTGGAAGAAGCATAAACAAGGTGCTCCACTCCATTATGACGGCAGCCTTCGAGGATGTTCATGAAGCCGACAACGTTGGAATCGATGTAAGCCTGCGGGTTAATCAGGGAGTAACGTACACCGGCCTGAGCTGCAAGGTTGACCACGTGGGTAAACTTCTCTTTAGCAAACAGCTTTTCCATGGCTTCGCGATCAGCCATATCCATATAGGCGAAGGTGAATTTGTCGTTATCCTCTATCTGTTTGAGGCGGTTTTTCTTAACATTTACATCATAGTAATCATTAAGAATATCAAGGCCTACAACTTCGTGGCCTTCAGCAAGAAGACGTTTGGAAAGGTGAAAACCGATAAAACCGGCTGCTCCTGTTACAAGGACTTTCATTATTAATCGCTCTCTTGGTCTTTTTTATCCATTGCCTCTCCCCTGCCGGTGAACGGCGCCAATATTTTTAATAAATCAAGAGGAAGAGGAATTATGGTGGAAGATTTTCCTTCAGCAGACATCTCTCTCAAAGTCTGCAAATATCTCAATTGCAATGCTTCAGGATGGGCAGAGATGATCTCTGCAGCCTTAGACAGCTTGTCTGCAGCCTGAAACTCACCCTGTGCATTAATGACCTTAGCCCGACGCTCGCGTTCGGCTTCCGCCTGCTTGGCCATGGCTCTTTGCATTTCCTGCGGCAGGTCAATATATTTGAGCTCAACAGTACTTACTTTAATACCCCAAGGATCAGTATGGGTATCCAGAATTTCCTGAATTTCGCTGTTAACTTTTTCGCGTTGGGAAAGTATCTCGTCAAGTTCAACGCCTCCACATACGCTACGCAAGGTGGTTTGTGCAAGCTGAGAAGTGGCAAACATAAAATCCTCCACTTCGAGAATAGCCTTGATCGGGTCAATGACCCTGAAATAAACCACCGCATTCACCTTGATACTTACGTTATCACGGGTGATAACATCCTGATTGGGAACATCCAGAGTCATTATTCTTAGCGACACACGAATCATACGGTCAACAATCGGGATCAGGATTATCAGTCCGGGACCTTTAGCATTTATCACTCTTCCCAATCTAAAAATCACACCTCGTTCATACTCGTTCAGGACCTTCAGGGCTGTGATCAGAAAAAAAACGACCAATAGAATAACAGGAATAAAAAATGTCATATAAACCTCCAAAAAATGTGAGTTGATCAGCTTTTTCTTACAATAATCAGGGTTAGACCACGAGAATCAACAACCTTGATCATTGTTCCGGGCTCAAAAAAACTTTTATCATACGCCTCAGCATTCCAGATTTCACCCCGCACACGAATTTTCATGAGCTCCCCTTTCAATTCAAGAACCTCACCTTCAAGACCGATCATACTTTCCATACCCACGCCTAAGCTGGAGATCTGAGCCTTGGTTACCAGATATACAATTACTCCGACAAATGCGGCAAAAGTAACCACAGTCCCCAAAATAGTGCCCAGCGGTATTCCGGGAGTTCCTTCACTGAATAAAACTAACGAACCGACGAACAGGCTGATCACGGCACCGAGGCTGAGCAACCCATAACTGACAATAAAAACTTCAAGCAGAAAAAGCACCGCGCCTAACAAGAGCAAAAGTAAACCGGCGGCATTAGTAGGCAAGACGGACATGGCGTAAAGTCCCGTTACTAAGCAGAAGGCACCTAGCACTCCGGGAAGAATTGCTCCGGGATGAGCGATTTCAAAAAACAAACCTAGTATCCCGCCAAGCAGAAGAAAATATGCAATCTGTGGATCAAGAAGCCATGAAAGCACTTCATAACGAAATCCCGGATCATATTTTATAACTGCTACATCGGATTTGAAAAATTTAACTTTCTGTCCATCGATAAGCACTCCCCTAGCACCAAGCTGCTCAAGAAAATCTTCTACTGAAAGAGCCATGAAATCGACAACATTCAGGGTCACTGCATCCTGTGCATCCACGCTGACCCCATCTTGAACAGACTTCGCATACCATTCAATGTTACGTCCCCGCTTACGCGCTATGCCTTTAATCAGACTGACCATGTCCCCGGTAATTTTCTTGCTCATTGTTTCAGGAAGCTCATCTCCGGAAGAAGAAACTGGACTGGCAGCACCAATGGAGGTACCGGGAGCCATAGCCGAAACCTGAGCTGCTGCTGTAATGAAAGTTCCTGCCGAAGCAGCATGGGCACCTTCAGGACCTACCCAAACGCAAATCGGAATCTTGCTGTTCATGATAATCTTAACCAGCTCACGCATGGATGTAGCAAGACCGCCCGGAGTATCGAGCCTCAGCAACATAAGATCATGATCGTCATCACCAGCTTGCTCAAGTCCATCCTCAAGCAAATCAACCTGAGCAGGACTTATGGCACCTTGTATTTCAAGGAAAAGCACACTCATTTCTTTAGCATGCAAGGAATCCACACGTGCAAAGACAAAAAGTATCGTAATGATGATCGAGCAATAAATAAGAACTGAACGCTTCTTTAAACCATTCATAACGACTCCCGTGAAGTAGGCTTTTATAATTCATAATGCCAAATCATGGGCAATAAATAAACAATGGAAAAAGAAAACCCCGCCTTATTAAGACGGGGTCCATAATTTTAAAAATGAAGTGAATTCTAAAACAGCGGCAAGCGCAAAAGAGATATGCAGAGCAATTGCTGCTCGTCAGGAGGCATAATCTTGAGAAAGTCAGGATCCTGAAGCATGAGCATCTGTACTCCATTGATATGAACTGACGCTGAAGATGAAGGGGCGTCAGGGGCAATGATGGACCGGGTTTGATCGCCAAAACAGGCCACGAACTTCACACCGTACGACTCAACACCTTTCCAGAAAATGTCCGCCTTGTTTTCAAATTCACTGCCGTTCCATGCGGTACATGGCCAAAAAGAAATAGCGCCCTTAGGCAACCCCATATAACCGATCAATGACTGAAACAACTTACGTCGTGCTGCATCAGCCTGACCGGACAAATCCTGCCCCATCTGGGAGTAGGTCCAGAAAATCTGCAGACGCGGAGAAATGCGTGAAGCAAGATTTGACCAGGGAGCCGGCCAAGACTGCGGGTCAGGGAAACTAACCGGAGTCTGAGCCGGAGCTTTACGCTGTTCAGGCATACGCGAAGGCTTAGCCGGAGGTGTCCGGTCAAAGGAAGGGCGCTGCTGTTGCTGAGGAGGAGCTGATTGCTGTGCCGGGATATGTTGCCCTGCTCTATGTTGCTGAGCGGGTAGCTGCTGTCCGAACTGCTGCGGTCTGCTCTGAACCTGCTGGCGCTGTTGTGGAGGCGCAACCGGACGCTGCCGCTTCGGTTGTTCGAGTTCCTCGATACCGGGCAGTGCATCCTTGAAAACATATTGCAGGCCGTTTTGATACCACGGCCTGACACTTTCAAGTACATTTAATTCAGCAGAAGGTGATCCCATATACGCCACGCTACTTCGGTTTTGGGGAGATCGGGCCATTCTTCGGAACGCCCTGCCCTATCAAGAACATAGACTGAATTGGTGGATGACTCAAATCCGGCTCCGGGCTTGTTGATGGGGTTGGCAACAATCAGGTCCAGATTCTTGCGCTCAAGCTTGCCCTTTGCTGCTTCCTCAATATTGGAAGTCTCGGCTGCAAAACCTATCAATTGCTGATCATCCTTTTTCATGCTGCCGATAGTCTTCAAGATGTCCGGATTAGTGTCGAAATCAACCTTCAATGCACTGCTGCCCTCTTTCTTGAACTTACCCTCACCGTGAGGAATAGGTTTGAAATCGGCAACTGCAGCGGTGAAGCACCCTGTGGTGCAACTGGGCCAGATTTCGGTGGCAGCATCAAACATCTGCTGAGCAGAATTAACCTTGATCACGTTAATATCTTCAGGAAACCACCAGTTCACCGGACCGGAAACCACAGTAACCTTGGCACCGCGAAGCCATGCAGCCATAGCAATGCAGGCACCCATCAGACCGGAAGAAGGATTGGACCAGAAACGGACAGCATCCCATTTTTCACGGGTAGGGCCAAGAGTTATCAGCACGTGCTTACCGCTCATATCATCAGGAGCAACAGCGCGTAAGCCATGAACATAAATTGATTCGAGGGGTGCAAGACGACCACTTCCGTAATCACCGCAAGCAACATCCCCGCAATCAGGTCCGATGAATTCAACCCCTCTTTCGGCGAGAACACGGCAATTATCCTGAGTCGCCGGAGCGTCCCACATAGCCGGATTCATAGCAGGGGCCACCAGCTTAGGTCCGCTAAAAGCCAGAGCCTGACAGGAAAGCATGTCATCGGCTAAACCGTGGGCCATACGAGCCAAAACCGAAGCTGTTGCCGGAGCAACAAGCATGGCATCGGCGGCCTGTCCGGGTTCGAGGTGGCCGAAGGTGTCATCCATGGTCGGGAACATCTTTTCCCAGACCTTAAAAGCACCAAGGGCCTCATAACTGAGGCCCCTGATAAATTCCTGCGCACCGGAAGTGAGCGTTACACTTACTTCGATCCCGGCCTTACGAAACATTCGCAGTAAGTCCAGAGACTTATAAGCTGCGATGGAACCGCTGACGCCGAGGTGGATGCGTTTTCCTAAAAAGCAGTCAAAATTGAGATGTTCATTCATTATTGTATATTCTGTTCCTGCATACCGCCGGAAGAAGGCATGGAGTCAGACTTCATTTCAACGGCGTAGATTTCGACTTCTGTATTGTAAGATCCGTCAAAAATTCTCACTGTGCAGCTCTTGTAAGGCTTGGTGAAAGAAAGAGTGGAAACAGTGGAGGTAATGGATCTTTCTTTGGTCCAATTGTCCTTTGCCATCTGGTTTACAAAGAAATCAATAAGAGACTGATTTTCAACACGTCCCTTAAGAACGATTTTTCCATACTTAAAAGCCTGATCTTCTGCAACATAGGACTGATCAGGTACCCTGCTCAGTTCGTTGGGCACTGCGATATCATCAAATTCAGTGTAAGGTACGAATTCTTCGAAACTTTCAGTTGCACCGGCGGTGGCAACTACGGGTTCATCAGAAGTTTTGTTGGTACCGGCCAGACAACCGGTCAGTCCCACAAAGATCATGGACACGAGAAGCATTTTAATTAAAGTACGCATATTTAATCCTCCGATTTTGATGCCGACGCATATTGAAATTCAGACCAGCTGTGCTGGACAATAATTTATAAACCGAAACAATGCAGCATTGATTAAAAATCACCACTGCATCTTCTAGACTTTTTCTACAGCCATGAGAACAAAAAATCAATTCCGCAGTCAGGAAAATCAACCGTTCAAGCGCTTGATCTTATCCATAAAATAATTTTCCATTTCCCGGCGATCCTTGCGCAAACGGATTAGCTCGGCTTCCATAACTTCAAGCTTATGCTTCAAGGCTGTGTTTTCCTGAGCTAATTCATTTGTGGCAGACTCAAGCTCTACGTCCTTCTGCTCCAAAGCATTAGTCCGTTCATCATATTCTTCGGTAATGGATTTAATATCGAGCTGCGGCAAGGCCTTGATTTTTTTCTGGCTGCGGGCAAGAAGAACAAAAGCTTTTTTGAGCTTATAAATATCTTCACGCTGCTCTTCTATGATTGACTTCTGGTCGGCAATCACTTCAAGTGACCTGCTCATCTTGTCCATCATCTCGGCAAAGGCACCGCTCAGTTCAGCCTGAATATTCATGGCCGGTTGCGCAGGCAAGCCACGCTCAGAAGGGCTGATCTCAATAGTACGTGGAAATTCAGAGCGGAGCTGCTCTTCAATTTCAGTGGTGACCATCCCATCATTATATAATGTGACGATGCGCTTGAAGATTTCCACAGCGGATTCCGGGTACTTGGTCACCCGGCCCATTTTTTTACTGGAAAGAAAATCCTTGAACAGCGAAGCATAGCGTCTTGCTGTAGGAGCGGGGATCATCGTAATCTTGGATATTTCAGCTACTGACAACCATTTCATAAATTAATCCGGATTTGGTGATCAACGTGACAATCAAACAATGTTGTTTGACTGGGCAATCAAAGAACAAACACAGCATTCATAAACCTTGAAGGTGTTTGTTGTAAAGATTCTTACCAGATTATCATCAATAATGAAAACTGAAAAAATGAACATAAATACAAAAGACTTTTTCCTTAAAAGCTACGACTTTGAATTACCGGAAGCACAGATAGCACAATGTCCCGCAGTAATGCGCCACGGCTCCAAACTCATGGTCCTTGATCAAAAGAGCGGTAAAACCGAAATCAAAAACTTTACCGACATTGTAGACCTGCTTCCCGAAGGCGCCCTGCTGGTGGCCAACAACTCAAAAGTTGTCCCAGCGCGTATCTTCGGTAATAAACCTACCGGAGGACGGGTAGAATTTCTGCTGCTGACCCCCCTGCCGCTCATCGAAGCCGAAGAAATACCGGGTGGATTTAAAGCACAAGCCCGAGGCTTACTCAGGGCATCAAAGGGCCCCAAACCCGGCGATAAAATTTTATTTGAAGGCGGCTTGAAACTCAAAGTTCTAGGCAAGGGCAAATTCGGCCTTTCCGAAGTTGAACTTGAATGGACCGGAAATCTGAAAAAGATTTTCGAAGAATGCGGCAAGATTCCCCTGCCCCCGTACATCCGCCGTGCAGCAGATGAAACCGACAATGACCGCTACCAGACCCTGTACGCATGCGATGAAAAAGCCGGATCAGTAGCCGCGCCCACTGCAGGACTGCATTTCTCGGAAGAGATCAATGAAAAGCTCAAGGCCAAAAATATCGAGCGAGCCGAGGTTACCTTATATGTAGGATACGGAACCTTCAGTCCGGTACGGGCAGAAGATATCCGTGATCATGAAATGCACCATGAGTACATTGAAATACCGGAAGAAACCGCTGCAGCTGTGATCAAAGCCAAAGAAGAAGGACGTCCGGTAATCGCTGTAGGCACCACCTCTGCCCGCACGCTCGAAGGTGCTTTCCAGCAGACCGGGGAAATTTGTGAATTCAAGGGAGAGACCAATATTTTCATCTACCCCGGCTTTGAATTCAAGGTTGTAGACCGCATGATTACCAATTTCCATTTGCCAGAATCATCCCTAGTCATTATGATTTCCGCTCTTGCAGGTAGGGAAAATATTCTGAAAGCCTATGCAGATGCTGTAAAAAACGGGTTCAGATTCTTCTCCTACGGCGATTCAATGTATATAAAATAAGGTACGAATAACGGTTTGCCGTAGTTTTTACGGAAAAATTTGCACCTGAACGCAAATAATTATACCTTGTTTCTCAACAGTCACATTTTCACGATGTGCTGCCTACAAGCAAATAAGACTCTATTGGTCCCAGCCCGTTGATATAACGGGCTTTTCTGTCCACGGTAACAGGAGTTTAGGATGTCACGAGTAGAATTTTTGGATGAACGGTGCAAGGGCTGTCTGCTCTGTACCACCGTCTGTCCGAAGGAAATCATAAGGCAATCCGACCGATTCAACCAGCACGGTTACAAAGTTGCTGAAGTCGCGGCTGAGGATATGGAAAAGTGTACCGGATGTACTTCCTGTGCGCTGATCTGTCCGGATATCGCTATCCGGGTATACAGAACCCAAAAGGCCAAAGGAGAATAGTATGGCTAAGAATGGCGAAAAGCTTTTCATCAAAGGCAACGAGGCTATCTCCCGCGGCGCGATTGCAGCCGGACTCAAATGCTATTTCGGTTACCCTATCACCCCCCAGAACGATATTCCGGAATACATGTCCGCTGAACTGCCGAAAGTCGGCGGAGAATTCGTTCAGGCAGAAAGTGAAGTTGCCGCTGCAAACATGCTCATCGGTGCATCTGCTGCCGGTCAACGTTGCATGACATCTTCATCCAGTCCGGGTGTATCCCTCAAACAGGAAGCCATCTCCTACCTCGCAGGTAGCCAGCTTCCAGCGGTCATCGTCAACATGAACCGTGGCGGACCGGGACTCGGTGATATCGGTCCCAGTCAGGGTGACTATTTTCAGGCAACCAAAGGCGGAGGACACGGTGACTACCGTACTCTCGTTCTCGCTCCCGGTACCTGCCAAGAGTGCTACGATCTGGTTATCGAAGCTTTCGACCTCGCTTTCAAATACCGCAACCCGGTCATGATCCTCGGTGACGCCATCGTAGGTCAGATGAAAGAGCCCGTCGTAACTTGGACTCCCGAAGAAAGGAACGCTGAAGAAGGAACCGAATGGCGCATTGAAGGCGCCAAGGGCCGTGATCACCGTATCATCAAGTCCCTGTTCCTCACCGAGGGTTCCCTTGCAGGTCACAACATGGCACTGCAGGCCAAGTATGACGACATGGCAAAATACACCAAGCAGGAACTCTTCGAAACTGAAGATGCCGAACTCATCGTAGTTGCCTACGGTTCCATCGGACGTATCGTAAAGAGCACAGTACGCAAGCTGCGCGCACAGGGTCATAAAGTCGGCCTGTTCCGTCCCATCACCCTCTACCCCTTCCCTTCCGAAGAGCTGAACAAGCTTGCCAAGCAGGGTAAGAAATTCCTGACTATTGAACATAACCTCGGTCAGATGGTTGAAGACGTACGCCTTTCCATCCGCACCGTTACCGACAGTGATTTCTTCGGCTTCATGCCCGGAAACCTGCCTACCCCCGACGACTTCGAGGAGCCCATCCTCAAAAGCCTTGGAGGGAAATAGATATGAGCGAACAAGAAATTCTCGCCTTTGACAAGGCTGACGCTATTGTTGACGTTCCCACCCACTACTGTCCCGGCTGCCAGCACGGTATTGCCCACAGGCTTGCGGGTGAACTGCTCAGCGAAATGGGCCTGACCGAGAACACCCTTCTGGTCACCTCCATCGGCTGTTCCGTATTCCTCTACAACTACCTTAACGTGGACAGCGTGGAAGCTCCGCACGGCCGCGCACCGGCAGTTGCTACAGGCGTAAAACGCGCCCGCGGTGACAAGTTCGTCCTCTCCTATCAGGGTGACGGCGACCTCGCATCCATCGGTATGGCTGAAATTATGCACTGCGCTAACCGTGGTGAAAAAGTCTCCATCATCTTCGTGAACAACACTGTTTACGGCATGACCGGCGGACAGATGGCCCCCACCACCATGGAAGGCCAGAAGACCACTACCTCCCCTGCCGGACGTAACCCGGCCAAAGAAGGTATGCCCATCAAGATGGCGGAAATTATCGCCTCCCTCGGTGGAACTGCATACGCCGCGCGAGTGGCCCTGAACAATGTGAAGAACATTCGCAAGGCCAAAAAAGCCATGAAAAAGGCTTTTGAAGTGCAGCAGCAGGGACTCGGCTTCGGTTTTATCGAGCTGCTTTCCACCTGCCCCACCAACTGGAGAATGACTCCCATTCAGGCGAATGAAAGGATCGAAAATGAAATGATCCCCTACTTCCCGCTGGGTGTATTTAAAGACGTAACTGCGGAGGACTAAGATGAGCAAATACCTCGACAGCATCATTGCCGGATTCGGCGGACAGGGCGTTATGCTCATCGGTAACCTGCTGGCATACTCAGGTATGAATGCCGGACTGAATGTAACCTACATTCCGGTATACGGCCCTGAAATGCGCGGCGGTACCGCGAACTGCACAGTCGTACTTTCTGACGACGAAATCGGTTCCCCCATCATCCGTACTCCGCACAGCCTGATCATCATGAACCGTCCTTCTCTGGATAAATTCCAGCCCATGCTCATGGATGACGGTATCCAGATCGTCAACTCCTCTCTGATTGACGCAGAGCTGGTAGATAACGAGCGCATTAAATCCTACATGGTGCCCTGCAACGATATCGCTGACAAACTCGGCAATACCCGCTTGGCAAACATGGTAGCACTCGGTGCCTTCATCAAGGCAACCGGAATCATGGATATACAGGCAGTCATTGACTCCCTCGAAAACGTGATCTCAGCTCACTACCACCATCTCATCCCCAAAAACGCTGAAGCCCTCAAAGCAGGCGCTGAAGCTATCTAAGTACGAACTTTAAATGCCCCCTGCGAATTCTCGTTGGGGGCATTTCTTTTTGATGCGCTTCGCGCTATTTGATAAAACAGATTTTGCCTCCGGCGGCTTAAAAACTTTTTAATAAGGCTTCGCCGTGTAGGTTAACAAAACGTGCTTGGTGATGATAAATACACCTTGTATTTATATTGCCCAAATACAAACTCCTGCCTTTAAAAATTTTCCTTAATTTTATCATTTAATATTAGCATGTTATTTAAAAAAAACGATCCTGACATTACGAAAGACCACAAACGTCTTCAGGAGCTAAATATGGAAGTATTCAAACCTGAAAAGCTTTTTGGAATAATTGGACACCCTCTCGGTCATACAATGAGTCCTCTTTTGCATAATTGGGGCTTTGCAGAGCACAAAATTTCGGCAGTTTACATGGCTTGGCCCACTGAACCTGAGAAAGTTGAAAGTTTCATGCAGACTTTCAGAAATCTGCCTATTTCAGGTGCCAGCGTAACCATTCCGCACAAGCTTTCCGTAATGGACTACATTGATCAGCTAACCAAACGTGCAAAGTCTGTCGGAGCAGTGAATACCCTGTATTGGGACGGTGATAAAATAGTGGGAGACAATACTGATGCCGCAGGAGTATCTGAACCGCTGCGTCCTTATTCTGATCAGGTAAGAAAAGCTCTATTGATCGGAGCTGGCGGTGCCGCTCGTGCTGCGATCACGGGACTTCAGTCATTGGGCATCAAGGAAATTTTCATCACAAACCGAACTAAGTCCAAAGCGGAGGATCTCGCTGCTGAATTCAAAATATCAGATCTTGATTGGGACGCTCGCGGAGATCAACACTTCGATCTTATCGTGAATTCAACCTCACTTGGCATGTCCGGAAAATTTGAAGAGATCAACCCTATGATCATGGATAATCAGGACACGAACACCATCGTCTTCGACCTTGTCTACAATCCCATGGAAACTATATTTATCAGGGAAGCTAAAGCCAAAGGATGCACAGTAATCCACGGAATTGAGATGTTCGTTCATCAGGGTCTGGAACAGTTCAGATTATGGACCGGAATTAAGCTGGATGAGAAGAAAGCGCGTAGTCTACTGCTTGAAAATTTATAAAAAACTTCGCCTCTCCATACGAAGAGGCGAATCCTTGATAAAAAAGTTTGAAAGAGTCCAAAGAAACCTTTTCAGGGGTTTCTTATCTATAGCCGTTAGGCAAGAACTTCCTGCTTAAGTCCTACGGATATAGAGAAAGGCACTGGCCCTCGGAAAGATGTCGTATAGCTACCCAATACAAACAGACTTAACATTCACAAACTCACGAATCCCGTAAGTAGAAAGCTCGCGACCGTAACCTGAATTCTTAACCCCTCCGAAAGGAAGCGGAGGACGACTGCTTACCCGACCATTAAGATAGACCAAACCAGCCTCGATCTGACGTGCGAGCTTAAGCCCTTTTTCCTCATCGCGGGTCCATACGGAACCGCCGAGTCCGAATGCACTGTCATTGGCCATTTCCATGGCCTGCTCTTCGCTCTCAGCACGGAAAACAAGAGCTACAGGTCCGAAGATTTCATCACGTCCAGCAGTACTGTCAAAAGGAACATCAGTGATGATTGTCGAAGGATAAAAAGCACCTTCGCCTTCAGGAATTTTGCCTCCGGTTACAAGCTTGCCTCCAGCTTTGAGGCATGCATCGACCTGCACTTGCAGATCATTGCGGAACTGGTGTGAAGCCATGGGCCCCATGACAGTACTCTCATCCAGAGGATCGCCCATAGGCACTGATTCCATATGGTCTTTCAGCTTACCGACGAAATCATCGTACACATCATTGTGGACAATGAAACGCTTGGCGGCAATGCAGGCCTGTCCGGCATTGGAACAACGGGACTCGGCACCGATGGCTGAAGCTTTACCAAGATCAGCATCAGCAAGAACTACAAAGGCATCACTTCCGCCCAGTTCCATAACACTCTTCTTAAGCTGTGCCCCGGCTGCAGCAGCAACTTTGCGCCCTGCACCCTCGCTGCCCGTCAGACAAACACCGACTATTGAATTATGTTTAAGAACGTTTTCAACCTGTCCGGCCCCGATAAGCAGGGTCCGAAACACGTTTTCAGGGAAAATGGATTCACGGAAAAGTTCATCAAGTGCCAATGCGCACTGGGGAACATTTGAAGCATGCTTCAAAACCATGGTATTCCCGGCCATAAGTGTAGGTACGGCAATACGCAGAACCTGCCAGACGGGATAGTTCCACGGCATAACAGCCAGCACTGTTCCCATTGGGGCATAGTCTACATAACACTTCATACCGTCCACAGTCTTCGGCTCGCTTGCGAGCATAGAAGCACCGTTATCAGCATAAAAATCGCAGACAGTTGCGGACTTAAGCACTTCTGCCCTGCCCGACTTGAGCGGCTTACCCATTTCAGCAGCCATAAGTGCTGCAAAATGGTCTGCGCGTTCACGAAGAAGCGCAGCCAAATTACGCAGGCAATCCGCACGCAGATCAAGGGAACTCAATTTCCAAGTTGAATAAGCATCCGCAACGGAATTTAAAATGGAAGAAGTTTCAGCGGAGCTATATTCATCAAAACTTTTTTCGACCTTTCCGGTCATGGGGTTGGTACTCAGAATAGCCATCGGGGCAATACCTTATTTTATATTATTTTTCTCAAATGAGATCTGAATATGATTAATGCGTGGAAAGGCTACTTAACAAGAAAGGGACAAAAGAAAAAGGCGGCAACCCTTGGGAAACCGCCTTTATTTTGTCTTTAAGACAAGTAGATTTATTGGACATAAACCTTGATTTTGTCACCGGGACGAAGAATTGATTTTGAATTCAGGCTGTTCCATTCCATGAGTGAAGAGACTTTCACTCCGAAACGGCGGGCGATTTTCCAGAGGTTATCACCGCGACGTACCTGATATTTAACCAACTGCTGTTTCACATTCTCAGCCTTGGCAACAGAACGTGCTGAGCTGCTGGCGTTGTTATCGGGAATGTAAAGCTTCTGTCCGATCTTGAGCTTGGAAGAATAGAGACCGTTGGCACGCTTGAGAGTAGTTACACTCACACTGTAGCGACTGGCGATATCCCACAGAGTGTCACCCTGACGAACGCGATAGTTGGCCCTGCTCTGAGCTGTACGACGGGTTTTGCTGGTATTGGTTGCGTAAACTGCTGCAGATGAACCTTTACCCGGAATCATAATGTAACTGCCGGGCTTGATCAGGTTGGACTTGTGGTTATTCACTGACTTAAGCACAGCCACGGGAACACCGTAACGGCGGGCAATGCGATACCAGGAATCACCTTTACGAATTTTGTAGCGTTTATAGCCTGCAAAAGGACGTGAATTTGGGGATTCAAGATAATCGGCAGCATCAGCCATGACCCTTTCAGGCAGATAAGCATTGATAACTGCATTGGGCGGGCTGACCTGTCTGCGGAAATGGGGGTTGAGTTTATGGAACTCGCTCCATTTCATGCCGCAGGCTTTGGCAAGGGCCAGCAGGTCGGTTCCACCGGGAACCTTTACAGTCTCAAACTGAATACCGTTTTCCCAATTGATATTGGTAAAACCGAGTTCATCAAGGTTTTTGAAAATCTTGGAGATAGCGATAAATTTAGGAACGTAGTTCTTGGTTTCAGTGCGCAGTCTCGCTCTTCTGCTGAGCTTGTGGTTGTTCTTGGTCAGGTCGAAGAAATCTTTGGAACCGGTCTTTTTCAAGGCCCGGCCGATCTTACCTTCACCTGCATTGTAAGCTGCAAGAGCCAGATACCAGTCACCGAACATATCATGCAGAACATTTAGATACTTTACAGCTGCCTGAGTGGATTTGTATGGATCACGGCGTTCATCAACCCACCAGTCCACGCGCAATCCGAATTTGCGACCTGTAAAAGGCATGAACTGCCACATACCTGCAGCACCGGCACGGGAGTAAGCCCATGCATTGTATCCGCTCTCAGCAAAGGGCAGCATGGCCAGATCCTGAGGCATGTCATTCTCGGAAAGCACCTGACGCACATAGGGCAGGAAAGGCTCGGAACGTTGCAGCCAGCGATCAAAAGTCTTGCGCGCTTTATGTGTAAAGAAACCGAAGTACTGCTGCACTTCCTTGGTGTCGTGCTCATCAAGGTTGAAGTAGATACCGTTGTTGGACTGAAGAACTTTTTCTTCCTCAGGGGTCAGCGTTTCAGCTTCCTGCGGTGCAGCTTCAAGTTCAGGATCAAGAGGCTCAATCCCGGAATCGGCAACTTCAGTTTCAACTGAGGCTTCACTTTTCAGCGCAGCCGCTGTCTGGGCATCAATTGCAGCCTCATCAACCTGAGCGTTCTTGGCAGAACACCCGGCAAAAAAAGCAAATAAAGCCAGAAGTGCGATTAACCGAAACGATTTCAGCATTTTCGACTCCTTGTCACTGTGGACGTCAAACGTATTGATTTTATCCATAATTTATCTAGAAATACTATAAATTTTAACCGGTTAGGCACTTAAAAAAAAGCTCAAGAGTTTAAAAATACAAGCTTTTCAGTGCAAAAAATTGAGTTGTTCAAACATATGTAGAGCTATACTAAACTGCGAGGGTTTGCAATAGTAAAACGAAAGGTATAGATTGCCCAAACCGTTCGGGCGCAAGGGTTTCAGCCAATTTTGGCAGTACACTGAACGGGTCCGGTGTTAAAATAATGAAAATCGTATTCACCGTAACAAAGTATTTTAATTAGCCAATTATGAAATCTGAAAGTAAGAAGATTTCAGATCATATTTAAAAAGAATCAGATTCAAAAAATCCGCACCCCGAGCAGATTTTTAGATTTCAAATAAAAAGGTAGATCTTGCATGAAAAAAACGACCAGAGAAGACGACAATACCATCATAGCGGGCCGTAAACCGGTCCAGGAGCTGCTTTTAGACTCTCCAGAGAGGATTGACCTGCTTTACCTGCAAAAAGGGCGTCAGGACAAAAATTTCGAGCGCACTATCCAGCGTTGTAAAAAACACGGCATCAAATACAAAATTGCCGACAAAGCAGAACTGGGACGTATATTTTCCGGTAACCATCAGGGAATAATTGCCCGTGTAGCAGCGCTGCCCTTTGCCGACTACGACGATATACTGGAGAATCTTGCTGATGCCCCGCTGCCCCTGCTTGTAGTCCTTGATCAAGTTCAAGACCCCGGCAACGTGGGAGTATTGGCCCGATCACTCTACGCACTGGGCGGAGCCGGAATTGCAACTGCCAAGCACGGCGGTGCATTCCTCGGACCGGCAGCAATTAAAGCGAGTGCGGGGGCATTGAACAAACTTCCGGTGGCACGGGTAAACAACATTTCCCAAGCTCTCGACAAAGCCATCGAAATGGGGATCAATGTTTACGGAGCAGGATTGGCCGATGACTCTTCATCCGCCTACACAGCTGAAATCCACACCCCGGCTATCCTTGTCCTCGGCAATGAGGAAAAAGGAATCCGCTTCAATGTGGAAAAACGTTGCCAGAAACTTATCCACATCCCCTTCCGCCGGGACTTCGATTCACTGAACGTCGCACAGGCAGGAGCCATGCTGATCAGTGAATTTGCCAGACGTTTAGGCTAAATCAGTCATTATTTTCTGCCCGGAAAGACATAAAGTAAGCGCCCTGAAGAAAAGCATTTCTTCAGGGCGCGATTCTTTAGAAATAATATTGAAAATCTCTATTTGATATAATTGGGCAGATTTAGAAAAATATTGCGTGTAAAATCAATCATTTTATCCATAATCCACGGAAAGGCGAAAAGCAGTGCCAAAAACATGGAAACAATCTTCGGAACAAAGGTCAGGGTCATTTCCTGAATCTGGGTAGCCGCCTGAATTACGGATACAAAAATACCCACAACAAGCCCGACCATAAGCATGGGCAGAGCCAGCGTCAGTGCCAGTTCAATTGATTGCTTAGCAAATCCGATAACAAATTCAGGGGTCATTTTTTTATGCCTCCGCGTAAAAAAGACGCACTACTGCCCGGGTCACTGGAACGTGTTAACGATGGATCCTGTCAAAAGCGACCAGCCGTCAACCATGATAAACAGTAAAATTTTAAACGGCAACGAAACCATTGCCGGGGGCAGCATCATCATACCCATAGCCAGCAGGATACTGGCGATAACCATATCGAGGATCAGGAACGGCACATAAATCAGAAAGCCGATGGTAAACCCGGTCTTCAACTCACTGATGGTGTAGGCCGCAATGAGGAGCATAGTATTGACGTCCTCTTTGGTTTCCGGCCGTTTTTCCCCGGTAATGGAATAAAAAATGGAGAGGTCTTTCTCTCTGGTATGCTTAAACAGAAATGTGCGGATAGGAACCTGAGCGCGGTCAATAGCCTCGTTAAAACCGATTTCCTCGTTGAGGTAAGGCTGAAGAGCTGAATCATTGATAGCCTTTCCGGTAGGCATCATGATGACCACGGTCATGAAGATGGCAAGTGAGGCCAGAATCTGGTTGGGAGGCATCTGCTGCGTTCCCATGGCCTGGCGCAAAAAATGAAAGACAATGATGATCCGAGTAAAGGAAGTCATGGTCAGCAGAATAGACGGAGCCATGCCCAGAACAGTGAGCAGGAACAGGATTTCCAACAGCTTGGCTACCTGCTCCGGTTCTTCCTGTCCGGCAGCAAGATTGAGCGTAAGTGTAGGTACTGTCTCCTGTGCAAAAGCTGCTGCCGGAATCAGCAGCAGAAAAATTGCGCTAAGAGTCAGAAGAGCCGGAACGTTCTTTTTCAAGATATCCGGCAAAGTCGGAATCAATCTTTGCATGCCCTTCATCCCTTGCTTGGAGCAGAGTAATATTATCCTGAGTAACACCGACCACGATTTCCCGGTCGCGATACCTGACCACAGTAATATTCTGGCGCGGACTCAGCGGAAGCCGGTCCACAATTTCCAGCACACCTTTTCTGGCACCGGGAAAAGATCCCCCGATATTCAAGCGGCGCAAGAAATAATACGCCAGCAGCAGCATTGCCAGAATAAAAAAAAGCGCTGCCGACATCTTGAGCACAGACCCAAGCCCGGACTCAGGTGCAATAAATGCGGTGGCCGTTGCGTTAGGCAAGGTGCTTCACCCGTTCAATGGGGCTGATGATATCAGTCAGCCTGATACCGAATTTCTCGTTAATAACAACAGCTTCGCCACGGGCTACCAATTTACCGTTAACATAAATTTCAAGAGGTTCCCCGGCCAGCTTGGTCAATTCAACTACAGAACCGGTTCCCAATTGCAGAAGCTCGTTGATGAGCATCTTGGCCCGGCCAAGTTCAGCGGAAACATCCAGCGGAATATCGAGGATAAAATCAAGGTCACGCCTTGAACCGTCATGACGCGGATTCTTAGCTTCATTGGTCAGGTCTTTGAAATCAGCATCCCGGGTCTGGGTACGCAGAAATTCCTGTTCCTTTTCCTTGCGGATGTCATCGCCGGTGTCTTCAGCAAGAGCAGCAGCCCATTCATCAGCAAGGGCATCATCTCCGCCGCCACCGCCGCCGAGATCCAAATCGCCGCCACCTTCATCACCCTGCTCGCCAAGAGCAGCAGCCCATTCATTGGCAAGGGCCTCATCATCAGTGACTCCGGTATCATCCTGTTCAGCCAGCGCGGCAGCCCACTCATCGGCTAAAGCCTCATCATTACCGTCACCGGGATCACCGCCCAGAGGGTCACCACCTGCGGAATCGTCAGTGAGTGCGTCCGCCCACTCCTGCGCTAGTTTATCCTGATCAAGATCATCTGACATCATTGCAGCCTACCTCCGGATTATTCATTGGCTATCCCGTAAAAACAGTCCTGACGACATAAAATCGACACATCATCAAGGGGTTAAGCAAAAACCGTGCTACTGGATAACCATATCCGTAAAATATACCTGTAAAACCTTAGAGCCGCCCAGAATCTGGTTCAGCCGGTCCACAATTTCCTTTTTCAGCAGAATCTTGCTCTCCATTGTCGAAAGGTCCTGATAGGTCTTGCTGGAAAGCAGCAGGATAAGCGTATCCTTGACCATAGGTTCTTTTTTGGAAAGCTCCGCCACGGCCTCTTCGCTTACAACCTCAACATCAATCCCGAGCTTAAGATATCTACGCCCGAGAGGGTCAGCAAGGTTAACAACAAAAGTAGGCAGGGTTACGGTAAAACCGTCACCGGGAAGTGTTCCCGGATCTTCGCCCTCGGCAGCCTGATTATCCTTAGGTTCTTCCACAGCATCTTCAGGCTGGGCGGCAAAAAATTTCTTGTAGGCGAAAAAACCACCGCCACCAAGTATAGCAAGAAGCAGGATAAGAATTATCCACTTCAGCATTCCGCCTTTCTTTTTCGGTTCCTGACCTTCATCTGCCATGATGCACCCTCTTATGTATTTTTACTGAGCTAATAGCCCCCCATTGGGGGAGTCGTCTTTATCAATATTTCAACCCGCCTGTTCTGGGCTCGTCCTTCCGGCGTCGTGTTGCTGTACAACGGAAAAGTCGGCCCGCAAGCGGAAACTGTCAACCTGTCATTCATTATACCCTGCTCCACAAAATATGTAAGCACGGCCATGGCCCGCTCCCCAGATAACCGAAAGTTAGACGGCCTCATGCCACCCACATCATCAGTATATCCGGCAATATTAACATCAGCAGAACCAAGATAATCAAGTACCGGAACCAATTGGTAAAGCAGTATTTTTGCCCTCTCGTCAAGTTCAGACTTCCCAAGGGGAAACATGAGCTTATCCGTCAGCACCAACGCCACACCTTCAGGTCTTGCAAGAACCTTCAGGTTCTCATCAAGAGTGGCCCGATCCATGTCCGGCGGCAAAACATCATCCGGAAAAAGCAAATCCTTGATACGATTCTGTTTTTCCAGAACTTCCCAAGGTCGCTCAAGAAATTCACTGACCAGCTTCACCTTGGCTGTCACCCGCCCTGAACCTCTCTTATCCAGGAAACCGAGTTCCGCAGGCATAATGGTAACCCGAGTGATAAAACTCTGGTCCATTGAAGCCATACTTAGCAAGAGCACAAAAAAAGTCAAAAGCAGGGTAACCAAATCTGAGAAGGTTACCAGCCATCCCCCGCCCGGATCCGGTGGCTTTTTTACTTTATCACGACCCATGAATCACTCTCACTGGCCTTTAGGCGGTTTTTCGGCATCACCGATGGGGAAGACAAAATCATCAAACTTGAATTTATCCTCTTCCTTACGCGGAGGCTGATACTCCTTAATTTCCTTGGAAACAGCCGAGCTACGAGTATCAAGAACAAGATCTACCCTGCGGTTCATCTTGCGCCCTTCAGGAGTTGAGTTGGGATGGCGGGGCCTGAATTTACCGAAAGCCTCCATCTTAATCATCTCCGGATTCATGCCATTGCGGATCAGGTAATTATAAACAGCAAGTGACCTGTTCAACGAAAGCTTCCAAGAAATATCAGGAGTCAGATCCCGGTCTTCCACCCGGTAATCCTCACCCAATTCATCGCGCAGGATAGAAGTATGCCCGGCAACGAGGATAGGATGCTTAACATTTTTCAAAACAGGAAGAACAGTATCGAGGATGCGTGTACCTTCAAGTGAAATATTGGTACTGTCCGGAGTGAAGAGGACATCGGCCCCGATGGAAAGAATATGCACAAACCGATTTGATTCAAAACGCAAATCTTCTTCCGCAAATTCCCAGAGCAAAGGCTTGATAGGCTCAAGGCCCTCCTGCAACTCCATAGGACCGATCTGAACAGTCTTGCGGGACTGAGTGTCGGAAAGAACATCATAACCCTTGGTTCCAAAACCGAAAGTACCGATAATTGAACCAAGAACCACAAGCTTACGGCGTTCATCAACAACTGACATACTCACCAGTAGTACAAAAAAGGTGAGCATCAGGGTCATGAGGTCACTGAAGGTAATCAGCCATAAAGGCTGGCCCTCCGGATCAGGCGGCTTCTTCTTCCTACCCATTTATCCCCCGGTAACCGTATCAGTCCGTTACGCCGGTTAATCCGTAATCTTACGTATTTTTGGAGGCAGGAAGCTATTCAGCTTCTCCTCGATAATTTTGGGGTTTTCACCTTTGGAAATTGAGATAATGCCTTCCATAACCATTTCCCGGAGAAGGATTTCCTCCTTGCTGCGGGTCTTGAGCTTACCCGACATAGGCGTGAAAACAAGGTTGGCCAGAATCGCGCCGTAAAGTGTAGTCAGCAGCGCAACAGCCATTGCAGGACCAATGGTACTTGGGTCACTCATGGTCTGAAGCATCTGTACCAGACCGATAACCGTACCGATCATACCCATGGCCGGAGCAAAGTCAGCGAAAACTTTGAGAATTTCAGCTCCGGTTTCATGCCGGTTCTCAAGGTACTGGATTTCAGTCTCCAGAATTTCCTGAATAACCTGCGGCTCAAGGCCGTCAACTGTAAGCTGCAGCCCTTTGCGCAGAAAATCGTCTTCAATGGATTTCAAGGCAGGTTCAAGGGAAAGGATACCTTCGCGGCGGGCGCGGTTAGCGAAATCCATAAACTTATCGATAATCTCACCCGGGGATTCAAGACTGGAAAAAAAGGTCTTTTTGATTACCCCTACTACTCCAAGCACATGGCCCATGGGATAGTTAACAAGCGAAGCTCCGATGGTCCCGCCGATAACAATCAGCACGGAGGGCACGGAAATAAAAATAGCCAGCGAACTTCCGACCAGAATAGCCGAAAGAACAAGCCCGAAAGAGAGAACTATTCCTATAACTGTACCCAGATCCATTCAGTCCGCCTGTGGGTGTTTTAAAGTTTAGTATCCCGGTCTGGTGCCGAAAATCTTGGTCCCTACCCTGATCATGGTGGAACCTTCCTCAATAGCGACCCGGAAATCCCCGGTCATACCCATGGAAAGTTCCGGCAGCTTGATTCCGAAAAGCTTTTCCATACCTTCGGAAAGCATACGCAGCCTTGCAAAATAAGGCCTTGCCCCTTCCGAATCTCCGAAAAATGGCGGCAGGGCCATAAGTCCGGTCAGCTTAAGGTTTTTATAGCCTTGGATCTCTTCAACCAAAGCAGGGAGTGTCTCTTCAGTCACTCCGCACTTCTGATCCTCACAAGCGGTATTCACCTGAATGAGGATATTCTGAACAACATCCAAATCCTCAGCTTTTTTGTTCAGCAGTCCAGCAAGCTTGGAGCTGTCCACACTGTGTATGGCACTGAACTTCCCGGCTACCTGCTTGGCCTTCTTGGATTGCAGACCGCCAATAAAATGCCAGTCTATATCCAGACCGGACAGCTCTTCCTGCTTGGAAAGGGCTTCCTGCACATAGGATTCCCCGAAACAGCGGTGTCCAGCTTTGTACAAAAACTCAATATCAGAGGCGGCGTGAAGCTTGGAGACCGCCATAACGGTCACATCTTCAGGTTTTCGCCCGGCCCTGAGGCAGGCCTGAGCGACTTCTTCCTTAACCTCTGAAATATTTTCAATAAGTTCTTTTTCCCTGTTACTCATCGTCACACTGCCATTTTATGCAACGGCATACAGTAAAATTCGGTTGATTATATAAATTTCTTTAATAAAAAGAAAACAAAAGGACAAGATTTCACAGAATCGACTACTCACCGAGTCCAAGGGAGCGCAGGAAACCGACGTCTTCAGTCCAGCCTTCACGCACCTTAACCCAGAGTTCAAGCATAACTTTCATCTCAAGCATATCTTCCAGTTCGCGTCTGGCCTGAGTACCGATTTTCTTCAGATTCTGTCCACCCTTACCAATGATCATGCCTTTATGATTCTTTTTGGTGGTGTAGATGATGGCTCCGATATTAACTAGATTACGATCAGGTTCCTCGGTCCAGAATTCAATCTCAACCGCAGTGGAGTAAGGAAGTTCCTGCTGTAGGCTCATGAAAAGCTTTTCACGAACGGTCTCAGCGGCCATGAAACGCATGGGTACAGTGGAAACCTGATCTTCCGGGAACATGGGCGGACCTTCAGGCAGGGTTTCAATGACCTTTTCCAGCAACACATCCGCCCCATCGCCCTTCAAAGCAGAAACAGGAATGAACTCAGCGTCAGGCCAAAGTTCCTGCGCCTTTTCCATTACCGGAAGTAACAGGGCTTTATCCTTGACCTTATCAACCTTGTTAACTGCCACAAACAGCTTTTTGCGAGACTGGTTCACGGGTTTAACAACCGGAGCCAGTTCCTGTTCCATCAGGTGCGGTTTAGCAGCGTAAAGAGCCGCATCGAAAAGAACCACAATGGCATCCGCGTTGCCCAGAGCTTCCCAGGCTGAATCGAGCAGAAAACGGTTCATCTTGCCGCGCATGCGGTGGATGCCGGGGGTGTCCAGAAAGACAACCTGTGAATTTTCATCGCTCAGAATACCGCTGATACGGTTACGTGTGGTCTGGGGTTTAGGTGATACAATTGCCACCTTCTGGCCCAGATAGTGGTTCATAAGAGTGGACTTACCAGCGTTGGGCGGGCCGATCAAAGCAACCCAGCCAAATTTATATTCAGACATTTTCTTTACCTCGTTAAAATGTGCCTTTTAGGCCTCCGGCGGCTTAAACCCTTTTGCAAAAGGGTTTAAGAATCCCAAAACCTTTTAATAAGCTGTCGCTACGGTGTTTGGAGAAACATACAAATAAACGAATCCAAGCAACCGCCGAGAGCAAAATACACGAAAAATGGATACTAAGCCAATTTCAAAAAACAGCGTTCCTGAAACGGGCTGACTAAACGCTAAAAGACCTTTCCAAATTCTATCTGGAAAGGTCTTTGTTGATCTAACACTTAACTAGATTTTTTCTACAAAAATTCTAGTTTCACGTGAAACCAAATACTTATCAAATCTAACCTTCTTCTTCACCCTGAACATAGCCGCAACCTTTTTCGGGGCAGGCGATATGTTCACCCTTCGCACGGGTGGTCTTTTTGACCAGCACAGGATGTCCGCATTTGGGACATGGACCGTCGATGGGCGGATACCAGACCGCATAATCGCAATCAGGATACTGGTCGCAGGAATAAAAAAGTTTTCCGCGACGGGAGCTTTTTTCCACAAGCTCGCCCTTACATCCTTCACGTGGACATTTAACCCCGGTGGAGAAAGGTTTGGCGTGCTTGCAGTCCGGGTAATTGGAGCAGGCAATGAAGCGGCTGCCGGTGCGGGCATGCTTGATTATCAGATCGCCATCATCACAATCAGGACATTTACCGATAATCTGGGCCGTGGGAGTTTCCACAACCTTGACCTTACCCTCATCGTCACGCTCAAAATTCTTGATGTTGCGGCAATCAGGATAACCGGTGCAACCAAGGAATTCACCGCGATTGGAACGCTTGATCGCCATTGCACTGCCGCACTTTTCACAAGTAACACCGGTTTCTTCCGGCGGCTCTTCTTCAAGAACGACGATCTTGCCTTTCTCATCGCGGGTGAAGTTGACGATATTTTTGCATTCCGGATAGTTGGAACAACCGAGGAATTCTCCGGTCCGTCCGAACTTAATAACCATGGGAGAATCGCATTTATCACAGGTAATCCCGGTATCCTCACCACCACGTTTCATTTCCTTGGCGGCGATTTCAAGGGTGGGATAAAACCCGTCCACGAAATCTTTCATAAGAGAGGTCCACTCGATCTTGCCGTCGGCAACATCATCAAGCTGCTTTTCCATAGCAGCAGTGAAACCTACATCCATGAGCTCCTTAAAATGCTCTGAAAGCTGATCACTGACTACGAAACCGAGTTCAGTGGGAACAAATTTCTTTTCCTCCAGATTCACGTAACCGCGATCCTGAATGGTGGAAATAATTGAAGCGTAGGTAGACGGACGACCGATTCCCTTCTCTTCCAGTTCACGCACAAGAGAAGCTTCAGAATAACGGGCCGGAGGCTGGGTGAACTTCTGTTCGCTCTCGATCTTATCGACTTTAAGCACTTCACCTTTTTCAAGCTTGGGCAGCTCAATAAGCTTTTCATCTCCGGTCTTACCGGTAACGCGCATGAAGCCGGGGAAAAGCAGTCTTTCACCTTTGGAACGCCAGATGGTGTTCTTGGCCTCAATAGTAACTACAGTATCCCAGAAACGAGCAGCAGCCATCTGAGAAGCAATGAAACGGCTCCAGATAAGCTTGTAGACCTTAAACTGATCCGCAGGCAGATAAGGTTTTACGTCTTCGGGCAGAATGGTTGCATCAACCGGACGGATTGCTTCGTGAGCATCCTGAGCACCGCCCTTGGATTTGTAGACCCACGGTTTGGCCGGATAGAAATCATCCCCGAACTTTTCTAGAATAACCTTCTTGGCGGTATCACGCGCTTCATCCGCAATACGCACGGAGTCAGTACGCATATAGGTAATCAGTGCGGTGGTTCCCTTTTCGCCGAGCTCGACACCTTCGTAGAGGCGCTGCGCAAGAGTCATGGTCCGCTTTGCGGAATAACCGAGCCTGCGGTTGGCATCCTGCTGCAAAGTAGAGGTGATATAAGGCGGCAACGGGCTGCGCTTACGTTCCTTTTCGGTAAGATCAATAATCTTGAAAGGAGCACCTTTTATGCTGACCTGCAGGGATTCGGCTTCATCAGCAGAACCGATTTCAGCCTTTTTACCGTCCACTTTCCAGAGGTCGGCTATAAAAGGAGGCGGGTTCTTGCCTTCCAAATGAGCCTTGAAGAGCCAATATTCTTCAGGGATGAAAGCACGACGGGCTTTTTCACGCTCCACTACGAGCTTGAGCGCAACAGACTGTACACGCCCTGCGGAAATGCCCCTTTTCACCTTTTTCCAAAGGATGGGAGAAATTTTATAACCCACCAGACGGTCCAGAATACGACGGGCCTGCTGGGAATCAAAAAGCTGTTCATTGAGCGGCTGCGGATGTTCAAGGGCTTCTTTAACTGCCCTTGCAGTAATTTCGTTGAACTGGATACGGCTGACGTTCTCGTTCACTTCCTTGATAATGGCAGCCACGTGCCAGCCGATAGCCTCCCCTTCGCGGTCGGGGTCAGGTGCGAGGAAGACATGATCGGCCTTAGCCGCTGCCTTCTTAAGCTTATTGACCACATCCTCTTTTCCGGGAATGACCTGATACTGGGGGGTGAAATCACCATTTTCTTCGACGCCAAGCTTGTTCTTGGGCAGGTCGCGCACGTGACCAACGGACGCAGCAACCTGATAGTTCTTGCCAAGAAACTTACTGATAGTCTTCACCTTTGCCGGGGACTCAACAACAATCAAATCTTTGCTCATAGTTTGCAGCCTATAACCACCAAGAGAACACTATGCAACCATAAAAAAACACCGAAACAGGGATTTCACCATTCGGAATCCATATGCACAGCAGTTAAATATTATTTTTAAACCCTTAAATAATCAGGAAGAAATGCAATCTTTCAACGCCGATAATTTTTTATGTAAAATTTCTGTATCAACACCATCACGAGCAGCCAATTCAAATTCCTTGGCCTTGACCGTAACTTCCGGCAGTCCGAATGTTCGAGCCGAACCTGCTACAGCATGGGCATTCTTGTACAGCTTTTCCAGATCACTGAAAGAGCCGCTGCTTTCATATCCTTTTAAATAGCCTTCCAGCTCAGCAACCCGTCCACCCAAAGCGGCAGCATACCTCTTATTAAGCTCAGCAATCTTTTCGTCAAGTGTAGCCATATCTATGCCTCCGTTATTTTAAAAACTTACGTCTAATTTCAAATTTTATTCAAGTCTTTATTTGAAAGAGCGAAGCTTATTAAAATATTACCCTCCACAGCCGTCGGAGACATCAATAAAAAAGCCCGCGTAGTGCGGGCTTTTGTCATTATTTTTTGGAGCTGTTCATTAACATGGCCCCTGCTGCCTGTATAAGCAGGAAAAGGATCAGGAAGTGAATGAACATATCCTTCTGGATGGCGCCCCAGATGATGTAGACTGAACCGCATCCTGCCAGCAGCGGGCAGAGGTAACGGCTTATCGGATCGAGATCGGTAAAGGTCTTCATCACCCAGATGTAGATGGAGATGTAGATCACGTACAGGAACGCGATGGGAAGTTCGGAAACATCCATGAACTGGCCCCACCAGCCGTGGAAGTTACCGTACCATACAACCAGCCAGAAGCAGGACAGGAAATAACCAATGATTGCAGACCAGCTGGTGCTGTTGGTCACGGGGTTAACCTGCTTGAAAAGAGATGCCTTGGGACCGAGGTCGCGGGAGGCAATGGAGAACATGCCGCGTGCGGAACCCATAATCAGTCCGTTGAGGGTACCGAGGCAGGAAATGATAACAAACACGGTCAGCAGGGTACCGCCAACGTTGCCGAAGATCATTTCAATAACGCGTACAGGTGCGGCGTCGCCTTCAGCAAGAACCTGATCGTTGGTCAGTACGCCGGAAATACCCAGATAATAGAGCATATAGATAGTCATAACCGCGATGGTACCGACTACCAGTGCACGGGGCAGGGTAGTTTTGGCGTCTTTAAGCTCAGCATTAATTACGGTGGCGATGATCCAGCCCTCATAAGCAAAGGCAGTGGAAAGGGTAGCCACGGCAAGTCCGCCGCCGCTTCCGGAAATTTCACTGGCAGTCTGCATGAAGTTCTGCATGGTCTGTCCGCTGGAAAGACCGGCAAAACCGCCGACAACAGCAACAAGGCCAAGCGGAATGAGCTTGATTACAGTAGAGGAAACCTGCCACTTACCAGCCAGAACCGGAGAATAGTAGTTGAGCAGGAAAAATCCGGTCAGATAGACAAAAGAAAGAGGCCAGAGCATATCTTTCATGCCCATAAGGCCCACGCTGTAGTTAGCGGAAACCCAAGCAAGAACCGCAACCAGAGTCGGGTAATAAATAAAGGTCATGAACCAGCCGACCATATACCCGGCCTTTTCGCCGTATGCTTCTTCAAAATAGTCAACCAGACCGTTGACCTTCTCAATGCGGGTCGCAATCTTTGAAAATACATATGCGGTAACAACCATGATGGAGCCACCGATCAGCCATGCAATGAGTGCAGTAGGCAGGTCACCGCCCGCAGCCTTGAGTACATCATCGGCCTTAAAGAAAACCCCTGAGCCGATTACAATGCCCACAACCATAGCGGTTGCAGTCCAGAAACCGTATTTCTTCTGTAAATTATCCATATTAAACAATCACCCCTTTATACTTCTTCCAAACGCCCTTCCCATGATCCAAAATGCAGCTTACAATCTGGAAAAACATACTTCAGGAAGGCAACCTTCCGCACAATAAAACGCCGATAAGTAACAGCTGCACACAATCCCTGCTGGAGATACATATAAAAACAGCAAACTATTACTGATCACAAGACACAAACAGATTTACTTGCGCGGATAATGTGGTTCTGTCCAGAATTTTTTTTGTGGTTTTTAGCAAAAAAATTAATTTTTATGCTTCAAATATCAAAATTACACTATTTAATCCGCTACGATGTGGGTAATTCATAATAACACTTCAACTTTGCATTCAAGGCAGTTCCGAGCAACTTTTAAAAATTATCATTAAACAGAAAAAGCCCCGAACTGAGTTCAGTCCGGGGCAGATTAATCAATCTTACTTTGCACGCTGCATTTTCCGCTTCTCGCGCCATTCCATAAATCCCATCAGCAAATCCCATTCAATGGGAATGATGAATAAGGTCAGGAAGGTTGCAGTACAAAGGCCGGTAACAAACGTTGAAGCCATGGCCCCCCAGACAAGGGAGTAGGATGGAAATCCAACCGCCATGGGCAGCAGGCCCAGAGTGGTAGTCAGCGTTGTTAAGAGGATAGGCCGCAAACGGATGCGTACACCCTCGCGCATGGCAACCTTACGGTCCATGCCCGATTTATAGAGCTTGTTCATAAAATCCAGCAAAACCAGCGAGTCGTTGACCACAACCCCGGTTACCCCCACAGTGGCGATAAAACTGTTCACCGTAAAAATGGTCTGGGAAAAAAAAGTTCCCAAAATTACACCAGTGAGTGAAAAGACCACAGCTGACAGGATAATCACAGGTTGAGCGTAAGACTGAAACTGAGTAGCCAGAATCAGGTAAATGATCAGGATGGCGGTCAGGAAGGCGTAAACCAGCGAAGTGTAAGACTTGCGTGTGGACTCATATTCGCCTGAGAAGTTCACTGTAGCTCCGGGATACTCGGTACGCACAGAGTCATAGAACTTGCTGACCATATTAACTGCCGCAGGGGATGAAAGCCGTGATCCCGACTTGATATTGGCGGTGATGGTCACAGCGCGCTGGCTCATGAAACGGTTGAACTGCCCCGGTTCCATATAAATGGACACATCACAGATATCACCGATGCGCACCGGACTTTCATTATGCTCCAGCACCGGCACGGAAAGGGCATCTTCAGGAGTCGTCAGGTATCGAGGGTCAATCTTCAAACGCAGGTCAACATCCTCATCTGAAAGCCTGAATTCACCTACAAAACGCCCATCAAGCACTGAACCGGAAAGGCTGGCAACCTGTTTCGGGGTCAGTCCATATTCAGCCACCCGTTCATTTATGGGTTTAAAGCGGAAAATACGGTTGGGCGTTCCATCATCAGTTCCGAGGTTGACCAGATGCGGACCAAGCTTATCGTTATCCTTGATAAATTTCATGATCACCGCAGTCAGTCCCTTCACTGATGCATGGTCAGCTCCTAGAATCCTGATATTGATATCCTTGCCTGCGGGCGGCCCGTCTTTTTCAGGACGGATCCGGAATGTCCACCCCGCTTCGGCGTACTTTTCAAGCTCCTTACGCATAAATTCCAAATGCGCACCGGGGTCATTTTCCGGAGCATCAACAAATGCCTGCTTATCCTTGGCCGGAAGCTCCACCACAATATTACCTAAGTTGGATCCGTGGACCATTTCATAGTCCTCATTCAGATAAAACCCGGCAAAGGCAGTTGCCGACTTGGCCATACCCGGACCCATCTTTTGCACAAATACCGAAATACGTTTCAGCTTGTCGGAAGTGACCTCAATGGGCGTAGCCACCGGACCTTCCAACTCAATATAGTAAAGCGAGTAATCATCCGGAAAAAATTTAATTTTAATCAGCGGAAGTTTCCCTGACACAGAAACGCCAAGAATGAACAAAGCCGAGACAAAAGCCCCGAAAACAACAGCCAAGGAAATAAACCTGAACCGGGCCACAACCGAAAGAAGTTTATCAGTCCATCTGCGTAAAGGACGCATAAAAGCCGGTTCACGGGTATGTTTTTCCCGGTTCTTTATCAGCCCCTTGGCACCGGGCCAATCAAGGAAGTGCGGGGGCAGGATCAACAGACACTCAAGCAAGGAAGCGACAAGCGCAAAAGTTACCGCCTTTGGTACCTGCGCAAAAAATTCACCGGTAGATCCGCTCATGATCAACATGGGCAGAAAAGCGGCTACCGTGGTGGCTGTGGCTGAAATAACAGGCAGGAAAACCTCGGAAGTACCGTCTACTACCGCATCTTTAAGAGATTTACCCTCCTGCACATGCCGGAAGATATTCTCCACCACTACAATTGCATCATCAACGATGATTCCGCTGACAAGAACAAAGGAAAAAAGCGTAATCTGGTTCAGTGAGTTTCCGGTCAGTTTCATTATGATCATGGTCACCAGAAAGGCGAAAGGAACGCCGACAGTTGTCAACATGGCATTCCTGAAACCCATGACCAGATAGATAACCACAAAGACAAGTACAATCCCCACCAACAGGTTCATGCCCAGAGTATTGATGGCATCCTCAATGTGCAGCCGCTGGTCACTGGTCAGGACAAGCTCCACTCCTTCATTTTCCAGAGAACCCTTGAATGAATCAGCGATTTTCTCAACTTCCTCAGCAATAGTCACAGCATTACCATCCAAGGATTTCACCACCTTGAGCGTAACTGCGCTACGGCCGTTAATCGAAGTGATCACCTGCGGATCACGGTAGGAAACCCGTGCATCACTAAGCACATCCCCCACTGTAACGAACGATCCGTCACCGTCCATACGCACGATGGTGTCAGCAATTTCCTCGCGGGTACGGAAACGCTCATCCACAACGATTACATACTCACCACCGGCAGCGGAAAAATCCCCGGCAGGAATGGAAATATTGGCATCGGCCAAAGACCGGGCAACATCATCAAAGGTAAGCTTAAAACGAACCAGTTTATGAGGATCAAGATTTACATGAAATTCGCGGGTATATTCCCCTTCAACCTCTACTTCATTCACGCCCGGAATCTTGCGCAGCTTAACTTTCATTTCGTCAGCCATCATGGACAAGGCTCGGTTGGAGCGATCCCCAACAAGACAGACCCTGATTACCGGAAGCCATTCACTGACATTTATTTCCGTAAACGTGGGCGGGTCCATTTCACGCGGCAGGTCGTTCTGGATGGAAAGTACCCGGAAGCGCAGTTCATCGTATCCTCTGGCGTAGTCAGTATCATCATGAAATTTGACCATTATGCTGGAACGTTCCCGAAATGAACGGGAGCGGATATATTCCACGTTCTCAAGGTCATCCAGCGCATCCTCAATCTTCTTGGTCACTAGTGCTTCCACATCAGACGGAGAGGCACCGGGCAGAAAACCGGAGATGACGACCTTGCCCATATGAACGTTTGGATAACGCTCAACAGGCAGGTCTGCCATGCTAAAGACTCCAACAATCATCAACAGGATGAAAATAATATTGATGAAAACAGTCTGCTTAAGAGTAAAACGCATTAAATTTTTCATAATATGTAATGCCTCCGGCGGCTGGGGAAGGGGTTAAGGCCCCCGGCAGGGTCCCCGAAGGGATATTTTATGGTTTAGTTAAAAACTCTTCGCCTGCTTTTACTGCCCTTGAAGATACGCGAGCTTTTCCGTCTTCAGTATCGCCGAGCACGAGCACTTTTACCCTCACGCCATCAGGACGAACGATGAAAGTATCATCATACGCTTTGAGCAGTGCGGACTTGGGAACTACTACCGCACCACCGGGATCAGGCATTTTAATGTCCAGCTCGGTCCTTAAACCGCCACGGAATTCAAAGCTGCCCTTGCTGATCTCAAAATCGACTTCAACCTTACGGGTTTCAGGATCAAAATCGGGTGAAATGCGTTCAAGTTTGGCAGGAACTTCAATATTGAGGTCGGACAATTTGAGGGTGATATTATCTGATTTACGGATTTTTTTGAGTTCGGGGATGGTTAAGGCATATGGAACAAGCAAAGTTTTAAAATTACCGAGTTCGGCGACTTTCTCACCTTTGTTGACCCATTCTCCAGGCTCGATGTAACGCTTGATAACCCGCCACCCTGCAGGTCCACGCAGGGTGTAACGGCGCAGGTGCTCGCGATTCACATTCAGCTTAAGCTGGGTAGAGCGCAACAAGGCTTCCGCTGATTCGAAATTGCGGATATGCAGATCCAGTTCAGACTGGGCGGCGGTATTTTTCTTAACCAGCTTTATGTAGCGTTTGGCTTCTTTGTCATAGTAGGTCAGATCAGAATTCAAACGATTAAGATCAGCCTGCAACTGGGCAATCTCCAGCTTAATGAAAGTGGGGTCCAGTTCTGCAAAACGCCCGCTCTCACCGATGGTGTCTCCTACATCAGAGTAAACCTTGATGCATACAGCTGACTCTTCGCTGACCAGCGTCATTGCCACTCTCGGTCTGGTAAAGCCGATCAAGGTGACTATTCTTGAAGCCTGTCCTGCTTTAAAAGTTTCGGCACTTGAAGCATATGCGTCCGGTAACATATGACTTATCAAAGCAATCTGCATGAACAGCAGATAAACAGCTGCCTTACCAATCAACTTTGTTTTAATTCTCATTTTTCAACCCCTGTCTGGCCCGCTCTTTTTGCGGAATAGTAATAAAATCGAGGACCTGATCGAAAACAGTGCCCATATCAATTTCGGGCATGCTATTCTGCAGCCTTCCGGTTGAAACAAGACAGGCCAGACCATGGACAGATGCCCATAATGAAGCCACAGCTATATCAACCGAGACATCCCCAAGAACACCGGTTTCAATGCATTGGCGGACTGTTTCCTTGAAATTCATAAAATTACGGTGCGGTTTTCCAATCCATTTTTCATGATCAGCAAAAGAAGGCGCTCTTCTATTGAAAAGCAACTCATAATATTCCGGTTCAGCACAGGCAAAATCAAGGTAGATTCTCCCACCCTCCCGCAACCGCTGAAAAGGATCTTCGATTTCCGGCAAATGAATTTGCATCCGCCCGAACTTCTCCATCCCTTCCTGTTTGAGGGATAAAAGAAGTTCTTCCTTGTTCTTGAAATATCGATAAAGAGCAGCCGGACTGTAATCAATTTTAGCCGCAATCTTGCGCATGGAAACATTATCAAAACCATCCTTAACGAACAGTTCCCTTGCTGCATCAAGGATTTTCTGTTTCATCCTTTTGTGCTCTTCTTCTCTTCTACTTATTTTCGACATAAACTGCGTCTAGCAAACAGCGTTAACTTTGTAAACACTGTTCACAAAATATTACATAAAAAATCTGACATCTTCGCTATACACAAAATAAAAAGCCGGCCATGCATTTTTTAGCAAATGCAAATGACCGGCATGTGAAATTGTCCTTACTAATTTAACTTTTAAAAACTAATCAGCACAACTTTCCTTAATATTGAGTATCTCATCAATATTTTCAAAAAATAAATCAATCAGCTCAGGATCAAAATGAGTACCACGTCCCTCTTTCATAATTTCAAGCGACTTCTCAAGTGAAAAAGGCTCCTTATATGGACGTTTACTGGTCAAAGCATCAAAGACGTCCGCAATAGCGCAAATTCTCCCCGGCAGAGGAATCTCTTCCCCTGAGAATCCTGAAGGGTAACCGGAACCATCCCATTTTTCATGGTGGCTCAGGGCAATAACCGCCCCCATGCTGATATAATCTGAACTACCCATAGAAAGGATATTACCGCCGATAACAGCATGACTCTTCATCACTTCCCATTCTTCAGCAGTTAACTTCCCGGCCTTAAGCAGGATATTGTCAGGTATACCAATCTTGCCGATATCATGCATGGGGCTACTGGTATGAATCAATTGCACAGTTTCCTTATCCAGCCCTTTTTGCTCGGCAAGAATCCGGCTGTATTCGGCCATCCTCACCAAATGATTAGCAGTTTCCTCATCCTTGTACTCAGCTGCAGCACAAAGATGGTGAATGGTCTCAACATGTGCTTTATCAAGCTTGGACAAAGCTTCCCGCAATTCAAGAGTACGGCTTTCCACCAATTCATTCAGATCTGACTCGAAAGACTTGATTTCATCCTGCTGGGCTTTCTGTCGCAACATGGACTCGGTACGGACCCTAAGCTCAACAATATCAATAGGCTTGGTTATAAAATCGTTGGCACCTACCTCAACAGCCTTAAGACGGTCACCTTTCTGCGAGAGAGTTGTGACCATAATTACCGGTATATTCTGAGTTTCAGTATTATCCCTGATCTTTTCAACAAATTCAAAGCCGTTCATAACCGGCATCATTACGTCACTGAGCACAAGATCATAGGTGCGGTCCAATTTTTCAAGAGCAACCACAGCATTCTCAGCTCCCACAACATCATGTCCCAGCTTGGTCAATATACCTTCCAGCAACATAATATTATGAGGCTCGTCATCAACTACCAATATTTTTCTTCTGCACTCCATGAAAACCATCCCGATTATTCAGGTCTTTCTTGTGGGATATCGAAACTTATCACTGTTTCGTTTCGCTCATCATTGGTTTGCATTTTAATATCATAATGCATGGCATCAGCCATAAGTTTTGCCGAATATGTCCCAAGCCCGGTTCCGTTAGCTTTGCCTTGGGTCACATATTTATGGAAAAATCTATCCCTGATCTGCTCGGGAACAACTCCGGTATTCTTAATGGAAATAAGGGTATTCCCGTGCTGATTAAATTCAATAACTATTTTTTCTCCGGAAGGCGAGGCCTCAATAGCGTTAGTTAACAAACCGGAAAGTAATGAATAAATAAGTCTCTCTTCACCCCAGACAAAAACAGCTTCATCAAGATCAGCTTTTCCGGAAGCAACTAATTCAACTTCAACTTTTTGCGCTGAAATATTCGAGCGGCAATTATCAACAACCTGCCTTGCTACACTGATGATATCAATCTTCAAGGGATAATATTCATACTTTCCGGTTTCCATTTTAAACATGTCCAACGACATATCAATCATATGGAGCATCTTCTTACCGGAATTCTCAATAGTCTTCAGCAATTCATGCTGTTGCTCAGTCAGGTTATCATCCATTCGCAACAATCCGGGTAGACCGATGATACCGTTCAGCGGTGTTTTCAAATCATGACGCATGATCAAATCAACATCGGCCTTGAGACGCTCAAAATCCTTCTGATCATTAATATTATCTTTTACCGCAACGTAACTTACAACTTCACCTTTTTCATTATAGACAGGTGAAATGGAAGCCAGTTCCCAGTACAATGAGCCATCTTTCTTTTTGTTAACAATCTCTCCACGCCATGTCCGGCCAAGGACTAGAGTTTCCCACATCTCCCGATAAAATGACTCATCATGCTCGCCGGATCTTAAAATATTCGGATTTCCACCTATAACTTCTTTCTTTGAATATCCCGTCTGCTTGCAAAAATATGGATTAACATAAGTAATCAACCCTCTGATATCGGTGATAACTACTGAAACAGGAGCATTTTCAATCGCCCGGGTCAGAATTTTCAACCTTTCTTCCCAAGCCTTCCTGTCGGTAATATCAAGAACAACTCCTTCGACAACATTCGTTTCAAGCTTAAAATCATAAGCAAGATAAGAGTAGACGGAAACACACTTATACTGTCCATCAGGAGTAGTGAATTCAACTTCATATTCAGTTGATTCAACCTCACCGGAAATTACCCGAGCGTTCTTTTCTTCTGCTATTACAATAGACTCCGGCGTAAAATCAAAAAGTTCTGCCCAACTTCGCCCAAGCCCGACTTCAGGAGAACCATACCCAAGATGGATAAATCCCTCACTCAAACGAATAAATTCACCATTAATGGTATGTGAAAAGAAAACAAATTTACTACTTAATTTGTCAGTAACATGGTCAAAACGGTTTTTACTCTCTCTAAGTTCACCTTCAATTAATTTACGATCAGTAATGTCGTGAACTGTTCCATATACACGCACTGGGTTACCATTATCATCATAACTAAACCTGACCCGCGATGAAACATGCCTAACTTCTCCGTCAGGTCGCACTATTCTATGATCCAAAGAATATGGTTCACCGCTACTCATGGATTCAGCATATATATCACTGACTTTCTTCCTATCTTTTTCATGAACCAATCCGTTGAAGAATCCACTTTTTGACGGAACATACTCCCCCTTAACCAAACCGAAAATCCGGTATGTCTCATTTGACCACCATATTTTTCCAGTCAATAAATCCGCAGACCAGTTACCAAGATGAGCAATAGACTGAGCTTCACTGAGATTTGTTTTTACCCTTTCAACCTCAGCGTTTTTGGTAATAATCTTGTAGATGGTAAAACAAACACTGAAGGCAAGCAGAAATAAAATTGCATGCAGGATAATTGAACCAGGAGGTATTACGCCCCACCCTTTATCTGGTACTGCAGCAATCATCCATGAACCAGATGAAAGGATAACCTGCATGGTAACAGGGTTGTTATCCGGATCGAACAATTTTGGATCGCCGTAAATAACATCACCGTCCACACCATCAGCATTAACACTGCGAATAGCTAAAGAAAGATTCGGGATATCTGATATTCCGGCATTAGCTAAAAGCTCATCAAAATCTATAACAGCTGAAACAATTCCCCAGAAATACTCATTGGAACGGACAAATACTGGAGCACGCCCTATCAACCCTCGCCCACCCTGAACCAAATCCAACGGGCCGACGACTACCATTTTACCTGTATCGTGAACCTCTTTAACCTTATCCCACTGCTCCGGTACAAACCTGTAATCCAAACCAAGCACGGCTTCATTACCATCAAGCGGATAAACATACTCAACAATATAATCTGGAGCTACGCCGATATTCTTGATCAAACTTGATCGGAAAAAAATACCCTGACAATAACTCTCCAGTTCACTTGTGCGAAATTCAGGATGGTAAGAAACATAATCGGCCAACCCCTGAACCAATAAAAGATTGCTGTTTAACTCCTTTTCAAGCTGAGCACGTACCGCAGCGGTCTGATGGTAGACAGACAATGTCTGGTCATTCCTGTACCGCTGATAAAGCTGGTAATGAATAAACATATCCAGTGCCAGAAATAAGCCGAGTACCACCGCTACATACTTAAAAAAAACAATCTTTGTTTCACGCATAAGTAAAAACAATCAGCCTATTTTTTACAACCAAGAATAACGGGACAATTTCTCAAGACAATATATCCCAGAGTCCCGGCAACCACCGATGCCGCAAGAATACTGAACTTGGCATCAACAATATACGGTGACGAAGCATCCCAAGCAAGAGTGGTAATAAAAATGGACATGGTAAAACCTATCCCTGCAAGCAACGACGCTCCGACAAAATGTCCGGGAACAAGAGTCTTCGGCATTTCGGCAATCCCGCTCTTAACAGCTATCCAACTGGCAAAGCATATTCCTATGACCTTACCTACAATCAAGCCGAAGAATATACCGAAGCTTACCGGGTGAAAGACATCAAGACCGCCTCCTTCACCGGTTAATTTAATGCCTGCATTGGCAAGGGCAAAGATCGGCATAATACCGAAAGCGACCCAATAGTGAAGGTTATGTTCAATCCTCTTGAGCGGAGGGCTGGCCATAAGTACATCCCTGTTCATATCTCCAAGAGCGGAAAGCATCTGCTTGTTGGAAAGGGTTACTTTATTTTTGTCACCCCCAATTTCATATTCCATAAGGTGGTTGCGCATGGACACCAGAAAATCTGTGCAGCAAATCCTTGTAGAAGCAGGAATAGTCATAGCAGCCAAAACTCCGGCCACAGTTGCATGTACTCCGCTTTTGAGAAAAGCCAGCCACATGAGGCAGCCGAAGAACAGATAAGGAAGAGGATGACGCACTCCTATACGGTTCAGCACAATCATACACATGAAAAAAAGCATACCAAGACCGATAATCCAAAGTGATATGCCCGAAGAATAAAAAATTGCGATTACAAGTATTGCGCCGATATCATCGACAATAGCTACTGCGGTAAGGAAGACCTTAAGGCTCAACGGAACACGGTCCCCTAACATGGAAAGAACACCCAAGGAAAAGGCGATATCCGTAGCCATGGGAATTCCCCAGCCATCCGCAGAAGGAGTTCCCATATTGAAAAATGCATACACCAGTGCAGGAACAATCATCCCGCCAACAGCTGCAAAGATAGGTAATGAAGCCTGCCTGAAGGAATTGAGTTCACCTACCAGAATTTCGCGTTTGATCTCAAGGCCTACCAGAAAAAAGAACACAGCCATCAAGCCGTCATTGATCCAGAGGATAGCCGGCTTGGATAGAACAAACTTTCCAGCCCCTACAGTAAGAGGCATATTTTTGAATGCTTCATACAAATGCCCCCAAGGAGAGTTCGCCCAGATCAAAGCAACAATTGTTGCCATAATCAGAACCAATCCTCCAGAGGATTCAATCTTTACGAACTCATAAAAAGGCTGAAGCATTTTATCAATTCTTGCCTCACTATCTCTGCTCACAACTTGTGCTTTGCTCATGAGAACTCCCTGTATATTATTCAGACAAGCATCGTTAATAAAACCAGCAATACCATAACAAGAATGTATGAGTATGGAAATTACTTAAAAGAAGATTATAAATGGAAAAAGCGGGCTTCAGTTACACTGAAACCCGCTTTAAATTATATCATCAGAAGTTTTACTGATTTGAATGGGCTTCCCTGATTCTGGCAGCAATATATTCCTTCGGCTCAGCATCATCTGCATCAAAGCAATGACCATCCTGTCCAAGAAGTCCACCCGGGACAAAATCACCAAGTTCATCGGGATCATTGATACAATCACCGAAAAAACAAACGGAAAGCCAGCGGTTTGCGGGATCATCATCAATAACATCCACCATTGCGAAAAGAGGCCATTTATCCTGACATTTCTTTACTCCGCGCATGGAATAGGTAACTCCGGGACGGGCATGAAATTCAATCTCAGTGTTATCGAGAGATTCCAGAATCTGCTTGAATTCAACAAAAACATCTTTCACACCGGCAGGATCTTCGGTCCATTCAGAAATAAATTTTTCCAGTTCCATTTTGCAAAACTCCTAGGTTGAATATTATCAATCCCCGCAAAGGGTGAAACGAAAATATCCTGAAAATTGTAATAATTTTGAATCAAGACATCATTTCGTCACTTTTTTGCGATATTCATACTCCTAGGAATAAATATGGGCAATGATCAATTGACATCGCTCTTCAATTCAATGTAAGTGAACTGTATTCTCAAGGTAATCATAAATTTTTTGGATACAGTTTAATGAAATCAGCACAGGATATATTTACAGAATATCTGACCCGTCAGAGACTTAAAATGACCCCCCAGCGCAGGACAATTCTGCAAGTGTTCCTTGCTGAGGAAGGTCATATATCTTCAGAAGAACTGTACAACCTTGTCCGTACAGAAGACTCCTCAATCGGACAGGCCACTGTTTACCGTACCCTTAAACTGCTTGCTGATTCCGGCATTGCCAAATCCGTCGATTTCAACGATGGAGTGATCCGCTATGAGCATAAATACGGTCATGAGCATCATGACCATCTTGTGTGCGAACGTTGCGGTAAGACAATCGAAGCAGTGGATAACGAAATCGAACATCTACAGGAAGAACTCGCCAGAAAATATGGCTTTGAACTTACCCATCATGAGATGTATCTTTTCGGCGTCTGCAAGGAGTGCCAGGGAAAAAGCGAGAAATAACGCAAATATTTCCTTACACACACTTAAAAGCGCCGCCTGATCTCAGACGGCGCTTTTTTTTGCTCACAGGGAAAATTTAATAAAAGGCAATAGGCGGGATTAATATCCCTTTTCATCTAATTACATGAGGCTGCAAGGCCCCGCTAAACAGAGGATTTTATGATCAAGCCCGACTTTGAAAAAATGAACGGTCTGGTGCCGGCCATCGCACAGGATGCTGAAACAGGCGAAGTCCTGATGATGGCTTACATGAATGAAGAAGCATGGAATAAGACGCTTGAAACAGGTGATGCCCATTACTGGAGCAGAAGCCGTAACACCCTCTGGCATAAAGGCGGAACATCCGGTCATGTGCAAAAAATCAAATCCATCAAGATTGATTGTGATGAGGACACACTCATTTTGCTCGTTGATCAGATCGGCGGCGCAGCCTGTCATAAAGGATACAGAAGCTGTTTTTATCGTGAACTTAAGGATGGCGAAGTAATAGAATGTTCGCCCATGGTTTTTGACCCCAAGGAGGTATACAAATAATGTCCAATCAACTTAAAATCGGACTGCCCAAAGGTTCCCTGCAGGATTCAACAATCAAACTCTTTGCCAAGTCCGGCTGGAAAATAAACCTGCACCACAGAAACTATTTCCCTGACGTAAACGATGAAGAGCTGAATATATCCATGTGCCGTGTGCAGGAAATTTCCCGTTACATTGAAGATGGAATTCTGGATTGCGGACTTGCCGGAAGGGACTGGGTTCTTGAAAACAAATCCGACGTTCTTGAAATTTCAAGCCTCGTTTATTCAAAAGTAAGCAACCGCCCTGCCCGTTGGATTCTGGCTGTAGCCGGAGACTCCCCTTACAAAACCCCCGAAGATCTTGCCGGTAAAAAAATTGCCACCGAACTTCTCGGAGCCACCAAGGAATATTTTGAATCCAAAAACATCGATGTAGATGTTTTCTACTCCTGGGGTGCCACTGAAGCAAAAGTTGTTGAAGGTCTCTGCGACGCCATTGTGGAAGTTACTGAAACAGGCACTACCATCAAGGCTCACGGACTGCGTGTAATTGACGAAGTCATGTCCACCAACACAGTCTTTATCGTCAACAAAGACGCATGGAATGATCCCTGGAAACGCAAGAAGATCGAAAACATCAACCTGCTGCTCCAGGGCGCGCTGCGGGCTGAAAAAATGGTCGGCCTGAAAATGAACATGCCAAAGGCTTCACTTGAGCAAGCCATGAAGGTCATGCCGAGCCTTAACTCCCCTACTGTATCCGACCTTTCAGATCCCGATTGGGTATCAGTTGAAATCATGGTCGAAGAAGTTGTTGTTCGCGAACTCATCCCCGAACTCATCGATATGGGTGCGGAAGGTATCATCGAGTACCCGCTGAATAAAGTTATTTAATGCAAAGTCAGGGTGGTGGAAAATTACACCACCCTGACTTTGCATTTTTCAGAAAGACGATTTAAATAGTCTTCTCATGTTCAAACTTCTTATCTTCATAGCAATCCTGATCCTGATCTTCGGGTACCGCAAAAAGCAAAAAGTCAAAGGCGGCATCAATATCAATACCATTCTCATGGCCGCACTGGTGGTACTTTTCATCATTTCTTTGCTTACAAGGTTTCAAAACTGACAATCTTCATAAAAACCTATCGATAACTTAAAACAATAAATATTACTCATAAATAAGAAGTAAAAAGTTATCTAGAAAACATCGTACATATGATTTAAATAATAATATTGTCATTAAATTGCAAGGATGCCTATCCTGAGACCTGTCAGGAATAAACACTCCACCTACGATTCCTGAATCAGGTTATCTCATGACCTTTGTTGCTTAGAACGGCTGCTTTTACCATGACTGCAGCCGTTCTATTTTTTTACCTTGTTGACCTCACCGACGATTAAAGTTATCGATAACTAAATCTGGTTATTATCAACCAGATATATTGAAATTATTTTCTGACGATTCAGCAAATAAACTTTGATCTGAGAACTTGCAGATCAGTAAAAATTATACAGGACAACTTAAAATGACTGCCGAGACATTCACCCACCGGGAACTTTCCTCCATAACCGGAGTTTCAGTCACCACTATCAAAAGTTATCGTAAAAAATTTCCTGAATTCTTTTTCATTGTCGGGCACGGCAAGCCGCTACGCTTCAGAAAAGGAGCAGACAAACTCAGTCTGCGTATCCGTGACCTCTTTAATAAAAATCTATCGGTAAAGCAGATTAGAGATAAACTTTTAACAGAATTTGAGTCTGTTAAAGAAAATCAACAGTTATCGGAAACAAAAGAAGAATCACAAATCAACAGCGCTGAATTTGAAAAGCTGGCAAAAACAACCGCTCAGATGATGAACGGACTTGCTGCACTTGTTACTGCACAGGCCAAGGCTGAGCAGCGTCTTGCCCGCATGGAAAAATTATTGAAAGAACTTGTGCAGACCCAGTCGGAGTCTCCGGCAGGAACAAATGAACTGCTGCAGGAAATTAAGGATATTCTGGCCAGTTCCGGAGGGCTGCAACAGCCGGAAAGAATCACAGCGAAAAAAGTTGTGACCATCAAAAAAGATAACGGTCAGGATGAATCTTATTCATTTGATACTGACACCTCAGTAATTGAACCGGATGTTGAATTTCTTGGCCTCCCGGTGGTCATCCACTCCGACAGCGGTGAATTCCTCGGCCTCCCCGGCAAACCGGGTCATCCTTTCACTTTGCAGGAACTGGTTTATCTGGTCAGTAGCCGTAAAGTCGAAGGAGCTTCCAAAGTCTGGCATAAAGAAGGCAGGGATTGGGTACTGGCGGTTAAATCACCTGAAGGGCCTCTCTACGAGCTCCATTTCAGTATGACCAAAACCCCCAAGGGAAACATTGTATCTTTCTTCAACAGGCTGGATATTAATTCTGAATCCCGCAACCATGCTGACATACTTGCTTTCTTCAAGGAAGTGCGGGACTTGATTGATTCAATCTGATTTCTGGAAAATTGTGCGGATACCGTTTGCAAAAAGAAACCATAATCAGCTATTATCAGCTTGATATCAAATAATTCTGCGCAATTATACTTAACAATATCAACAAACTACCCTTAAATATCAGTGTAAATTACATACACGGCTTATCGGGGTGTTTCTAAAACTTCTTTTTCAAGGAGGAAACTACTATGGCTGCGCCAATCTTTAATTGTAAAAACGCCGACGACGTTCTGAAGGCTGTACGTGACTACAATATCAGCTTCGTACAGTTCTGGTTTGTAGACATTCTCGGAACGCTCAAAAGTTTTCAGATAACTCCGAAGGAACTTGAAGCTTCCTTTGAGGAAGGTATGGGCTTTGACGGATCTTCAATTCTCGGTTTTACCCGTATTGAAGAATCAGACATGATCGCTATCCCAGATCCCACCACCTTTCAGCTTTGCTCATGGCGTCCAACTGAACGCCCCGTTGCCCGCATGTTCTGCGACATTCAGAATCCTGACGGCACCCCTTACGAGGGTGACAGCCGCTGGGTACTTAAAAGGACCCTCGATAAGGCAGCAGAACGCGGATACACATACTACGTAGGTCCCGAACTAGAATTTTTCCTCTTTCAGGACGAAAAAGGAACCAAAATCATCGACCGTGGCGGCTACTTTGACGCTCCGCCGCTTGATCTCGGCAACGATGTACGCCGCGACATTATCTTCTCCCTTGAGCAGATGGGTTATGATGTAGAATACAGCCACCACGAGGTTGCTCCAAGCCAGCACGAAATCGACCTGCGCTATGCAGAAGGCATGCGTATGGCTGATACTGCCATGACTTACCGGGTTATCGTCAAAGAAGTGGCCCGTAAACATGGTATTTACGCCACTTTCATGCCCAAACCAATCTTCGGTGAGAACGGTTCCGGCATGCACGTGCACCAGTCCCTTTTTAAAAACGGCCGCAACGTCTTTTTCGACGCCAACGATGAGTATCATCTTAGCCCGGAAGGCAAGAGCTACATTGCCGGTATCCTCAAGCATGCACCGGAAATGACCTGCGTTACCAACCAGTGGGTAAACTCTTATAAACGTCTGGTTCCCGGTTATGAGGCTCCTGTTTACGTTTCATGGGCCCGTAAGAACCGCTCTACTCTGGTCAGGGTCCCCATGTATAAACCGGGCAAGGAAAACGCAACAAGAATGGAATTGCGCTGTCCTGACCCGGCTGCCAACCCCTACCTCTGCTTTGCAGTAATGCTGCAGGCCGGACTTAAGGGAATTGACGAGGCCTACGAATTACCGGCACCTATCGAAGAAAACGTCTTCGCCATGGATGCTCCGACTCTGGCTGAGCACGGTATCACCGCCCTTCCCGGTAACCTCTATGAAGCAGCTGTAGCCATGAAGAACAGTGAAGTTATCAAGGAATGCCTTGGTGAGCATATCCACAGCAACCTCTACATGAACAAGATTAAGGAATGGGATCACTACCGCACTCAGGTGACTGAGTATGAACTCTCAACCTATTTACCTGTACTTTAAATATTAAAAGTAAGCCCGGTTCAAGTATGAACCGGGCTTACTTATTTAGTGCTTCCAGCGACACTTCAAAAATTTTCAATACGCTTCGCGTCTTCATCAGGGCAAATACATCATGGCTGAAATTTCATCACTTAATGAACAGTACAAATTAGATTCTCTCGGTCTGCTTCCTAATTTCTGTTTGCAGGAAATTTTCAACCGCGAAATCAACAACGCCACTGCGGCCAAAATTATAATCCTCCTTTCGGAAGATACTCGTCGAAAGGTATTGGAAAACTTTAATATGGTCCGATCTGCAAGGATCAATAAGATAATTAATAATTTTGAAAACGGAGAACTGGATATCCCCTTCTCTCGTTTTGAAAAAACTTGCGAAGATCTCATGGACCGAGTTCAGGAACTCAAGGAAGACGGCAAAATTCAAGTCCCCACAATAAGTCTTGATGAATCCATATTTGACACTTCCGGAGAATTAGCCACCTTCTCGGATAATCTTCCGCGATTTAATTTTTATCATAATGATATTCATGACTTAATTTCATGGTGGAATCTAGCTGCCAAAAATATCAAGTATCTTTTCGGCCAAAAAGCAGAAGCTGAAAATATCGTAATGAATAGACTGGAAGATAATTTCAGCGCCAAAATTTTTGCCTATGCCATCGATGATCTTCGTAAAAATGAATTCACAGAAAAGGCCAATAAGCTGCGCAAATCAACTTTTCGTGAATACGAATTGCTCCTTAACCTGATTGAAGAATTCCTGCTGGAACTGCTGGATAAAAAGAATGACCGTGATTTCGCTGCAAGACTGGCTGATAATTTTCCTGAAGATAATTCAATGCAGGATAAACTACTTAAGAACGGTCCTCTTCTGCTCATCCCTGCAATCAAAGATGAGCTCCCGGCTGAAGATATCGCAATGAGTCTTTTTAAGCTCAAGCTGATTCATGATGAGTTTGGTATACATGGGATCGAAAAACTCATACGCACATCAAACATATACTATTTCACAAAAGGATTATCGATAAGTTCAGCAAAAATGGATCCTGAATACGCTAATAAAATTATTAAGGAACGTAAAAAATCAATACTTAATGAATTTGGAATCAAGCTGAAAATGATCATTGATGCTGCCACCTGCATCAGGGAAAATACAAGTACCTACATCATGCTGGAATTGATGAGCAGTTACACTGTTTATGACTTTGAAGAGTAGTAAAAGATTGATTAGGTTTCGGCTGGTTTATTGCTAAGGGATTATAATTTAAACGATTAGACAACTCTTTGGAAAGATTTTGAACTTGTAAGCAGATCTTACAAGTTCAAAACGTCCGTTCATCAAAATTTCTTCTGCAAATAATCAAGCTTATACCGCACTGCATAAGGGTTGGGATAAGTATCGACTATTTGTTCCAGCAGCTCTGCTGCCTGCCTGTATTCATGCCTGTCTTCGTAAATATCAGCGAGCATGAATACTGCTTCGGCATGAATATCCTCAGAAATACCATCCATTTTGAGCAGCTTTTCAAGTTCGGACTCTGCCCTTTCCCAGGCTTGGATAAGAGTCAGTGTATGAGCCATTTCAAAAATAGATCGAGCCTTGGTACGCAGGTTATCGGTACTTTTAGCTATGTCGTTGTAAGTATAAATAGCCAGATCATAGTTTCTTAACTTGCGAAAAGTTTCAGCAAGCATAGTCCGCTTTGAATCAAGCTGCTCTTGTGTCTGTTCAGAATATTCAAGGCTCTTCTCTAAAGCCTCAACTGCTGCCTTGTACTGCCCGGTACGGATATACATTTCAGCCAGCTGAAGCTTCAATTTGGAAGCAAGATCCGGCTTATGACCGAATTCAAGATACATGGCCTCAAGAATTGCAGCCCCCCGTTCGCTGTCATGGCGAACTTCAGCTGCAATCTTTACCAGATAATTCCAGGCTTCAAAACGATGTTCCCCCTGCGGATTATCCTGAAGGTATCTTTCAAATCCCTTTTCGGAATCACTGTAGAAGCCGCTGATAAAGCTGGACCTAGCCTTATCGATAACTTCTGATCTTTTATCAGTAGGTTTATCGCATCCCTGCGCCATAAGCAGCAGGGATACGATTATTATAATCAAGAATCTCTTCATTATTCGGATTCTTCACCTTCAGGCTCGAAAGTTGCTTCTTCATTTGCATCCTGAACAAGGTCAAAACCGACAACTTGGTCACCGTCATCCATGCGTACAAGACGAACTCCCTGAGTGGCACGGCCGACAAGGGAAACGTCTTTAACACCCATACGGATGATCTTGTTACCGGAGGTAAGCAGGACAACTTCGTCTTCCGGGGAAACCATGATTGAACCAAGTACCTTCCCGGTCTTGGTGGTCACCCTCATGCTGATAATCCCCTTACCGCCGCGGGTCTGGATGCGATGTTGGTCAATGTCGGTACGTTTACCGTAACCACCTTCGGAGATGGTCAGCAGCTGTACGCGCTCTTCATCGCCGGTCACAACACCGGAAACAACCTCATCACCGGGACGCAGTGCAATACCTTTAACACCGCTGGCTACACGGCCCATAGCCCTTGCATCATGACAGCTGAAGCGGATGGAAGTACCGTTTTTGGTAACCAGAACAGCCTCGGAGTTGGGGCTTACTTCCTTAACGGTAATCAATTCATCACCGTCTTTCAGGGCTACAGCACGAATACCGGACTGACGGCAATTGCGGTACAGAGCAATAGAAGAACGTTTAATCATACCGCTCTTGGTTACGAACAGGAAGAAGCACTCCTCTTCGAACTCACGCATTGTCATTGCAGTGGCAATGGTCTCGTCCTTTTCAAGAGGCAGCAGGTTGGCGATGTGCGCGCCACGGGCGATGCGGCTTGCTTCGGGAACCTGATGAACCTTGATCTTGAACATCTTACCCTTGGAAGTGAAGAGCAGCAGGTACTGGTGGTTGGAGGTGGTCAGGAAGGTGTGGATGAAGTCCCCGTCCTTGGTCTGAACACCGGCAATACCTTTACCGCCGCGTTTCTGCTTCTGGTAGTTGGAAAGCGGCGTACGCTTGATGTAGCCGCGTCTGGAAAGAGTGATAACCGCATCATCATCGGGGATAAGGTCTTCGATGTCGATATCATCGGGGTTGTGATCCATAAGTACGGTCTTACGCTCGGTGGCGTAGTTGTCCTTGATCTCAACCAGCTCGTCGCGGATAACGCCTTTCAGAACTTCATCATTAGCGAGGATGGACTTGAAGTATTCGATCTTCTTGAGAATCTCTGCGTATTCTTCAAGCAGCTTTTCGTGTTCAAGGTTGGTCAGTCTCTGCAAGCGCATGTCGAGAATTGCCTGAGCCTGCACCTTGGAAAGATCGAAGCGATCCATCAAAGCGATGCGTGCATCATCACCGTTCTTGGAAGCCCGGATGATTTTAACAACTTCATCGATGTTATCCAGTGCGATACGCAGACCTTCGAGAATGTGGGCGCGTTTTTCGCATTTATCCAGATCAAAGCGTGTACGGCGGATGATGACTTCGCGGCGGTGTTCCAGAAATGCAACCAGAATCTGCTTCAGGTTCATGAGCTGCGGACGGTTGGCATTAACAGCCATCATGTTGATACCGAAGCTCTGCTCCAACTGGGTGAACTTGTACAATGAGTTGATGATGATATCCGCGATTGCGCCCTTCTTCAGGTCAACCACAACGCGGATACCTTTACGGTCGGATTCATCACGCAGGTCGGAAACACCTTCAATCTTACCTTCACCAACCAGCTGGGCGATCTTCTCAACCATGCTGGATTTGTTCAGGGCGTAAGGAATCTCGCTGATGACGATGGACTGGCGGCCGTTACTTTTCTCCTCAATGTTCACAACACCGCGGATTTTGATGGAACCGCGACCGGTCAGGTAAGCCTCACGAAGGCCTTTTCCGCCGAAACAAAGTGCTCCGGTAGGGAAGTCGGGACCTTTGATATAGTCCATTAAGTCTTCGATTTCACACTCGGGATTATCGAGCAGATGCATGGTACCGTTGATCAGCTCGCCGAGGTTGTGAGGCGGAATATTGGTCGCCATACCAACTGCAATACCGGAAGTACCGTTCAGCAGCAGGTTGGGAACCTTGGTAGGCAGGACAGAAGGTTCCTGCAGGGAGTTATCGTAGTTGTCGCGGAAATCGACAGTCTTTTTTTCAAGGTCGGCCAGGAACTCGGAACTGAGCTTGGACATCCTTGCTTCGGTGTAACGCATAGCCGCTGCGGCGTCGCCGTCAATGGAACCGAAGTTACCCTGACCGTCAACAAGCGGATCGCGCATGGAAAATTCCTGCGCCATACGTACCAAGGCATCGTAAACAGCAGAGTCACCGTGGGGGTGATATTTACCGATTACGTCACCGACAACACGGGCCGATTTTTTATAGGACCTGTTGTAAGTGTTACCAAGCTCGTGCATGGCGTAAAGGATACGCCTGTGTACAGGCTTCAGCCCGTCCCTTACATCAGGGATCGCACGGCCGATGATTACGCTCAAGGAGTACTCAAGGTACGATTTCTTAAGCTCTTCTTCAATTGTGATTTGAGACATTGTTTCTCCGAATTAAATATCAAGCTCTTGAACTGCGAGAGCGTTCTTTTCAATAAATTCGCGGCGCGGCTCAACGTTGTCACCCATGAGATCTTCAAAGATGTCGTTGGCAGCGGTTGCGTCTTCAATGGTTACCTGCAGCATGGTTCTCTTTTCGGGATCCATGGTGGTTTCCCAGAGCTGCTCGGGGTTCATTTCACCAAGACCCTTATAGCGCTGAAGGTTAATGCCTTTGTAGGCTTCTTCCATAACACCGTCGAGCAGGTTGAAAATACCACTTAGTTCGGTTTCACTTTCACCGCGGGCAATCTTGAAGTCGGTACCGTCACACTCATCAACGATTTTACGGTTGCGATCATAGGTGTTGCGGAACAGCTTGGAGTTGAAAAATTCAACTGCCAATCTGGTGCGATGCCCGTTCTCGTTTTCAAAAACAACATAAACGCGTGCTTCGCCTTCTGTTTCAGTATCCTCACGCTCAATGAAGACCTTGTAGCCGGCTTCTTCCATCTTGGAGATAAAAGACTGCGGATCATTGTCCGCAAACATTTCCGGAGTCATCTTTTCATCAAGGCTGACCAGTTTAGCAAACAGGGCATCAGAAATACCCATGTTGGCTGCTTCACTGATTTTGCTTTTGATGAAACGGATGTCTTCAAGCAGTTCGATCAGCGATTCCTGATGGTATTCCTGACCGCATTCGGTTTTGATAGTGATATCCTTAGCAACCCTATCAATAAGCAGGGAGTAGAGTTCGGAATCATCCTTGATGAATTTTTCGTATTTACCCTTGGCAATACGGTACAGCGGCGGCTGGGCAATATAGAGATGGCCGCGCTGAATAAGCTCTTCATACTGACGGAAGAAGAAAGTCAACAGCAGGGTTCTAATGTGGGATCCGTCAACATCCGCGTCAGTCATGATAACGACTTTATGGTAACGCAACTTGTCGAAATCTTTCTCACCCTCTTCCTGACCGATACCGATACCCATGGCAGTGATCAGGGCCCGGATTTCCTTGTTACCGAGCATCTTATCAAAGCGGGTCTTCTCTACGTTCAGAATCTTACCGCGCAGGGGCAGGATAGCCTGATGCTTGGGGTTACGGCCCTGTTTCGCAGAACCGCCCGCGGAGTCACCCTCAACGATAAAGAGTTCACTTTCGCTGGGATCCTTTGACTGGCAGTCGGCCAGCTTACCCGGCAGGGAATGGTCGGAAAGAGCACCCTTGCGGCGGACAAGGTCACGGGCCTTGCGCGCTGCATCCCTGGCACGTGCCGCATCAACAACCTTTTCAACAATAGCTTTGGCGTCCTTGGGATTCTCCTGAAAATAGGAAGAAAGCTTGTCGTAAACCATACCGGAGACAATACCGACCATTTCGGAGTTACCGAGCTTGGTCTTGGTCTGCCCTTCGAACTGCGGATCAGGAAGCTTAACGCTGATGACCGCGGTAAGACCTTCACGAACATCGTCACCGGAAAGCTTGATTTTAAGCTTTTTCGGCAGATCAGAGTTCTGGATGTAAGTGTTGATCGCACGGGTCAGGGCACCCTTGAAACCAGCCAGGTGTGTTCCGCCCTCTACAGTACGGATGTTGTTGGCAAAGGTATGGGTGTTTTCCTTGAAGGAGGTGTTGTACTGCACCGCCAGTTCAGTGATTACATTGTCGGTTTCTGATTCGGCATAAATGATCTCACTTACAGGGGTCTGACCTTTATTCAAATCTTCGACAAAAGAGACAATACCGCCGTCAGCCCTGAAGCTGGCACTTTCGTTCGACCTTTCATCAACAAATTCGATATTCAGACCTTTATTCAGGTAGGCCAGTTCGCGAAAACGCTTTTTAAGGGTGCTGAAATCAAACTGGTTGGTTTCAAAAATCTCTTCGTCAGGACGGAAGCGGATGGTTGTACCGGTAGTCACGGCATCACCGATGCACTCCAGAGGACCCGTAGGAACCCCTCTCTCGTAACTTTGACGGTACATCTTACCCCCGCGTCGAACTGTAGCCTCAAGATGCTCAGAGAGGGCGTTTACGCATGAAACACCAACACCGTGCAATCCGCCGGACACTTTGTAGGCATCGTTATCAAACTTACCACCGGCATGAAGCACGGTCATAACGATTTCAAGAGCAGGCTTTTTCTTTTTGGGATGGATATCAACAGGAATACCGCGGCCGTTATCGGATACGGTTACACTGTTATCCATATGCAGGGTTACCTTGAACTTGTCGCAGTAGCCGCCCATGGCTTCATCGATGGAGTTGTCGACCACCTCGTAAACAAGGTGGTGCAAACCTCTGATATCGGTGGAACCGATGTACATGGCAGGTCTTTTTCTAACCGCGGCAAGTCCCTCAAGGACGGTAATCGATTCCGCGCTATAATTCTCGTTAGGGGCCATTAAACGTCTTCCTCGCTGTAGTAAGTCTCTTCCTGAACCTTCATGGGCATGACAATAACGAGATATTCGTTGTCATCACCACCGGTAACGCCACAGGGCGCTTCGGCTCCGGTCAGGGTGAAGTTGATTTTGTCGGACTGGAAGTGCCCAAGAATCTCAATGAGGTTCTTGGTGGGGAAAGCAATGCGTTCCATTTCGCCGGAAAATTCAATTTCCATGGATTCGGTTGCAGTACCGACTTCCTGCCCCTGTGAGAAGAGCACCAACTCGCCGGGGTTGAACAGGAAGGAAGCACAACGGTTGGAATCGGTGTTGAAAATGGAGATACGGTCCAGAGCCATGGACAGTTCGGATTTTTCCACTTTCATGCTCGAAACATCGTCATCATTGAGCTTGGACAGAAAATTCTTGTAGTTCGGATACTGGTAGTAGCTCAGCGGCAGGCTGAAAGTTTCCTTGCCGTCTGCGGTCTTAAAGAAAAGACGCTTTTCACTGAGGCTGAGTTCAATCTCATCTTCGGTGAGCCATTTTTTCAGTTCAACCAGATATTTCTTCTGAATGAGGATTCCCTCTTCAGGAAGAATTGAATGGATATCATCATTGATGAATTTAAGGCGTGCGAACTGATGTCCGTTCAGGCCGCAGACTTCCACATACTTACCATTCTCATCAGCAGCAGGTACAATGTTCATGCAAGCAATGGCTTCCATACTGTCCTCATCACTGATGCAGAAGGCGATTCTTTCAATGAGCTCAAGGAGGAAATCACCGGACCAGAATACGGCGCCTTCTGCAGGGAAAGAGGAGAATTTCTGAAACCAGGTGGGATCATTCACAGGAAGCTTGTATTTTCTGGAACCCTGCTCAACCAGAATGGAAGAACCGTCAGCATCATTCTTGATGGTCAGTTCACCGGAAGGCAGTTTACGGACCAGATCATAGAAAGCACGTCCCTGTACTCCCGCAAGTCCCTCTTCCATAATCTCGGCTGGATATGTTCCGCAGAATTCCAGATTGGAATCTGTGGACATGATGCGCAGGTTTCCATCATCACTTTTCAGCCAGATGGTGCGCAGATATGCAGCTCCTGTTTTGGCGGGAATGATGCTGGCAGACTTCTGCAATCCTTCGATCACTTCATCCCTATTCACCTTTAAATACATATATATTCTCCTTGTTTTTTTTATTAGGTCGGTTCTTATGTTTCTTTTTGAGTTAACTATTCTAAATAATTTGTTTTTTTATGCACAATTTATGTTGCATTTGAGTAACAAACCTACACTCTTTTTGAACTTGTTCAGTTTGAGACACGCAAAAGACACTTATTCTTCAAGTCTATCAACAGTCTTTTCAAAACTCTATCATCTCTTTGTAATTCTTGTATTTTTTTTACCGAATAAAGAACAGTCGAGTGATCTTTTCCTCCAAATGTCCGTCCCAGGGCCGGGTATGAAATACCTAAAAGTTCTCTGCAAAGGTACATAGCTACCTGTCTGGCGTAGGCAGTCATCTTGTGCCTTTTGCTCCCTGTAAGGTCGGATGGTTTGAGGTTGAAATGAGAGGCCACGGACTCAATCACGTATTCAGGGGTGAGGGTCTCGTCAGCCTTTTCTTCCGTGTTGCTGAGAATGTGTTCAAAATCCCGGTCATCCATGTTCTTGCGCACAAGTTCACGGAATGCTGAAAGTTTGATGATGATACCCTGAAGGTATCTGAAGTCCTGAAATCTTTGGGAAAGAGTAAGGATCTGATCCTTGCTCAGAGGCAGTTTCTTTAATTTGCACTGCTTCTGAACATACTTGGCCCTGATTTCAAGGTCCGGTCTTTTCAGGGTGACAATAAGCCCCCATTCGAGCCTTGATTTAAGGTTCTTGTTCAAAAAATAGTAGGAAGCCAGTTTATCCGTACAGCTGAAGACCATCTGTTTTCCATGTTCATAAAAGTTATTGAAAATGGAGATGAGTTCCTGCTGCAGATGTTCGTATTTTTTGATCTGCCTTAGGTCGTCGAGGAAAAAGTATTCGAAATCAAAGAAATAATTCCTCGCACGCATGACGTCACCGCCGAAGCGTACAGAGTAAATATTCTGCACGTCATCAACGTTGCCGAGGAATACTTTTTCCCGATCCACTTTTTTGCAGACTTCATTGGCAATGGCTTTTAAGAGATGTGATTTCCCTGAACCGCTTTTGCCGCAGATAACAAAGGGATTGAACGAGACATTCTCAACACGGGCAACCTCCTTGGCTGAGGCAAGAGGGAAGTAGTTCTTCTTGCCGATCAGGAAGTTTTCAAAGGTGAAGTTATGCCCGAATGGGAAGTCTATTTTCTTTACGCTGACAGGCTGCTCTTGAACCGATGTGTGATTTGAACCGTTATTTGAGTAAGATATAGAGAATCCGCTGCCCAGAAATTGGCCCAGCTGTTCCTCGAAACGGTCCTGCATGCTTGATTTGAACCATTGCCCGAAAAAAGAGTGTGGGAATGTGACAACAACTTCCCCATCTTTTTCGGAGATGTCGATATTTATGGGGTCAAACCAGCGTGCCAGCTCGGAATCAGAGCATGAATTTAAAAGATGGTTTCGCAGTGCTTCTTTCACGTGAATAGTATATTTTTTAGGGGTGTTCTAAATTGTTGAAATAATGATAAAAAAAAACATAAAAAAATCGAATTTTCTAAACCCCCGCAACCACACGTTCTTATACATTATTATATAGCTTAAGCCAAGGCATATTCGCTCTTAAAACGTTTTTATCAATCGAAATAATATCTACCTCCCGAAAAAAATAAAATTGCAATCAGAGGCTATTTAAGCCACAATCTTTGCTGGTCTGATTCTACTCTCAAATGCACAGGGCGTCCCTGCCCGGAAAAATCATTTTTGAATGTATTGTGGAAAACTTTTGTCAGGCCAGCCTGTAACCAAATTCCAAACGGAGTCTTTCCAATGGCCACCACCTTTGAAGTCAATAAGACAATCAGTGAAATCAACGAACGAATCAAGAAAGGTAAGGCTGTAGTCGTCAATGCTGAAGAAATGGTCGAAATCGTCCGTTCTAAAGGCAAGGTTGAAGCAGCCAAAGAGATAGATGTAGTTACCACCGGGACTTTCTCTCCCATGTGCTCTTCCGGCATGTTTTTCAACATCGGACAGGTTCCGCCTCTTATGAAGACTTCCGAGGTATGGCTGAACAATGTTCCCTGTTATGCCGGATTGGCCGCTGTAGACTCCTATATAGGCGTCACAGAGCCTTCTGAGGATGATCCCTTGAACAAGGTTCATCCCGGACGCTTTGCTTACGGAGGAGGGCATGTAATCGAAGATCTCATCGCCGGTAAAACAGTTCGTCTCAAAGCCAAGGCTTACGGTACCGACTGCTACCCCCGCCGTGAGATTGAAAAAGACGTATCCCTCAAGGATCTAAAGGATGTAACCATCCTTAACCCGCGCAACTGTTACCAGAACTACAATGCCGCGGTTAACATGACCAGCAGGACCGTCTATACTTACATGGGACCGCTTAAGCCCAACCAGCGCAATGTTAACTTTGCCACTGCAGGGCAACTTTCCCCGCTTTTCAATGATCCCTACCTGAAGACTATCGGTATGGGCACACGTATTTTCCTTGCCGGCGCTAAAGGTTATGTTATCGGAGCCGGAACCCAGCATGTAAAGAGTCCGCAGCGTAACGAGCGCGGTATCCCGCTGACTCCGTCCGGCACACTTATGCTCAAATCCAGCAATGTAACCAAAATGGATTCACGTTATTTCCGCGGGCTGAGTTTTCCCGGTTACGGCTGTACTGCCTCCATCGGTGTAGGTATTCCCATTCCCATCCTCAACGAGGAAATGGCCTGGTATACCGGCGTCTCCGATGAAGATATCCAGATGCCCGTAAAGGACTACGGTTACGATTACCCCAACGGTGTAGCCAACATCCTTGCCCACGTAACCATGAAAGAACTCAAGTCCGGTTCAATCAACCTGAACGGCAAGGATATCCCCACCGTTCCGTTGACCAGTCATTCCATCTCCCTTGAGATCGCAGATAAGCTTAAAGACTGGATCCAGAAAGGAGAATTCCTGCTGTCTGAACCAGTAGAAGAAATTGAGTCTGAATAAATAAATATAAAAATAACGGTGTCTTACTAATCCGGCAGGAAGTTTTTTCTGCCGGATTTTTTTGAAAAGGAACTTATGAACACTAAAAGTTTTAAAGCTGATATTTTACTGCTGATCACCGCCGTTATCTGGGGTGCTGCATTTGTGGCCCAGCGGGTGGGGATGGATTACATGGGGCCGCTTACTTTCAATGCGGTTCGTTTTGCTCTTGGCGCCGCAGCGCTGCTTCCGTTAATTCAGCGTATGGACCGCGAAAAGAAGAAGGACGGTATTTATCAGGAAGTAGATAAGGGAAGTTTCATCAAGGGCAGTTTAATTGCCGGTGGGGCTCTTTTTATGGGGGCTACTTTCCAGCAGTGGGGACTTGTTTATACAACAGCCGGAAATGCAGGATTTATTACTGGTTTATACGTTGTTTTTGTTCCCATAATGGGGCTGTTTTTTAAGCAGAAAACGGGCTTGCCTACTTGGATAGGTGCAGTGCTGGCTGTTATCGGTATGTATCTGCTTTCAGTTAACGATAGTTTTCATATTGAAATGGGCGATTTGCTGGTTCTTATCTGCGCGGTCTTTTTTGCAGGACATGTAGTGGTTATTTCACTGCTGGCCAGCAAGGTAGATCCTGTAAAGTTTGCCGCCGGTCAGTTCGTAGCCTGCTCAGTATTCAGTTTTATAGGTGCCTTCGCTTTTGAGACCATGACCTTTGCCGGAATCTGGGCCGGAATTGTGCCCATTCTTTACGGTGGACTGATGTCTGTCGGGGTAGCCTATACTTTGCAGGTTGTTGCGCAACAGGAAGCAAAGCCTGCTCATGCAGCAATTATCCTCAGCCTTGAGTCAGTATTTGCGGCACTTGCCGGATGGCTGCTGCTTGGAGAATTATTGACTACACAAGGGTTGATAGGGTGCGGATTGATGCTTTGCGGTATGTTGCTGTCGCAGATTAAATCTTAAGATTCAATCAAATTGATAAGGCTGTTCTTGAAAAAATTAAAGCTTGGCGATTGATTATTGTTTACATCCATATGGGGAGTTATATTTTTTGCCCAAGCACATTTTTCAGCACCAATTTCGTAGAATTTTAATGATTTTAATTTTTGAGAACCTCCGTGGTAAATTGCATCGGCTAATGTTTCCCATGTACCGCATATTGAGTCATTTTTATATGAGTTTAAAATGTTTTCTTTTGCATCTGGGTAAGCTGTATTTACAGCAGAAATATCACCAAGAAACCATGCTTCTCCCTCTTCTATGGCGAAGCAAAATCGTGTAGTTGGTTTTGGTGAACAGCTTTCAAGAATATCTGTTAATTGTTTAAGAAAATCTTTTTTGCTTTTATCATCAAGGTCACAGACTATTATTACAGCTGCCGGGTAATTTTTGGGATAAGAAGCATAAGTTTTTCCATATCCTCGAAGTAGTGCTGGCAATTGCGTTAATAGAATACGTTTCGATGGGTCGCTTGAAGCCTTAAGATTTGTGGGTATTTTTCCAATTCCCTTATATGAAATGATAGTATAAGAGTGGGGACTTTTTATTATTTTAGGTAGTAGTATATCTAGAGCTATTTTTCCAGACTGGTCTTCAACTAGAATATCAAAGTGCATCAGGCATCCTTTTGTCAAAATAATCACTATACCATAGTCCTCCAAGCGGAAGTCCTTCTGCAACCATGTTTGCAACTAAATTATTATCACTTGCTCTACTTATAGTTGAAAAACCATCTTCACCTTTTTCTACGATCCATACTTCTTCGGGGGTCAAGGCATCTACAAAGTATGGTTGATGAGTGGTTATAAATATTTGTGATCCACCTTTTCTACCTGTTGCATGCGTTCTGAATTCAAGTGCAAGTATTTCTAAAAGTTTGTGGTATAGACCGTTTTCAGGTTCTTCGATACATATAAATGGTGGTGGGGATGGGTCTTCTAATAATAATAAATATGCAAAAGTTTTTAACGTTCCGTCTGACATTTGTTGTGAGTAAAAAGGATCATTAAAACCACGATCATTAAACTGTAACAGAAGACGTCCATCAGGACTTTCGTTCGTTGTAATTTTGTCAATTCCAGGTATTTTTTTTGAAATACGATCAAGAATTTTATCAAATTTTTTTGGGTGATCGCGTCTCATAAATTGGACCACATTTCCTAAGTTATCACCTGTACTGTTTAAGTGTTTTTGTGGCCCAGCCAGAGGAAGGCTTCTTGCGTCGTTTGGGTTGAAGTAACTTAGATACCATCCTTCTATAAATTCTCGGAAAGCAGAAATTCTTGGGTGCTGTTTTAAAGCTCCAAGGGATGTAATACCTAATCTTCTCTTATCAGATAGTTCAACTAGTTCTGTGTCGGCACTTTCTTCGTGGTTAATTGAAGAAGATATATCGTTCATGAATTCATATAGGTCGAATTCTTCTTTACTTTCATCAATTTTAAGGAGTCTATCTTCTCCCTTCCAAGCTACACCTTTCCCGTTTTTTAAAATAAGAAATGAAAAAGGCCAGCCTGTACTAGCCCCTTTTCTCCGTTGTCTAAGTCGTTCTTTTTCTACGTATGGTCTATCTGAGGAATCAATATTTATCGAAAGTTCATAAGTAATTGGTCTGGCATTTCCATCTTGTTTGTAATAAATTTCGAATGAAATAGGTCCCTTTTCACCTTGCGACCTTAAGCGTTTAAATCCACCACGTTTTTTGAGATCACAAGCCTCCTCAACACCGTGTTTTAGGCAGTCAGCTAAAAATCCAAAAGCATCAAAAAGTGTACTTTTGCCAGCTCCATTTTTACCGATAACTGTAGTTAAGGGTGTTAAAGGAGGAACTTTTTGTGTGTTCCAAAGTTTTCCTAAGGTTATATCTTTCAAGGTGCCGAAATTTTGAATTCTGATCCCTTCGATTTTTGCCATAATTATCTCCAGATTATATACGAATCATATGAATTTACTAATAGTTTAATTTATTATCAATCCCATTCTTTTTTCAATAAAAATTTATACGACCGCACACCGTGAACCATGTCGGCCAGTATTCTGGGCATGGACTTGAACATCATTTTGAATGACATATGCTTCAAAAGCGGCTGGGAGTAGAACAATGTCCAGCGTAAGCGGTTGGAGTAGCGCAGTTCGGGGAATACGTATTTTTCAAGACGTTCAAGATAAAACTGGTCCGGTGCTTTGTTTTCAGTGATTCCGCGGGCAATGGATTCCGCTGCATAGCGTCCGGTCTGCAGAGCATAGAAGATACCTTCACCAAAGAGCGGCTCTACCAGTCCGGCTGCATCTCCTGCAAGGAGTGTGCGCCCGAAGCAGGGATTTTTCATGAAGTTTCCGTAAGGGAGCGGGTAGCCCTGCATGTGTAAGAATTCCGGATCCACAATGCCTTGAGAACGCAGGAAATTCATGTAGGTTTTCTTAAAGTCAGTGGTGCATCTAGTCAGTGCCCCAATGCCGGTTACTACTTTTCCTTTAGCCGGGAAAACCCAGATATATCCAGCCCTAAGATGTCCGATATAGAGTTCCGGCTTGGTCACTTTGCGCGGGAAATCCTTTTCATCGAAAATAATTTCAATGGTTGCCGCCATGTCATCACGCCATTTTTTCTTATTGTAAGGAACTGAACGGCGGATGGTGGAATGAACTCCGTCTGCACCGAGCAGGTATTTTCCTTTGAAAATACGGTTTGATGCGGTTTTTATTTCTGCATCCTGATAATTGCATTCTTTAATTTCATCGCCGGTAAATATCTGCGCTCCGGCATTTGCGGCTTTTTGCAGAAGGAAGTAATCAAAATCCACCCGGTCCACAAAGCGGAAGGGTATGGATGATTCAGCATCACGGATGTTGTAGTCGCGGTAATTGATGGAATATTCGGGCGATTCAAAGTTGATGATACCTTGTTCTCTGAGGCAATCTATATCACAGTCGAAAATTTTATTTAATATTTCAGTAGATTTGTAGGTAAGAAGCCCGCCGCAGAGTTTTTTTCTGGGGAATTCGGCCTTATCTATCAGTGCTACTTTAAAACCTTTACCAGCAAGGATGGTTGCGGCTGTAGAGCCTGTGGGACCTGCCCCTGCAATTATGACATCGAATTTACCGGACACTTTGACTCCTGAAAATATGTTCACAACCGGAATTATCTGCTTGATTAAGTTGTGATTTTATATCGCCTAGCGAGCACTTGGGCAAGCAAGACCGTACAAAACTTACCGAAATATGAAAAAAATAGAAGCAATAATATTTGATTTCGACGGAACACTGGCCGAATTGACCATTGATTTTGATGAGATGAAGAAGCGTCTCAAGGCCTTAGGCAGTGCATTTCTAGATCCTCTGCCGGAGAAGGATTTTCCTGCTCTTGAATGGGTTGATTTTATAGCTGATTGCCTTGCTGAAGAAGATCCTGATCTTGGCAAGGAATTTCACACCCGTTGTCGTTTTTTGATCATCAGTATGGAAGTGGAAGCAGCCCGCAATGGAAAGCTGTTCCCCTTTACCTGCGACATTCTGAACGGTCTCCGTAATTCAGGCATCAAGACCGGAATAATTACCCGCAATACTGCTTCGGCGGTTCGGGAATTGGTCCCGGAAATTAATAAACTTTCAGGATGTTTCCTCTCTCGTGAAGATGTTCAAAACGTAAAACCACACCCGGAGCATCTGTTCAAGGCCCTTGAGGTGATTGGGGTGCCAGTGGAGAACGCATTAATGGTCGGTGATCATCCTATGGATATTGAAACCGGCAAGCGAGCAGGGGCCATGACCGCCGGAGTGTCAACAGGGCGTATGTCCGTGGAAGAACTTCAGCAAGCGGAACCTGATTTCGTAGCGGCAAATTGTGCAGAACTAATACAAATTCTTGAAAAAGAAGGATTAGTTGTAAACAATTTGTAGTTTTAAATTGTTCAAAACATGAATTTGTCCCCATTCAATAGGCAGTCAAAATCATAAAAAGAATCGGAGTCATGTTTTTTACTGAAACTGGCAGGGTGATATCAGTTAGAGTTCTCAAATAAATGAAAGCTGATTATTGAATTTCATTTTGTGCATAATTATTTCAAGTATCTGAAAAATAAAGATAAGTTATAAACAATTTGAGTCAAAAATTGTTCAAAACAAAAGGGCGCAGTATCAATTAAGATACTGCGCCCTTTTATTATGAACGTATTATTTAAGCTAAATAGTGACCAGCTTGTAGTTTCGTGAACCCAAACCTATTTCTTCGGCATATTTGAGTCCGAAAGAGTCAGGTGTATCCGGCGTCAGGGCTTTGAATTTGTCATCGCCCTGACCCAGTCCGTCAGGTAACCTGCTGGGGTAGAGCGGAGGTGCTGCATTGATCATATCAAGAGAAGCCTGATCTACGGCAACAGGGTCTGATGATATCATTACCCCGAGATCGGGACAGATGGGTGCATCGCTGTAGCCATGACAATCACAGTCCGGAGTAATGTTCATAAGAAAGTTGATATGCATGGCCGGGCGCTTGAGGTTATCAAGAATAGCTTTGTTGTATTCAATCAGCCGTTTGGTGAAAACTTCCACATCGCTTTTCCAGTCGATAGAAATTGCTCCGAAACGGCAGGACAGAAAACAGCGTCCGCATCCGGTGCATTTTCCACTCATTATGATTCTGCCATCATCATCAAGATCGAGTGCATTAGCAGCACATTCAGTCATACAGACTCCGCATCCGGTACATTTTTCAGGATGAAGGTGCGGTGCAGTGGAAACATGGATGTGCATTTTACCTTTCTTGGAAGCGCATCCCATGCCGATATTTTTAATGGCTCCGCCATAGCCTGCCAAGCCGTGTCCTTTGACGTGGTTAAGGGTAACCATCATGTCCGTCTCCATGAACATGCCGCCAACATGGGCTTCAGAAATATATTTCCCGGCATAGGGGATGGTTGTTTGATATTCACCGCGCAAGCCGTCTGCAAACAGAACCGGGGCACCGATAACATTTGGATCGTAACCGTGGCGTGCTGCCAGCAAGCCGTGGGAAACAGATTCTCCGCGCTCTCCAACATAAAGGGTACTGGTATCAGTGAAATAAGGCTTGGCTCCGGCCTTTTTCAGGAAGTCTACGATAGGCCTCAGGTTAAGGGCATTTAGGTACCCGGTGTTTCCGCTTTCCCCGAAATGTACTTTTAGAGCAACAAGATTGCCCGGATCAATAATGGCATTCATACCGGACTGCTTGAGCAGTTTTTTCATCTTCAAAGCATGCGGAGATTTGCGTGTGGTACGCAAATTCCAGAAATACACTTTAGACATAATACTTCCCCCTGTATTTACGAAAATATGTAAATCATTTCCCTGACTCTTTTTGCGGGGTTAAGGTATAATTTGCTTTTAATATTGTCTATTTTAAAAGAGCAGGATTAAAGCATAAATTTGTAGATAAATGATCGGGTAGCTTTCAGCACCCAGTTGATTTATATAGCGAAGAGAATGAGATAGTGAATGCGGTTAAATCGAATATTCAGGAGTTTATAAATGCACTTACTGAAAAGGGTACTGGTGACCGGCGGAGCAGGATTTCTGGGAACACATCTTTGTGAACGTCTTCTTGCTGACGGTTGTGATGTAATCTGTGTGGACAATTTTTTTACCGGGACCAAATCCAATGTTACTCATCTTTTGAGTAATCCTAATTTTGAAATAATCCGGCATGATGTAACTTTTCCGCTCTATCTTGAGATTGACGAAATCTACAATCTGGCCTGTCCGGCTTCGCCGATTCATTACCAGCATGATCCGGTGCAGACCACCAAGACCTCCGTGCACGGGGCAATCAATATGCTCGGTCTTGCCAAGCGCACCAGAGCTAAAATTTTTCAGGCCTCCACATCTGAAGTCTACGGCGATCCCGAAGTGCATCCGCAACCTGAGAGTTATGTGGGCAGCGTTAATCCTATCGGTCCCCGTTCCTGCTATGATGAAGGAAAACGTTGTGCCGAAACTCTTTTCTTTGATTATTACCGTCAGCACAAAGTTAACATAAAAGTTGCCCGCATATTCAATACTTACGGACCTAAAATGCATCCCAATGATGGGCGCGTGGTTTCAAATTTTATTACTCAGGCTCTTCTCGGTAACCCCATCACCATTTATGGCGATGGTTCCCAGACCCGCTCATTCTGTTATGTTGATGATATGATTGAAGGGTTTTTAACCCTGATGGATACCCCGGATGAAGTAACCGGCCCGGTGAACCTCGGTAATCCGGTTGAATTTACCATTCGCGAGTTGGCAGAAAAAGTGATTGGATTGACTGGTTCAAAATCTGAATTGATTTACGAACCACTGCCCGGTGATGATCCGAAACAACGTAAGCCTGATATATCTCTTGCCAAAGAGCTCGGCTGGGAACCGACCATCCAGCTGGAAAAAGGGTTGGTCAGCACTATTGAATATTTCAAGACCTTAGATTTGGAATCAATTTTCAAATAGAAGCATTTGGCGATTTATCTGCAACAAAAAAGGCCACAATATCTAAGTTGATATTGTGGCCTTTCTATTTAATTATTTAAAATAATTATTTTTTATAAATAGCACCGGTTGATGCTGAGGTTACGTTTTGGCTGTAGCGTTTGAGGAATGCGGAGGGCATTTCCTTTTCAATGGGCTTGAATTCAGCGCGGCGTTTTTTCATTTCAGTTTCATCGAGCTTCACATTGATAGAACGGCCGGGGATGTCGATTTCAATTACATCGCCGGTCTGAACCAGTCCGATAGCACCGCCGGAAGCAGCTTCCGGGGAAACATGGCCGATGGCCGCACCGCGGGTACCGCCGGAAAAACGTCCGTCAGTGATCAGGGCTACGTCTGCGCCGAGTCCCATACCTGCGATTGCGGAGGTGGGGGTCAGCATTTCACGCATACCTGGTCCACCCTTAGGTCCTTCATAAAGGATTACCACGGCGTCACCTTTGACGATCTGGTTGCCGAGAATCGCTTCAACAGCTTCTTCTTCGGAATTGAAAACTTTGGCGTTGCAGGTGCGTTTCATCATTTCAGGTGCCACTGCGGACTGCTTAACTACGCAGCCGTCTTCAGCAATGTTACCGAACAGAACCGCGATACCGCCTTCGTTGGAGTAGGGATCATCAACCGGGCGTACAATCTTGTGGTCTTTGACTCCTGCGTTCAGTTCCTTGAGGTTTTCACCAACAGTTTTACCGGTGACGGTCATCGGATCAAGCTCGATGCGTCCGGTCTTGGCAAGTTCCGCCATTACACCCTGAATGCCGCCTGCTGCGTTAAGGTCTTCGATGTGGTCGGGACCGGCAGGGGAAAGTTTACAGAGGTTGGGGGTGTTGCGGCTGATTTCATCAAATACGGTCAGGTCCAGCTTGAGGCCTGCTTCGTTGAAGATGGCGGGCAGATGCAGCACTGTGTTGGTGGAGCATCCCAGAGCCATATCCATGGTTACCGCGTTCTTGAGGCTTTTCTCAGTAACGATGTCGCGCGGTTTGATGTCCTTTTCGAGCAGGGTCATGATTTGTGCACCGGCGGCTTTAGCAAGGCGGGTGCGTTCAGCCATGACTGCCGGAATGGTGCCGTTGCCTGGCAGGGCCAGACCGATGGTTTCGGAAAGGCAGTTCATGGAGTTGGCGGTGAACATACCGGAGCAGGAACCGCAGGTCGGGCAGGCACTTTGTTCGAGTACGGTAAGTTCCTCTTCGGTCATGTTGCCGGTCTTAACCTGACCTACACCTTCGAATACGGTGATCAGATCTACTTTTTTGCCGTCTTTGCGTCCTGCGAGCATGGGACCGCCGCTGATGACGATGGTCGGGATATTCAGGCGAAGGGCAGCCATGAGCATGCCGGGTACGATTTTATCGCAGTTGGGAATGAGTACCAGTGCGTCAAAAGGATGCGCGGTAGCCATAATTTCAATGGAATCGGCAATGATCTCGCGGCTGGGCAGGGAATAACGCATGCCCGCGTGGTTCATGGCCAGACCGTCACAAACACCGATGGCAGGAAATTCCATGGGCACACCGCCGGCTAGACGTACGCCGTCTTTTACCGCACGGGTGATAGTGTGCAGATGCACGTGACCGGGAATGATCTCGTTGGCAGCGTTGCAGATACCGATCAGCGGACGGTTAACTTCGTCCTTGGACAAGCCCAGTGCATAAAGCAGGGAACGGTGCGGGGCTTTCTCCAGCCCTCCAGTCATTTTTTTACTTCTCATGGTTTTCTCCTGGTTGGTATTCCTCCGGCGGCTCTTCAAGGACCCTGCCGGGGGCCTTAAACACTTTTGGGAAAGGGTTTAAGAATCCCAAAACTTTTTATTAGTTTTTAGTTGAAATAATTGGGAATATCGTAATTGTTTGTTGCAAAACAATTAGTTGTGTTGAAGTAGGCGAAGCCCTAACGAAAGTTTTTGAAGAGTCCAGAGAAACTTTTCCAAAAAGTTTCTCTGGTCCCCGAAGGGCCGCCGGAGGCTAAATTAATTCTTAACAGCCACAAAGCTGCTCAGCATTCCGATCAGGGTGACGGTTCCTGCCAGTATAAGGCATTGTTCATGGGGCAGGAAGGTCAATTTCATGAATAGTGGCGGAAAGTTCAGGATATCTGTGAAAAATTGCTGGGCAGCGTAAAGGATACCTAAGGCTGTAGAACTTCCGACTAGTCCGAGCAGTGCCCCTCCGGTTAGGAGCGGAAGGCGGATAAACCATTGCTTGGCGCCTACTAGATATAGGATCTCTATTTCATCTTTGCGGGTCATGAGTGAAAGGCGCATGGTGTTTCCGACAACCAGTGCGACTATCAGACCGAGGAAAGCGATGATGGGCCAGACTATGGATTGGGTCAGGCTGATCCAGCCCCTTGCAAGGTCAATCTGCAGGGGATTGTAATGCACCTTGTCCACAAAGGGAAGTGCTTTAAGGTCATGCAGTAAATCAGCGGCCCAACGTTCGTTTTCAACGCCCGGTTCTACGGAAAAAGAGAGCAGGGCAGTGGGCGGCAGGGGATTCCTTGATTTGTCGAGCCATGAGAAATCGTCACTGTCGCTGAGCGCTTCGGAAAGCTGCTTTAAAGCGTTTTCCGGTGTGAAGGTACGGATGTCTATTAAGCCTTCAATATTACGGAGATCGGACCATTGCTTTTCGTAATCTTCCGCCGGAGTATTTGAAGCCCAGAAAATCTGGATTTCAACCTGACCTTTACTCTTGAGCAGCTCCTGATTGACGTTATGCAGGGTGAGCATGAAGAGTCCGGCCATGATGGAGACCATGGTAACAGCCACGAGGGTAAAAATATTAGCCCACGGGTGTAGTCCAAGATCGCGTATGCCACGGCCGATGAGCCTGAAGAAAAGTGCTAGCATGGGCAGAGCTCCGAGGTAAGATACTCCGGTGGTTCGCAGAGCTGGCCGCCTTCAAGGTGGATTATTCTTGCGTCAGGGACACAGCGCAGGATTTCCCGGCTGTGGGTTGCCATGACCACTGTAGTGCCATGAGTATGAAATTGCTTGAAAACATCCATCAAATGCAGAGAAAGCTCAAAGTCGAGGTTTCCGGTAGGTTCGTCGGCAATGATGAGTTTGGGATTGACCACCATTGCTCTGGCGATGGCTACCCGCTGCTGTTCACCGCCGGAAAGGCTGCTGCATTTGGAGTAGCTTTTCTTTTCAAGACCGAGGGCTCGGATAATGGCCCGTACCCTTTTATCCACAACAGATTTGGGCATGCTGCGAACTGTGAGGGCTAGGGAAACATTTTCGTATACTGAGCGGTTCGGCAGGATTTTGAAATCCTGAAAGACAACACCAAGCTCACGCCGCAACATGGGAATCTGGCCGCGTTTGATATTATGCAGATCATATCCGGCAACAGAGGCCTGTCCACGGGTGAGCGGCAGGGCTCCGTAAAGCAGACGCATAAGAGTGGTCTTGCCTGCCCCGGAATGTCCGGTCAGAAAGATGAATTCCCCTTTTTGAATATGCAGGGAGACGTCCTTCAAGGCCCAGTTAGAGCCGAAGTTGTATGAAAGCCGGTTAAGCCGGATCATTTAATTCACCGTAGAAAAAGCTAGAATTTTACAGTCAGTTTCTGGCCGTCGGAAGTGGTGCAGGAGCCTTTTCCGCCGCCTTCGAATTCTTTGAGCTGGTCTTGCAATTCAAAGTTGCACTTCATGCTGACCCCGTCATGGCTGTACATAGTGACGGATCTTTCATGGTAGCTGATATCGCCGCTGAAAACTGTTTCATCGGGCAATTGGGCTTTAATGGTGTATGCTTCAAGTTCCGGTCTTTTGTTGGCGGTCATTTCCACAGGTCCGAGATCGGTACCTTTTTCGGATGTGACCTTACCGGTCATCATTACAGGGGCGCAGGCAGCAAGGCTCAGCAGCAGGACTGTCAAAATAATAAATCTGTAAATCATATTCTTAAACTCCTCGAATGCGGTTGTAGCAGGGGTGCGACAGTTTTGCAAAAAACATTATATTAAGCGGTTTGTGGGACCTTTCATTCGATAAACGGTCAAAAAAATGGTTATAAAGTGGGATATGCCCCATAGAAAGATTTACGTTTTTGATGTTTTCAATTAAGTTCCCGAATAGAGCATGGACCTTAATGACAATCCTGACAATTATGCACCTTTCGGGTGCTTCTTTAAATAGTGTCGTAACTGGTTAAAATCCTCAGTTACGGTGCATGCTTAAATCTCGTCAATGGCCCGTGGATAAACATATAACTCAAGCAGCAGGAAAGAGATATGAAAATTTCTGAAAGACTTATGAGGGCTAAACCGTCAGCAACTCTGGCTGTAAACGCCAAGGCACAGGAACTGCGCGCACAGGGTAAGGAAATAGTAAGCCTCGCGGTTGGCGAGCCTGATTTTCCTACTCCGGCGCATGTCTGCGAAGCTATGAAGAAAGCTGTTGATGATGGATTTCACCGTTATACCGCAGTACCCGGACTCCCGGAACTGCGTACAGCTGTAGCAAATTACTACGGTAAATTTTACGGTGCAAAAGCTGAAGCTGAAAATACCATTATCAGTAATGGTGGTAAGCACTCTCTGTATAACCTGTTCATGGCCTTGATTGATCCGGGCGATGAAGTGCTTATTCCTGCTCCCTACTGGGTAAGTTACCCTGCTATGGTTGAGCTTGCTGACGGTAAGCCGGTTATCGTGCCTACAACCGCCGAGTCCGGTTTTCTGGCTGAGATCAAGGATCTTGAAGCAGCATGTACTGATAAGACCAAACTGCTTATCCTGAATACTCCCTCCAACCCCACCGGTGGACATTATCCTCAGGCACAGCTTGATGAAATTGCCAACTGGGCCAAGTCCAAAGGAATCTTCATTGTTTCCGATGAAGTCTATGATCGTCTGGTATATAAACCGGCCGAGTATTCCACTCTTTCCAATTTCTGGGAAAAGAACCCTGAAGATGTAGCCATCGTCGGTGCTCTTTCCAAGAGTTTCGCTATGACCGGCTGGCGTGTGGGAACCACCCTTGCCCATGCCGATCTGGTTAAAGCCATGATTAAGATTCAGGGTCAGTCCACTTCCAACGTCAACACCATGGCCCAGAAAGCTGCACTGGCTGCTTTTGAAGGTCCTTGGGATCTTATTGATGAGATGTGCGTCAAGTTCCAGCGTCGCCGTGATCTTGCTTACGATATCATAACATCATGGCCCGGTGTTATCTGCACCAAACCGGACGGAGCTTTCTACCTCTTCCCGGTTCTGGAAACCTTCTACACTGAAGAAACCCCGGATTCCGCTTCCATGTGTACCAAGCTTCTGGAAGAAGCCGGAGTAGCTCTCGTGCCCGGTTCTGCTTTCGGTGATGACCGCTGTATCCGCTTCTCTTATGCGGTGGATGATGAAGTGCTCAAAAATTCACTGGAAAAAATCGGCAAAGTGTTGATGGGAAAATAAAAAAAAAGTAAATATAGTCATATTTGATTGATGAAAAAATCAGCCTCTTCCGGTTGATGATACCGGAAGAGGCTGCAACCCATACCAAGGGAGATCGAATATGGCTGCTAATATTCTTGATTGGACCGACAGCTGGTACGAACGTCTTGATTCTGAATCACATTGCGATTCAGCAGCTTCCATTGCTGCAAGATTCAGCGGAGAAGTGGCTGAAGGCAAGCTGCCTTTCTGCTCCATGCCGTTCATGGCTTCTTTGCTGCATGATCTGGACGGCCTTGAAGATTACGTAAAAAGTTTCGACCATATGCTTCTGCTGGGTATCGGGGGCTCCGCTCTCGGCGCACGAGCCTTGCAGAAAGCTTTCTTCCCGCAGCAGGACCAGCCCGGCCATGAAGGTCCGTGGCTTTGGATTGCTGACAATGTCTGCGCCAAGACCCTTGACGCATATCTTCAGAAACTTCCCCTTGAGAAAACACTTGTGGCGGTTGTCTCCAAATCCGGAGGCACAATCGAAACAATCAGCCAGTATTTCCTTGTCCGCGATAAACTTAAGCAGGACCTTGGTGATAACTGGAACCGCAACCTTCTTTTCGTAACCGATAAGGAAAAGGGGTTCCTGCGTGAGCAGGCTGATGAATTTTCCGTACGCACCCTCGAAGTCCCCGACTATCTTGGTGGCAGGTATTCCGTGCTATCTGCTGTCGGGCTGCTTCCGGCAATGTTCATGGGCATTGATTATCGTTCGCTGGTTGAAGGTGCTTCCGCTGTTCTCTCGCCCTTGGCATCGTCGGACCTTAACGGTGACCTGCTGAGTCGCCATCCGGCATTTAAAATGGCCTGCTGGGCTTCCGGTCTGATGGGCGAAGGGTATAATGAACTGATTTTCTTTTCCTACATCCCGCAATGGGCCTGCTTCGGACAATGGTTTGCCCAGCTCTGGGCTGAAAGCCTCGGCAAGGAAGGGAAGGGCAGTCAGCCGCTTCCGGCTGTAGGAGCCACAGACCAGCATTCCGTGAACCAGATGTTTCTGGATGGGCCGCGTAACAAAGGTTGCCTGTTCCTGACCTGCCCTTCTTTACCTGAAGGGGCGTCCTTTTCGGACGATATTCCGGACAATTTCGCTTATCTTAAAGGTAAGAGCTTCGGTGAATTGATTCATGCTGAAGGTCTCGGAACCAAGATGGCACTGGCCGCGAATAAGGTCCCGTTGGTTGAAATGCAGATGGAAGCCGATTCAGAGGAAGCTGCCGGTCGTCTCATGGGTTTGCTCATGGCTGCGACCATTTTTACCGGTTGGTTGATCGAGATTAATCCCATTGACCAGCCTGCTGTGGAAATGGGTAAACTGCTCGCCAAAGCACGTCTCGGCGCTGACGGTCTGGAAAAGGAAAAGGAAAGTCTCAATTCTTTCCTGAATACTAAGCGTGAAGAACAGGAATTTTAGGTGATTGATGCGCTGCCGCGCTTTTTGAAAATCACCTTTTGAATCCTTAGTTGATTTAATTGGGGCAATTTAGGAATGATCCTAAGTTGCCCCTTTCCCTTTACTACCTGCCTTCTTTGAGGCACGAATAAGCAAGCTATTACTCAATTATATCTATTAAAAGTTTTAGGAGAGTCCAGAGAACCATTTTACAAAAGGGTTTTCTGGGCCCCGAAGGGCCGCGGAGGCATTCTCTTGGATTCACAACATCAAGATTTGCAAGTTAAATCATTCCAGCTTGTTAAGCTTCTTTCCTGGACTTTGCTGATTGTAATCATTGCCAGCAGTCTTGGGCTTTCTGTATTTCTGGCAAAACATGCGGACGAAACTCTTCTGGAAAAGCAGAAGCAATTTGCCCTGTTGCAGGCTGAGAACTTGAACCACCAGATTTACCGTCGTTTTATCCTGCCTACTATTATCGGTTACGGGCGTATCGGGCTGAAAAACAAGGAACAGATGGAACGCCTTGATCAGGTGGTGCGCTCCACTGTGCACAGTTTTAAAGTTAACGAGGTGCGTATCTATGATCCGGAACTTGTTGTTTCATATTCAACTGATACTGGAATAATCGGTAAGGATGATCTTGGCGGTGAATTTCTTAAGGATGTTCTTGCCAGTGGCAAGCCTAGATATGAGTTCATCAGTAAGAAATCCACGCTGGCACTTCTTTTTGATTTTCATATGCGACCCGGAACAATGCAGCTTAAGATTGTTTACCCGCTGCGTTCTGAAAAGAGTTTGAACATTGATGAGAATGTCATCATGGGCGTTATGGAGATAACTCAGGATATTACCGAGGATTATCAGTCGGTTATTAATTTTGAGCGTTTGATCCTGTTTACTTCCAGTTTTTCGGCATTGATTCTTTTCGCCACTATCATGGCTATTATCCGCCGTGCTGATATTATTAATGAACAGCGCATGAGGGAAAGGCGCGATTTTGAGAAAGAGCTTAACCAGAGCGAAAAGCTGGCCAGTATCGGACGTATGGTTTCCGGGGTGGCCCATGAAATTCGAAATCCGTTGGGAATTATCCGCTCCAGTTCTGAGCTTTTGCTTAAGAGAATGAAGGAAAGTGATCCGGTCAACGTTAAGATTCTGGGTGCTATCCATGAGGAAACCAAACGGTTGAGCCGCACTGTGAGTGATTTTCTTGATTATGCAAGGCCGCGCAAGATTGCCATGACCGCACTTGATCCCGCAGATTTGCTGGATAAGATTTATATGTTTCTGGAATCAAAATGCCGCCAAAGCAACATTGAGCTTAAGAGGGAATATATTTCCGGGCATCAGGTTTGCGGTGATGAAGACCTGCTTTATCGCGCTTTTTATAATCTTGTCGGCAATGCCATGCAGGCGGTGGAAAATGATGGGTATATAGCTGTTTCCATTGAAGATGCAGAGGGTGGCGTAAGCGTGGTTGTAAGTGATTCCGGTTCTGGATTTTCGCCTGAGATTATTGAGAAGGTTAAGGACCCGTTTTTTACAACTAAGGATAATGGAACAGGCTTAGGGCTTGCAATTGTGACCAATATTGTGGAAAGCCATAACGGAAAGCTGCGTATCGGGAATAATCCCGAGGGCGGGGCTCGCTTGGAAATATTTTTACCTCAAAAGAAAGACTGCTAGAAAATGCCTGCAAATATTCTCATACTGGACGACGAACAGAACTATCTGCTCATTCTGGAAGCTTTGCTTTCAGATGAGGGGTACACCATTACCGCCCTTTCCGACCCGGAAACAGGTCTGGCCTATCTTGATGAATCGGAAGTTGATCTGGTCATCACCGATATGAAAATGCCAAAGCTGACCGGGCAGGATGTGCTGGAGCATGTGAAAAAGAATTTTCCGTACATTCCGGTAATTATCATGACCGCATTCGGTTCCATTGAATCAGCTGTTGAGGCCATGAAAATCGGTGCCTTTGACTACATTACCAAGCCTTTTGCCAACGAGGAACTGCTTCTTTCCGTTACAAAAGCAGCCCAGTTTGCCAAGGCGCAGCAGGAAAACAGGCAGCTTCGCGAGCAGATCAAGGACCGCTATTCGCCCAGTAACATTATCGGCCGCTCCAAGCCCATGCTGCAGGTTTTTGATATGATCAGCAAGGCCGCTCCGGGCAGCTCCACTGTACTGATCACCGGGGAATCCGGGACCGGTAAGGAACTGGTGGCGCAGGCTATTCATCAGGCTTCACCGCGTTGCGACAAGCCCTTTGTTTCAGTGAACTGCATGGCTTTTAACACCGGTGTTCTTGAGAGCGAACTTTTCGGACATGAAAAAGGTTCTTTTACCGGGGCCGTAGCCCGTAAGCGGGGTCGTTTTGAAGCTGCTGATCAAGGTACACTCTTTCTTGACGAAATTGGTGAAATTTCCCACGACATGCAGGTTAAGCTGCTGCGTGTATTGCAGGAAAAGACCATTGAGCGCGTGGGCGGAGGGGAACCTATCAAGGTTAATATTCGCATTGTAGCCGCCACTAATAAAAATCTTAAGGAAGCGGTGGAAAAGGGCGAATTCCGTGAAGATCTCTACTACCGTCTCAATGTTGTCAGCATTGAAATGCCGCCTCTGCGTGAGCGTCGCGAGGACATCCCTTTTCTGGTAGATCATTTCCTTGCTACCTATTCTGCTGACAACAACAAGGAATTTGACGGTTTCGCTCCGGCAGCTATGGATTACATGACCGCCTACGAATGGCCCGGAAATGTACGTCAGTTGCAGAACGTTGTGGAACGTTGTGTTGTGCTTTCATCCGGTTCAGTTATTGAGACCGAAGATCTTCCCGCTGAGATCAAGGATGAGGAAGCTCAGTTCAAGAGCGCCGTTGACTTGTTGCCCTCAAAGCTCAATCTTGCCGATACATTGGATAAGATCGAAGCTACACTGGTGCGCAGGGCGCTGGTTGCCAGCAACTTCGTTAAGGTTGATGCCGCTGATATGCTCGGTATCTCGAAGAGCCTTTTGCAGTATAAGCTGAAGAAGTATAAGATTTCCGGAAAGTAAGAGATTTAAAAGGGGTGGTGAACAAAGTTCACCACCCCTTTTTTTTACAGAAAATTGTAATACATAGTCGTCTTAGCTGAATACTTGGAATGATCGGATAGGTCATGATCACGGGCATGTTCCTGCAAGACATCGTCACGGTACTCAAAGACATTGACAAGAAATCCGGCCTTGTCCTTGGTGATGAATAAGCCTTCGCGCTTGCCGTTCTTATAGTTCATTTCATCTTTAACATTGCCGTTGCGATGAAATGTGAAGGACTTTCCGTCCAGCTGGGCCTTCGCGTTGTAATGGCTCATTTCCCTTATCTTGCCGCTATCATAATATTCGTAGTTGTATCCGGCCTTGTCACGGCCTACGAAGAACTTTTGCTTAATCTTACCGTTGGGCCAGTATAGGGAATGGTAACCGTATATCTTGCCGTCACTGTGGGTACCCTTTTCACGCAACTTTCCATCCGGGTAGTAGTGGTAGAATCTGCCTTCCATTACTCCATTCTTAATTACAATCCGGCTCTTGGGGAATTGCTGTCCTGCGTCGTAATATTCAGTGTATATTCCGCTGAATGGCTTATTGGTGTCGATAAGGACGATCTTATCCTGCTCGAAGCTGAGTTCGTAGAAAGTTGCTTCCTGCTGTGAGCATGCAGTCAGCAGCATTAAAAACAGGGCCATCAAACAAAATAGCAACTTTCTGAGCATACTCATCTCCATTTTCCCCTGAGGGCTTACAAATAACCCCCTGATTACCAATCAACTGGTAATCGTACTTTCTTTTTCTCTTTATTAGTAAATAGCACGTATCCGTTCTTTTTGCCAAACAGGTAAACATCACGGGTTACAGCCACATCCTGCTTGCAGTATTCAGTGATAAGGTCCAGACGTCCTTCTTTCCACCATTCAAGGGCCTGTAAGCCGTCCGCACTTTTGGCGGCATCAAGGGTTGCTTGAGCGATGTTGTCCAGTTTCAGGCGGTAGCCCAGTCGTTCGTAGACTTTGAGCAGCAGGTCCAGTGTGGGCAATCCTTTGTAGTTGAAGGGATGGATGCCGGAAAGGACCTTGTAGTCGAAGCGTTCAATGTTGAAGCCGATGATCAGGTCCAGTTTCTGGACGCGTTCCATCATTTCCGGGATTTGATCTTCTTCATATTCGAAATATTTATCCTCAGTGGAATCGTAAAGCACGGCAATGGAAATGCCCATGCGTTCGGCCTTGTTCCAGCCGCCTACATCCTGTGCCGAGCGGCGGGTTTCCACGTCAAGCACGCCAAAGCTTTTGGGTTCTTTGGAGCTTTTTTCTTTTTTCACTTCTTCACCGAAGGGAACCAGTACCATAGATAAATCCTCTATTTTTTCCGGTGGTTGTCCGTTAACCATGTTTTCCAGCACATAAATGGCCGCAGCCTTGTCGATGGGCCTGTTGCCGGAACCGCATTTGGGGGAATGTACGCATGTGGGGCAGCCCAGTTCGCATTCACAGTCTACGATGACCTGTAAGGTGCGTTCAAGCAGTTCTTCGGCCTGTTCAAAAGCCTGCATGGTCAGCCCTGCGCCGCCGGGAATGCCGTCGTAGATAAAGACTGCCGGACCGTCGACCTGCTCGTGCATGGGTGTGGAAATACCGCCAAGATCATTACGGTCTGTAAGTACCAGCAAGGGAGTGATGCCGATTGCAGCATGTTCCACTGCGTGGATACCACCCATGAAATGGATGAAATCCTCTTCGGCCCTGCGTTTGATCTCTGGTGAAATCTCCATCCATAAACCTTGGGTCTCAAATACTACCGGAGGCATGTCCAGAGGTACTATTCCAAGCAGCTTACCGCCTTTTACAGCCCGTTTTTCATATCCGGTAACCTGTTCAGTTACCCGCAGCCTTCCGAAGCGCATGACAATACCGAAGACTTTTTTCTGGGAATAGACCTCAAGGATTTCCGTTGATTTGTTTTTCCGCGCCCGGGTGTAATAGCCGACTCGTTCCTTCGCTGCCTTGATCTTCTTGGCTCCGAGATCCAGCTCCTTGATGCAATAGGTGGAGCCGCGATGGATATAGACCGCACCCTCGTGCGCTTCGGAATAAGCCCGGACTTCATCAATGGTGCCGATAGTGGCTCCATTGGCAGAGTCTTCAATATGCATGGTTGACCCTGCTCCGCGCAGGGAGACATCGCGGTGCGGGCGTTTGCGGATTGAATATATCTCATCACCGCGTTTATTGCGCAGCAGGATTCCTTCTTTTTCCAGTTCAGTTACCCGTTTTTTTATTTCTTCGTCATGGAGCAGGTAATCGTTATCGCGCAGGGTGAGTTCCGCTGCAGCGCAGACCAAATGCCGTTGCATGATTACCGGATTGTAAGGATTAAGCACTGCGTTTTCGGCTGGACGGGAAAAGAAGTCTTCCGGATTGCGCATGAAATATTGATCAAGGGCATCTTCCTGACCGATGAGTATTACTGCTGATTCGCGCTGGCTGCGACCTACACGGCCTCCACGCTGGAGGGTTGCCATTACTGAGCCGGGGTATCCCACGAGAATGCAGAGATCAAGTCCGCCGATGTCTATGCCCAGCTCAAGGGCACTGGTTGAGATGACCGCCAGCAATTCACCGGAAGACATCTTCTGCTCAATTTCACGCCGTTCCTCAGGCAGGAAACCGGCTCTGTAGGCGCTGATGCGGTCCTTGTACTCTCCTGCCTTCTCATTGACCCACATGGCGATAAGCTCGGTCATTTTGCGCGACTGGGTGTAGACAATTGTCCGCAGGCCGCGTGCCAGCCCGGCCTTAAGCAGCTGAATTGCCGCGCTGTAAGGCGAAACTACGGGGTTGAAAAAAATGTAGTTGCGTTTACCGGAGGCCGCGCCTGATTTGGTAATAGGGTTAACATCCAGTCCGGTCAGGTCATGACATAGCTGTGCAGGATTGCCCACGGTAGCCGAGGAAAAGATGAATGAAGGATTGGCACCGTAATATTTGCAGATGCGCAGCAGGCGACGGAACACCATAGCCATGTGCGATCCCATAACCCCCCTGTAGGTATGAACTTCATCGACCACAATGTGGGTCAGTCCGGCAAGGAAGGGCGCCCATTTTTCATGGTACGGCAACATGGAGAGATGCAGCATTTCCGGGTTGGTCAGGATTACTGCGGGCGGGGTATCGCGTATTTTCTTGCGTCTATAGGGGGAAGTATCCCCGTCATAGATGGCAGCTTCGGGTCGTGCGTGTTCCGGGAGCAGGGCAGCCATTTCATTAAAGGTCTTGAGCTGGTCCTGTGCAAGGGCTTTGAGCGGAAAAAGATAGAGGGCGTGGGAATCAGGATCACGCAAACACTGCTCCAGTACGGGCAGATTATAGGTCAGGGTCTTTCCGCTGGCTGTCGGTGTGGCGACCACCACATTGCGTCCGGCCCGGGCGTAGTCTGTAGCTTCAGCCTGATGGGAATACAGATGCTCAATATTCCTGAAGCCGAGCACGGAATTTACCGAGGGTGAAAAAGGGCGGCGGGGTTCGCCATAGGAGGGATCTGTCCCTTCCATGGTCCGGTGGTGGACAACTTGATCGCCCATGGTCGGTGAAGCGAGCAGGGAGTTGATATATTCTTGGATTCTGTCTTGATCATGCATCAGGGAAATAGAGTCATATCGTAATTAAGATTCGTCAAGAAAAAAGGGCCGCACGTTTTCACGTGCAGCCCTTGGATAAGCTTGGTCTGTAAAGCGTAAGCTATGCTTTTACAGTTTCACCGGCAGTTTCAGTATTTTTAGCTGCAATGTCTGCAGCAGCGGTGAAGATAACGTCGGTGGAGCTGTTCAGTGCGGTCTCAGCAGAGTCCTGAATTACACCAACGATGAAACCTGCAGCAACAACCTGCATGGAGATTTCGTTGGGAACACCGAAGAGAGAACATGCGAGGGGGATCAGCAGCAGGGAGCCGCCGGCAACACCGGAAGCACCGCATGCGGATACGGAAGCGATGATGCTGAGCAGCAGAGCAGTTGCTATATCAACCTGAATACCGAGGGTATGTACTGCAGCAAGAGTCATAACGGTGATAGTGATAGCTGCACCGCCCATGTTTACGGTAGCACCGAGGGGGATGGATACGGAGTAAGTGTCTTCGTGCAGGTCGAGTTTCTTACACAGTTCCATGTTAACCGGAATGTTTGCTGCGGAGCTGCGGGTAAAGAATGCGGTGATACCACTTTCACGCAGGCAGGTGAAAACGAGGGGGTAAGGGTTGCTTCTGGTTTTAAACCATACGATGGCAGGGTTGATAATCAGAGCTATGGTACCCATGGAAATGAGCAGAACCATGATCAGGTGGCTGTATCCTGCCAGTGCGGAGAAACCGGTAGTGGCGATAGTATCTGATACGAGACCGAAAATACCGAGGGGAGCAAAGCGGATAACCAGTTTAACGATTCCGGATACGCCATCGGAAATGTCATTCAGAACCTGCTTGGTAGCATCACTGGCATGCTGGAAAAAGAAACCGAGAGCAAGAGCCCAAGCGAGAATGCCGATGAAGTTACCGGTGTAGAGAGCGTTGACCGGGTTATCCACGATCTTGAACAGCAGGGTGTTCAGAACTTCAGCGATACCACCGGGAGGAGTTGCACTGGTTTCAGTTGCAACAAGGGTAAGGGTGGTAGGCATCAGGAAGCTCATGGTTACAGCAACCAGAGCGGACATGAATGTTCCGATCAGGTACAGGGAAATAATGGAACGCATGTTGGTATGCGCGCCTTTTTTCTGGTTGGCGATGGATGCTGCAACAATTACGAAAACCAGAATAGGTGCAACTGCTTTCAGGCCCTTAACAAAGAGGCTGCCCAGAAGGCTTACGGATTTAGCTGCTTCAGGAGCAAAGGTTGCCAGTGCGATACCTGCTGCAATACCGATCATGATCTGTACGACCAGACTGCCGGATGCAATGCGTTTAAAGATGTTAGTTGATTGAGTCATTTTTATCCCCCGTGTTTTTGAAAAAAATTATGCTAGACGGTTTTGGTCATAGGTAGATGTTGAGATTCTTGTCAACATTTTTGTGTCAGATAAATCAATAGTTAATTTACACCCTGTTTTTTTTCGTATTGAGTAAAAAAACAATAAGCAAAACAAAAGCATAGATAGTTGCACAACATTAGGTTACTATTGTATAGTGTCCGATTTAGAATAAAGTACTGAATGAATATTCAGTCAATAATGTGTTTTGTAATAAAAAAATACGTCAATATATGTCCACCATATTTCTAATCGCAAAATATTTTGCTAAAATTTTGCTAGAAACGAAAAAATGGTGATTGTTTGTTGTACTGATGACCACTATGTAACTTTTTTAAGATCTTAATTGAAAACAGGATAAAAACATGGCTGAATCTCCACAAAAGTACATTTACTATTCAATTGCAGCTTCAATTATCACCATGTTCCTTAAGACATGGGCTTGGTACGTTACTGATTCCGTAGGTTTGCTTTCAGATGCATTGGAAACGCTGGTCAACCTTTCGGCTGCGCTTTTTGCTTTGGCTACATTGACCATGGCATTGAAGCCTGCTGATGAGCGGCATGCCTATGGACATGGAAAAGCAGAGTATTTTTCAAGCGGTGCAGAAGGAATGCTTATCTTGGTTGCTGCGGTGGGGATTGTTTATGCATCGGTGGAAAGGTTTTTGAGCCCGGCTGTTCCGCAGAATCTAGGTATAGGTCTTGGTATCGCATTGCTTTCTTCTGTAGTGAACTATGTCACTGCCAAGATTATGCTTAAGGGTGCCGAGGTTCACGATTCCATTACTCTCGAGGCAGACGCTAAACACTTGCTGACCGATGTATGGACTTCGGTGGGATTGGTTGCCGGATTGGGGGTAATGCTTTTCACTCCGCCTTCGTGGTCATTTATTGATCCGGTGATTGCTATGATTATGGCCGGAAATATTGTTTTTACGGGATTTTCACTGATCAAGAAGTCTTATTCCGGGTTAATGGATAATGCGTTGCCCCACGAAGAGCTGATGATCATTGATTCTGCTATTCGCAATTGCAGCGGAGAGAATGTTCTTTACCATGGTTTGCGGACACGTAAGGCCGGATCACACCGTTTTGTTGATTTCCATCTGCTTCTCCCCGGAGAATCAACTCTCACTGATTCCCATGATTTATGTACGGAAATCGAAGACTGTATCAAGTCGGATTTGAATAATTGCCATGTGACCATTCATGTTGAGCCTAAGGAAGATGTCGCTTCTTATGATTGTGAGGAGACGGGAGGGCTTTGCGGTTCCATGATCAGGCTCAAAGAAACGCTAGGTGATAAGGATTAATTACGAATGTCGCAGTTATGCAAAATCAATCTCGTTCATTGTAATACTGAATTTGAAAATATCCTTTTGTTGCCTGATAGCGAAGGTCCTTTCCCGGCTGTTTTGCTTTTGCATGAGTATACCGGACTGAATCAAGTAACTGTCAGCCATGCAAAGCGTCTTGCTGCAGCCGGTTACGCAGTGCTTGCCGCAGATTTTTATGGAATCGGCAACCGTCCTGCCAATATAGATGAAGCACGCAGTACCCACCGCATCTATCGTAATGATCGGCAGCTAATGCGCGAACGTGCTGAGGCCTGTTTTTCTGTTTTGCAGGATCAGCCGGAAGTTGATCCTGCCAGAATATATGCGCTTGGTTTTTCTTTTGGCGGAGGTGCGGCATTGGAACTGGCCCGTACCGGAGCAAAATTGAGGGGCGCGGTTTCAGTGTACGGTTACCTTGATACCAGCCATCCGGCATCAGCCGGAGATATTAAATGTCCGCTGCTGGCTGTCCATGTAAATAATGATCCGGTGGTTCCTGAAGAGCATTTATTGATGTTTGAGCAAGAGATGAAGTCTGCTGAAATTGATTATGATTTGATTCGGTTGGATAATGCACAACACGGTTTTGCCAACCCTGAAGATGCTGGGTTTGATGCAGCACTTGCTGAAGAAATGTGGAGTACAGTGTTGGGTTGGTTGCAAGCTGAATTAAGCTAGATCAAAACAATGCTAAAGAATAAACCCCGGCACATCCGTACCGGGGTTTTAAAATATGCAGATCGGTTTCTACCAGCTGTTGCGGTGAACCCTTTCTTCCTTGTAGCGGTCTTTTCTCTTTGATTCCTGTTTGGGATGGCCGATCACTATAAATCCAAGCGGAATTACCTGCTCGGGCAGATTGAATAATTTTTTGAAGCCTTGGACTCTTTCTTCAATGGGATGGATTCCTGTCCATACAGCGCCAAGTCCTTTGGCGTGGGTAGCCAAAAGCAGGTTTTGGATGGCTGCCGAACAATCCTGCACCCAGTATCCTGCATATTTTTCAAGACTGAGATCTCCGCAGACAAGGATGCCTAAAGGGGCCTTCTTGGCCATGGCGGCGTACTCGTTAATGTCTGGAGCGGCATTAAGCTTTTCACGGTCATCTACAACTATAAATTGCCAGGGCTGAGCATTACCGGCACTGGGCGCCATCATGGCTGCGCCGAGGATATCTTTAATATCTTCCTCGGATACAGTTTTTTCTTCATATTTTCTGATGCTTCTGCGGGAGTGGATTGCTTCAAATACGTCCATGTTTATCATCTCCGTTGAGTATTAATTTCATGAATGCATTTTATATAGCACAGCGCTGGGCAAAAACGGATCATATTTTTGTCTGATTATGAAGCTGTATGATTTGTTTGATGAGATTTGCAGAAATATATTTCAGAGGCAAAGTTAATTTTAATTAGTGCTTGATTTTAACTCTCACTGTAGTATTCTACAGATAATCACACCCCTGATTTGGTCTGAAATACTTTTGGTTATTTTGCAGTCCAACCCCTTGGCGGTGCCGTTCTCCTCCCTCGCTAACCGTTCGGCACCGCCTATCCTTTCCTTAAAGAAGAAAGGGTGCACTTTTTTATAAAGTGCACCCTTTCTTTGGTTTTATGTTCTGTCCGGATTGCTATTTGTTTTTAAAAGCAATGCGGAAGCAGGCGATTGCTCCACCCCAGGTAATGCCGAGGCCGAAGAGCATCATGATGATTGCGCTGGTAGTCATGGCTTATCTCCTTTTGAGGAAGCTGCTGTTGGTGGAAGATACATTTGCGAATGCGCGGTCCTGAGAGGACAGTGCAAAGCCGATTACAAGGCAGAGGCCAAGTATTGCCCAGCCGAATGCGATAATGGCTGTGTTGGAGTATCCACCGTAGTTCTTGGAGATATCACCGATGAAGTTGGTCACGATCATGAAACCGAGCATTGCCGGAACAACGAAGCGCAGGCTGTTCATCCACAGGGAACCAACGATGATTTCGGAGGTCTTGTTAACGTGAGTGCGCATTTCATCGAGATTGCAAAACCATGCGACAAATATGATTTCAATGAATCCGCCGATGAGAATACCGAAGTTGTTGACGAAGTGGTCAACGATATCAAGCAGCAGCAGACCGCCGCCGGTAGTGAAAACGATGCTTACCAGAAAGCCGAGGGTGCAGCACACTGCTACGGCTTTCTTACGGGAAACACCGAATTTATCGATGATGGAAGAAGTGATAACTTCGGTGATGGAGATCATGGAAGAGAGACCGGCAACAACGAGTGCCATGAAGAAGAGCACACCGAAGAATACAGGTGCGGGCATCAGGTTGATTGCGGTGGGCAGTGTGATGAAGGCAAGGCCAACACCTGCACCGGCAACTTCGCTGATGGGAACACCCTGCTGCAGGGCCATGTAGCCGAGTACACTGAAGATCATGATACCGGAGATTATGCTGAATCCGCAGTTGATGAAAACAGTCATACAGGCGTTGTTGTTGATGTCGGATTCCTTGGGCAGGTAGCTGGAGTAAGAAAGCATGATACCGAACCCGATGGAGAGGCTGAAGAAAATCTGGCCGAATGCGTCAGCCCAGACTTTACCGTCCATAATGGCGGAGAAATCAGGCTTGAAGAGCCAGTTGATACCGTCCATTGCTCCGGGGAGCATCAGACCTCTTCCGATGAAGATAAACACAAGCAGGAAGAGAAGGGGCATGAATATTTTGTTGACCCTTTCAATACCGGCTTTAACTCCGGTAAAAAGGGCAATAAAGGTGAATGCCCAAGCTGCGGCGGTTGCCAGGAAGATGGACCCCTGTACATTACCCATGTTCATGGGGGAATCGGTCAGACCGAGGAAGCTTCCGAAGAAGAAATCCTTGGGAGCGTCTCCCCATCCTTGGGTGAAGGAAAGGCCCACGTAGTTCATCGCCCATGCGATAACTACAACGTAATAAGAGGCAATGACGAATGAAACCACTACCTGCCACCAGCCGAGCCATTCCCATTTTTTGGAAATGGATGAGAAAATTTTTGGCGCGGAACCCTTGAACTTCTGGCCGAGACCGAATTCAAGGATCATGAATGGGATACCCGCAGCAAGCATTGCTACGAAATAGGGGATGAGGAATGCACCACCACCGTTTTCATAAACCATGTAGGGAAAACGCCAGATGTTACCCAACCCGATTGCAGAGCCCACGGCGGCAAGAATAAAGCCGGAACGGGAACCCCATGTTTCTCTTTTTTGCATGTTGTTTGAACTCCTTAAGAAAAAACCAGCTGAAACAGCAACCATTTTGCTGATTCAGCAAAAACTATATGTAAAATGCGCTAAACGCATAATTGAGCATACCGCATAGAATACATTTCGATTATTGTCCATCAAATTAAGTGTCAGGATTTTTTAATGGATGGTGATATGTGTGTAGTCGCGGTGTTATTATGGATATCTTAAATGTAAAATTGTGCGAAATGAAATTTTATTACAAATATTTTTGTATTTCGAAAAATACAGGTGCATTAAAGAAAAGAACAAGAAAAATGATTCTGCTGATGAATACAAGGAAATATGCTCAGCTCTGCATCAGAGCAAAAGAAGACATAAAACAGAGTGCTCGACTAATGATCATCTTGATATTATGGTTGATCAGCTAAACTTAAGGAGTCTGGTTATGGCACATATTCTTGTTCTTGATGACGTTGTAGACGCGGGAATACTTCTCAAGCGAATTCTTGAACGCAAGGGGCACAAAGTAAGTGTTTTTTCCGAGGAAGAGGAGGCTCTTTCTTTTCTTTCCGGCAGTGATGTTGAGCTGGCTATCCTTGATATTAAACTCAAGAAGATGACTGGTGTTGAGGTGCTGGAAGAGATGAAAAAAATTATGCCCGCATTGAAAGTGATTATGCTGACCGGATATCCGACCCTTGAGACTGCTCGTGAATCACTTAAGCACGGAGCCAATGAATACTGCGTTAAACCAATTGATAAGGAAGAGCTTGAATTTAAGGTGGAGGAAGTTCTATCCTGCTGATTTATTCTTCCCGGAATTCGCCAAGCTTCTCCACTGTGGCAATAACTTCAGTTGCATTACTGCCCGGTGCCACAGGATTAAAGACTGCCCTGATATACATCTTTTTCTTCCCTGTTACAGAGATGTAGTTGCCTTCATACAAGGCAGATTCTCCGTTTAATGCTTTCTCCATAACTTCCCGCATTTCCGGTGTACCTTTCTCTGCAGTATTGAAGCCTATTAATTTATCTTTTGTAGATCCCATCAGGTCCATGAATTTCGGGTTGCAGTCCCTGATAATGCCCTCATGGTCGAAGTAGATTATGCCCAGCGGTGAATTGTCAAATATTACCCTGTATTTTCGTCTTTCCTCCAAGATGGCAAGTTCCGCTTTTTCCCTTTCCCTGATCTGGTTTTGCAGTTTTATATTCAGGATTTCATTGTTTCGATGTGTCTGGCAGGAAATGATTGATTCAGATAGCCTAATATTAATTTTGTGTAATGATCTCAGCATGGAATGGGGTAGTGGATAGAGCCCTTTTCCGATCATCAGGAAACCTGCTTCAGGTAGATCCATTAGATAGTAGTGATCACCTTCAAATGATGTGTGCAAGGGCAGGCTTTCCCTTAGATTATTGATCTGATCTTCTGCCTCACAGCTCGAAATTTTCAAGAGAAAATCATCAAATGCAGACTGTTGTTTTTCCTTGAAGGGAATAGAAAATGCTTTAGCAAAGGAAAGAGTTTCCTTGTTTTGCAGGAAAACCCTCGCGCTCATGCAGCATAAGCGGTGCAGGTAAGTTGAAAGTGCTGTTGAAAGCATCTTTTCAAGATCCATACTTTTACCAATTGACATGGCTATTTCATAAAGAATTTGCTCTTGGATTCTGATGCTCACAATTCCTCCAGTACAGCCAATACAGTGGTCTTGTTATGAAATTCCAGTGATTGTTTTTCCTGAGTGGCAATTTCCCCGAAAGAGAGGAATCCCAGTAATGGAATATCCGGAAGGTGCAGGGCATTCAGTTCCTGCTTAAACTTGTCTTTAAGGAATAAGGCCCTTGAAATACAGTCTACAACAAGTCCTATTGAGTTGTTACCGATGCTGAATCCGGGCTTGCAGGTGGAGATTTGTCCCGAAGCTTTGATCAGGGATTGCGGGTTGCCGTGGAGGATGTCTACAAATGATCCTTCCATTATTTCACCTACGCAGGTCAGCGCTCCTGCCTCATCAACCATTACCGGGTCACGGACGATGGGATCACTGCACATGCTTGAAATTCCGAATGGATAGGACATGGCAATCTGTGAAAAGTTTTCAGGGGTTATATATTGCCCGGAATGTTCACGAATGACTTCCCTGTAGATATTGAATGCAGGCATCCAGTTAATGGTTCTGATTATATTTCGGTCCGCTTCAGTTACTTTGAAAGGACCTTTTATGGGATGCCAGCCGTGGCTGATATTCACTGTGCTTCGGGTATCCAGTAAACCTACCATGGCTGCGTCTTCCAGCAATCCCTCATTGCTGATGATGGCCGGCTGTCTTTTCAGGCTTATCGATCCGGTTCCGCCCCCTACGATATTACGTTCAATCCCTATGTGGGTGAACATGGCATTGATAAATGCTGAAATACGACTGGCGAAACCATCGGTGATAACAAAGATGGTTTCCGGAATGTCATCATTTTCAAAAATTTTGCTCAAAGGGGGCATGAAATCAGTATCAGGATCGCTCATTTTCTTGATGATGGATATTTCCGGCTTTTGAGAGAGGCCGATTACAAGAGTTCCGCTTTCCATAGTTTCTTTTTCGTGAATTATGCCGGGGAAGATGCCTCCCATAAGCGGAACAGTACATTCTTTAAAAATATGGTCTGCATTTTCAGGTTGAAATCCGTTTTTATCGCAGGCAAAAACAATTATTCCATTTACTTCGTCCCGTGCAGCTGTATTTTTAAGTATAGTTGCAAGGGCTTGCACGCTTCCTGTCGGCTCCAATTCAATATACATTCAAGGTCCCCACATTATATTTATAGCTTTCCTCTTAGTTACCAAAAAAAAGAATGGTGTACAGGTAAAAAACTCACTTATTAGATACGCTGATGAATTTATAATGATTGAGCTTGAACAACGCCCTTAAATCTGCTTTCTATAGGCACGCTTTCAGCGTGAAAGTGTGCAGTAACTAGAATATAAACAATGTTTCATCATATAAAAATGGCCGGCACTTGCCCGGCAGTATTTTAAGGAGAAAATCAAATGTCCGATTTATCTATACTTTTCCCCGGTCAGGGTTCCCAGGAACCAGGAATGGGGCGTGATCTTGCTGAAAAATGGTCAACAGCCATGGATATGTGGAAATTCGCTGAGGCTGAATCCGGTCTGCCCCTGCGTGAAATCTACTGGGAAGGCGATGCCGCTGATATGGCTAAGACCGATGCATTGCAGCCCGGTCTGACCGTGGTAAACCTGTCCATCTGGGCTTATCTCAAGGAAAGCCTCAAGCCTGCGGCAACTGCTGGACACAGTCTTGGTGAGTTCGCATCCCTTGGTGCTTCCGGCATTCTTTCTATTGAAGATACCATCAAGGCTGTCAGCCTGCGTGGTAAGCTTATGTCTCAGGTCGGGAATGAAAATCACGGTATGGCCGCAGTGCTCAAGCTGGATCAGGCTGCTGTTGAAGAAGCCGTTGAATTTGGTGCATCCGAAACCGGAAAGGAATTGCGTGTAGCAAACTACAACTCTCCTGCTCAGTATGTAATCAGCGGTGAAAAAGCTGCCATTGAAGCTGCCGGAACCTTGATCAAGGAAAAGAAAGGCCGCTCTATCCCCCTGCCGGTCAGCGGTGCTTTCCACAGCCCTCTTATTCAGGAAGCTGCAGATGAATTTGCTGCCTACCTTGGCAAGCTGGACTGGAAGGCTCCTGCATTTCCGGTTTATTTCAACGTAACCGCCGGCACTGAATCAAATCCCGAAGAAATTAAGAAGATTATGTGTTCCCAGATGACTTCATCCGTGCGCTGGATTGAAATTGTATCCAATCAGTACGCTGCCGGGGCGCGCAACTTCCTCGAACTCGGTCCCAAGGGTGTGCTGACCAAGCTGTTGGTGGCCAACCTTAAGGGCAAGGAATACGAAGGAAAAGGCATCGGTAATCTGGAGCAGGCCGAAGCTGTTAAATAGTGGAAAGGCTTCATAACGAAGAAAGGGAAAGGACCAGTCCGAAAGGGCTGGTCCTTTTTTTGGGGTCTAAATTGAGCAGGTTCCGCTTTCCGAACAGTAATTGTCGATTACATTCATCATCTGGTTGGTGAAATAAACGCAATTGTGTTCGTTGAAACAGCTGCTCACATATGAGGAGTCCATGTGGGTGGACAGGGAGTTTGAACCGTCTTCAAGGGTAATGATCCATGCATCCTGTTCTTCGTTGAACTGGGTGGACATGCCGATATTAAATCTTTCTATTTCCGGGTAAAGGTCCATGGCCATCTGCCGGATTTGTGAGTCGTTAAGTCTCATAGTTCCCCCTCCGTTAATTTGAGTGAGAGGATATTTTTTTATCGATTTGTTCTATGTGTCATATCTAAAATATAAATTGCAAATTGCGACTGTCAATTCAAGTCACTGGGTTTTGGATATGATTTCTAAAAAATGAATTTTGTTTGTAGATGTTTGACGTTGTGTTAAAATCAAACTCAGTGTCATAATTACAATAAAAAATGTTTATACTCTGCAGAAATAACAAATTTAAGGGGTAAATATGAAAATTTTGACAGCATCACGTATGGAACGTTGCATTGGCTGCCATTCCTGTTCTTTTGCGTGTGCGCGGCTGGTCCACCAGCTTCTATCATGGAATACGGCCGGAATCAGGATTGCTTCATCCGGTGGCCTTTCCACCGGGTTCGTAGCCAAGGTCTGTCTGGCTTGTTCTCCGGCACCATGTGCCGAGGCTTGTCCTACCGGTGCCATGAGGGGGCGCAAGAAAGGAGGCGGGGTAATCCATAAAAAAGATATCTGTATCCGTTGTGGAAAATGTGCGGAAGCCTGTCCGGTGGATGCCATTTATCTGGATCTCAAGGATCGTCCGTACGTGTGTATTCATTGCGGCAGGTGTGTTGAATTTTGTCCGCATGAATGTCTTGAGCTAGTCGAATCAGATCAGAGGAGGGACTAATAATGATACGTGATTACTTCAGGGTCCTCGTGGTTGATCTGGGAAGCGGCAAAGGCAATGTTGTAAAAGTTGACGGGCGAAACGAATTTGCAGGGGGCAGCGGGCTCGGAGCTTTGCTGTTTGATAAATATGGACACGTGGATCGTCCTTGGGATGATCCGGATCAGCCGCTTATATTTTCCATCGGTCCTTTGACCGGATTATTTCCGCTTATGAGCAAGACTGTCTGTTCCTTTAAATCTCCCTATCACGACCAGTTTGCCGAAAGTCATGCCGGGGGGCGTTCCGCTCTGGCAATCCGTTTTGCTGACTACGATGCGCTGGTCATCACCGGACGTGCTTCGCGTTTATCCTGCCTTTCCCTTGGGATGAAACATTTGGAAGTGAAGGACGTCCAGTTTCTGGCCGGGAAAGATGTCTTTACAACCGGAAAGATTTTGCGCTCCATGTTTCCCGGTTCCGGCCACAGGTCCATCCTGCGCATCGGTCCTGCCGGGGAGCAGCTTTCTGCAATGTCCTGCATCAATGCCGACACCTACCGTCATTTCGGACGGCTTGGTTCCGGTGCGGTCATGGGGGCCAAGAATCTCAAGGGAATCGTGATTCAGGGGGACGGTTCTTTCGCGCTGCCGGACAATAAGGAGTATTCTGAAATTTATAAGCAGGTCTACGAGAAGATGACTGCCACCGACATGATGAGCAAATATCACAACCTCGGTACTGCGGCGAATCTTGATGCGCTTAATGAATTGGAATCTCTGCCTTGGCGTAACCTGCAGGCCACCAAGGATGAAGATATAATCGGAATTACCGGAAAGAAGTTTGCCGACGACACCCTGCTGCGTAATGCGGCCTGCGCCGGATGTCCGGTGGGTTGCATCCATATCGGGTTTGTGCGTGAAAAATTCATGGAAGATAATCAGTATCTATACCGTCAGGTGGCCTACGATTATGAACCCATCTTCGCCACCGGGTCCATGCTTGGGGTGACTGACGCCTTTCAGGTGCTGGGAATAATGGACGAAGTGGAAAAAGGCGGGCTGGATGTAATGTCCGGCGGTGTGGCCCTTGCTTGGGCTACTGAAGCTTTTGAAAAGGGATTGGTCAGTGAGGCCGAGACAATCGTCCCCCTCGCTTTCGGTGATGCTGAAGGCTACAAAAAGGCCGTACAATATCTCAGCAATGCTAAAAACGATTTTTATGCCGCACTGGGCAAAGGTTCACTGGTTGCGGCCGCAAAGTATGGCGGTGAAGACTTCGCTTGCGTGCTTGGTCAGGAGATGGCCGGATATGCTACCGGTGAGGCCTTTTACGTGGCTGAAGGTCTGGGCTTCCGTCATTCCCATCTTGATTCCGGCGGATATTCATGGGACCAGAAGAACGACCGCAAGGACGCTCATGAAGTCTGCGATTTCCTGATCAGTGATGAGACAGGGCGGGCTTTTCTAACTTCCATGGTTTCCTGCCTTTTCGGGCGCGGGGTCTACAAGGATGAGGTTCTTGCCGAGTGTTTGAAATCTGTGGGATATGAAGAAATAGCTGAAAATATGGAACTTATCGGGGAAAGAATACGGGCTATGCGTTGGAAAGTGCGTTTTGCCACCGGATATAACCCTGATGAGATCAGTATTCCAAAGCGCTACAGTGAGATCACAACCTGGAAAGGTAAAACAGATCCGGAATATATGGAAAAACTCAAAAATGAGTATGGGCGTAGGATTTGTGAACTGGTTACAGATGAGGCCCTTGAGAAGCTGAATTTGAAATAAATTCAGGAAAATTTAAAAAAGTGCTTGCCAAGCGTGTCCTGTTTGGTTAGTAATCTCTCCTCAGCGGCGCCGAGGTAGCTCAGTCGGTAGAGCAGGGGACTGAAAATCCCCGTGTCGGCAGTTCAATTCTGTCCCTCGGCACCACTAAGTGCATAGAATAGCCCTCATGAGAAATCATGAGGGCTTTTTCGTTTTTGTGTCCAACTCCAGTCTTGGGCTAAAGCTAATCAAATTCCACTCAGTTCCAATTTCGCATAATTCTTACTCAGTTCCAGCCGAAAATGTTCTTGAAATGCAGCTTCGGTTATGCTGACCCGTTTGTTTTTGAGTTGGACGCAGGCAATAGTGTTTTGCAGTTTTTCAGCGTTCGGCCTGATGGCGATAATCTTTCCCGTACTTATTTCCCTGTTCATTAAATGGCTGACGGTAATGCCGGCTCCCAGTCCGGCTTTGATGGCAGAGACAATTGCTTCGGAGCTGTCGGCAATGAAGACAAGGTTCAGGTTTTGCGGTTCGCGCTCATAATGCAGCTTGAACCAGCTGCGGAAAAGAGCGATGTCCTTTTTATACCCGATGAAATCCAGTTCCTTAAGACGATCGTAATCTGTTCCGTTTACCTTTGCCCGGTAATATTCTTCGGAACAGGCCAGCACAAATTCTTCCTTTACGACCGGTGTGATGGAGTAGGCCGATGTCCCGCCCGGTGTGTCCATAAAAAAGGGCAGGATGTCGATATATGCGAAATCCAGTTCTCCTGATGCGACTTTTTCAAAGAGCACTCTTGGCTCATCCAGTTCCAATTGCATCGTCACTGCCGGATATTTACGCCTGAATGAACCGAAAATAGGCGGCAGGTAGATCTTTCCGAATTCACTGGGCGCGCCGATGCGCAGCGGCCCGGATGGCATTTTTAAGCCATCGTTTATGTGTCGTACTCCCTGTTCAAGATCTTCCATGAAGCCTTGCACAATCCCATAGAGTCGCTTGCCTGCTGTGGTGGGAACGAGTCTGCGGTTGACCCGGGTGAATAGTTCGGTCTGCAGTTCTTCTTCCAGCTTTTTCAGATGCTGGCTGACCCCGGACTGGGTGATATGAAGCTTTTTGGCCGCTGCGGTGCTGCTTTGTTCATTGAAAATATGGAAGAAAACTTTCAGCCTGTTCAGGTCGGGAAGCATTGTTTATTTACCTATTAGTAAGTTTTATTAATCAAAAAAAGTAGAACTATTAATTTTACTAATTACATGCCCAGCGTATACATTTCAAGCAAGAACACGGCACTCCATGTAGCCGGAACAGATAAGAGGAAAATTGCTTTGAAAATAGGAATTATCGCTGCAATGGAAGAAGAGCTTGCATTGCTGGTCAATAAATTGGATGAGCCGAATACTGAAAAATTCGGACAGTTCACCTACCACACCGGAAGGATTAGCGGAGTGGAAGTGGCTTTGTTTCTGTGCGGGATAGGCAAGGTCAATGCCGCAGTGGGCACAACGCTGCTGCTTGATAAATTCAAGCCCGACTATCTGATCAATACCGGGGTGGCCGGGGCGTTTCCCGGCAACATCAACATTGGTGACATCGTGGTTTCTTCTGAAGTGCGTCACTACGATGCCGATGCCACAGCTTTTGATTATGAAATGGGCCAGATTCCGCAGATGCCAGCAGCGTATCAAGCCGACAAGCTTTTGCTCGGTCTGGCGAAAAAAGCTTGGATCAATGAGGATTCCATCAGCGTCCATCAGGGGCCAGTCTTGTCCGGAGATTCTTTTATCCACACTCCGCAGCAGATCGCACAGATTGAGCAGAAGTTTCCCGATGTAATGGCCGTGGAAATGGAAGGGGCGGCCATCGCACAGACAGGTTTTTTGTTTAACGTGCCTTTCATCCTGATCCGTTCCATTTCAGATAAAGTTCATGAAGACGGAAGTAGTGCGGTCTATGAACAGAGCATGGAAAAAGCCGCCGCCAATTCAGTGCGCATGGTTTTGTCTATGCTGGATAATATTTAATTGGAGATAGCATGAATAAAATAGAAAGTTTCAAGATTGACCATACTCGCCTTAAGCGCGGAATTTATGTTTCCCGCCGTGATCAGATCGGTGTTGAGAATGTAACCACCTTTGATCTGCGCGTAAAGGAACCCAACAACGAAGCTGCCCTTGATCCTGCGGCAGCACATACCCTTGAGCATATCGGCGCTACTTTTTTGCGTAACCATGCTGAGTATGGTGATAAGATTCTCTACTTCGGCCCCATGGGTTGCCTGACCGGATTCTATCTGCTGCTTAACGGTAAATATGATTCGAAAGATGTTGTGGGCTTGATTCAGGAGCTGTTCAAGTTTGCTGCTGATTTTGAAGGCGAAGTTCCCGGTGCTTCAGCTGTAGAATGCGGAAATTATACCCTCATGGATTTGCCTTTAGCAAAGCAGGAGGCTGCAAAGTATTACGCAGAAGTGCTGGATGGTATCGGGGAAGAAAATTTGAATTACCCTGAATAAAATGAAAAAGCCGTTACAACTTAGTTGTAACGGCTATTCTAGGCAGGTGGTGCCGAGGGACAGAATTGAACTGCCGACACGGGGATTTTCAGTCCCCTGCTCTACCGACTGAGCTACCTCGGCGCCGGAGAAATCGTTTCTACGCAGATCGCAAAACGAAGTCAACAATTATTTATTAATTAAATGCTACTTTCCATTCATCTTTTCCAGCACCTTATACAAAGCCTGAGTGCCGAGTTCTTCATAACCCAGCGCCATGGCTGAGATGTAGAATTGGTTAACCAGCGCCAGTCCGGGCAGGGAAAGATTCATACGCTTGGCCTCGTCAAGGGCGATGCCCATGTCTTTTACAAAGTGCTTGATGAAGAAACCGGGGTTGAAATCATCATCAGCAATGCGGCGGCCAAGGTTGTTGATGGACCATGATCCGGCAGCACCGGAGCCGATTACATCGATTACTTCATTGAGATTCATGCCCGCTTTGTAGGCATAGAGCAGGGATTCCACGGTGCCGATCATGGTTCCGGCAATGAGGATCTGGTTACACATCTTAGTGTGCTGTCCGGCACCGGCTTTGCCCATAAGCTGGATGTTGCTGCCCATGACATCAAATAGCGGCATCACTTCATCAAAAATTTTCTTTTCCCCACCGACCATGATCGCGAGGGTGGCGTTGCGTGCACCGAGGTCTCCGCCGGAAACCGGGGCATCAAGTGCACCTACACCTTTAGCTGCAGCTTCTTTGGCAATGCGCTCAGCCAGTACAGGTTCGGAAGTGGTCATATCAACGAGGATCTTTCCGGCATCGGTATTGGCGAGCACGCCGTTCTCACCAAGGATGGTCTGCTCCACGTCAGTAGGGTAGCCTACGATGGTAAAGATGATGTCGGCTTTTTGGGCAACTTCGGCTGGGGAATCGCACCATGTTGCACCTTTGGCTACCAACTGGTCCGCCTTGGATTTGGTGCGGTTGTATACAAATGCCTTATTGCCTGCTTTGATAAGGTGCATGCACATGGAGCCGCCCATGACACCTGTTCCGATCCATCCGATTTTCTTGCTCATAATATTTAATCCTCGTTAATGAAGTTGGTTACAGTAAATTCGAGTGTTGGATGTAATTACCACAGGGAAGAACCGTCCGTAAATACGGCTTTTGTCTTAGTTGTTATTGATAAAGAGCATAGGCCGTGGCTCCGACCATGAGTACGACCATGGAAATATTCACAGTATGACGCACCATGGGAGAGCGCAGCATTTTCATGAAAGATTCACCTGCAAAGCACCACATGGAGTGAAAGAAAGCGGCTCCGCAGGTGAAGGTTCCCACGAATATAAGTATTTCCGTAAATCTGTCTGCACTTGGGTCGGCGAATTGGGCAAAGGCTGAGACGGTCATAGCATAATGTTTCGGGTTAAGCGGGTGTAAGGCCAGTCCTTCCACGAATTTGAATGCCTTGGGTTTACCTGACGAACCGGCATGCATGTTCAGGACCTTCCATGCAAGATAGAGGATATAGATCAGGCCTCCAACCTTAAGAACAGCGGACACCTGCGGGTAAGCCAGAAACAGTTCCGCCAGACCGATTGCTGCCAGAATGTCCATGGTTGTACCGCCAATTATCACGCCCGAAAGGAATGGGATTGAACGTCTAAAGCCTACGGCCTGCCCAAGGGCCATGGATGCGATGTTGCCAGGTCCCGGTGTTCCGGTCATGACAATGACAAATATGAGGAAAGCCCAGAAATTTTCTTGCATTTTTTGCCTCCGGCAGCTTGAGAGGGGAAACCTTTTTATAGGCTTCGCCCCTTTGTATGCTTGGTTCGGTATTGTGTGTTGATTGGGCGTTGTCCGGACAACGCCCGATAAGGGGACCACTGAACGTGGTTGACAAGCAGCGGGATGATTGTGTGCTTGTTGCTGCTTAATTGTATCCATATGCTTGACATTGTATGCAGTCAAATGAAACATTGTCTGCATGACAAAATGGATACCTGAACTGGAAGAAAGTACGCGTCCAAAATTCAAGCGTTTGGCTGATGCCATTGAACGGGATGTTTATTCCGGAAAACTAAGTCCCGGAGATAAGCTTCCTACTCATCGTGATCTTGCTGATGATCTGAAGATGAACGTGAGCACGGTGACCCGCGGTTATGCCGAGGCTGAAAAAAGGGGCCTTGTATGCGGTACCGTTGGGCGGGGAACCTTCATTGCTTCTGACGCGATCACGTCATCATCAATGGTAAGCTTCGAGCCGCACGCGCCGGGTATGATTGAGCTGGGCATGGTCAATACCTTCTATGACCTGGACCCTGACATTCAAGAGGGCATGAAGCGGCTGACCCGCCGCCGCAATCTGAATGCCTTTTTACGCTATACAGATCCGCAGGGATTGCCGGAACATCGTGAGGTAGGGGCAGAGTGGGCAAAACGGTATCATCTGGAAACAACAGCCGGAAATGTGCTTGTGTGTTCCGGTGCCCAGCATGCACTGAATTGTTGCCTGAGCAGCCTGTTTCGGGCCGGAGATCGTATTGCTACCGATGCTCTCATTTATCCGGGCATGAAAACCCTTGCCAATATGCTTGGTATCAGGCTGGTTCCTGTGCCGATGGATGATCAGGGCATGATTCCTGAACAGCTGGACAGGATTTGTCGGCGGGAACATATCAATGGTGTTTCGCTCATGCCCGGTGTTCAAAATCCAACTTCAGCCTGCATGCCCCTTGAGCGGCGGGAGCAGATAGCCATGATCGCCTGCAACCATGACCTGACTATAATTGAAGATGATGCTTATGCTCTGACCGTGGAAAGCGATCTGCCTCCGGTATCATCATTTGCCCCGGAGCGGAGCGTCTTCATTGCCGGGGTTTCCAAATCCATTGCCGTTGGTTTACGGGTTGCATTTATGGTCGCTCAGGGCGAGCGTTTCAAGCAGTTGGCCCAAGCTATTCTCAATACAGTGTGGATGACCCCGCCTCTAAATGCGGAACTTCTTTGCCAGTGGATTCAGGACGGGACAGCAGATATCACCGTCAAGCTCAAACGTCAGGCAGCGCGTCGCCGTTTTGAAGCAGTTAAGGACCTGCTGGGAGGTATGGGATTGGGCGTAAACCCTTCGGGATTCTTCCTCTGGCTCTCCCTTCCCGAACCATGGAGAGGGTATATGGTCGAGCAACGCACCCGCGAAGCGGGATTGAATGTCTTTGGAGCTGAGAAATTCGCTGTTGGCGGCGATCCGGTTCCGGCCAATATCAGGCTTTCACTGAGCGGGCCCAAGGATATTGAACAGTTAAGGAAGGGGCTTGGGATATTAAAGGGTATTCTGGATGGCAGGGATTCTTTCAAAGAGGCTATTCAAGAAGGTTTGGATGGGGAACGGATTCCCCACGAAGAAGTGATCAAATCCATAAAAAAAATTGGGTATGATGTTAGCTAACTCATTTCTTGCCAATTTTTCTTAGCAAATGTAGTCCCATTTCATGGGACACATCATCGGAAAAGATATCTATCGTCAGCTGGGTGACAAAGTGGACGGAACCACCGTGCGTATGCCGTGGTCCGATTCCATACGTGAAATGCTTAAGGCTCTTTATTCTCCTGCGGAAGCGGAGCTTATTGTACGCATGCCTTACCGCCCTTCTTCTCTTGAACGGATTTCAAAGCTGACCGGCATGGACGAGCGTTCGTTGCGTCCCATGCTTGAATCCATGTGTCATAAAGGTCTGGTTTGCGATCTCTGGGAGCAGGATCGTTATCTATATATGATCAGTCCCTTTGTGATCGGTTTTTTTGAATTCACCATGATGCGCACCAAGGGTGAACTTGATTCCGCAAAATGGGCCGAGCTGTTCAACAATTACATGTTCGGTGACAAGTCATTTTTCGAGGCCAATTTCGGTAATGATGAGCAGATTTCCATCATGCGCGCCCTTCCTCATGAAGGGACTATCCGCAATGTGGATCATGTGGAAGTGCTCGATTATGAAAAAGCTTCCGTGATGGTAGAGCAGCAGGACCGTTTTGCGGTCAGTCTTTGTTCCTGCCGCCATGAAAAGATGCACCTTGGTGAGCAGAAGTGCGGTATCGACCTTGAAACCTGCACCTCCATGGGCGATGCTGCTGATTTTCTGATCCGCAATAATTTTGCCCGTGAGATTTCCCGCGCTGAAATGGATGATATTATGGCCCGTTCAAGGGAAATGGGTTTTACCCTGACCACTGATAATGTCCGTGAGAACGCCGGGTTCTTCTGCCACTGCTGCGGATGCTGCTGCAACTTGATGAACGGGATAAAGTATTCAGGTTATCCGGGAATTATTGTTTCATCTACCTTTATTGCCGGGATTGAGCTTACTGATTGCAACGGTTGCGGTAAATGCGCACGGGCCTGTCCCATTGATGCCATCTCCATACATAAGGAAGATGTTTCCGGAGCGGAAAAGCCGCGTCGTTTTGCTGAAATCAATAAGGACATCTGTCTCGGCTGCGGTGTTTGCGCGCTTAAATGCCCCACTGGTGCTTTACAGATGGATAAGCGCGAACAACGGGTCATCCATCCAGAAGACAGTTTTGAACGGGTCATCTTGCAATCCCTTGAACGCGGCACTCTACAGAATCTTATCTTTGATAATCCAAACAGCCGTAGCGAAGACTTTATGCGCTCGCTTCTGGGTGGATTCCTTAAACTTTCCCCGGTTAAAAAGGTATTGGTGGGTGATACCCTGCGTTCCCGCTTCCTGAGTGCTTTACGCAAAGCCACTTCTTAAGCCTCCTCTATTTTCGAGCTTTTCTTTTTATTGTGCCTTGTTTGTAACTTAATAGGTTGCTGTCAGGGTATATTCTGATATTATTGAGCCAGCCTCTTTTCCGGGTGCGTGCTGATATTTCTAAATCGAACCTTCTTCAATCCTGAATTCTTCCCGCCCGGATCATTTTTTATTAAATATATTATTTTTGTGATCTTGATGTAAAACCGTTTATCTGCAATGCTTTCAGTTACTTTAAGTTTATTTATAAAATAAATAATATGTGCTTTGTTATGCTTAACAAAAGCGAACAAAATTTTCATAAACGAAAAACATTTAGCGACACAAAACATAAAAATGTTAGAAAGTGGTCATTTTTTGCATGCAAAATGATTTCAAATCTGTTAGAAAGCAATTAACCAAGAACTTGATACGCAGGTCCGCCCTTTAAGCGGCCCTTTCGGTTAAACATAAACAAGGCAGGTATGAGAAATGGGTGTAACCAGACTCTACAAAGCAATTTTCGAAATCACCAGAGCTGTTAACTCCAGTCTGGAGCCGGAAAAAGTTCTGAACAGCATTGCCGAAAAAGTGGCAACTGAAATGGAACTGAAAGGTTGTTTTATCAGACTTCTTGATCGCAAGGGTGAAACTCTGCTGGCAGATGCATCCTACGGTCTGAGCGAACGTTACGAAAAGAAAGGTCCTGTTGAGGTTTCCAAGAGCCGTTTGGACCAGGAAGTTCTTGATGGTAAAATCGTAACCATCGCTGATGTAAGAAAAGATGACCGCTTCCAGTATCCTGAAGAAGCAGCAAAAGAAGGTCTCTGCTCTCTCGTAGTTCTTCCCCTCACCGCACGTGGTGAAAAAGTGATCGGCGTTCTGCGCGTATACTCAGCTGAACTCCGTGAATTTTCTGAAGAAGAACTGGACTTCCTCAAGTGCGTTGCCGACCTTTCCGGTCTCGCTCTTGAAAATGCCCGCATGTACAGCGCCCTTAAGCGTGCAAGCGAACTGGCAAACGATTACATCTACCGCGTCGACGATTTGTAAGACGTGTTAATATAAGGAATTTAAAATGAGCAAAGTAAAAGTAGGTATTAACGGTTTCGGCCGTATCGGCCGTCAGGTTCTGAAAACTATTTGGCACAGACATCGCGACACTATCGATGTTGTAGCCATCAACGACCTTTTCGATATCGAAACAAACGCAGCTCTCTTTGCCAGAGATACCAACTACGGTAAGTTCCCTGCAGAAGTAAAAGTAGAAGGCACCACCATGTTCGTCGGTTCCGACTACACCATCAAGAACTTCGCAGAGCGTGATCCCCGCCAGATTCCCTGGGGTGAGTGCGGTGTTGATGTTGTAATCGAGTGTACCGGTATTTTCAGAACCGGTCCTACTGCAGCGCAGCACCTTGAAGGCGGCGCCAAAAAGGTTGTTATCTCCGCTCCTGCAAAGGAAGAGGACATCACCGTTGTAATGGGTGTTAACCACAAGGATTACGATCCTGCAAAGCACACCATTATCTCCAACGCTTCTTGTACCACCAACTGCCTCGCGCCTATCGTTAAGACCATGCACGAGAAGTTCGGTATTGAGAAAGGTGTGATGACCACTGTTCACGCATACACCAACGACCAGCGTATCCTCGACCAGCCCCATAAGGACCTGCGTCGTGCCCGCGCTGCTGCTTGCAACATGATCCCCACCTCCACCGGTGCGGCTAAAGCTGTTGCTCTGGTAATCCCCGAAATGGCAGGCCGTTTCGAAGGTTATTCCGTGCGTGTTCCCACACCCACCGTATCCCTTGTTGACTTCGTTGCAGTGCTCAAAAAAGACACCACCACCGAAGAACTCAAGGCTACCCTGAAAGCAGCTTCCGAAGGCGAACTCAAGGGTATCATGGGCTACTCCGAAGCTCCCCTTGTTTCCTCCGACTTCCTCGCCGATCCCCACTCCGGTATCGTCGAAGCGGACTTCACCGTTGTACAGGGCGGTAACCTTGCCAAGGTTTACGCATGGTACGATAACGAATGGGGTTACTCCTGCCGTCTGGCCGACCTGATCGACTACATGGCAAAATGCGGTATCTAAGGATACGACTTTAATTACAGTTCAATAAACCGGCAGCGGTTCGGGATGTTTGTCCCGCTGCCGGTTTTTTTACCCTTATCCTGAAAGGGTTTAAAACCTCCCTATATTCAGCAGGTAGTGGATGTATCTGCTGAATTGATGAGATTCTTAAGATTGCCAAAAGAGGGCGGACCTGAGTTACCTGACTCCGGTCCGCCCTCTTTGCTATTTTGCGCTTCTGTGTCTTTGGTTTTTTGATTTAAATCAATATGTAACAGGAGAAAATGGCAATGAAGGTCTTAAATTCAAAAGGTGGTAATTTTATAAAGGGACTGGCTGCTGACGGTTTGTTCGCTGCTGAAGCGAAAGAAGACATAAGTCCTGAACTGGAAAAGTTGAAAGCGCTGGAAAATATTGAGCCGGAATTGTTGCAGCGCGCACGGGACCGGGAAGAGGAAGAACGCGACTTGAGGGTCTTGGATGCCTACAACCGTTTTGAAAACGGTTTGCAGGATATTTTGTCAAATCCTGAATCAGGCTTAATGGAATTACAGGCTGGAGATGCCCAGTCTGCGGTATTTGAGGTTAACGATTATTTTACAGAAGAGGGGGGCAGGTTGCGTGACACGCTTCCTGATGATGAATGCCGGACCCGGTTTATGGATATTTTGGAATCTCGGTGCAAAACCGCAGTGGATGCAGTAGCCCGGCACCAGAGTCAGGAATACCAGAATTGGAAGGAAATCACCGCTGCAGCAACCATTGATTCCGTGCTCAAGGCAGTTAATCTCAGCCCGGATGCAGTTTCGCTCATGCACGGGGAGCGTCTGCTGGAAGGGGCTATCTTGCGCCTGTATAGGGGTAGTAATCCTGAACTTTTGCAACTGCGTTTGCTCACAGCCAAACAGGCTATGTATGCCGGGGCCTTGGAAACAATCGGGATCAAAGATTCTGTAACCGCATTAATCATGTGTGAAAGCTGGAAGGATCAATTGGGTGAAGGACATTATGGACGTCTCCATGAAATGCTTGAGCCGCTTGCCCGTAATCAGCATATGAAGCAGGAATTCTACTCCTTGCGTGATATGGAAGACGACCAGCTTGAGGCTGAGCTGGAAGACCTGAAGGATGCAGAAATGCGCCGTGAGCTTAGGGAAATGATTAAGGCAGACCGTCAATTGCGTGAAAGGGCTCTGCAGGATGGGAATAAAGAACGGGTCAACTTGGCCTGCCGGATATTGTTTAAAAGATTTGTGGAAGGAGTGCTCAGCACAGAAGATATACTTGATTCCGATCTTGATGCTGAAATGCGTTCCATGTGGTTGAGGGTTTTCAGCCGCAAAGGGGAAAAGGGAAGGGATGAATCCTTAATCAAAGTTTTGCAGGCTTTGATCAACGATGATTTAAGCGAAGAACACCACATTTATGCTGCTATTCCTGACGGGCTGGGTGAGGCTGATGCATCCATGCTGGCTACACTTTTTATGCTCAAGGATAATCCTGAATCTCGGCTTATGGTCAACTGTCTGCGTGATATTGGTGAGAGGTGTGAGACCGTTTGTGGTGATCTGCGTGATCAGGCTGCGGCTATCCGTGATTTTCTGCAACGCGTGGCTGTACTGGTCAGTAAGGGCGAATCTTTTAGTGTAACCAAGGTGCGCAATGAGGTTCTTGCTGATCATTTCGGGAAAGCCGAAGTAAAGAAAGAACAGCCTGAAACTAAGGCGTTTGATATGCCTGTCGAGCCTGAACCTGTTAACCGGATTACGGATGAAGATGGAGTTGATGAACTTGAGGCAGCAGAGGATGTTGAAGCCGATCTGCTTTCCAAAAAGAACGATGAAGAGTAATCTGATATGAAATCTTAGAAACGGAGACCATATGCGTCGTTTGATCGTCCCCCTCTTCCTGTTTGTATTATTGGCCGGATGTGCACAGAAGAACCTGTCCGCTTCCGTGCACTATCTCACTCCCTTACCAAAATCCATGCAGCAGGTTGATGATGTGCAGCTTGCTTACCGAACCTTTGGTGAAGGCCCGCCCCTGCTTATGATCATGGGATTTGCCGGGACTATGGACATCTGGGATGCGCAACTGGTCCGAGAACTAAGCAGGGAACATACGGTGATCATCTTTGATAACCGGGGTATGGGCAGCTCAAGTAATGGAACTGAGGAAATTACAATTTCCCGTATGGCTGTAGACAGTGCCGGATTGTTACGAGAACTCGGATATCCTAAGGCAGATGTGTTCGGCTGGTCCATGGGCGGGCTGATCGCTCAGGAAATGACGCTTAATTACCCGGACAAAGTCGGCAAGCTGGTTCTGCTAGGGGCTTCCTGCGAAGCTAAGCCTGTTGCGGATATTATCCAAAAATTGATGAAGATGGATATGAAGGAATTGCTGAGCCATTTCTTTCCGTCCGGTTGGGTTGAAAAATATCCAGATGCCTATGCTACGCTACCGCGTCCGGCAAGTCCTCCTGACCCGGCAATCATACAAGATCAGGCCGATGCCATGATAGATTGGGATGGCTGTTGTTCACGGCTTAACAGGCTAGATAAATCCACGCTGGTCATTTCCGGTCTGGATGATGATATTCTGCCTGAGAAGCTGTCCCTTGAAATAGCGGAACGGGTAAAAGGAAGCTGGCTGGTACGCTACAGGAATGCAAACCACTGGCTCATGTATCAGGACCCTATTGGTCTTGGACAGACGGTGAATAATTTTTTTGCGACAGAGCAGGATTTGTTTCCAAACTAATTTAATAGCAAAGCGTCCTGCTCTTTAAAGAACAGGACGCTTGTTTTTTATATGAGGCGAAGCCTAATAAAAGTTTTGGGAGAGTCCAGAGAACCTTTTTGAAAAAGGTTCTTTGGTCCCCGAGGGGCCGCCGGAGGCTTCTACCAAATATTCTTAGTATTCTCCTTGCTGTCATCAAAGAGTCTGGTGAAATCGTCAAAGGCGGTCAGCGCCGCTGCAGCTCCCTGACCGGTGGCGGTGATGATCTGGCGCACTCCTCCGGTCACGTCTCCGGCAGCGTAGACTCGTTCCACGCTGGTGCGCTGGGTGGGATCAACCTTAATGAAACCATCCGGGCGCAATTCACATCCCAGTTTTTCAGCAAGTTCGGTGTTGGCGGTATGTCCGATGGCTACAAATACTACGTCGGTATCGAGAATAGTCTCTGCGCCGTCTTTGTTAATAATACGGGCTGATTCAACCTGATCCTCACCGATAATCTCGGTAACCTGACTGTTCCAGATGATCTTGATGCCCTCGCGGTTTACGGAATCCTGCAGCACTTTTTCGGCCCGGAATTTGTCTCCACGATGGACGATGGTGGTTTCGATGCCTAGATGCTTAAGGTGCAGTGCATCGGTGAGCGCGGTGTTGCCGCCGCCGACGATGACAGCCTTGCCGCCCTTGTAGAAGTTTCCATCGCAGGTGGCACAGTAGCTGACTCCGTGACCGTAAAATTTATTCTCACCCGGAACGCCGAGCATGCGCACATTTACCCCGGTCGCAAGCAGGACACCTTTAGCCTGGTAGTGCTTTTCATCGGTGACAATTTCGATGCGAGGGCCGTATTTAGCATCCTTAACTTCGGCAAATTGATGGATGTCGGTGTATTGGCGGGCATGGGAACCTAGAATTTCCACCAATTCAAAGCCTTGAATGTTGGTGAATCCGGGATAGTTCTCAACCTTGGGAGTTAAAGCAACCTGTCCGCCCACACCTTGCTTTTCAAGGATGATACAGCTCAGTCCGCTGCGCTTAGCGTAAATCCCGGCGCTCATTCCTGCCGGTCCCCCGCCGACGATGACCAGATCGACATCTTCGTAAACAGTTTCTTCGGTTGCTTCAGCCTTTGCTGCTCTTTGCTCTTCAACTACTTCTTCGAGTGGTTTCAGGAAGAGCAGCTGAAGCATAAATTTTTCTTCCGGTTCCAGTCCGGTAAAGGTGACTGTGTCATTGATATCGGTATGGGGAACAGAGCCGACCTTGTATTCGTGAGCCATGTTTTCATTATCAAGAGTGGAAATATTCCAAGCTGATATTTTGTCCGGTCTGGCAACGGCTGCCTTGAAGGCGTTGATGGCCTGTCCGGGACAATATGGGCAGGTCGGACTGGCAAAGATTTTTATCAGGCGGTCTTTTTCCAGAGGTTCGAGTATCTCTTTTGTCGAGTCAGAAATTCCGTCTGCACCTTTGGAAGCAAGGTTCAAAGCTTCTACCAAGGCCCGGCCTTCTTCTCCGGCAGGTGCACCCAGAAAACGGATATCGTATTCATCCGGTGAGATCAGTATGGTGGGGGTGGCAATAATATTGCGGTTTTTACCCATTTCACTGTCTACCGCATATTCGCGTAACTCAATCTTATCACTGAACACATTGAAAGCGCGACAGATGTTCAGGGTAAATTCATTATATTCACGGTGTTCTCCTTCGGCAGTGTATACTTCAAGAGTTACAGTACGGTTGAATTCGACAAAAAGTTTTTCAAGATATTTGCGGCTCTCTTCGGGAATGAAATTGCGGTATTTTTCTTCTGCGCTCAGTGTACTCATGGTCAGCCTCCTTATTGATCCCGCTTTAATTCTGCGGGCACGAATCTTCTTATCAACTATAGTATAGTTCTTTCATTAATATGACTTATTTTACAGGTTCGGAAAAGGTTTTTCCCGAATCAACGTTTTTATTTATCAGTAATAATTATCGAAAGCAATGAGAACTGGAGTTATTTAAGGATAATCTTGAATATGTTATCAGATAAGAACTTTGTGTTGGCAGGAGTAATGCCGAGCTTGGCATAAAGGTGTTTAAGGCTGCCTTTATGCCCCCAGAGTTCGCCTGAGTATTGTTGGGGGACGATTAGTCGAGCAGGTTCTGATCCATGCATGGCCAGTTGAGAACGCAGAAACAGGTAAAGTGCCTTGGAGCGGATTTTCTGACCCAGAGCCGGATGGACAGGGCCGGCTACAATATTGTCTTCAAAGCCTGCTTCATGGGCGACACCGATGCGGATAACATGAATTTTGTGTTGCCAGAGACGCAACAGGGCTGGAGCCAGTTCCTCTTCAGTACGGCTCAGGGACCACGGGGTGTATTTACTTGCCCGGTAAAGTTTTTCCAGTCCGGTCCCTTTTACGGTCAGGCAGGGATAGATGCGTACTGCATCAGGCTTAAGCGCAATAGTTTGGCTGATGTCGCGCTGAAAATCGCCGCGTTTTGTTCCGGGCAGCCCGGGTAGAAGCTGAATTCCCAGCGAGAGGCCGTTTTTCTGGATGGTGCGGCAAGCATTGATAGCGGTTTCAGGAGAATAGTTACGGGCAGAGCGGCGCAGGACTTCTGCTGAAAAGCTCTGGATGCCCAGTTCAATCATGTCCAGTCCCGATTCATGCAGTTTTAAAATCCGGTCGGGCTCAATACAGTCCGGTCTGGTGGAGCAGCGTATTTTGGTCAGAAAACCCTGTTGTTTGAATTTTTCGGCAAGAGAAATGAAACGTTGCTGCCATTCAAAGGGTAGGGCAGTAAAAGTTCCGCCGAAAAAGGCCAGTTCAAGCGGGTTGTGCTTGCCGTCAGAGAAAAATGCTGGAATTCCACATTCAATATCTTGATATATTTCGCTTAATGTCTTAGCCCCTGTTCCTGTCTGTCTATTTTGGGAGCAATAAATACATTTTGTGGGGCAACCCATAAAAGGCATGAAAACCGGCCAGATACGTGTTTTTTTGTGGGGCGGTTCCGGATGTTTAAAAAGTGTAGTGCTCATAGCTTAATGGTGTATAACCAAAAAAATAAGACAAATCATGCCTTTGTTTAATAAATTAGCTTGATTAAAAAAACGTGGTCGGTTATTTATTTAAATATAACTGTCTCTTGAAGTTTTCAGGATCGGTTTAAGACTATTTGTTTTAACATGCAACTGTGGGAACAGCAGCAGTATTCATTATGAGTAATCAGGATTGTATATTCTGTAAAATCGTGGCCGGGGAAATTCCCTGCTTCAAGATTTATGAAACTGACAAGGTGCTTAGCTTTCTGGATATCGGGCCGGTCAATAAAGGGCATGCCCTTGTTATCCCCAAACAGCACTGTGAAAATATTTGGGATCTTCCCGCAGAGTTGGGGCAGGATATAATCACAGCCGCCCAGCTTGCCGGGGATGCCATCGTCAAGGCTACCGGAGCTGACGGTTTGAACCTGATTATGAATAATAATGAAGCGGCAGGCCAGCTGGTTTTCCATGCTCATTTTCATCTTATCCCCAGATTTAAGGAAGACGGTTTCGTCCACTGGGACCAGAGTGAATATGAAAGTATGGATGAAGCTTCAGCGCTTGCCCAAAAGATAGAAAAGATGATAATGGGATAAATTAATAGTAATTTATTCTCAGACGATAACGCCTTTTTACCTGAATCGCCGTGTTCGGCTCTTTTGTCGGCACGGTTAACATTAAAACCGCCGCCCCTGACCGCAGGGCCGGGGACAACGGAGGAAAGGAATGGCTACCGGAAACACCCTTACTAAAGCCAGCGTTGTTGACTACATCTATGAAAAGACTGACCGGAACAGAGCTGAAATCAAGGAACTGGTTGAATCCATCCTCGACATCATGAAGCAGGCCGTGAAAAAAGATCACGCCATGTTGATCAGTGGTTTCGGTAAATTTGAAGCTTACGACAAAAATGCTCGTAAGGGACGCAACCCCCAGACCAATGAAGCAATTACCCTGCCCGCACGCAAGGTTGTTGTTTTCAGGCTCTCTCGTAAGTTCAGGTCTGAACTGAACGGATAGAACAGCCTGCGTTGCTGTCTGGATTTTTCCCGCTTTGATATTTTGTAATGAAACAAAGGAGCCGGGCTTTACCCGGCTCCTGTTTTGTACTTTTGTGCAATTTATCAGGTAGCGGGTTCTTTTCAGATTTGATGTGCACAAAAAAACGCTCTGTCGAAATGACAGGGCGTTTTTTTGTTTCTAGAGTACTTGGAACTATTCAGTAACAAGAATCACGTTGCCGTACTCATTACCTAGCGAAGCCATGGCGTCTTCAGCTGCCGGGATGTTGTAGAAGTATCCGGCCTGAACACGCATGAATTTTTGACCGTTTACGTCCACCTCAACCATGCGTGATTCTTTGTAGCCGCCGTCGCGCAGGGCCTGCAGGACATTCTGAGCCCGGTCATGGTCGGTGAATGCACCCACCTGAATGTAGTAATGGGCCTGAGCGGTTGCTTCTTCAGTGATGATAATCTCTTCAACTTCAGGTGCGGCCTGCACAGTTTCTTCCACCACAGCCGCTTCTGTCGGGGCTGCTGTTTCAGCTACGATTTCAGTTGCCTCTACAGGCTCCACGTTGACATCATCAATTGCCCGCAGCTCAACAGGGGTGATTCCTTTGTTCACAATTCCCAGCTTGGATGCTGCGGAGTATGAAAGGTCGATGATGCGTAAGTCAGGATCGGCAAAAGGACCGCGGTCGTTGACCCGGACGATTACCTTGCGGCCGCTGGAGCGGTCGGTAACTTCAAGCATGGTGCCCATGGGCAGTGTCCGGTGGGCAGCGGTCATGGCGTACATGTTGTATGTTTCGCCGTTGGCTGTTGTCTTGCCGTGAAAGTCGTCACCATACCATGAGGCCAGTCCCTGTGCCTTGTAGCCTTTTGAGCTGAGATGGGGAATGTAGGTACGGCCATGTACGGTATACGGGTCTGTTTTCAGGACCGGCTTGACCACATTTGGGGAATCCTGCTTCTTCACCTTGTGATGAGTGATTGCGGGAGTGGAATAAATTTTCTTTTTTGCACAGCCTGCAGGAATGAGCAGCAGCAGGACTGCAAGCAGAAGTACATATCTGGACATTAGAGCCTCCGTCGTATGGAAAAATCTTTATTTACCGATGTCCTGATGAATTAATCGGTAATTCATCCATAGTTGTTGAATGGGGTAAAGTCCAGTTTAATGAATTATATTATGGATTGAAGTATTATTTGATTTAGGAATGCTTAGCGCCCGCTTCGTGATAGAGCCAGTGCAAGCGCAGTGGTCAATTTTACCAGTTCATTATTGTTGCGACGTACAGTTGCAGTGAGTCGCTTGCCGATAGTCATAAGCATTTTGGACCCTGTTTGCGGGTGATTTTCCACAAAGTCGAAAAATTTCAAGCGGTCAGTGACCAGAAATTCGGAATCTTCCACCACGGTGACTGTCGCCGAGCGCTGGTCACGGTCGATGAGAGCTATCTCCCCGAACATAGGATAGCTGCTGTCATCAAGGTTGGCCAGCACCTTACAGGTATTTTTAATCTCGCTTAGCGGTAGGGACATTCCTTTCATGAGCATGGCCTTGGTAATACGGACTTTTCCATCCACAAGGATGAACATTTCATCTCCTACCTCTCCCTCGGAGATGATTTCCGTGCCGGAGCACACCGCAATGTTGGCAAAAATAGACTTAACCTGTTGGAGTTCTTTCTCCTCGAGATTTTGGAAAAGTGGGATGGACATCCAGTAATCAGCCATGTTCCGGACCTCCCGGAGCACTTATGACCAGCAAAGCGTCATATTCTTCCATCAGTTCATTGTCCGGAGGATTCATGCGGACTTTTGGTCCCTGCATGCCCAGCGAAGTGTCCTGCCCTGAGGTTTTGAACAATTCCATGATGAACTGGTCCAGTGCTGATCCTTCATCGAGTACATCCTGCAAGGTCAGATTTTTACCCATCTTGCAGGCCGCGACGGGAAGACATCCGCTGGTGTTTCGGACTCTAACACTGAGTTCCCCCCAGCTCATCTGCCGTTCCTCAGCATTGCAGGGACGGAACTGAAGCATCCCTGATTCTCCGATGCCAAGCAGGTTGCGGAAAAAAGACCACATTGAAGGGCTTGCTCCCATCATGCCCATCATTCGACCGGAGATTTCACCGCGGACAAGGATTTCATTGGCTCCGGCGCGAAGCAGATGCTCTTTGTTTTCTTGGCGGGCAATCTCAGCGTAAACCGGGACCTTTGGTGCCAGAGTACGCAGGGCCAGAACCGCGTATATTGCCTGCTGGTCGGATTCCTTGCTGTCCATTCCATTCTGGCAGAGCACGTACACATTGCGGGCCTCGCTAGGATTGGCTCTGGATATTACGCTGGTCTGACTTATGTTGCCGTGTACGAAATTAAGCCGCTCTCCCATATCCAGTTTAAAGGCAATTTCATCCCTTATCTGGCTTTCAAGGTCACTGACAATTACCAGTTGCAGTTTTTTGGGAGATGTCTGTTCATTAAGGGAATCAATCAGCCCAAAGGCATAGTCATTCCATCCGAGTATGATTACATGGTCGCTGGCTTTCACTGATAACAGCCCCTTGCGTTTTTTGGCTTTCTGCTCCACCAGCATGGAAGCCATGTTACCGGTGAGCGAGGTCACCAGCCCGATGCCGGAGATCATGACAAGTCCGCCGAGTATTCTTCCCGGGATAGTGATTGGAACCATATCACCGTAACCAACTGTGGTCAGGGTTACGATAGCCCACCAGAAGGCATGGGATATGCGGGCGTCCTCCCCGTCGCTCAGTTCTATCCAGTAGAACCCGAATGTGCTTAAGAGCAGGAGTAAAGCTGTGGCAATTACCAGCTTGCCGAATCCCGTACGTAGCCAGTTAGTAAATTTCATTAATTTACTATAACCTTTTATCACGGCTGGGTTCAAGGGAAAGGAAAAAAGAAAGCCCGGTTTCCTTTTCAGGAAACCGGGCTTGGACATTCGTATACTTGTATTTCTACAGGTAACCGAGAGCTGCCTTCATTTCGCCGGGAACCATTGCGTTCTCAGCGGGCTCAAGGGCTTTCCAAGAAGCACCGGCCTGTTTGCGTGCTTCCTTGACTTCGTCAAGGGAGTAGCCTGAGCGGGGAACTTCAAGAGACTGACCGGGGTAAATCAGGTCAGGGTTCTTGATCTGATCCCTGTTAGCTTTGTAGATAAGCGGCCACATGAAAGGATCGTTGTAAATCTGTTTGTATTCAGCGATCCACCAGAGGCATTCGCCTTTGGTTACTACGTGGGAAGTGGGCAGAGTTTTGTACTCACTTTCGTAGATTTCCATAGGAGTCGGAGGAACAACTTCTGCAGCGGGTTCTTCCTCAACAACTACAACTTCAGTTTCCTCAACAACCACGACATCTTCCTGCTGGACCTGCTTTTTGGCACATCCCAATGTAAACATCAGGCTGAATGCGATTGCGAGCAAGATCAGTTTTTTCATTTTTCAAGGCCTCCTGCGATATTTAGAATTGTTCGCTTGCTTAGTCATACTTTAACTGTTTTCGTCCAATTATCAACAATTTCTTTTTCTTGCAACACCCTATGGTTGCTTGGGTTTAATTTAAATGCAAGCCCTGTAGCTTCTACGGCCTTCTCCATCCACCCTCCCAAGCGCAGGCTGCGTGAGGCAAGAACATAAAGCATTTCAGGCTCATCTCCATATATTGTATCAGTAAGTATTTCATATTCTTCACGAAAAACTTCATGCACAAGATGGTTCTGGGAAAAGAGCAGCCTGCCCAGAAGTGCATTATCTTTGTGACTTCTCAGATAAATTGGAAAAAGTTTGCGGCAGCGGGCAATAATGAATCTTATGCGGCTGATTTCTCGTTCCATACTTTCTTCGGTCTGCTCAACTACCTGAACGAAATCCTGTCCGATCACTGATTCGGGCAGGGCGGTGTCTTTTCCGCGCAGGTTTGAGAAGAGCGGCGCGTAGTTCAGGTTCTGATAGGCATCTTCACGAAGTTTGAAGGCTTCGTGGAAAATATAGCCCATGCCCCAGTCAAGAAAACGTCCGGCAAGGGGGTCGCCTTCCTCATTGCGAAAAAGAAGGTGGGCTGTATCTTTCAAGCGCCAGAGCAGACCTTTGTTCATCTTGGTTCCGATAAGATCGTCAAGAACTTCAAAACTGACACTGCCTTCACGGTCAAATGTTTCGAATTGCTCTTCCAGCGCACTGCCAGCAAGGCAGAAGTCTCTGAATGTGTCCCGCACAAATTCGGGCATCTTGGACTTTATCCATGAGTTGGACATATGATTTTCCTGTCGGATTTATTTTTTACATTCAGCAAGGCTGGCCAGTTTTGCCAGCTCTGCCAGTCTTTCGTCCGCTTTGCGGTAAAGGGTTCCTTCTGGAAATTTTCCGTCTTCGCCACGTGTTCCGGCTTCCATGCCGGTAAGGATGAAGATGGCGTCTTCGATGGTCTTGACCGGGTAAATGTGGAATTCTCCGTTCTCGACAGCCTGCACAACTTCACTTCTGAGCATGAGGTTTAGCACATTATCCGCCGGAATGATAACACCCTGTTTTCCATTCAGTCCCCTGCGGCGGCAGACTTCGAAAAATCCTTCAATTTTGCGGCTTACTCCGCCTACAGCCATAATGGTTCCGGACTGGCTGACAGCACCGGTGAAGGCGTAATCAAATTTGATGGGTACTCCGGAAATTCCGGACAGCAATGCCGCAAGTTCGGCACCGGATGCAGAGTCACCTTCAATTCCGGCATAGCTTTGTTCGAAGCAAAGTGATCCGGTAAGCACAATGGGTTTGTCCTGTGCGAACAGACCCACAAGGTAGCTCTTAATGATCATCATACCCTTGGTATGGATGGGGCCGCCCATGCGCGCTTCGCGTTCGAGGTCGAGAATTCCTCCATGCCCTACACCGATGGTACAGGAAATCTGGTGCGGCAGGCCGAATTCGTAGTTACCGAAAAGGGTAACTGAAAGTCCGTTGGCCCGTCCGACTCCCTGACCGGATGTCTCCACCTTGATGACCTCACGGTCATATTCATTCATGTATTCATCTTCATAAAGGTTGGACCGGAAGTCCTTCATTGAAATCGCTTCCTCCAGCGACGGAAGGTCAACAATCTCTTTGCCGTCAAGTTTTGCGAGGGCGGATGCTTCAACCATCATTTCCTTGATTAGCGGGATGCGCAGGGAAAGTTTTTTCTGATCTTCAGCCAGACGGCTGGAGTAGTCCACGATCCGTGCAAGTGACTCACGGTCAAATGGCTGTAACTCGGAATCATTAATTATTTTGCCCAGAACCCGAACAAACCGTTCCACGTTATCCGCGTTGCGCGCAGCACTGAGCTGCATGTGGGCCTTGAGCTTAAAGTATTTTCCGAACCGTTCATCATTATAAAGCAAAATTTCGTAAGTTTCTTCAGAACCGATCAAAATGACGGTCAGGTCGAGCGGAATTGGTTCCGGCTCAATAGTCTTGGTCCGGACCTGCTCTCCGTCGCCCGGATCTTCGATTTTGGCCTGTCCGGTACGCAATGCCCGCAGTAATCCTTCCCATGAAGATGGAGTGGTCAGGATATCATCGGCATAGACTATGAGGTAGCCGTGGTTGGCCTTGTGGATGGCCCCGGCCCGGATAAGGGTGAAGTCGGTATACAGGGCGCCCATTTCCGATTCCCTTTCAATGGAACCGAGAAGGTTGAACAGGGTCGGGTGATCTGCCATGACCACCGGAGCGCCTTTGGTCTTGCTGTTGTCCACCAGCAGGTTGACCTCAAAACGTGCAAAAAGATCTTCTATAGGAGAAGCTTCCGGCAGTTGCAGTCCCGGAATGAGGGCGGACGGCTGCGGCTCTTTGGGCATGAACAGGTCGATATTATCAAGCAGTTCTTCTTCAAGTTCATCCAAGTAGCCTTTGATCTTTTCAAATTCATCAAAGTCCTCATGCAGCGGGGCCAGCAGGTCCTTGAGTAATTCCGTTGCCGAATCCTGATGCAGCTTGCGCTCGTCCTTGCGGAATCCTTCTTCGGTTTTGCTGATCCGGCGCAGGATGGTAGTCATTTCAGCCAGCAAATCATCGGCTGCATTGCGCAGGCTTTTGCGGACATCCGGGTCAAGGCGCTCGAATTCGTCGTCATTTAAAATACGGCCTTCCACCAGCGGGATCAGGGTCAGCCCGCCGTGGTCATCTATTTCAAGACTGAAACCGCGTTCTTTTGATAGCTCTTCCATATTAGTGAAAAGATCTTCGCGTTCATCCTGAAAGCTGCGTGAAATCTGTTCAAGGGCTTTTACATGCGGTTCCCGCTCAAACCATGCAGGCAGCTGTTCCTTGATCTGGGAAACGGTATCGGACATGGCATTCTTGAACTCTTTACCCTGTCCGGCCGGAAGACTGACCGAAATGGGATGGTCCTGCTGGGAGAAGTTGTGCAGATACAACTGATCCGGGGGAGTTTCCTGCTTGGCAGCGCGCAGCTGAAAGTATTCACGGGCAAAGTAACTTCTGCCGAGGTTGGGATCCCCGGAAAGATACAGGTTATGGCAGGTCCCCTTGATGGCAAGGGCCATGCGGAATGCTTGCAGGGCCCGGGGCTGGAACTGGTCGTAATCATATTTTGATTCAGGTATTTCTATACTGGAGCTGTACTTGATTTCAGACGGTTCCTGTCTGGATGTGAGTTTGTCCAGAGTCAATTCATAACTAGTCATATCTTTCAAATTTTCCTCTATTAAACAGTGTCCGGTTTTATTCTTAATACTTACGTGCATATGAAAAAAAAGTCACTCAGAACGGTTAAGGGTATAATTTGACAAACGGGCTGATTGTGAAATTTTTTACAAATATAAAAAGTTAGTTATTTTAGAGTAGTGATAAAAAATAAAGATCAAAAAAGTGCTGAATGGGCATTCAAATTTGATTTTGATGTTGCGCGTTGATCTTTTCAGGGATATGAAATTCAGGTGTTTTTTGTTGCGAGGTGGGTTCCACTGCTGATCTTTGGAATAATTTTTCAGTAAAATAGAGCTAATGGATGAAGAATCCGTTGACTCTTATTTGAAGATTATGCTAGACGAAACTCACTTGTGAAGGTTTGCGCAAAGTCCTCTTTGTGCAGCAAATTCCATCCCGGATAAAATAAAGGACCGGAAGCAACATGTTCTTTTTGAAAGGGAATAAAGAGACCTTCGATCTGCTCGGCAATGCCGCTACGATCGGAACTCATCTGGTTGCCTCCACCTTTGTCGGGTTGGGTATCGGGTGGTATCTCGATAAATGGTTGGGAACGAAGCCTTGGCTTCTAATTGTTTTCTTGTGTTTCGGAATCGCTGCCGGCTTCAAGAACGTTTTCGACGAAGTTCAGCGTATTCAGAAAAAGGATCAGGGGAAAGGTCCTGGAACCAATGAAAATAAATCAGAAGATTGAATCATTCCTCCACAGGCGGGGCTTCACTCATCCGGACGTACGCAGTCTGGTGCGAAATCAATTGTACCTTACTGCCGGAACATGCCTTATTGCTGCAGTTGTCTCCATCGGGTTTGCCCACTGGGCACTGGGACTGGCAGCCGGAGCGGTTCTGATTACGTTCAACTTCTGGTCGCTGGCTAAGTTCGGTCAGCATCTGGCTTACATGCGCAAGGGCGCGGTTGTGTCCTTGTTGATTCGCTTCTACGGTCGGCTCATTTTATCCGGGCTGGCTATCTACGGTCTGATAGTCTGGGGGCAGTGTTCCATTTACGCTCTTCTGGCCGGTCTTAGTACGGTAGTTGTGAATGCGATATTTTGGGGCGTAGCCGGGTTTCGGCAAAAAGTGAAGGAGGCATAAGGATCATGGCTGGAGGTTTACCACATCCATTATTGATCATGACAGAGCTTAACAACGCTCTGGGAACTCACATCCCCAACCACGTGTGGTACACATGGTTCGGAATGAGTGTTCTTTTTGTACTGGGTTTTATTGTATCCAGAAGGCTCAGTCTGGTTCCCGGCGGGGTGCAAAACCTTGCTGAGATCATCATCGGGGGATTGGAAGATTTTGTCGTCAGTAACGTCGGTGAGGGCGGACGCAAAGTATTTCCTTTCATGTGTACTCTTTTTGTATACATCCTCACACTGAACCTCATGGGACTTATTCCCGGATTTGACGCTCCCACTGCGAACGTCAATACTAACGCAGCAATGGCTGTATGTACTTTTCTTTACTACAACTACATCGGCATCAAACTTCATGGTGCCCACTACATCAAGCATTTCATGGGCCCCATTCCGGCTCTTGCTCCCTTGATGTTCATCATCGAAGTGGTTTCCCACATCTCGCGTCCGCTTTCGCTTACTCTGCGTCTGTTCGGTAACATCCGCGGTGAGGAAATCGTTCTCGTACTTCTGTTCCTGCTTGCTCCTGTAGTTTCCACCCTGCCCATGTACTTCCTGTTCATGCTGGCAAAGGTTATCCAGGCTTTCATTTTCTTCATGCTTACCATGATTTATCTGAAAGGTTCTCTGGAAGAAGCTCACTAGGATTCAGGCAAACTTAATTTTGGGGAAATGGTCTAACGACCTGTTAAATAAACTTATATTTTGGAGGATTTTACAATGCGTAAAGCTCTGCTTATCGTTCTGAACACCATGGCTCTGGTTCTCGCTGCTGGTGCAGCATTCGCTTCCGGCGTAGCTCCTGAAGTTGCTTCCGCAACCGCTACTGCTACCGCTATCGGTATGGCTATTGCTGCTGCTGGTTGTGGTATCGGTCAGGGCCTCGGTCTGAAAGCTGCTTGTGAAGGTACTGCACGTAACCCCGAAGCTGGTGGTAAAATCACTGTTACTCTGATTCTTGGTCTGGCATTCGTTGAATCCCTCGCCATTTACGCTCTCGTTGTTAACCTGATCCTTCTCTTCGCTAACCCCCTCATCGGTTAGTTTTAAGGATTTGGAAATATTTAAAGGAGGTCTTCGGACCTCCTTTTTTTTCCGCAAATATTGTTAATTTTTTCACATATTTTGATGCCAGTATCGGGGTTTTACAGGCATCTAGGCTATAATCCCTTGCATAAATTAATAATATGCACGCAAAGGGTAGCCGAAACCAAGGGTTTTAGTGTATATAAATCTAATGGAAGGTGGCGGAAAAGGTTGCGTTCGTATCTACTCTCCAGTAGGGAAATTATCGAACTTGCGAGGGAAGGTAGTGGTCTTCCGGACCTCAAAACCTAATACTACCAGCCGAGACTTTTCGTGCAAGTGCATTTGTCATGGAAAATAGGAAACTAAAGTGAAAACCCAGAATATCCCCAAAGCGACCATTAAAAGGCTCGCTGTTTACATACAGGTATTAACAGGACTCAAAAGGGACGGAGTAGAGGTCATTTCCTCTGAAAAGCTTGCCCGGGCCTGTTCGGTCAATCCTTCCCAGATTCGTAAGGATCTTGCATACTTCGGTGAGTTCGGTGTGCGTGGGGTCGGATACTATGTGCATGAACTCATTTCTTCAATCAAGCAGTCTCTCGGTGTAGACCGAGTCTGGGGTTGCGCTCTTGTCGGAGTCGGTAACCTTGGACGAGCACTGTTGCGCCATAAGGAATTCGCCCTTCGCGGATTCTCTATTCGTGCTGCATTTGACTGCGATCCATACAAAATCGGGGAAGTTGTTTCCGGCCTTGAGGTTGTCTGCACCCGCCAGTTTAAGGCGCGAGTGGAAGAGCTTGGCTTGGAGATCGGTATTATCACCACACCGCCGGAAAGGGCGCAGCGTGCTGCGAACTACCTTGTTGATGGAGGCATTAAAGGAATTGTAAACTTCGCACAGGCGAGAATTGATGTTCCTAAAAATGTTCCGGTTGAATACGTTGACTTCACCCACCATTTTTATTCTGTTGCTTTCAATATCAGCTCAATGGAATAAAAATTTACGCAAATTGGTAAGAAATGAATCCCCTGCGGCCTTGGGTCGCAGGGGATTTTTTGTTCTATTCAACAGCGTATTGCTTTTTGATGTTGTGCTTTTTAAGCAAGGCATAAAGTCTGGAAACTGAAATGCCGGATATCTTGGCTGCTTCGGCCATGTTGGCCTTGCTAATAAGTATCAGTTGCTCAAGGTAAATTTTTTCAGCATTGATAATTACCTCGTCCCGATATTCCTTGAAAGACTGTAGCTTGTTAGCATCCGGGATATTGACCGCTGGCATGGGGATGTCAGTGTTCCGGTCCTGAGGTTTACGGGATTTATTGCCTTTGATAAGGGTTAAGCTGTTTTTCGCTTCATGCTTTGGCTGCACTGAAGCTTGAGCCGCTGACACGCGTAAGCGGACAGGCAGATGGATGGGCAGAAATTCCCCGGCTCCGGGATTTGAAGTGAAAACCTGTTCCAGCACATTAAAGAGTTCACGAACATTTCCCGGCCATGGATATGATTTCAAGGCATCAAGGAATTCGTTAGAGATGGCAATGGGAGGTGCGTTGAATTCAACTGCCAGCTTGTTCAAATAGTAGCGGGAAAGCTTATTTATATCATCTCCACGTTGCCTTAATGGCGGAAGCTCAATTGTGAAAGCCTGTAATCTATAGAGCAGATCCTCTCTGAACCGCCCGCTCTGGACCAAAGCATCAAGGTCCCGGTTTGTTGCCGCTACCAGTCTGAAATCACTCTGTTTTTCTTCATTGCCGCCAACAGGACGATAGGTCCGTTCCTGCAATACTCGCAGAAATGATTTTTGCAGGGAGAGAGGGAGTTCACCAACTTCGTCTAGGAAAAGAGTGCCGCCGTCAGCCTTGGCTATTAATCCTTCCTGACTTTTGTCGGCGCTGGTAAAAGCACCCCGCTCATGTCCGAAAAGAATCGATTCAACAAGGTTCTCAGGGATTGAAGCACAGTCGACAATGATGAAAGGTCCGGTTCGGCGCATGCTGTTGTCATGGACAGCCCGGGCAAAGAGTTCCTTGCCTGTGCCGGTTTCTCCAAGAAGCAAGACACCTACATGGCTTTCCGCAGCTTTGGCAGCCTGTCCCAGGCAACGCACAATGGAGTCTGAGCGGCCGACAATATTATGGTGTCCCAGTTTGGGGCTGGAAGATTGTTTCTCAGTGCGATACTGGAAAACTCTCTTCATATGCAGCATGTATTCTTCCCGACTTGCCGGCTTGGCTATATAGTCCCAAGCGCCGGAATTAATGGCCAGCTCAGCTCCCTTGGAATCACCTTGCCCGGTGATGATGATCACCTCAGGCATGTTGCCCAGCTGTTGCAGTTCCGGCAGGGCATCAAGTCCGTTTCCATCAGGAAGAATTACATCAAGAAATACGACATCAAAGCGTTCTTCTCGCGCAAGGGCCATGCCTTCCTTCAGGGTCAGGGCTTTTTCTCCGTCATGTCCGACAGCTTCAGCTATGGCGATCAGCAATTCCCCGATAAATGGGTCATCATCAATAATTAAGACATTGGCCATCAGTAGTTCCGATTGATTTGCAGTTGAGGTATAATGTTAATAATTGGCCTGTGTTTAGAAGCATATGAGCATACGTTCTCCTGCATATCAACCATTTTTAAAAAAACGTTGACTATTTATTGCGGCAGTAATAATTGACTAGTCAACAGTTGACTAGTCAATTGTTGACAAATCAACAAAGCAGGGAAAAATGATAAAAAAACATGCTTCATTCGGATACATGAACGGGCAGATGGGACGGTTGCATAAGGCTATTCTAGCCGAGAAACTAAAATCCGTCGGAATTACATACGGGCAAATCGGTTTTATTATGCAGTCCTTACGCTATCCGGGAAGATCTCAGGATGAATTATCAATGATTCTCAGTGTTGATAAAGCTGCAACTGCAAGGGCGGTCGCCAATTTAATTAAGATGGGATTACTTTACAGAGAAGAGAATCCTGAAAATAGACGTCAGAAACTGGTTTACCCGACTGAGAAGGCAAAAGCCATAAAAGAAGACCTGCATAAAGAGTTGATGGCAGCGAATAAAATTATGATCTCCGGGCTTTCAGGAGAAGAGGCCGAAAAGTTGATGGAATTAATGGGTAAAGTAATTGATACAAGCCGGGATCATTTGGGTATGCCCCGTGTCTGGGATTATTTGTAGCAATATTTCGGGAGAATATAATGGATGATGCAAAGAAAAAAGCAGTCATATTTACGGTGGCGGTGACCCAGTTCACCATGCCGTTTATGTTTTCGGCTGTAGGAATAACCCTTCCGGTTATGGGGCGGGAATTCGGGGCCAGCGGCCTTGATCTCAGTCTTGTGGAATCTGTATATATCGGCAGTGTCGCTGCATTGTTGCTTCCGTTTGGACGGTTGGCCGATATGCATGGCAGGCAGCCCATGTTCAGGCTTGGAGTTTTGCTGTTTGCAATATTTACGTTGTTGATCGGATTTGCCCGGAACATTGAAACAGTGATCTGTTTGCGTATGATTCAGGGTATGGTCGGTGGTATGGGTATAGCCACCAATATGGCGCTGCTGACCAATTCCGTGCCGAAAGAAGAGCGTGGCAAGGCTATGGGACTGGCTGTAGCTGCTGTATATGTAGGTCTTTCTGCCGGACCTTATGTGGGTGGTCTTGTGACATCTCATTTGGGCTGGCGCTGGATTTATTATCTCAGCATGATTCCGCTTGGCATTTCATATTATGTTGCGCACCGTAATTTGAATGGAAAGTTTCGGCCTTCGGATGAGAAGTTTGATTATCCCGGAAGCTTTGTTGTAGCCCTTTCTGTTGCAGCTATTGTTTTCGGCGGAACAAGTCTCGGTGCCGGATGGTTTGGGCCGGTAGCATTGATAGCAGGTTTGCTTGGCGTTGCGCTCTTTATCTATATGCAGAATAGAGCAGAATCTCCGCTGGTGGAATTAACCTTGTTTAAGGAAAGGCGTGATTTTTCCGATGCCGCACTGGTGCAGTTTATCAACTATGCCGGGACATTCGGGATTGTCTTTTTGTTTAGTCTTTACATGCAGTCCGTAAAAGGTTTCAGCCCCCATGACGCAGGATTGGTGCTGGTTATCCAGCCGATTGTGCAGGCCCTACTTTCACCTCTTTGCGGCAGGCTGGCGGATAAATTTTCACCGCGTTTCTTGGCTTTGCTTGGTATGCTGGCCTGTACAGCCGGGACTATCATGGGAGCGATGGTTACTGCCCAGACAAGCCTTCCCTATCTCTATACCATGTTTGTGGTTCTAGGCATCGGTTTTGCCCTGTTCTCATCACCGAATATGATCATTCTTATGAGTAGCGTGCCTCCTTCCCGCTATGGCTTTGCATCTGCAATTTCGGGTGGGCTGAGGACAATCGGTATGGTCTTCAGCATGGTTATTATTGCCATTTTCCTTTCCACCATTATGGGCAAGGCTCCGGTAAGCCCCGAGTATGCTGCTGAGTACCTGACAGTTATGCGATTTTCGCTTTCCAGTTTGTCGGTTCTTTGCGGGATAGCTGTCCTGATTTCCATTCGTTCTGTGCTGAAAAGGCAAAGAGTTGCCAAGAACGGCCTTTGTGTGCAATCTGCCGGGAACAGCAAGGAGGGCTAATGGCGGAAATTAATATCAAAGCTGCGGATATTCTTGGTGCGGCAAGCAAGGCCGGGCGCAAGCTAAAGGATAACACGGCTCAGGATGAAGGGTTTAAGGCGGCAACAGATCAGGCAAGGGTGTTGGCTTATTACCTGACCCTGCTGGTCAAATGGAACAAGTCCATGAATCTGGTAGGTCCACAGGGCTGGGAGCAGGTCTTTCATTCCCTGATCATCGACAGTCTGCATCTTGCTGATTTTCTGGATTCGCTGGAATTGCCCGCCAATCCCGTAACGCTGGATCTCGGATCCGGGGCCGGATTACCCGGAATTCCCCTGCGTGCCCTTTGGCAGGCCGGTGATTACCGTCTGGTGGAATCACGTGAAAAGCGCTGCATTTTCATGCGCACTGCCCTGCGGATGATGAAATTGCCTCGCACAGATGTTTTTCAGGGACGTGCGGAAAAAATTCCGTCCGAAACCCTTCCTGCAGACCTGATTCTCAGCAAGGCCTTCATGCCTTGGAAAGAACTTTTGGAATTCGTTAAGCCTATGCTGGCCGCGCAAGGCAGGATTGTGATCCTGTCCAATGACCCTGCTCCATCTGAGCAGGATCTTGAAGGGCCGGGCTATGAGCTGGAAGATTCAATGCAATACAACGCCGGAGATAAAACTCACTATTTCTGGTGTCTGCGAAGAATGCCTCCGGCGGCTTAAAACTTTTAATAAGCTTCGCATATAGCTTGTTAAAGCTACTTTCAAAATTAAAGCGGCCTTGATTCATTTGAATCAAGGCCGCTTTTTGTTTTGTACGGCAGTAGAAATTATTTTTCTTCTTCCTGACCTGCTCTGGAAAGAGCTTCCAGCAGCCCGCCCTTGAAGATCAGCTTGGTGGCGTGTTCGTCAGCGATTTCCGCGACATCCATAAGCTTTTCAAGGAATTCGAGGATTTCGAATCTTTTTTCTTCAGTTCCGTTATCAAATTCAAATTTCATATCACCGGAAGTCATGTATTCTTCCAGTTTTTCAAGGTAATCCATTTTAAGCATAAGAGTCTCCAGTAACGGGAAATTTATATGTCAAAGCGGCGAAGCCCTAATAAAAAAGTTTTGGATTCTTAAACCCTTTTTAAAGGGTTTAAGCCGCCGGAGGCAAAATCAAATTATCAAAAGCGCAAGCGCATCAATCCATGCCTTTAAACATGATGATAAGGCGAACCGCGAAGTATGGACGCTGCGCGATAGAGCTGCTCAAGGAGCATTGTCCGGGCCAGCTCGTGGGGCAGGGTCATCTTGCTCAAACTAAGTTTGACCCGGGCCGCATTTTTGACTTCGTCAGCCAGCCCGAAAGGACCGCCGATGAGGAAAGTTGGTATTAGATTCGGGTCTTCAGTCCAGCGCTGCAGCTGTTGGGAAAGTTCAACCGAGGTCATTTCCTTGCCTTTCTCATCAAGACAGATGAGCATGTCGGAAGGCTTGAGCTTGGCCATGATGGCCTTGCCTTCGTGTTGTACTTTGTCCATGGGGGGCAGTTTGCCCGGTGCATCCTTGAGAATGGTTTCGTCCAGTTTATGGAAGCGTCCAAGTTTTTTTGTGTAATGGGCGCAGGCATCACGGAAAAACGGTTCCTTGAGCTTGCCGACCCATACAAATTGTATTTTACTCATGTTTAAATTTGTTTAAGTGTTGCGTCCAGCTTGCCGTCTTCAATGTAAACGAGCACGTACCCGCCGCCGGAAGCCATCCCGGGGTTGAAGATGCGGGACTTGCCGATGGAGTCTACTCCGCTTGATTCGTGAATGTGCCCGCAGAGAACGATATCCGGCTGGTGCTTTTCAATGAAACTGCGAACGGCTTTACTGCCTACGTGCATCCCATTGCCGATGACATCCAGTCTGGTGTTGAACGGGGCATCATGGACCACCAGAAGAAGCTGTTCGTAAGCGCCCAGTTCATGATGGGTTTCTTCCAGATATTTTGCCATTTCATCTTCAGATATCTCGCTTGGAGTTCCGAATGGGGTGTTTATGGAGCAGCCTACGCCCATGGTCTTTACGCCTTCTGCAAGTTCACGCACTTCGCAATGCAGATTGGCACCCTTTTCCTTCAAGAACTCGGTGACATTGCTTCTGTCCATATTACCGAGCTGGGCGAGGATGTTCTTGTTTCTGCGGTAGACGCTGTCCCAGACTTTTTCGATAGCCCCTTCCGGGGAATGGTTGGTCAGATCTCCGGTGATGATTACACCGGAAGCATCTTCTAGTCCCGGTAACAGATCAACAAATTTAATACTCTGGTGAACATCGCCGAAAGCGATCCATTTTTTATTGGATTCAGACATACTGTCTCCGATTGTATATGGCTCAGTTAGGATTTTATATGCATTGGTTCCGGAAAATTCTGAATAGCATTAATGGTCCTAAAAACCAATGGTGCCCCGGTCCGTGTGCCGGGCGATCCTGGTATATTTTCGTTATTGTCGCACTTGGTGATTGATTTTTGTAACCTGATTGTGCTTAATTTTCCTAGTCCATGATTGAAACAGAAGAGTAGGTGGCCGAATTGGATAAAGAAATTATTAGACGGCAATTGCTGGAAAGACGTTCTGCCATGCGCGGAACGGATGTGGATTCCATGAGCAGCAATATTGTGGATGCGGTAATGTCCCTTGAGCAATGGGAGCGGGCAGAGGAAGTTCTGCTTTACTGGCCTATCAGGAATGAGGTCGATGTGCGGCCTCTGCTGAAAAATGCATGGGATAGTAATAAAAAGCTGTTCATGCCCTGTTGCCGTAAGAACGAGCCGGGGCAGATGGATTTCGGCGTAGTCAGAGCCGAAGTAGATTTAGCCTCGGGAGCATTCGGTATCAAGGAACCCTGTCGCACTCGTTGTGAATTCCCTGATGCTGTCTCACCTGACTTGATAATTGTTCCCGGCGTGGGATTTGACCGCAGCGGTTTCCGGATCGGTTTCGGGGGCGGCTATTATGACCGCTTTTTGGCCCGGCCGCAGAAAGATGGATTTCTTTCTGTGGGAGTTTGTTACGATTTCCAACTGGTGGAGGGCTTCCCGGTTGAACCTTGGGATAAAGCCGTGCAGCTGGTCTGCACTGATAAGGAAATAATATGGCAAAAATAAATTTTATACCTTTTGTTTTTCCGGGACTGGAGAAGGTTTCGGTTGTTTTCAGTACCAGAGAAGGGGGCAGCTGCAAGTCTCCTTACGATGGAGGAAATATCTCTTATGATGTTGGAGATGATCTTTACGATGTGCGGTCCAACCGTACGGAATTAGCCGCTTCTCTGGGTATTTCTCATTGGCACGAATGCATTCAGGTTCATGGAGATGTTATGCATTATGAACCTGAAGAAGGTTCTCCGGCAGATACTCCCAGTCTTAAGGGGGACGGTCTTGCTACGTCTGCTCCCGGACATGCGCTTGTGATTAAGACTGCGGATTGCCAGCCGATTATGGTCGCCCATAAGAATGGTGATTTTGTAGCTGGATTGCATAATGGCTGGCGGGGGAATGCCATTAATTTTCCGGTCAAAGGAGTGACGGATCTTTGTGAGCGTTATAGCTGTGCTCCTAAGGACCTGCTGGCCGTGCGCGGTCCAAGCTTGAGCCCTGCGGTCTCCCAGTTCATTAATTTTGAATCTGATTTCGGTCCGGGATTTGAGTCATACTTTGACAAGGAATCCAGCACTGTTAACCTCTGGAAGATGACCATTGATCAATTGGTTGAGGCCGGACTTAGGCGGCGGAATATCCATTCCCTTGATCTGTGTACTTATTCCATGGAACAGAGTTTCTTTTCCTATCGCCGGGAAAAGGTTACCGGACGCCAGTGCTCACTTATCTGGATCAAGTAGTTTTTTGTTCTATAGGTAAATAAAAACGCCCCGCAAAGTTTAATTTTGCGGGGCGTTTTGTGTTGTTCTGATTTGTGAGGCTAGGAGTTTTCGTACTTTTCAATAAGTCTGAATACTCTTTCAGCCAGCTGGTTGATTTCAGCTTTGGAGATCTGGTCGTCGGCACCGACTGATTCACCTTTGTGGTACAGGGTGTCGGTGATGATGGAGGAGCAGAGCAGCACCGGGACGTTACGGAGTTCCGGGTCATCCTTAATGCGCTTGGTCAGATTGTGTCCATCCATTACCGGCATTTCAATATCGGTGACTACAATGTCCAGAAAATCGTTGATCGATTTACCTTCGGATTCAGCCCTGCCTTTCCATTCCACGATCTTGTCCCATGCAGCTTTACCGTTGTGGGTTCTGGTTACACGGAATCCGGCATCTTCGAGCATCTGTCCGATCATGCGGCGGATCATGGTGGAGTCGTCGGCAATCAGAGCTTTGAGCTGGCGTTTTTCGATCTTGTCGATCAGTGATGCTTCCGGCATGTCGGTAATATCCATGTCCGGGTTAAGATCGGCAACGATTTTTTCGAGGTCAAGAAGGAATACGATGCGTCCTTCAAGCTTGACCACACCGGTGATGGAGTTAGCGGTAAGCGAGGAAACCTGTTTGCTCGGTGCTTCAACCTGTTCCCAGCTGATGCGGTGAATGCGGGTTACACCGGAAACAAGGAAGGCTGTGGAAATTTTGTTGAATTCGGTGACGATAACTTTGGGGGCTTCGTCTTCAATTCTGTTTTTACCAACCCTGCGGCTGAGATCGATCAGGGGAATGATTTCCGACCTGAGATCAAAAGCACCCAGAACAGCATCGTTTGCTGCATCTGGCATATCGGTCAGCTCAGGCAGGCGAATTATCTCAACGACCTTGGCAACGTTGATGCCGTAATAGTTACGGCGGGTTGAACCGTCATGTACAGTGTCATGCTCGTCGATATAAAATTCAACAATTTCAAGCTCGTTGGTGCCTGATTCAAGCAGAATATTAGTTTGGGACATTTTCATCCTCCCCTGAAAAAATAATGTATCAAGCCAGCGTCATAGAACAGAGCAACTTTTGCTCATAATAATGTTAGCCTGAAATGCTTGTTTATGAAAGATTTTTTTCATCTTCATGTTCTGGGTAATAAAACATTTCCAGTTTAATCAGCAGAAAAAGTCAACTAGGTTTTTGTGAAAATTGAAAAAAATAAGAAAAAAAATAACACGATAAGTCGGAATTACATCAAATTATCATAAATTTTGATGTAGTCATTAAGCATTCTTTTATGGGAGTATCGTTTTTTCCCTTTTTGAAATCCACGATTGCCCATCTCCCTTGCCTGCCTGCTGTTTTTAAGCAGCATAATCACCTTTTCGGTAAATGTCTGTTTTTCATAAGGGGGAATAAGAATTCCATCCTCTCCATCTGAAATCTGCTCCAGAACACCGCCAACTGCATAGCTTACAGGCGCCAGTGCCTGAGCCATGGCCTCAAGTATTATCAACGGATGGTTGTCGCCAAGTGTCGGGTAGGCCAATACGTCGGCTGCTGCCAGAAATTTGGAAAGTGAGTGGCTGTCCACATAAGGAACTGAGATAAAGTCACCGTCTCTGCTGTTCTCATTCCCCCCGATGGCAAAGCAGAGTGCTTCGGGCACTGCCGCTTTGATTGCTGCCCAGTAGTTTTTCCATTGCGGACCGGATTTATAGGCGGCTTGAACACCTCCATGGGCTACAAAAAGCATTACCTTTGATGCCGGATGGATTCCCAGTTCCCGCCGTATTTGGGTTTTGTTTGCGGGAGCTTCCGGCCAAGGTATGCCGTTGGGGATAATTTTAGGCTTCAAAGCCGGGTCTGCCATACGGGCGAGCCTGCCCAGCCATCCTGACGGTGAAACAAGCACTGCCTTGGAGTTTATTATGGCTTCAATGCGCTCTTTGCGGACCCGTTCTGAGTTTGGAAAATTCCGCGGGCAGGTGCGGCATTTGTGTTCAAATTCCGGACAGTCGATGGGTGAAGCACAGCCACCGGTGATCATCTGGGTGTCATGAAGAGTAATTACTGTTTTGCAACTCTCAGGTATTGCATTCAGGAACCTCGTCGGGTCTTTTGAAGTGTGTAGGTGGACGATACTGTCTCCCGGTATTGCCTGCGCAGCAGCTTCCGGGAGGATCAGGTCCTCTCCTGATTTTTCCGAGGCTTCGAAGGAATGGGCTGAAAGTTTACCTTCATCGAGTAGGCCTTGATGCAGCAACAGGGCCACCCTTGCAGCACCACCGCTTCTTTTGAGGATGGTGTGGTGCACTACGGTCCGTTTCATCATACTTTTTCCAGAATGTCGTGTTTCAGGCTCCAAAGGATGTGGAACTGGGTTTCACGCTCGCTCATACCATTAACAAGGGTTTTAATTTTGTCTGCGAGAGCTGCTGCGCTTATCGGTTTACGGGCAAAGAAGGCCATCTTTCGGATTACTTGTTCCTTAAGAAATCTGTCCACTCCTTTGTACATAAGCGGGAATTCGCGTCCCTGATAGATCGCCATGCCGGTTGTTCCGGTTACCAGCTTTGTTTCCGGGCTCAGTGTTTCTGTAAGGTAGTGGGAAAAGGTTTCACCCATACGGACCTGAACGGGGTGAAGTATATCGCGCAAGGCTTCTTTGTCCACCGGAACAGTGTTCAATTCTTCCCAGAGGCTGATGTGCTGCTCAATTACTGTGGACCAGTTGAATTGCTCACGGACCCGGTTAGCGCCTGCAGCACCCATTTTGGATATCAATTGCGGATCGTTGATAAGTTTTTCCAGTCCGGAAGCGAGTTTCGGGGTATTAACGGCGGTCTGCTGGGCCATTAGCAGATGGTAGTGGTTGTCAAAGCAGAGCGGAGCCATGAGGTCCAGTTCCGGTGTGGCTTCCGGGCCGATAGTTTCAATGAGCAGCCCGGTTTCACCGTCAACCACCAGATCTTTGTATCCGTCGTAATCGGACGCAATTACCGGCAGGCCGGAGGCTCCTGCTTCCAGAACGGTGATGCCGAATGTCTCCTGTGGATTGTCGGAGATGGATACAAAAATATCTGCGGCCCGGTAGAGATCAATTTTTTTGGCTTCAGAAGGCCGACCTATGATAGACAGTTCCAGCCCCATGTTGCGGCCCAGCTGGGTCAGAGTTGCCGGAAAATCGTCTTCTTCGTCGACCCATCCTCCGAGAAGTACCCGCACTTTTTCCCGGTTCATGCCCGATGCGAAAAGTCTTTGCAGGGCTCGCAGCAGGGGCAGGATATCCATTTTGGAATGATGGGCGATGCGTCCGAAGACAAGAATATTGATACGTTCGTCTGATGTATCAATTCCGAGCCTGATTTTGGCTTGTGTCTTTAAATGCTCGTCCGGAGGTGCAAGCTGGCCGGGATTGATGCCCAGCGGAATTTTTCTGATTTGCGGTGTGGGGTGGGTTTCTTCACTCAGCCCCAGCCCTTCACGCAGATGTTTGAAATATTTTTCAACAACAACGATTCCAGTGCTGGAAGTGGTTACGATGCAGTCCCGCCCTGTGGTGCCCTTCCATAAATAATTGAGGAAGAATGAACCGTAGTTGCTGTAACTCAAGGAGTGGGTTGTTCCGGTTATGGGAAATATATTTCGGGCGTATTTGTTGCGGACCCGGGCCAGATGAGGCGGATAGTTAATGCAGTCAGACTGGTGGAAGCAAAAATAATCGCGGGACGCTATTTCGGCGGGCAGGTCCCGGCGGTCCATGAGTTTTATCCGCCCTGCGTCCATAATAGCCGGATAATTGGTTTGGAAAAAATTGCTCAGCCCCTGTCTGACCCCTTCTCCGGAAAGGAAGAAGTGATACTCATCAAACGGGTCCGCTTCGAGTAATCCGTTCAAGAAACCTGAGTTAGCTACTTTCCTGCCCAGAATGGGGCCGCTTTCGTAGAATGGGTCCAGACTCCCCCATATTCTTTGAGTTTTCATACGTTATTTCAAGCCACATTTGGCCCGCTCTTGTCAAAGGATTTATTTGCCGTGCAAGGCTCTGTGGGACTGACGGATTTCCGGCACTCTTTGCCGTTTTCATGTCTGCCGCAGGAAATTGCGTGTTGTGAAAATATTCTTCAAAATATTTATAACTCCTGATGTTTTTATGATAAATACCTGTTATAAAAGAATTTACTTTTAGGCATTGAGCCTCTTGTCTCTTGAGTATTTGTCTGTCGTTATCTTCTAAATATCTGGTGGCCCTTTTTTTGCAAAATACCGGGTGGAATATTGTTTCTGACAGCTAATCAAGGAGACCAGAAATGAAAAGAGGACACAGGCCTGAACTGCTTTGGGGGTTCGGTCTTAACAGTAACGAAGCCGGTAAAATCGAGGATTCCCTCGGTCCCGGATTCTTTTTGAGAAATTTTTCCGCGCGTTCACTGCCCGGTGAAAAGGAACTGAGTAATAATGAAAAGCCTGCCGCCACCTGGATTCCGCAAAGAGTCTGGGAGGAACTGCCTGAAGATAGGCGCATGGCCTATCGTAACCTTGAATCCACTCAGCGCATCCTGATTCAGGACGATAAGAACAACGCTGATCTGGAGCAGGTGCTTGAAGACGGTTTTCTGGCAGTCATCAGTTCTCCGCTGACCAGTTCCAAGGTGCAGGATGCTCTGTTCAGGGCCAAGGAAATTTCCGGCTTGTATGGTGACCTTTACCGTATGACCGAGGAAATTATTCTTGAACGGGAGCTGCTTTCCCGTAAAACCGAACAGCTCATGTTCTTAAACACCGTGCTTTCCAATGCCACTGAGCGACTTGAAGTTGCTGATATCCTTGGGCAGGCCGCTGAAGACCTCAAGATGCTCCTTCCTGTTTATTCGGTTCAGGGTGCTTTTTGGAATGTCCTGCCCACAGGAAAGCATATTGATGCAGAAATTTTCATCAATCCCGTTCAGGCCGAAAACGTCCAGTCCGAATGGATTGAGTTGATGATCGAAAATGTTGTTACCCTCAGCGGTATGGAAGTCTCAAGCTATAATATGTCCGAGACTGTACCTGTCGGCAGCAATCAGATGATCTACAGCCCCGGAGCCGGGAGGATTCTGGCTCTGCCGCTGATTGCCCGTGGCGAGAAGTTCGGTTGTCTGGTCATGCTTTGCGAGCGCAATGTCAGATTGGCCAAGGATCAGGTTGCTTCCCTCAATGCTGCGGTCAATCACCTCTCGCTTGCCTTGAGCAATGCCATCATGTTCAACAAGATCAAGACCCGCGCAAACCGTGACGGTCTTACCAGAGTCTACAACCGTCGCAGTTTTGATGAAAGACTGGTCGAGGAGTTCAAGCGTCATCAGCGTTTGAATACCGAACTTTCACTGCTCATGGTTGATCTGGACCATTTTAAGTCCGTGAACGACACATACGGTCATATGGCCGGGGATATGGTGCTTGAAAGAGTGGCCAGAATATTCGAGAAGACCTTTCGATCCACTGATTTTATCGCCCGTTACGGTGGAGAGGAATTTGTAATCCTGCTGCCCCATACCAGGGAAGATCAAGCTGAGATGCTTGCTGAGCGGATCAGGGCCAAGGTTGAATCCTGCACCATGACTTATCAGGATAAGAATTTTAACGTGACTGCCAGCATCGGTGTTTCATCCATCCGTCCGGGAAGTCTTGAAAAAGATACCGAGATTGTCCGTAAGGCAGATGAAGCTCTTTACGATGCGAAGATGCAGGGACGTAACCGGGTGGTTGTTTCCCCCATGCGTCCCAAGCTTAGAATTATGTAGTTTCTGAGGTTTCCTTCAGCCTATAGCTGTCAGGCTGAGTTAAGGGGTTCCGGTTGTCGGAGCCCCTTCTTTTTTGGGTAACCCAGTCAGAAAGTTACGAATTATACCTCTATCTCTGGTTGTTGTGTTATTTATATTTTCATTATACTTGAAAACTGAATGGCTTTTCAGTCTGATTTAAGCTAGGAGCATTGTCACAGGGTGTGAGAGCCCGTGTTTGTTAAGTTGCGGTGTTTTTCTTGAATGCGAATTCAATGGAATGTCCGTACAGGAGCTTGATATGAATGAATTATTATGGCTTGGCTTTGCGGTCATGGACCTAAGTCTTGTTCTTATTATTTATAGATTTTTCGGTAAGATAGGCTTGTTTGGTTTAATCGTATTCAACCTGATCCTTTGTAATATTCAGGTTTTGAAGACTATTGAACTGTTCGGGATGACCACCACTCTGGGCAATATCCTTTATGCCAGCGTTTTTCTTTCCACTGATATGCTCAGCGAGTTTTATGGCAAAAAAGAAGCCAAGAAAGCTGTTTATCTGGGATTTGTGGTGCTGGTCATGGCTGTTGTTTATATGCAGCTGGCCCTCATGTTTACTCCGGCTGCGGATGATTTTGCTCAGCCTCATCTTGAAGCCATTTTCGGATTCCTGCCCCGTATTGCGCTCGGCAGCATGGCCGCTTATATTGTTTCTCAGCTTAATGATGTTTATATCTTTCACCTGCTGAAGGACAAAATGGGAGAGCGCCATCTCTGGTTGCGTAACAATGCTTCCACCTTGCTCAGTCAGTTCCTTGATTCGTCCGTATTCTGCCTAGTGGCCCTGTGGGGGCTCTTTCCTTTTGAGGTATGGGTGGAAATCCTTTTTACTACCTATCTTTTTAAGGTTATAGTAGCGATTATGGATACACCGTTTCTGTATATGGCCCGCCGGCTGCATTCCCGTGTGTCCGAAGTCTGATAGTCTGTTCTTGACTGGGCAATTGCCTTTAAGATTCGAATTCTAATTTTGCAAAAATACGAGGTTGCCAATGAGTAAAATGTTTGGAAAATCCGTTCCTTTTTATAAGATGCAGGGCTGCGGCAATGATTTCGTAATTATCGATAACCGTGAACTGGGTGTACCTGTTGAGAAGATGTCTCTTTGGGCAGAGAAACTTTGCCAGCGTGCTTTCGGTGTTTACGCCGACGGCCTTTTTTTTATTGAAAATGCACCTGAAGGTTCCGGTCTTGATTTTGTCTGGCAATTTTACAATTCTGATGGCTCAAGGGCAGAAATGTGCGGCAATGCATCCCGTTGCGCCGGAAGGCTGGCCCATGCGCTGGGTATTGCCGAAGAGCAGCACGTTTTCGGATCTGATGCCGGTCCTATTAAGGTGCAGGTTTTTCCTGAGCTTGAGGAAGTTAAGGTTCAGCTTACCCCGCCTGAAGGTCTGGTAGTGAAACAGACTCTTGAGATTGACGGCGAAGAATACGAGTACCATTTTGCCAACACCGGCGTTCCGCATGTTGTGGTTCAGGTTGCTGATGTTGAAGAAGTTGACGTTAAGAAAATCGGAGCGGCATTCCGTTACCACGAGGTTTTTGCTCCTGCCGGGACCAACGTGAACTTCGTGCAGATCGACGATAATGACAGCCTTATTGTGCGCACCTATGAAAGGGGCGTAGAAGATGAAACATATGCTTGCGGAACCGGAGTCAGTGCAGTGCAGGTTACCCTCTATGAACAGGGTCTGACTGATGCTGCTGTGCGTGTCCGTACTTCCGGCGGTGAAATCCTCAAGGTTATCATCGAAGAAGGCAATGTCTTTTTGCAGGGCGGAGCAGAGCTCACTTTTTCAGGTGAAGTTTATCTCGAATCCCTGGGAATTGAATAGCGTTACAGGTTAGAAATTTGTGAGGAGGGCACTGCATTTTTGCGGTGTCCTTTTTTACTATTCTGAAAAACATACCTGAAAAGAATAAAATCCAATATAGCCGAAATCAGTTCTTGCATGGGATGAGTATTCCTTGTATAGCCTTCTTTTCGCGCCAGTAATGATTTGCTGGATAATGGACTTTCTTGTTTTTCAGTAAAATTTATTGGTTTGTGAGAAAAAACAGAAGAGATGTTTTAGCTCACTTTTGTTAATAGCTTGAAATTAAAGCATTAAATGTATATATATTATTGCATAATAAACTGGCACGATTTTGGCTTAGTTTGAAAGTAATAATGATTGCAAAATAATGAACTAAGGGAGAGATAAAATGGCAAATAATGAACTTACCAAGCTTTTACAGGACGTTGTACTCAAAAACGACAAACCTGCACGTGATGTTGCAAATGAAATCAACAAGCCTTACCCCACCCTTCTTCGTGAAATTAACCCCGAAGATAAAGGTGCTAAAGTAGGCGTTGAAGAACTGATCCCCATCATGAAGGCTACCGGCAGCATTCGCCCCCTGACCAGGCTTGCAAACATCATGGGTTACGTACTCGTTCCCATGGATATCAATCCTGAAGATCCTGATGAAGCTAACTACATGGCTCTCGATCTCATGGACGGTTTCGGTCGTTACTCCAAGGCTCTTAAAAGTGCCCTGCAGGCTGATCCTTCCGATGAACTGGTAGATTCCGTAGAACAGGAAGGCTTTGAAGCAATCACCGCTATCCTGACCATGGTTCACTACCTGCGTAAAAGATCTGAAGAAGAAAAAGCAAAGAACGCACCCCGTCTAGCTCAGGTCAGCTAGCAGACGGCAGATAAAGTTCCATCAAAAAAAATCCCCGCCAGTTGATATTGGCGGGGATTTTTTTGTTCAGCACTCAGACGGTGCTTGAAAAAAGATTAGCAGTTATGAACGTCCTTATTGATGTAGAAGCAGAGGTCGAAGAGGTTGTTGACCATCTGGTCCACGAGATGGTCCTGCTCCGGGCAGGGGGGCTGAGTGTTCACTGTTTTATTGATGATTTTTGCAAATAATACCGAAACAAGTTCATCGTCTTTGTGGCTCCAATACTTGGTAGCAGACGCAGCTTTGTTATCAAATCCGTGATAATACATACACTCCTCCGTGAGTGGGGACATCCGGCGGGCAGAAATTCACCTGCCGGTTCATACTTTTGCTATCGGCAGGCTGCGGCAATCACTTTACATGAGTTAAATATATTTTTGCAAATACCTGCAAAATGCCTGCGGTCATTGATTTAATCATATAAAATAAATACAAGGGAGGGGTAGGTGTCACAGCACCTGTCTCCTGATATGATGGAATTCATGTAATCTTGTAATAAAAGGTGCCGCCGTCTTAGCGAATGGCTGTGCCGGGATGTATCCGATGCGTTTTTCCCTCAGAAGAAAGATAATCGCCATTGCCTGCGGAGCCGCAATTATTCCCATTGTGGCTATGTTTATCATTACCGATATCCTTGAAGATCGGTTGCAGGATTGTATGAAGGGTGAGGTTCGGTCCCTTATCGAATCCCATGTTTCGCAGATGACTGCCGACCTTTTTGAGGAATGTCGTACTTCAGATCAATTGCTTACTGTTGAAACAGAAAGAGCGGCCATGGCTTTGCAGTCCCTGATGGATGATGAAGGCAGTATTCAAGTCTTGAAAAGGGTTTCGGATTGGCCTGTGAACAACCATCGTAATGATTTAGATGAGTTGACAGTCCCGGTGCTGACATTGGGGGGCACGGAATTTACCTATTCAAAACGTAAAGGGAAGCCGTTGCCCATGCTGGTGGAGGCAACCCGTATTTCCGGTGCTTATTGCACAATTTTTCAAAGATTGAATCCCGAAGGGGATATGCTGGTGGTGGATACCACCGCTCCTGCCGGGGATTTTAACTGGAAGCTTGGCGATATTTTCTATTCACTGGGTGACGACGGACGGGTTGTTACGGCCATTGATGATGTCCTTTCCGGCCGCAAGGCCCAAAATTATGAAGCGATGGATCATGGCTCACGTTTTACCATCTATATCCCTTTGCGGGATCAGGATGGCTATGTGACCGGTATGATGGCAGTCTACATGGATGATGATATTTTGCAGGTCCTACGCAATTCCATGCTTAAAACTTCTATCGGCAAGACCGGATATATCTGGGTTATCGGCACCAAAGGAGAGAGCCGGGGACGCTATATTGTTTCCAATTCTCCCCAGAACGACGGGATGCATGTAGATGAGGTCAGCGGCAATAAAGGCTTCGTGCAGGAGATATTGAATCAGGCTATTGAAGCCGGGGAAGGTAAGCTCAGCAGTAAAAGCTATGTCTGGAAAAGCGGACCGGATGATGAGGGTCGGGATAAGCTTTCAGTCTTTACTTATTTCAAGCCTTGGGGATGGGTTATCGGTGCCGGGGTGTATCTTGATGAGTATCAGGGTATAACCACCCGTTTGACCGGAGTCCTTGATTATCTGGTGGAGTGGCTGAGTATTACCGGCATGGTACTGCTGGTCATAACCCTCATTGTTTCTTTCTATGCCAGCGGACTGATCGCTGAGCCGCTCAGCCATATGGTGGAGCTGGTCAAGGTTATTGCTTCCGGTGACCTGCATAAGGCGCGTGAAACCATTGCCGTCGTAGATGAATCCTGCCCCAATGCCCGTAAGGCGGTACGGCATGCCGAAAATCCTGAACTTCTTGATGAGACCGGGCAGCTTTATCTTGCAGTTAAAGGGATGGTTGATGTTCTTTTTTCCCTTATCGGACAGGTACAGCGTTCTGGTATTCAGGTAACCACTTCCTCCACGGAGATTGCGGCTTCTGCACGCCAGTTGGAAGTGACCGTTAACCAGCAGGCAGCTGCAACCACTCAAATCAGTGCCACCAGTGCCGAGATTTCAGCCAATTCCGGTGAGCTTGCCGGAGCGATGCATCATGTTAATGAGGCCGCTTCAAGTATGGACAATCTTGCCTCTGAAGGTCAGGACGGTCTCAAGACCATGATCAGGATTATGGACGACCTGAGTTCCGCAACCATGACTATTACCGGCAAGCTGGATGAAATCAATGACCGGGCCAATGCCATTGAGGGTATCGTTAATACCATCACCAAGGTTGCGGACCGCACCAACCTTCTTTCCCTTAACGCTGCCATTGAAGCGGAAAAGGCCGGAAAATTCGGTCAGGGCTTTTCCGTTGTTGCGGCCGAGATCAGGCGTCTAGCAGATCAGACTTCTGTGGCCGCCCTTGAGATTGAGGATATGATCAGCAACATGCGCAGTTCCGTCGATTCCGGTGTGGATGAGATGGAAAAATTTGCTTCGGATGTCCGTTTCGGTGCTGAAAAGGCTGGTAAGCTGGGTAAGAAACTGGAAGGCATTATGACCGGGGTCCGTGAACTCAATCCCAGAATTGAACAGGTCAATGACGGTATGACCGCACAGGCCGAAGGTGCAGGTCAGATCAGTGAAGCCATGGCCCAGCTTTCTGAAACAGCTTCCGATACTTCCGATGCCCTTTCAGAATTCAACAGGGCGACATCGCAGCTCAATGAAGCGGTGCAGGGCTTGCGTAGTGAAGTTGCGCGCTTCAAGGTGAGTGAATAGACATGCTGGTGCTCACATTCAGGATCGGTGAATACGTATACGGGCTGGAAGCTCGTTCCGTGGCAGAGGTGGTTCCGCCCACTGTCTGCAAGGAGCTGCCCCGCTCTCCGGATTACGTAAAGGGACTTTTCAATTACCGGGGTATGGTTACCCCGGTGGTGGATCTGTCCATGCTGGCAATGGATAGGCCTTGTATTTCGCGTATGTCCACCCGGATTGTCATCATTGATCTTGCCGATCTTGATGCCGGTGCGGAGCGGGGTAAGCAATATCTTGGTCTGCTGGCAGAAAATATTACCGAGACCTTGAAGATTGCTGATTCTGATTTTGAGGACTCCGGGCTGGAAATACCCGATGCTCCATGGCTTGGGAGGGTGGCACGGATTAATGATTGTATGCTGCAATTGCTCAAGCCGCGCAAGCTGTTGACCGAGGAATTGCGGCATGTGCTTTTCCCGAAAGATGATCAGGGACTGGTTCAGGAGTAAGGGATGAATGTTGAGCCGTTCCTGAAGATACTCAACCGGGCCATGGGCTTAGCCCCGGATTCCTTGTCCCGTTCAGGTATAGAGCTGGCTGTCAGGGTGCGTATGCGGGAGACCGGCAGCAGTGAAGTTTCCTATCTCAGCCTGTTGCGTACCAGTGATGAGGAATTGGCCGAACTGGTTGAGGAAATAGTGGTTCCGGAAACATGGTTTTTCAGGGATAGCAAGCCTTTTGAACTGCTCTTTGAAACAGTTGCCGGACGCAGTGATGATTTTCGGGTGCTCAGTGCACCTTGTTCCACCGGTGAGGAACCCTATTCCATAGCCATGACTCTCATGGGTGCCGGGCTGAAAAGTTTTCGGGTCGATGGGGTCGATATCAGTGAGAGGGCCCTACTCAAGGCAAGAGAGGGTATTTATGGAGATAATTCATTTCGTACTGAACTGCCCATTTATGCCCAACGGTGGTTCCGTAAATGTGAACAAGGCCGAATGCTCGCCCCGGAGATCAGGAGTTCGGTAAATTTTCATGCCGGTAATATTCTTGGCGGCTGCCTGCCCAGTGGAAGATATGATGTTGTTTTTTGTCGTAACTTGCTGATTTATCTTGATGATAATTCAAGACGATGCTTGGCGGCATTGTTGAATGATAAGTTGAAGGATGACGGTTTGCTCTTTGTGGGCCATGCCGAGATTCTTCCGGTATTTAATGACTGGTTCACCCCGGTCAGGAAGCAGGGGGCATTTGCCTTGCGCAAGGGTAAGCGTATGGTTGCTGCACTGCTTAAACAGCCGGTCTGTCCGCAACAGGAGTGTTCCCCGAAGACTTTGTCAGGCTCTGGGACATCGCTGGCGCAAAAAACATTCATACCGGCACCGTCCTTTAAGTCTCCGAAAAAGGCCCACGGGGAAGTTAAGGCTGCTGATCTTGCTGAAATAGTAATGGAAAAGGCTGAAAGTGAGGCTCCGCCAGCCAGCTCTTCTATTGAAGAGATTAAAGTCCTCGCGGATCGTGGCCGCACGACAGAGGCTTTGAGCATGTGTAATGAATTACTCAAGCAGGCGGGACCGGAGCCGGAATTGTTTCATCTTTGCGGTCTGCTGCATGAGGCCGGGGGTAATATTTCAATGGCTGAGGAATTTTACGGTAAGGCCCTGTATCTTGAGCCGGATCATATGGAATCGCTGGTGCACCTCGCTCTGTTGCTGGAAAACCGGGGTGATTTGCGTAAGGCCGAGATCATGCGTAACAGGGCCCGTCGGGTAGAAAAAAGGAATGAGGCCTGATAATGCTTGAATCCTGCTGGAATACAATAGGTTATGCCGGAGACAGGTCCTGTCCGGAACTGGAGCGTTGGAGCCATTGCTATCATTGTCCACATTTTACCCGTGCGGGGCTTTCCCTGCTGGACCGGGAACCGCCCGAAGGCTATCTGGCCGAGAATACTGAAGCCGTAGCTATTGCCAAGGAAGAGGATCAGATTGAAACTGCCGGGGCAGTGGTATTCAGAATTTCCCGTGAATGGCTCGCCCTTTCTTCACATGTTTTTGTTTCAGTTCTGGAAGAGCGCATTGTACGTCCTGTTCCCCATCGCAACAGCAGGATGTTTCGTGGGTTGACCAGTCTTCAGGGCCAGATCATTCCGGTGGTGTCAGTGCGCGAACTTCTTGGGCTTGAAGAAGAATATCTGACTGAAGAAGAAAAAGGGTTCCGGGTATATAGCAGGTTTATCTGCGTGGACCGCGGTTTCGGACGCTGGATTTTTGCAGTGGATGAAGTGTTCGGAGTCCACCACTATTCTCCTGATGCACTTATGGATGCCCCGGCTACCGTGGCTAAGGCCCCTGCAGCTTATACCCGCGGTCTGTTTGAAATAGATGATAAACGAATTTCACTGCTGGAAGATGAGCTTCTTTTCGAGGCTTTTAACCGCATTATCAAGTAGGGCGGAAATCAATGAGCAACAGCCGGACAGGGAGAAGATAAAGTGACGCGAGATATGGCGGATCTTTCCATGCTGGAACTCTTTCGCATGGAGGCGGGTAACCATACCCGGGTGCTGGAAGAAGGCCTCCCCGGTCTGGCTGACGATGTCTCTCCGGAAAAATTACAGCCGCTGATTCATGCTGCCCATGCCTTGAAAGGTTCGGGTAAGATTGTGGGATTGGCTGATGCTGTGCAGCTTTCGCAGGCTATGGAAAGCGTGCTGGATAGATGTTCCGGCTCCGGGGCTACCCTTTCCGGGCAGGCTGTTGATGCATTGCTGGCCGGAACCCGTTTTCTGCATTCTCTTGCTGAAGTTGAGGCAGAGGGAATGGACGGCTGGCTGGAGGAAAGGTCAGGAGAGTTTAAAGAACTGCTCGCACGTCTTGAGTCTGTTGATTCTAATCCTTCTGCAGAGACTGCAACAGAAACTGATGTTCAAATCGAAGAACAAGAAGAGCAGGTAGAAGAGCCGCAAATTAATTCAGAAGAAATTGTTGAATCCGCTCCCGTACAGTCCGCCGCTCCGGTCGAGAAGGAGATACCCCTGGCAGACCTTTCCATGCTTGATCTTTTCCGCATGGAGGCCGAGAGCCATTCCCAAGCCCTTAATGCAGGACTATTGGAACTGGAAAAGGATCAGGCTCCTGACAAGGTGGAGCCACTCATGCGCGCGGCCCATTCCATGAAAGGTGCGGCCCGTATTGTAGGCTTGACCGATGCCGTGGCTCTTGCCCATGCCATGGAAGACCTGCTTGTCTCCTGCCAGAAGGGGGAGATAGTTCTCGACTCAGGCCAGATTGATCTGCTGTTGGCATCTACGGATATTTATCGTGATGTTTCGCAGCTTGAGACAGATGCCATTCAATCCTTTTTGAGTGAACGCAAGCCGCTCATGGATCAGATGGAAAAGGCCTTGCGCGGGGATGAGGAAGCGGCACTCAAAGTCTGCTCCGAAGTCTGCCCGCAGGGAATTCCTTCATCAATCGCCGAACCTATCCCCGAGCATGCGAAGGAAGTAATAGAAGCTTTTCCGGAGCAGGGTGAGTACAAGCAGGCAGCTCCGGTTCCGGCTAAAGAAGTTCCTTCGGCCACAGAGATTCCTGCTCCTGCGCAGGGAATGCGTGCTCCTGAGGATTCAGTGGTCCGTGTTTCCGCCGGGAACCTCAACAGGCTCATGGCCCTCGCCGGGGAAAGTCTCGTTGAGTCAGGCAGACTGGGTGAGTTCGCCTCTTCACTTCTGCGAATTAAAGGCGGACACCGGGATTTGATGAAGATTCTTGAAGAGTCCTGTGAGCGCGTGAGGCATGGCGAAATTGCTGAAGATGTGGTTGGCGATATAAAGGCGGCAGTGAATGACTGTCAGGTCATGCTGGTTAAGCATATCAATGAATTCGATCTTTATCGCAGACGCAATGACAATGTTTCCGGCAGGCTCTATCATGAGGTAATTGCCAGCCGCATGCGTCCTTTTTCCGACGGCGGACTCGGTTTTCCCCGCTTGGTCCGTGATCTGGCCCGTTCGCTGGGTAAGGAAGTGGATTTTATCATCGAAGGTGAAACAACTTCCGTGGATCGCGATATTCTTGAAAAATTGGAAGCCCCCCTCAATCATCTGATCAGGAATGCGGTTGATCACGGTATTGAGATGCCTGATGATCGTGTTTCTGCCGGTAAGCCTTCCGCCGGGACCGTTAAGATAATTGCCGGGCATCGGGCCGGAATGCTTTTTATTGAGGTCCGTGATGACGGTCAGGGTTTGGATCCGGAACGGATCAGAGCCAAGGTGGTGGAGCGCAAGCTGGCCCCGGCGCGTATGGCTGAGGAAATGAGCCGCGCTGAATTGATGGAATTTTTATTTTTACCCGGTTTTTCCACTGCCGGAAAAGTCACAGAGATATCCGGGCGTGGAGTCGGTCTGGACGTGGTTCATGCCATGGTTCAGGAGGTCGGCGGTACTGTGCGCGCCGATTCAGAGCCCGGACAGGGTATGTCTTTTTCCATGCAGCTTCCGCTGACTCTTTCCGTTATCCGCACTTTGCTGGTGAAAATTGCCGGCCAGCCTTATGCTATTCCCCTTAGCCGCATCAGCCGCATTGCTTCGATTTTCCCGGAACAGCTCAAGCTGGCCGAGGACCGCCAGTATGTCTCGCTGGACGGAGCCAATGTGGGTTTGGTGCCTGCGGCTCAGATTTTGGGTGTGCAATCGGCTCCACTTGAGCGTGACGGTCTTATGGTGGTTGTTATCAGCGACCGTATGAATAAATACGGGCTGGTGGTGGATGATTTCCTCGGTGAGCAGGACCTTGTAGTCCGTCCGCTGGACCACCGTCTGGGCAAGGTTCCGGATGTGAACTCAGTGGCTATGATGCCTGACGGCTCCCCGGTGCTTATCCTTGATGCCGAGGACCTTGTGCGTTCCATTGACAATCTCCTTTCCGGCGGCAGGCTGGGCAAGGTAGGGCTGGGATCCGCAGAAAGCGGGCCTGTACAGAAGATTCTGGTGGTGGATGATTCGCTTACTGTGCGTGAAGTGGAACGCAAGCTTCTGGTTAACCACGGCTATGAAGTGGATACGGCGGTTGACGGTCAGGATGGTCTTAACGCCGTAATTTCAGGTAACTATGATCTCGTAGTTACAGATGTGGACATGCCGCGTATGAATGGTCTGGAACTGACCAGCAGGATCAAGAGTGACCCGGACCTCAAGTCCATTCCGGTAATGATGGTTTCGTACAAGGATCGCAAGGAAGATAAGCTCCGCGGGCTTGAAGCGGGGGCGGATTATTATTTAACGAAGAGCAGTTTTCATGATGAGACCTTGCTTTCGGCAGTTGAAGACCTCATAGGCGGTGCAGGAAAATGAGAATTGGTATTGTAAATGATCAGGCGTCAGCAGTTGATGTACTTAAAAAAGTGACTGTGGATGCCGGGCACGAAGTTGCATGGATAGCCCATAATGGTGAAAAAGCGGTGGAAAAGTGCTGTGCAGATGTCCCGGACCTTGTATTCATGGACCTGGTTATGCCGGTGCTGGACGGCTCCGGGGCTACAAAGGAGATTATGCAGAGATGCCCCTGTCCGATTCTGATTGTTACATCCAGCATTGAAGATAATTCCACTAAGGTCTTTGAAGCTATGGGAGCTGGCGCGCTTGATGTGGTTTCCACTCCCCGTCAGGAAAATGGTTCCATAGCAGGCGAAAACGAACTTCTCGCCAAGATTTCAGTAATCGGCAAGTTGCATGGCAACAAGCACGAGAAGGCGGCTCCTAAGTCTGCACCGCAAGTGAGGATGGTACCGCCGCTGCTGGCAATTGGCAGTTCCACCGGAGGACCGTCTGCTCTGGCGACCCTGCTCGGGGCTTTGCCTGAAGATTTCCCGGCAGCCATAGCCATTGCTCAGCATGTGGACGGAAATTTTTCTGAAAATCTTGCCCAGTGGCTGGACAGCCAGACCGGGTTGAAGGTTGAGCTTGCCCGCAGCGGCATGCTCATGCAGGCCGGAAAGGTGGTAATTGCACCCGGTGACCGGCATATGCGCATGGGGCCGGGAGGCATTGTGGAATTGTCACGTGGGGCCGGTGAAAATATTTATGTGCCCTCGGTGGATATCCTTTTTGAAAGCCTCTGCTGTGCCGGATTCCCGTCCAATTCAGCGGCGGTCCTGCTTACTGGGATGGGCGCAGATGGGGCAAGGGGCATGTGTGATCTCAGGAATTCCGGTTGGATGACCGTGGCGCAGGACAAGGAGTCCAGCGTTGTCTGGGGCATGCCCGGTGCGGCGGTGAAGATGGGTGCGGCAAGAGAGATTTGTTCCATCGGGGATATGGCCGGTTTGCTGGTAAGGCATTTTAAAAAACGTTTCAGGAGTTAAGGATGACCGAAGTTAAAGAGCAATTGCTCACCGAACATAAGATCAATGTCCTACTCATTGATGACCAGCCCATGGTGGGGGAGGCTGTTCGTCGTATGCTCGCTGGCGAGGATGACATTGATTTCCACTTTGTGAGTGACCCGACCAAGGCCATCCCCACTGCTGAGGAGCTGCAGCCGACAGTAATTCTGCAGGACCTTGTCATGCCGGAAATTGACGGTATGACCATGGTCAAGTTCATGCGGGTAAATTCCAAGCTCAAGGATATCCCCCTCATCGTGCTTTCCACCAAGGAAGAGCCGACCACCAAGGCTGAGGCTTTTGCTCTCGGGGCCAATGATTATCTGGTCAAGCTGCCGGACCGCATTGAGTTGCTGGCCCGTATCCGCTACCACTCCAAAGGTTACATCAACCTTTTGCAGAGGAATGAGGCTTACGAGCAGTTGCGAGAAAGCAGGGATGAGATGCGCAAGGAACTGGCTGTTGCCGCCGACTACGTTACCTCGCTGCTTCCTGATCCGCTTAAAGAAGGAGATATTCAAGCAGACTGGCGATTTATACCTTCTGCATCATTGGGGGGTGATTCCTTCGGCTATCACTGGCTGGATGATGACCATTTTGCCATGTATCTGCTTGATGTCTGTGATCACGGGGTCGGCTCCGCCTTACTCTCTGTTTCAGCCATGAACGTGCTTCGTTCCCAAACCCTGCCGGATACGGATTTTCTCAAGCCGGACGAGGTTCTGGAAGCTTTGAATGATTCTTTCCAGATGGATCAGCAGAACAATCTTTATTTTACCATGTGGTACGGTGTTTACCGCAAATCCGACCGGACCCTGACTTATTCCAGCGGCGGACATCCTCCGGCATTGCTCATTGCTGGCGGTGAGGCAAAGCAGCTGCGTACTCCGGGGATGATTGTAGGCGGCATGCCGGATATGACCTACACCAGTGAGTCTGTAACCGTTGAACCGGGCGCGCGCTTTTTTCTCTACAGCGATGGCGTTTATGAGCTTAAAAAGGTTTCCGACGGAAAGATGTGGGAGTTCGATGAATTTGCCGGATTCATGAAAGATACTGCCGGGGAGCTCGGCAAGCCGATCGACCAGCTGATAGCTTATACCCGTGAACTGCAGGGTGGAGAGCTTTATGAAGATGATTTTTCCATGGTGGAGTTTGTCTTTGCCTAAAGGGTTCCGTAATTAATCGGGAATTAAAGAGGACTGATAATGAGTATCCGCAAACAGTTCATAGCCGGATGTGTGGTTTTCAGCATAGCTTTGACCGTGTCCATAATGTGGTTGGTGTCAGATTATGCCCGTGAGACACTGATGGACCAGTTCCGGTCCAAGGCCGAAATCATGCTCCATACCATGAAGGCAGTGCGAAAGCATACCGGGGCGGTGATCCGTCCCAAGGCTACTGAAGTTCTGCCTGAAAACATGTTTGTGCCAGAGTTGCAGTCCACCTCTTTCACCGCCAACGGAGTCTTCGGGCGTATTCCTGATCTTTACAGGCACGAGTTGCTTTTCAAGACTGCATCCACCAAGCCCCGCAACCCGGACAATCTGGCTACGACTGATGAGGCAAGCATTATTGAGGAGCTTGATGCTATGGCCCGGGCCGGTAAAAGGCCGTTCATCGAGGAGATCCGTAATATCAATGGTATTGAGTCCTTCATTGTGGCTGAAGGGGAGGCCAACAAGCCTGACTGCATGGAGTGTCATGGCGATCCCAAAGACGCTCCCCAGTCCATGAAAAACAGATATCCGGTTAAAAATGATATGGGCTACTACCGTAAGCCGGGACGTATTGAATGTGCCATGATTTCATCCATCCCTTTGGCTGCTATGACCGCTGCATCCAATCAGGCTCTAGGAACAGTTGTCTTTATGGGCTGCATTTTCATTGCTGTAACCCTCGGTTTTCTTCTCTTTGGATTGAACCTTATTTTCAGCCCGGTTTCCCGCATAACCGACATTGCCAAAGATATTGCCTCCGGGGATTTGAATAGAGCCAGTGTCTCTATCCGCAAGATGAAGAATATGGCTGAAGGTAAATTTTTTGCGGGCAGGATCATTCGTTCGGGCAATGAAATCGGTAATCTGGTTACTTCTTTTGAGACTATGATTTCAGGTTTGTCAGAACTGATCGGAGAAGTTCAGTCTTCGGGTGATAATGTTTCTGTGGCCGGAAATAAGATCAGGTCTACAGCTGAGCATATTGATTCGGCGGTAAACAGGCAGGCAGCTTCCACCAATGAGGTAACTGCAACCAGTCGCCTGATCAGTAAGACTTCCAAGGAATTGGTGGAAGTGATGGCTGATGTTGCCAATAGCGCCAGCGAATCTGCCCACATGGCCGAGGCCCTGCAGGGCAATATCGAACGGCGCGAGAAATCCTTGATCAGGCTTGTTAATTCAACTGACAGTGTTGCTTCACGCTTGGCAGCTATTGATGAAAAGGCCAGCAGGATCAACCATATCGTGACAACTATCGCCAGAATCGCCGACCAGACAAACCTGCTCTCCCTCAATGCAGCCATTGAAGCGGAAAAAGCAGGACAGTTCGGTCAGGGATTTTCCGTGGTTGCCCGTGAAATGCGCAGGCTGGCAGATCAGACGGTTATTGCCGCTGAAGATATCGAGCTCATGGTCAGGGATATGCAAACCGCGGTCAGCTCCGGAGTCATGGAGATGGAGACTTTTAATCATGAAGTCCGCTCCAGTGTTGATGAAGTGGAGCAGATGAGTACCGATCTTGGTCAGATTGTGGAGCAGGTCCGGGTACTTAAACCCCGTTTCGTAGATGTCTCCCGCTCCATGGGCGATCAGGCTGACAGTGCGAAGCAGATCAGTGATGCCATGTCGGATTTAAGTGACTCTGCTGCCGGAACCACTGAATATCTTGAGGATTTCAAGCGAACCGTGGCTAGTTTGAATTATACCGTTCAGAGTTTGACCGGTGCGGTTGACGGTTTCCAGACTGTTGAAGATGATTTCTTCAAAGCTACGGATGAAAAAGAAGGCACAACCAAGGCAGAAACCGAACCGAATTCGGATAATTAACATAGTTGTAACGACTCCGTCTTAATTCGTACCATTGTTACAGGTAAGGTCCGACCAAAAGGAGAAAAACGTGTCAGTTGAGAAAATACTGGTTGTTGAAGACCATAATGATACTATTGAATTGTTGAAGTACAACCTTACCTCTTCCGGTTACGAGGTTGTAACCGCCATGGACGGTCACAAAGCCCTTGATCAGGCTAGAAATGAAAACCCGGACCTGATCCTGCTGGATCTCATGCTGCCCGGTATTGACGGGCTTGAAGTCTGCCGCAGGCTTAAGCAGGAAGCAGGTACCCAGCATATCCCGGTGATAATGCTCACAGCCAAGGGAGAGGAAGTGGATCGGGTTGTAGGGCTTGAACTCGGTGTGGACGATTATATCGTCAAACCGTTCAGCCCCCGTGAACTTGTTCTCAGGGTCAAGGCCGTATTGCGCCGCAGTACTGAACTGCCAGAGACCCGCCGTCCCGGAAAATGGAGCCGTGAAGGTCTTTCCGTGGATTTTGAAGCCCACACCGTAGAATGTGACGGTGATCTTGTGGCGTTGACTGCTACCGAGTTCAAGCTCTTTTCCGAACTCCTGCAGCACGAAGGCAAGGTGCGCACCCGTGACCACCTGCTGGATACTGTCTGGGATACCCATTTTGAGGGTTACTCCAGAACAGTGGATACCCATATCCGCAGGCTGCGCCAGAAGCTCGGACCCTACGCAGATTACATAGAGACTGTGCGTGGTGTAGGCTACCGTTTCAAGCATTCCTAAGGCTGTCTTAATCAAACCGCATCAATGGATAAACTTGCTCCCGGAATTTCCGGGGGGCTTTGTTGCGTCCTTAAAGCAATCCTGACCTGATTGTCACTTTTAGGCGTTGATTTCATGTTAAGTTGTCAGCGTATTTATTAACATTCTGACTTTAAAATCAATTATGAACAGCGACTTGAAATTTTCAATCAAGAGCAAGCTCTTTATCGCAGTGTGTCTGACTGCTGCTATCTGCGTCAGTCTGCCGCTGGGATTTGCCTATCATCTGCTGAGGGCGGACCTGATGCTGGATTCACAGGACAGCGTGCGCGAAAAAATGGAGCTGGCCAGACGGATCTATAGAAAGAGTGACGGTGCCGGAGTGCAGAGCCGGGTTGATGCGGTGTCCGGCATGCTGGGAACAGAGGTCGGTTATATTTCCGTCGACGGTAAAAACTCCGTACAGCCCTCATGGGCTGTCGGGGATTCCATTTCATTGAATGATGCTCAAATCAGGAATGCGGAAGGCAGTCAGCCCGGTTTGCAGTTGCAGGAAGATCCTCTGGACGGCAAGGAGTTCATGCTGGGTGCTGTCAAAGTCGCCCAAGGTTTGGAGTCTCCCGCCGGTTATCTGGTAATTAAGGAATTTCTGCACGGGCCTGAAGAAAGAATGGGCATGATCCTTAAAGTGTTTTTCTGGGCACTGCCCATTGTGGCACTGGTTTGTTACGGGGTTATCCGTTTTGTGACCATGCAGCTCAGTTCGTCGGTGGAGTCCATGGTCAGGACTGCCGAGGCCGTAGGGCAGGGAAACTATAAGCGCAGGATCAGGACCTTTCCGGACAAGGAGTTCATTCCGCTTGCAAATTCTATCAATTGGATGGCTGCACGTATTGATGAGCATGTCAGCACCATTACCGGACAGAGGAACAAAATTCAGGCTGTGTTTAACGGTATGTGGGATGGGGTTATGGTTCTGGACGGCAGCTGTCGTATCCAGAGTGTGAACCGGGCCTTAGAAGAAATTTTTCCCGGTATTCAGAATGGGTTGGACCGCACCCCTCTGGAAATTATCCCCAGTCCTGATCTTTATGATGCATGCAGGGAAGTGGTTGGCCCGGAAGGGCCGGAGGCCACAACAGTACAGGTGGTCCTGCCTAATGGTCGGGTTTACGATGTGAATATCGTCCGCTCTCCGCATACTTCAGAGCCGGGACAGGGACCGGGAGTGATTGCCGTATTTCATGACATAAGTGAAATTAAACGTTTGGAGACTGTGCGTCAGGATTTCGTAGCCAACGTGTCCCACGAATTGCGCACACCGCTTACGTCTGTAAAAGGTTATGCTGAGACCCTGCTTTCCGATCCTCCGCCACCGGAATCGATACAGAAGAATTTTCTGGCAACTATTGAGAAGAATGCCAACCACATGTGCAAGATTGTTGATGACCTGCTTAACCTCTCAAGGCTCGAAAGCGGGCACGAAAAGGTTGAGCTTAAGCCTATTGATCCCACAGATGCATTGCGTGAAGCATGGGAGGCCTGTTCCGGTCTGGCCGAAAAAAGAAAGGTCGATCTCAAGCGCAGTTTTGAAAAAGGTGATTTCACTGTAATGGCTGATTCCGGTCAGCTCATGCAGTTGTTCAGGAATTTACTGGAGAACGGTATCAAATACGGGCCGGAGGAGAATCCGGTTATTGTTGAACACCGTGTAGAAGGTGATCGTTTGCAGCTTGCGGTAATTGATTCCGGTCCGGGTATTCCCGCAGCGGATCAGCCGCGCATCTTTGAGCGGTTTTATTCCGTGGAAAAATTCAGGCGTAATGAGTTCGGGTCTACCGGACTCGGACTCGCTATTTCACGGCACATCGTTTCCAATCACGGCGGAGAAATATTCGTGCAATGCCCTCCTGACGGTCATAGACAAGGCACAGCCTTTGTTTTCTCCCTGCCTCTTATGCAAGCTGCTAATTGATGCGCTATCACGCTTTTGGTTTTGCAGCATTATATTGGTGACAATGCGAACAGAGAAAGGGTAGATTTCGTGCAAACTTAGGGAGGTCCGGTTTGAACGAAAAATCCAAGGCTGTTCTTCTCATGGCTGCCACGGCCCTGATCTGGAGTTCCGGTGGGCTTGCTATCAAGCTGGTGGACTGGAACCCCATGGCTATTACCGGGGTGCGCAGTGCTTTGGCCGCCTTGACGCTCGCAATGCTGTTCCGGGGCCGTTTGAAATTCGGATTTTCACTTGTACAGTTGGGAGCGGCGGCAGGGTATGCCGGACTGCTGATCACCAACGTTGCCGCCACCAAACTGACCACCTCCGCCAATGCCATTCTGCTGGCCTACACTGCTCCGGTCTATGTGGCGTTGCTCGCCCCATGGTTCCTCAAAGAGAGAACCAGTCGCAGCGATTGGATTTTCATAGCTGTCACCGTTGGCGGGATGGTTTTATTCTTCCTTGATAAGCTTTCTCCCAGTGGACTTTGGGGTAACATTATCGCCGTAGTCACCGGTATTTCCTACGCTATATTCACCCTTTGCATGAGAGCCCAGAAATCTTCCTCCCCGCTGGAATCAGTGATTATGGGGCATCTGCTAACCGCGTGTTGTGGCTTGCCTTTCATGTTCAGCGCTATCCCCTCAGCTGAAAGCTGGATGGGGCTTATCTATCTGGGCATTTTTCAACAGGGTATATCCCTCGCACTATACACATGGGCTATCAAGCGTCTTGGTGCACTGGAAGCAATCCTGATCATGACCCTCGAGCCGATCTTCAATCCGATTCTGGTAGCTGTCGGCTACGGCGAGATTCCCGGGAAATGGGCCATCATTGGCGGGATGGTGGTGATTTTGTCGGTTACGATGCGCGGGGTGTGGCCGTTACTAAAAAAGAACCCCGGTAGTTAAAACTTCCGGGGTCTCTATTTAAATCGCTTTCTTGCTCTTAAGCAGCGGTTTCTTGATGCCGTACTTGGCGAGCACTTTTTTCATTGCAGTGGTGGAATCCGGCGTTCCGGTATGGCGGACAAAAACACGGTACCATGTACGGGTGCCGCTCTTTCCGGACTCAACATAAGATTCGAGTCCGTTGGAGATGAGCTTGTTGGCAAAGCCCTGTGCTCGTGCATTATCACCGAAGGATGCAGCCTGATACACATAGATGTACTGCGGCTGATCCACTTCCACGGGATTATCTATTTCCACCGGAGGTTCCGGTTCGGCCTGCTTAACTTCAGCAGCCTTTGCCGTCACTTGAGCTTCTGCTTTGGGGGCAGGCTGTTCTGTTTTAGCCGGTTCAGCCTCTTTTGCCGGAGAGGCTTTGGTTTCGGCTTTGACTGCTTCCTTCTTCGGCTCTTCTTTTTGTACTTCAGGCGTTACAGCAGGTTCAGGCTTTTTCTTGAGCTGGTCAATGTATTCCAGTTCTTCGGGCTTGAGCACTCCGCCTTTCACTTCCCCGGAAGCATTGCTCTGGCTGGGCAGCATCATGGCGATTTCGGGTACATCCTTTTCAGGCTGGTAACCCCGACCCAGGAGAATCCCCAGCACAAAGAAGGCGCACAAGGCTGCAACAGCCCCGGCACACAGCCCGATTACTTCGGGCATGGTGAAGGTAAAGGTGAATGTCTTTTCCTGAGCGGGAGCGGTCTTCTTTTTTCTGGGTGCAGCCATTTGGAACTCCGGTTTATTATTACATGCTTTCGGGAGCGGAAACACCAAGCAGGCTCAGGCCGTTGGCAAGTGTTCTTGCAACTGCCTGCAGCAGAACCAGTCTTGCCGCGATAACATCTTCTTCAGCAGAAAGGATGTGGTGCATGCTGTAGAACCTGTGCAGGGCGCTGGCGAGGTCGCGCAGGTAGTAGCTGATTACGTGCGGGCTCATGTTCTTACCTGCGTTTTCAGCAACATCTGCGAACTGGTCCATGAGTTTCATGAGGTTCAGTTCTTCCGCATTGGTCAGGGCGGAGAGCGGTGCTGCATCAATTGCGGGAACTGCGATGCCCTGATCAGCAGCTTTGCGCATTACGGAGCAGATACGCGCGTGTGCGTACTGTACGTAGTAGACCGGGTTGTCCATGGTCTTCTGTTTGACCAGTTCAAGGTCGAAGTCGAGGTGGCTGTCGCTCTTTCTGGAGAGGAACATGAAGCGGGATGCGTCGCGGCCTACTTCGTTAACCACGTCTTCGAGGGTTTCAAATTCGCCGGCACGGGTGGACATGGCAATCTGCTCACCGCCGCGCAGCAGGTTAACCAGCTGTACGAGGATTACATCAAGCTGTCCTTTCTTGCCGAGGGCTTCCACTGCGGCCTGCATGCGGGGTACGTAACCGTGATGGTCTGCTCCCCAGATATCGACGACAATATCAAATCCGCGTTTGTATTTGTCATCGTGGTAGGCGATGTCGGAAGCGAAATAGGTCAGGTCCCCGTTGGACTTGCGCAGAACGCGGTCCTTGTCGTCACCCAGTTCGGTGGATTTGAACCAGAGTGCGCCGTCCTGTTCGTAAGCCATGCCGCGAGCTTTGAGGTCGGCAAAGGTTTCTTCAACCTTGTTGGCGCTTACGAGGCTTTTTTCGGAGAACCATACATCGTGGCGTACATCAAAGGCAGCGAGGTCTTTCTTGATGCCTTCAAGAATTTCATCTTTACCGTATTCGCGGCAGATGGCGATGGCTTCGTCATCGCTCATGCCGAGGATGCCGGGATTGCGTTCCAGTACTTCTGCGGCGAGATCCTTGATGTAATCACCTTTATAGAAATCTTCGGGATCAGCAATGTCGCGGCCCTGAGACTGCTGCAGGCGGACCCAGATAGAGGTGCCGAGGATGAGCATCTGGCGGCCGGCATCGTTGACGTAGTATTCTGCTTCCACGTCATATCCGGTGAATTCGAGGATGCGTACAAGGCAGTCTCCGAGGGCGGCACCGCGACCGTGACCGATGTGCAGCGGTCCGGTGGGGTTGGCGGAAACGTATTCCACCTGAATTTTGGTGCCCTTGCCGATTTCGCTGCGGCCGTAGTCCGCGCCTTTGGCCAGTACTTCGGGAACGAGGTCCTGCCAGAAGGAATTGGAAAAAGTGAAGTTTAGGAAGCCCGGTCCGGCGATATCAACTTTCTCGATGTATTTGTCTCCGTCCAGCTCGGACTGAATGGTTTCCGCGATGGCGCGGGGGTTCATCTTAGCCTGCTTGGAGAGCATCATGGCGATGTTTGCGGACATGTCGCCGAATTTTTTATCTTTGGGAGGCTCGATAACGGCCTTCTCCGGCCATTCCCAGCCCTTGGCTTCGAGAATGGAACCGAGTACCTTTTCAAGGTGTTGTTTAGCTTTCATGGTGGATGAAATCTCCTTATGGAATTACAGCCAGCAGGATGAGCGGACGTCATCCCGGCTGTTTAATGCGTGATAGGCATGCTTCGCTTATCATCTTTCTTTACAGCTTCCAAGTATTCATTCCGGGCTTTGAAAGTCATTACCTGATGCAAAACGGGCTTGAAAGTGGAAAGCGCTATTGCTATTTCCTTTGATACAGCAAAATATGGCGCCATACAAAGGAGAAATTGAATTGGACGCAGTTGTCAGCCGTTTTCAAAGGCTAAGTTATACTATCCCGTGGAATATCGGATTGTTGAGTCTCGGTTCTTTCCTTACCGCTTTGGCTATCAAGGCGGTGATTATTCCCAATGCATTTTTGCCCAGCGGCATATCCGGACTTGCTTTGCTGGGGTATTATATTTTCCCTTCCCTCTCTTCCGGGGCTTGGGTTTTCCTGCTTAACGTGCCTGTTTTTCTTGTGGGCTGGTTTTTCATAAGCAGGCGTTTTTTCCTCTACAGCCTCTATGGCATGGTTACCATGAGTATATTCATTGATCTGGTGCCTTGGACGGTTGCGTTTGACGACAAGTGGCTGGCCGTACTTGCGGGAGGGGTGGTGCTGGGCCTTGGGTCCGGTATCTCCCTGCGTTCACTGGGCTCAACGGGCGGTATCGGCATCCTGCAGATTCTGGCCCGTGACAAGCTTGGAATCAAGGTCGGGCAGTTTTCCATGGGGTTTAACGCAGTGGTGCTGGGTGTAGGAACCATCTGGCTGGACCTCAATGCAGTGCTTTACTCGCTGGCGATGATCTATGTTGCAGCAGCGGCAATTGACGCGGTGCAGCGCCTTTTTAACCAACGGAAGATGGTCCTGATTATCACAGCCTTTCCGGAAGACGTCTCCGGGGCCATCATGACTAAGCTTGGACGCGGGACAACACTGCTTAATGCCAAGGGCGGCTATACCCGGCAGGATAAGACAGTTATCCTGACCGTGGTCGATTCCTTCAGGCTTAAGCGGCTTGAGGCCACAATTTTTACAATTGATCCGGCAGCTTTTGTCATAATTGAATCAACTTTCAGCGTACTCGGAAAAGGTTTTTCCGTGCCGAGGTAGCTATGAGCAGAACAATTGCGCTTTTGACTGATTTCGGACTTGATGATCCTTACGTGGGCCAGATGAAAGGAGTGCTGGCTGGTCTGGCACCCGACTCACGGATAATAGACGTCAGCCACGGAGTGGAGCCGTTTTGTATATCGCAGGGCGCATTTTTTCTTTCCGGGGCGATGGAACATTTCCCGAAGGATACAGTCTTCATCACTGTAATCGACCCCGGCGTCGGCAGTGCCCGCCGGATCATCGCTGCAGAGTTCGGGGGGCAGGTTGTGCTTGCTCCTGACAATGGAGTCCTTGAACTGGCTGAAGCCCGTTTTTCCGGAACAATGATTGTTACCGATCTCAGCGAAGCAGCTTCCAAGATTCACAGCTCTGCAACCTTTCATGGTCGTGATATCTTTGCGCCGTTGGCTGCATCCATAGCAAACGGAATCTCACTGGGATCCCTCGGCCCCAAGCTTCCCCTGCGTGAAATTGTACGTACCGGAATCAACAAACCCGTCTGGCTTGCGGACGGAGTAAATGCAACCATTCTGCACAAAGACCGTTTCGGTAATATTGTGTTGAATATTCCCGATACCCAGACCCTGCCCGAGCGCATGTGTATCCCCGAAGATCAGTTACTCTCCGGCAATGATGACGGTTGCGTAAAGCGGGTCTGCTGCTACGCAGAGCTTGAAACAGGGGCCACCGGGCTTTTAGCCGGAAGCCAAGGCTATTACGAGTTGGCCCTTAACCGCGGAGCAGCTTCGGAAATGCTAGGCCTTGAGCCGGGGGATGTTTTGACTTTGAAGTTTTGATGTGGAGATGAATAGTGGTGCCCCCGAACCGTAGTCCGGGGGCGGTTATTATTTGATGAGATCTTTTTTGTTGAAGGGAACACCTACCAAGCAATGACGACAAAAAATTTTAGGTTCAGAGAACAGATAGTAAAATGCTGGAGCTAAAAACCATAAATCAAAATAGGGATTAATGGTTTCACCTTGCCAAAAGTCATATGCTACATGTGCCCCACCTATGAAGAGCCATGTTGCACCAAGTTGGGTGTAGGTGGTTGTCTTAGTTATTTTTCCACACTTAGAACATTTAATTTTTATTCTAAAAAAGATAGTGTGCAATAAAGCTAAAATAAAAACGATAAGAGTTAGGTCGCCTCTCGTCACATTTATCTCCTATGAGATTTTTTAAATTTTTCAAAATAATCACTATTGAGATCCTGACGCTGCTTGCGTATGTTTTCCTCTATTTTTTCAGCCGCTTCATTTTCGTTCTTTCGGTTGTTATTATAAATGGCTTCACCTAAACCATTTAACATTGTGAAAGCCCCCCCTGGTAAGGAAAAAGATAATCCAACAGGACCGTATTTTTTAAAACCATCCATTGCATTTTCTACAGCATCCTTTTTAACGTCTTTCATCATAGTATTGTACATTGCCCTCTTCTCAGGACTCACATAGCTCCCAAATTTGATAGCATTCTTCTCGTCCCCTTGAAGAGTATCGAATGCTCTGGATACAGCCGTACCAATTCCATCCCACATTCTTCCCATAGCGTCCCAAGCACTGGTCTCTTCTGCTAGCGCCACTTCTTCTTTTGTAGTAAGCATGCTTGTCTTGGCTTGCTGTGCATTATTAACAGTATTTGCCAAGGGACTCTGCTGCTGGCTGGCCTTTAAGGCTGCCATCCCTATTTTTTGTTGGACCCTTTCCGCTTTTTCTCTAGCCTTACGATCCTCTTTTGCTTGTTTATCCTTAACCTTAGCGAGACTTTCCATCTCCCGGGCATGCTGTACGCTTGATTTACCTGTTATAATGCTGGTTCCCACGCCTCCTTCTGGTTTATCGGGCTGTGTACTATTAACAGTCTTTGTCAGGGGACTAGGAGTATTGTTGTTTAAATCGATTACGCCACGACGGGCCAGGTTCTGTCTTTTCTCTTGACGTGTTTGCTGAGCAGTCGGTTTAGTGGGCATTCCGCTCCACAGATCATTGAGGTTCGCCAATCGCGAATTTTTTTGATTAAAACCTGCTCCAAGGTACTCCGCAAAGCTTGGTCCTGCATAGCCGGTATAGTGAGCATAGCCGCCGAGCTCATTCATACTGTAGCTGTTGGAGTTTGTCGGATTGCCAGTGGTCTTGAGACTTGTGTTTCCATTAAATCCAAGACTTGAATTGGCTTTTCCCTTGATATTGCCTGTGCCGAAAGCACCAAAGACGCCCCCGTGTCCAATTGATTTGCTCGGATTGGTGTCTGATGATTTTTCGTCAGAGTCCTTGTTTTTTGCTTCTGTTAGATCCAAGGGATGACTTGGCTCTGCCACCAATATTCCCGCCGCCGAAGGCACCATGCATGCCGTTATGCGATCTCAATCCAAGTGGATCAACAAAGTTAACCGGATCATCCAGACAATAACCGTAAACATCCACATCCCCGCCAGCATAGCCCAGCGGATCAGGAGAAATGAACCTGCCGATAGTCGGATCGTACTCGCGGTATCCGAAGTGGATCAGCCCGGTATCGGAATCATAGAGACCTCCGGCGAATCCGAGCAGTAGCTCCTCTTCGGGAGCACTGTTCAGTATCTGTCTGCCGAAAGAATCATATAGAACTTCCTGTACACTTTTTCCTGATGAATCTGCAATGCTAAAGATGCTGCCTAGTTGATCGGTTGCAAAGAGTGCGGCCTGACCGTTGCGTTCCATTCCCATGCAGCGTCCGTGCTCATTGTAATGGAATCTACTGATGCCCTCTGCATCTTTTATTGCTGCAAGGGTGGTCAGATCCTTCCACAGGTAGCGCTGGACGAGCTTGCCGTTGATGTGCTTGGCTGCCCTGAAGCCGCGCTCATCAAAATGATATTCAATGTGGGTTCCATTTGGCAGGCGCACTGCGCAGAGTTGGCCTGTTTCGAGGTATTCGTACTTGGTTACGCCTTCGGGTGATTCCTTTTCGGAAAGGTTGCCATCATGATCGTAAACATATGCAGTGTCTCCGGCGCGGTCGAGTTGCCTCAGTTCGTTATATTGGTATTCCAGTTTTTCTCCGCCTGCGACCTGAGAGAATATCCGCTGCCCCAATTGGTTGTAATGGTAGATTTCCACAGGTTCGCCGCAGTACTTCACAGCCTGCAGGCGTCCTCCTTCATCATATCCGTATTCAAGGACATGGGTGGATTCTGATGATACCAGCAGTTTGTCTTCGATCCGCAGGTTTTTATCCCTGTTCACTGCCATCAGCGCATAGATATTTTCTGGTTCCGGGGTCAGGAATTGGAGGACTTCATTGGCGATTTCATTAATATCCACATTGTCTCGTTCCAACTCATCATGGATTGATTTCCCTGTGCCTGTTTGCGGGCTTCCGGGGTTAAGCATGGACCTTCGGATACTGACAAGTTTTTTGAACTCGTTCTGGATTTCGTTGCCGTAGGTAGTCTGTTTTAAATTTTGCACCAAAGGCAGATCAGGGTTCTGTTCCATAAACCGGGCATGGATCATGCGTTTCAGCTTGGCAAAGGAAGCCTTTGCTTCTTCCTGCTCGTATTGCTTCTGATCCCATCTGCGCTTGACCTCCGGTTTCATCATGGAGGGGTACATGATGTCTCCTTTGGAAAAATCGGAGAAATCAATCTTTGGTTCGGTAAGTTCTTCACCTGTGCTGAGGTCAGTTATTTTCCAGAGGTTTTCGAGCTGCATTTCCGGCGGTTCGTTTTCACCATAAAGCACCAATCCGATTGTAATTTCACTACGCGGTCTGAGCACCATCCGGTAGCTGTTGAAATCTTTCATATCTTTTCTCCCGTGTTAGAGTTTTGGGTGATGAGCTTTGAACCCATATGATTCAAAAAAAACCATCTCCCTTGACTCAGTATGTCGGGCATGGCGGACCTTTTTCAGGCAATTCAGGTCCGCCTTGAGAAAATAAAGAAAATTATTGATACTGCTCGGATGAACATATTTCGTGACATCTTAATTACCCTCGGTTTCATGACCCGTATTGGTCCGGTCATGGAGATTGAAGCTGATGATATTGGTCGTACTGTTAAGTGGATGCCCCTTAGCGGGCTGGTGCTGGGTGCGGTTATTGTGCTTCCGTTCTGGCTGGGGCTGTTTGCGGGCAAGTTCTGGATTCAGAGCTGGTTGACTGTGGCGGCATCCGTTTATTTGACCCGTGGATTGCATTTTGACGGCTTTGCGGACATTGCCGACGGGGCCGGTCCTTATCCTGATCCGGAGCGGTTTTGGAAAATTATCAAGGATAGCTGCTCCGGTGTGTTCGGGGTGCTGGCTTCGGTGCTGGCAGTTCTGGGACAGGCGGTTTGCTTCTTCTATGTGTACGAAGCCGGGGCGTATGGGGCAGCGATCTGGATTTTCGTGCTCGGCAGGCTTGGCAATGCTTTGATGAGTATGGTCGGCAAGCCGCTGGCAAGGCCGGGACAAGGCAGCTTGTCCATGCGCGGGGCAGATGGACTTTCTATCGGAGTCGGGGGCTTAACTGCGATCCTTGTAGGAGCGGTTACGGTCAGTCCGGTGGTGCAACTGCTGGCGTATGTTTTTTGCGGCTGCGCGATTCTGTTTTTGTTCAGGTTGGCGAAACGGGTTAACGGAGTCAATGGTGATTTCCTCGGCGCGTCAGTGGTGCTTTGCGAATTGGCCGGACTACTGGCATTCTGTGCATTGAATTGATATAAGGGCAAAACAATAAAAACAAGCATAGGAATCTGCATGGACAATCTGCCTACATTGAAGAAATTCGGAGAACAGCTGGACCTTCTTAAGCGGCTCATCAAAGAAGACAACGGTGAGCAGGCTGATTTCATTGCCCAGAATTTGTATGAAAACTATGCCTATGCCCGTGATAATTTTCTTTCTCAGGAAGATGAATTCCTTGGCGTTCGTCAGAATATCTTAGAAAAAGATGAACGTATCCAAATGCTTGAAGGGAAGCTTAAGGAAGCCTACAGCGTTCATAATTCAGATTTTCAGCTTTTTGCCAAGTTCGGCAGGGCCCTTCAGTATGTGAACGGTCTTAAGTCACTTTCCGGCCTGTCTGATATGCTGACCGGAGTAGCACAGGAACTTGGTCTGGGGCGTATTGCAGTGGTTCTGGATCGGGAGTTGTGTAAGGGCATGCCCTGCCCGGAAATCCCGACTTTTTATCTCAAGGGCTGCATGCGCTATATTGACGCAACATTGGATAATGGTTCCAACCGTGTTTTTCTCGGGCCTATTTCGCGGATGATGCGCCCGGATGTTTTTTTCGGGGACCCGGAAGTCGGTCCGGAGCTTGGCGGTTCCTGTTTTGCCTTCGGGATGATTGATAAGTACAACCCCGGAAAGCTGATCGGTTTATTTTCCATCCATGATCCATCGGAGGATCGTTTTCATCCTGAGATGGGTACGGATTTCCTTGAGTATTTCTGTAATTCCGTGGCCTCGACTATTACCGATGTTGTTAATCACGATCGGGGAGAACTGCTGCGTGTTGATGTGGAACGCATCTCCAGACATGATTTGAAGACTCCCCTCAATGCGGTGATTAATATTCCGCACTTGTTGATTGCTGATGAAAGTGATCCCGAAAAGGTCGAGCTGATCAAGAATATTCAGGATGCCGGATACCGCATGCTGGGGTTGGTCAACAGGTCTTATGATATTTACCGCATGGAGACGGATTCTTACATCCTGCGTCCGGAAAAGGTTGATGTGCTGCCATTGATAAAGCGCATTGCAATTGACCTTCAGGATATGCTTGAGAGCCGAGGTTCTGAGTTTAGGGTGTTCATTGATGATAGCGAGGCCGGGGATCATGCTTCTTTTTATGTGCGTGGTGAGGAATTACTGCTTTTCTCCATGTTCTCCAATCTGCTTAAGAATGGAATTGAGGCCAGCCCGGCTGGAAAACCGATAACGGTTAAGCTCTGCAGCGGGGAATTTCCGCAGATGGCTATTCATAATTTCGGGGAAGTTCCGGCAGCCGTCAGGGACATTTTTTTCGAAAAATATTCCACTGCGGGGAAGATCGGCGGGACAGGGCTGGGGACTTATTCAGCCAGCCTGATCGCCAAGGTCCACGGCGGCTCAATAAGTATGGAGTCCGGTTGTGAAGGAACAACCGTTGTTGTTGATTTTAACCCCGCATCAGCGCGGGGAGGAGATGGGCAGCTTGAATGTGAATTTTGATCCGCTGCCCGGAGTTGATTCAATACTGAAGCTGCCGTGGTGGTTTTCAGTGATGATAAAATAGGAAACCGAAAGGCCAAGACCTGTTCCGACCCCTTTAGGTTTGGTAGTGAAGAAGGGCTCGAAAACCCTTTTGCGGATATTTTCTTCCATGCCCGGGCCGTTATCGGAAATAGAAACAGCCACGTAATCCCCATCCTGCCATATTTTGATTTCAATCATCGGTTCTTCGCAATTGTGCTCCTGCATGGCGTGGGCAGCATTCCCCAGAAGATTGAGCATGACCTGCTCTATTTCCGTGGTTGAACAAATTACAAATGGCAGATTCTTCTGATAATTCCTGACGACATCTATCTTTCTGAAGTCATATTTCTTTTTAAGGTCATAATCCTGCTCCGCAAGGGCCACGGCACTGTCAGCGAGTTCATTCAGTTTGCATGTGGTGCGGTGCACCTCGGTCTTGCGGCTGAAGTTGAGCATATTGGATATAATTCCGGCTGCCCGGGTTGCGGATTGCCTTACGCCGGACAGTATTTTCAATATGCCGCGTTCTTCAATGTATTTGTTGATCGTTTCAAGGGAAATATCCAACTGGCGGGCAACCTGTTCGTTTTTGGCCATACCGGGGCGCAGCCTCCGTTCAATGTTCTGGGTACCCTGCAGTATTCCCCCTAAGGGATTGTTGATTTCATGAGCCATTCCGGCTGCCAGTCCGCCTACGGACATCATTTTTTCAGTCTGGATCATCATCTCTTCAATGCGGACATTGTCGGTAACATCGTCAAGGCGGATTACTGCACCGTCATATCCGTCACTGATCAGCGGATAAATAGTGATGTTTTCATATCGCGTTTCATCGTCAACCACGCGTGGGATGCGTACTTTCTGCTCAGTTTTACCGTTGATGATCTGCTGTTTTGCCTTAGTGATTTCTTTGTCCAATTGGGGAAATACATCAGAAAGCAGCTTGCCGGCCACTTCCTCATATTCCTTTCCAGTGGATGTGGTTGCTCCCTTGTTCCAGAGGGTAATCGCTCCGTTCTTGTTTACGCCCACGAGTATGGAGGGCATGGAATCGATGATATTCTTCTGGTGGTTGCGCAGCTTGATCAGTTCCTGTTGCACCCGTGCATGTTCTCTGATCTTAATTTCAAGCTGGCGGTTGCTGGCTGAAAGTTGATTGTTGCCGTCTTCCAGAGCAGACAGGAGATGTTCTTTTTCCTCAATGCCTGACTTTATGGATTCCAGCATCTGGCTGATAACCGTGCCCAGTTCCTTAATTTCCCTTGGTCCTTCCTGCGGAATATCTGAAGCGGCAATGCCTCCTTCACGGATGGCCCGGGCGGCAGCAGTAAGTTTCATGAGTGGTTGGGCTATTTTGCTGGAAAGAATGGCAGCAAACATAAGGGCGAGAGCCAGCACACCGATGGAGAGCATGGTGATTTCATTTCGGAGCATAAGGCCCGGTTTTTCAAGATCATCCATGTAGGCAGTAGAACATATGTACCAGTCCAGCGGTTGGAAATATTTAATATAAGCCCTTTTGCGGAAGGTGAAATCTCCTTTATGACGTGGAGGCTTATCCCATAAATATTCCATTACACCGTCAACATGGGCTGCCTCCTTGAGTTCCATAAAAAGGGGCTTACCCGTTTCGGGGTTTATAAGGTCAGCTATGGGGATTGCTTCGTAAACCGGGTGGATAACCAGGTCCGGTTTACCTGAAAATAGAAATATGTAGCCGTGTCTGCCAATTTTGGTCTTTTTGAAGCTTTCACGTAGCTCCTGAAGTACAGCTTGGAGCCTATTGTTAACCTGCTTTTGTACGTCATCAATATATACTCCGGAACCGATAATCCAGCCCCACTCTTTGAAATACTGTATATAGGAAAGTTTCAGTTGGTCTTTGCTTAATCCTTTGCTTAATGGTTTCGGCCAGAGATATTCTATAAATCCTGAGCCTTGTTGTGTCCCGAGGTTTCGAAAGGCAGCGAAAAGATTCTCATCACTGCTTCTTATTCCTTTGAAGCGTGGTCTATCTAAAATTTGTCCTTCAAGTTCCGGCATGGTCGGGTGCATTATCAAACGGGGGATGGGGGCGGTATCATCATTAATCCAGATATATCCGGTGCCTTCGTCATAACGCATGTTTCTTAGCTGTTCGATACTGCGTTTTTGGGCTTCAGATTCGGTGATGAGTCCCTGCTTGAATTGGCTGTAATTTAAGCGGATCAGGTCAATGGATATACCCACAATATTTTGTAGTTGTTCCTTGCGGGCTGAAATTGCAGATTGTTCAGAAAAGACAATACTCTGATATTGATTGTTCACTTCTTGATAGACGGCGTCCACGATGGCTTGTGTATGGGCGAATTCAGATTCCATTACAGACTTGGTTACTGTGCGCTGGGCAAAGTAAGTCACACCGACCGTCGTCGCTACGACCAGTCCGGCAGCAAATAAAAGCAGGATTGCTTTCATGGATTTGAACATAATCCTCCCCCGGCCACAGTATTAGGAATCCGATTCTCCTGTTATGAATGTAGCATAGTAATATGATGCGGTAAATTTATTTACGATCCGGGGAGGTCTGATTTTTTAGAAGAGGTCTATGTAAAAGGAGTTCTGCGGTCCATTCAGGAGCTGAAAGGAGTCTGCCTTGATGCGGATAATGGAATTTTCAGGGCCTGAAAAGGCGTCTGCAATTGCCGGAACAGTTTCGGCAATTGCAGACTTTATTCTTTCTCTTTCAGCGTCGTCGTTAACCGGGACAAAAGTTCCTTTGACGGTGAGGGCCATTATTTCATGGCGTCTGTCGGATAATTTCCCATCCCGGTCATCGATAAGCAGGCTGACCCGAGGATTTCGGGAAAGGTTTTGCCATTTGCGGCTGTTTCGGCTGCTGACCATGTATATCTCACTGCAGTCCGCAGAGCTGGCGTAAGCCATGAGTGAAGTGTGAATTCCTTCTTCTCCTGATGTGGCCAGAACAAGGATATTGCACTTGCGGATAAGTTGCCGGCAGTGAGTTAATTGCTGGTCATTGCTCATAATTTACTCGAAAAGAACTTTCTGTCCTTCAATCAGGTCGTTGATTACTGAAGCGTCAGATAGGGTCGAAGTATCACCGAAGTCGTTTTCACCCACCGCAATACTGCGCAGAATGCGGCGCATGATTTTGCCGGAACGTGTCTTGGGCAATCCTTCAGAGAATTGGATGGCTTCAGGTACGGCAATGGGGCTGATCTTTTCGCTAACCCAATCGCACAAGTCTGTGCGCGTCTCATCATCCTGATCAAGTCCGTTGCGCAGGGTAACGTATGCGTATACCGATTGTCCTTTAACCTCATGTGGAATGCCTACCACTGCGGCTTCGGTTACATCAGGATGGGCGATAAGTGCGGATTCAATTTCAGTGGTACCCAGCCTGTGGCCGGATACGTTAATTACGTCATCAAGGCGTCCCATGATCCAGTGGAATCCGTCTTCATCAATCCTCGCCCCGTCCCCGGTCTCATAACTTCCGGGAAAGCGCTCAAAGTAAGTCCTGCGGTAGCGGGCATCATCATTGTGAATGGTGCAGAGCATGCCGGGCCATGGTTTTGTAATCAGCAGGTGCCCTCCTTCATTGGCAGAAGCTTCACTGCCGTCACTGCGCACAATGGTTGTTTTGATTCCCGGGAGTGCATGACCGGTTGATCCGGGCTTGAGTTTCCCCACATAGGGCAGCGGTGAAATAAGGATGCCGCCGGTTTCGGTCTGCCACCATGTGTCCAGAAGGGGAAGTTTGCCCTTGCCGATGTGTTCGTGGAACCAGATCCAGACTTCAGGATTGATGGGTTCGCCTACGGACCCGAGGATGCGCAGGGTGGAAAGGTCATACTTTTCGGTCCACTGCGAACCTTCACGCATGAGGGAGCGGATTGCTGTCGGGGTGGTATAAAAGATGTTTACCCCGTAGCGGTTGATGATTTCCCAATAGCGGTCCGGTCGGGGGTAGGTCGGGACTCCTTCGAAGAGCAGGGTGGTGGCTCCAAGGGCCAGCGGTCCGTATACAGTGTAGCTGTGCCCGGTGATCCAGCCGATATCGGCAGTGCACCAGTGCACGTCATCGTCCTTAAGATCAAAGACCCATTGGCTGGTGTGGGCGGTTATGGTCATATAGCCGCCGGTGCTGTGCACGATGCCTTTGGGTTTTCCGGTGGACCCGGAGGTGTGCAGAATGAACATCGGGTCTGTGGAACGCATGGATTCAGGTTTGCAATAGTCTCCAATGTCCGGTGCTGCCATTTCATCCTGCCACCATGTGTCGCGGCCCTCGATGAAATCAATTTCATCCCCGGTGCGTTTGACCATAATGACCTGCTCAACTGACGGGCATTCGAAAAGTGCTTCATCCACATTACGTTTCAGGGGGATTGTTTTGCCCCCGCGCAGTACTCCATCCGCGGCAATGAGGATCTTTGCGTCGCAGTCAATGATCCGGCTTTGCAGGCTGACTGCGGAAAATCCGGCGAAAATTACTGAATGTACTGCCCCGATGCGGGCGCAGGCCAGCATGGAGATAACCAGCTCGGGAACCATGGGCAGGTAGATGGCAACCCGGTCACCCTTGGATACACCCATTTTTTTGAGTACATTGGCAAAGCGGCAGACTTTGCGGTGTAGCATGTGGTATGTGAAGACCCGAACTTCATTTTCCGGTTCGCCCTGCCAGATCAAAGCGGCCTTGTTGCGTTTGCCGTTATCCAGATGGCGGTCAAGGCAGTTTTCAGAGGCGTTCAGCCTGCCTCCGGAAAACCACTTATACTCATTTTTTTCAGGATTGGATTCAAGGGTGGTTTTAAAGTCCCGTTTCCAAAGTAACAGCTCACGTGCTCTTTCTGCCCAGAACTTTTCGGGATCATCATCTGCAATGCGGCAGGCTTCTTCGTATTGCTGTGCCGTTATATTTGAATTTTCCAGCATTTCCTTTGGGGGATCAAAGGTCCGCTCTTCGTTCATCAAGTTTTCAATGCTGTTCTCACTCATATTTCGGGCTCCGACTCATGAAATTTAATGCTGGTTTGTGTACACTTCAAGTAATCATATACGCTGTTTCAGCCGGGTTGAACAGGGTTGTAGACCGATAACCATCGGCGGAAATGGAATATTTAGGGCTGTGTTGAACGCTTTATGCTTGATATGCAGCTTGATCAGCGGGTATGTAGTAGGTTGTGGAAGGATAAGCAGCGGACCCCAAACAAGAGGCTTTCATGAGTGTTATCAATCTGGAATATCTTTTTCAGCCCGGATCAGTAGCCGTAATCGGTGCAACTAATGACCCTGCAAATGCGGGTAATATTCTTATGCGTAACCTTATGGGCGGAGGTTTTCTCGGTCCGGTGATGCCGGTGAGTACTGATGCCGAGGCTATTTCCGGTGTTTTGACATACAAGGATGTGGCTGATCTTCCCAAGGTTCCGGACCTTGCGGTTATCTGCCTTCCGCTTGGGGAATGCCCTCCGCTGCTGGAAAGGCTTCGCAATATTGGGGTTAAGGCCTGTGCTTTGATCGGTCCGGGATTCAGTGCTATCCCCAAGGCTGAACGGGTCAGGCTGCGGGCCGAGTTGCTCAGGGCGGCCAATTCTCCCCAAATGAGAATTCTCGGTCCCAAGAGTCTTGGATTTATAGTTCCGGCCATGAATCTCAATGCCAGCCTTGCTCCATTGCCGGCCAAGGCGGGTAAAATAGCTTTTGTCTCTCAGTCGGACAGCTTTATCCCCACTGTTCTGGACTGGGCTGCAACTAATGATATCGGTTTTTCTCATGTGGTTTCGCTGGGCAGCCGCATTGACCTTACTTTTGGTGATGTTCTCGATTATCTCGGTTCCGATGCACAGACCCGCTCCATTCTGCTCTATATCGAATCCATTCATGACGCCCGGGATTTCATGTCTGCTGCCCGTGCGGCTTCGCGTAATAAGCCTGTTTTGGCTATCCGTCCGGGACAGGCTTTGCAGCACGTAACGCAGGAACTGGCTCGTCTGGACAATGCCATGATCGCCAGGGCCGACGAAGTTTATGATGTGGCTTTCCGCCGGGCCGGTATGCTGCGGGTGCAGACCATTGACGGCATGTTCGACGCGGCCCAGACCCTTGCCAGTTTGCGCCAGCCAGTGCGCGGAGACCGTCTGGCGATTATCGTCAACGGAACCAGCGCCGGACTTACCGCAGCGGACGGTTTGATTCGTCGGGGCGGTAAACTCGCCAAGCTTTCCGAGGATACTGTTGCAAAGCTGAATACCGTATTTGACGGGGAATGGAGCGGTAGCAATCCGGTGACGATCAAGTTTGACACCCCCGGTCAGAAATATCTCGATGCCCTAAAGGTGTTGATTAAAGATAAGGAAGTGGATGCCGTGCTGGTGGTTCATGTTCCTTTTGCCGGAATTTCCAGTGCCGAAGTTGCTGAAATTCTTGCCAAGGGTTTGAAGAGGGTCCGGCGGATGGTGCTGACCTCGTGGCTGGGCTCGGATATGTCCCGCAAGTCGCGTAAAATTTTCTCTGTTCACGGCATTCCCACATACGAAAGTGCAGATCAGGCTGTGCGTGCGTTCATGTACATGGCTGAATACCAGCGTAACCAGGAGCTGCTCACCGAGACACCTGATTCTTTGCCGACGGACTTTTTCCCGGACACAACCACTGCCCGGGAAACTGTGCGCAAGGCCCTTACCGAGGGACGGCAGGAGCTTAACGAGCCGGAGGCCCGCCGGGTGCTGGCGGCCTATGGTTTGCCCGTTGTGGAAACAAGGGTGGCTGTGTCCGCACGTGAAGCGGTCATTGCGGCAGATGAGATCGGTTGCCCGGTGGCCCTTAAAATACGTTCCCCCCAGATCAATCAGCCCTATGATGTTGGTGGTGTTGTCCTTGACCTTGAAAGTACGGAAAAAGTCTGGGAAGCAGCAGCAACCATGCTCACCCGTGTCAATCGCCAGCGTCCTGATGCATATATTGAAGGGTTCACGGTCCAGAAAATGGGCCGCAGGCTTGGGGCGCATGAACTTTTTATTTCCGCGTCCGCTGATTCAACATTCGGTCCTATCATCCATTTCGGTCATGGGGGCATGACCCGTGAAGTAGTCCGAGATCAGGCTGTAGCCATGGTGCCACTGAATATGAGTCTTGCCCGTGAACTTATCAGCAGGACCCGTATTTCCCGGCTTCTTTCCGGTACTCCCACGCAGCCTCCTGCGGATATTGACGACCTTTGCCTGACCTTGATTCAGGTTTCGCAGCTTTTTATTGATATTCCCCAGATTGTGCATCTGGATATCAACCCTCTCTACGGAGATGAGACAGGGGTGCTGGCACTTGGTGCCAAGATTCTGGTCGCTGAGTGCCGCGAGGATTGCCCGCAACTGGCTATCCGGCCTTATCCGCGTGAGCTGGAAGAATGTGTAGTTCTCCGTGACAGCAGGCAGGTTACTTTGCGTCCGATTCGTCCTGAAGATGAACCTGCCCATTATAAGTTTTTGGAGCAGGTCTCGGACGAAGATATGCGCATGCGCTTTTTTGGCGTGGTGCGCAGGGATTTTGACCACAAGGATATGTCTCGCTTCACCCAGATCAACTATGATCGTGAGATGGCTTTCATCGCCACGGCAATGGGAGAACATGGAGTTCCGGAAACTCTCGGTGTGGTGCGTACTTCCACCAAACCGGATAATTCCGAAGCGGAATTTGCAATTGTGGTTCGTTCCGATCTCAAAGGAACCGGTCTGGGGTCCATGCTTTTTCATAAGATTATCCGCTACACAAGAGACCGCGGCACCCATTGGCTCGTGGGCCAGACGCTTTTTGAAAACAAAGCCATGCAGGGGCTTTCCCGTAAGTTCGGATTCGAGATCAGTGAAAATTATGATGAAGATCTCGTGGAAATGCGTTTGGACTGCAGTAAGCAGCAAAAAGACGCGGAGTAGTTTTGAATTGTCCTGAACCAGCGTCAAGCCGGCGCAAAGTTTTCATATTCAACATACTTAAGTCTCTCTTTGCCGGGGGACTTCTTTTCTGGTTGGTTAAATCCGGGGGAATCCGCCCGGAGTACCTTGCGGTCGCTGCGGATCATATTCCGGTCTTGGGTGCGGCCTGCCTGATCATCGCTTTCGGGATGGGGCTTGGTGCTGTCCGCTATGTGGAGCTGTTGAAGGGTGCTGGGCTGGGCATTTCCTTGAAAGACAGTTTTAAGGTTTCCGCGATCATGTATTTTTTTACCCAATGTGTGATGGGTTCGGCCAGCGGAGATGTCGCCCGATATTTTTATACCACCCGCATTACCGGTCAGGGGGCACGGGTCGGAGCCTCCATTATTGTGGACCGCATTATCGGGATTATGGGGTTGTTCCTGTTCGGCGGACTGGGAATGGCCTTTAACTGGGCTATTGTTGAGCATTCTCCGGAATTGCGGGCTATTGCGGTTCCGGCTCTGGGTATACTCTGTTTGTTTTGGTTTAGTGTGCTGCTGGTTTTTCTGGCTCTTGTGCGCGGACGGGTGGCAGGTTTTGCGGTTGGGCTGATATTTCCGGTTCTGACTGGAATTTTCTGTTTTTTGGGTACAGGCTTTCTAGGCCGGGAGGTCGGTCCGGTTCTGTTCTATGCCGCACTGATTTCCCTTGCAGCACCTTTGGTCGCTCCTGAATTTTTGAAAACAGGTTATATTTACCAGAAGTTTTTCAAGGGTTCGAAATTTGGAGAAAAGATCGGGGAAGTGGTTTCAGCATTGCTGCTCTATCGAAATTCCATATCCACGGTTTTAAAGATTGTCGGCTTGACCGCAATTCAGCATATTTCCTTTGTTTACGCTATCTATCTCCTTGCCCGTATTCAGAATCTTCCAGTACTCCCTGATTTTAATGAAGTCTTTTTTGCGGCCCCGCTTTCTTTTCTTGCCGGAGTTATCCCTGCTCCTGCTGCCGGACTGGGTGTTAATGAGGCAGCCTTTGAGACTCTGCTTTATCTTGGTTCCTGTGGAAGTGTGGTTGCCGGGGCTTCCATTTTTCTCATGTATAGAATCTGGACGACTCTTTTCAGTTTGAGTGGGCTTTATTTTGTGATGAGGTTTAAAAAATAAAAACCATGTCGGGCCGTTCTGCGAGGTAAAGCGTTCTTGCGAAGACTTTACCCGGGTGAAGGACCGGACATGGTTTTAAGGAACCTGCACCTGATTCGGCAGTTCCTGACACCCTCCCGATTGATGTCTTGCCTATCTGATCGGTCTGCGGGATAAAAACTTTACATGTCTAAACAAAAGTAATTCATAAACCGCCCCTTGCATAAACATGGCCGTGGTATGTATGGTCCATCTAATAAATGCAACCAATCGCAAACGGCGGAGTCTCCAATTGAGGATATTACTTTTATTATTCGTTTCTGTATTTCTTGTTAATTACCCTTGTTCCGCTGCCTTGGCTGAAAATGGAACTTCTGCATCAGTCTCAGATCAGCAGCAAAGAGGGGCAGACCAGTCTCTGGTACTGCTCATGGAAGGGAACCTGCGGTTTGTTAAAGGAAGCAGTGTTTACCCGAACCAGACCTCCCACCAGCGCAAAATTCTGGCTCTAAGGGGCCAGAACCCGTTTGCGACTGTTGTTACAGCCTCTGATTCGCGGGTGGACCCGGTGTTGATTTTCGATCGTGGTCTCGGTGATCTTTTTACCGTTCGGCTCGTCGGCAATGTGGCTGGTTCAGATTCATTGGCCTCGGTGGAATATTCAATGCTGGCTCTTGAGACCCCGCTGCTGGTTGTTATGGGCCATACCCGATCTACCCTGATAAAAGCCGCTATTGATAAGGTCGAATTGAAAGGGCTTCTTGTTCAGCTAATGGGAAAGCTGGAACCGGCCATTCAAATGACCCGCGTACTTTATCCTTCGCTTAAGGGCGTAGAACTGGCGGATAAGGTGGCGGAAACAAATGTCAGACAGGTAATGCGTGAGATTTTGAGCCAGTGTCCGGCTATTCTTGAAAAGGTCCGTTCCGGTAAGGCTCAGCTCATGGGGGCAATTTATGATACCGATACCGGTGCGGTGCGCTGGCTCGGACCTTAAGTTATGTGCTGGTTAGTCCACCTGAATATCATAAGTCTTGAGCTTGCGGTAAAGAGAGCTTCTTTCCAGCCCGACGGCTTCGGCCAGTTTTGAAACGTTCCCCTTATATTCGCGGAGCTTGGCTTCAAGGAACTGGGCTTCAAAATCAGCACGGGCCTTTTTGAAATCAACCTCGCCTTCCGGCAGGGGCAATGGGAGCTGCTCCTGATCAGTCTCAGCTTTCTCAATGCGCGGACCGTTGGCAATTTCCGGGGGGAGCTTGTCCGGTCCGACTTCCTTGCCGCCGAACATAATCAGCATTCTTTCCACAAAGTTTTTTAATTCACGGACGTTTCCGGGCCATGAGTATTCAGTCAGAACCTTTAGGGCCGATTCAGTGAAGGTCAGCGGTTTGAATCCATGCTGTCGGTTCAGGATGGTGATAAATTCGTTGATCAGCAAGGGAATGTCTTTTGCTCGGTCGCGTAACGGAGGAACTTCCAACGGGAAGACTTTCAACCTGTAGTAGAGGTCCTCACGAAAGTTACCGTTCTTTATTTCTTCAAACAGATCCTTGTTGGTCGCGGCAATTACGCGCACATCCACGTGGATGGTTTTTCTGCCACCGACGCGTTCAAAACGTTGTTCCTGAAGAATTCGCAGGATTTTAGCCTGTGTCTTCAGGCTCATATCTCCGATTTCATCCAGAAATAGGGTGCCGTTATCAGCCAGTTCAAATTTACCTTCCTGAGCTTTTTCCGCCCCTGTGAATGCTCCCTTTTCATGGCCGAAGAGTTCCGATTCAATCAATTCTTCCGGAATGGCCGCGCAGTTTACCGCTACAAGCGGTTTATCCGCTCTCTGGCTTTGGGAATGAATGGAACGGGCTACAATTTCTTTACCGGTGCCGTTTTCCCCGGTGATAAGTACCCAAGCGTCTGTGGGGGCCACCTGTCCGATGACCTCGCGCATGGAGTCGATAGATTCAGACTGTCCGGTTAATCTGGCCGGCTGTTCTGCGGCAATGCGGGTGCGCAGTGCTTTGTTTTCCGATTGCAGACGTGAGAATTCCACGGCTTTTTCAGCAGTAATGACCACCTTTTCAAGTGAAAGCGGTTTTTCGATGAAGTCGAATGCGCCCTTTTTGATAGCGGAAACTGCGGTTTCAATATTACCGTGACCGGAGATCATGACTACGGGCAGCCAGTCCCATTCCTTTTTGATGCGGTCGAGAATCTCAAGCCCGTCCATGCCCGGAAGCCAGATGTCCAGAAATACAAGGTCCGGCTGCTCTTCGCTGAGATGTTCAAGGGCTTTTTCGCCGGATTCTGCCTCACTTACGTCAAAACCTTCATCTTCAAGTATTCCGCGCAGAGAGTATCTGATGCCGTCTTCGTCATCAACAATCAGTATGTTTTTGCTCATCTATAGTTCCGTACGTGTTTCAAAGGAAAAATTATCTTCTTCTATCAATTGGGTGCAGGCATCCACTGCTTTCGGGTCATACGCTGTTCCGCGTCCTCGTGCAATTTCCGCCATGGCCCTGGGCAGACCCAGAGCGGCACGGTAGGGTCGGTGGGAGCTCATGGCTTCAACTACGTCGGCCACAGCGATAATTCTGGCTTCACGCAGGATATTGTCTCCACTGAGACCATTGGGGTAGCCGGTTCCGTCAATGCGTTCATGGTGCTGGATGACTATATCGGCCACGGGCCATGGGAATGATATTCCTTTCAGGATTTCATAGCCTGCTTCACTATGGGTTTTCATCAGATTCATTTCAAGTTCAGTCAGTCTGGTCGGCTTGGAAAGGATCTCTGCCGGGATAGATATTTTCCCTACATCGTGTAGAATCCCTGCAATCCTGATGCAGTTGATTTCTTCAGCTGAGAGGCGCATTTTTACCGCTATGCGGCAAGCCAGTTCTGCTACCCGTTGCTGGTGTCCTGAGGTGTAAGGGTCGCGTTTTTCAGACATGGCCGTCAGGGATGCAACGGTCTCATCAAAAGTGCGGCGTAGCTGGCTGAGGCTTCTCTTTAAGGCGTCCTCGCTTTTTTTCAGTTCAGAAATATCGCGCAGCACCACAACTTTGCCTATAACATCATTCTGTTCTGAAATTCCCGAGATATTGACCGAAACCGGGATAGTTCCCTGCGGGCCTTTGAAGACGGCATCTCCGAGAACGGAGTCATTATTGGAGGATAATTTGATAGACTCCTTTGTCCCATTTTCAAAAATATCAACAGCTTCCTGAAATTTTCGGCCGAACATGTCGTCGATATTACAATCCATAAGCGAGCATGCGGCTTTATTCATGGATTTGATCAGTCCATTATGGTCGGTGGTGATGACCGCATCGTCAATACTGTCGAATGTTGTTTTCAGCCAGCGGCGATTATCATTGAGAGTGCTTTCCGCGTGGTGTTTGTAGAGAGCCATTTCAATGGTCAGGTTGAGTTCCCGATCCTCAAAGGGTTTGATTATGTATCCGAACGGTTCTGTTATCTTGGCGCGTTTAAGAGTGTCGTTGTCCGCATATGCTGTTAGGTAAATAATTGGAATACTGTGGTATTTGTTTATTTTTGCGGCTGTATCTATGCCGTCCATGTCTCCTTCAAGCATAATGTCCATGAGAATCAGGTCCGGGGACGTTTCCTCAATAAGCTTCATGGCCTGTTCGCCGGAAGTGGCTATCCCTGCAACATCGTAGCCAAGGTTTTTGAGTCTTCCCTGTATGTCCAGAGAGACGATAGCTTCGTCTTCAACGACCATTATTCGGGATGGGAGTTTATCTTTGGCATTCTTTTCAGTGTATGAAATCATATGAATCCCGCTTGTTACTGTTCACCATAGCAAGTGAATTTTTGAAATATGGTATTATATTAAACGATATTATAACTAACAGGCAAGCATAAGGGAAAATATATCAGGTAGGCAGCTCCAGCACGAATATGGTCCCATGTGGGGTAGCCGGTTTGACCCTGATAAATCCGCGATGGTCAGTGACAATTGATTTGACAATGGTCAGCCCCAGTCCGGTACCGCTCTTTTTGCTGGAAAAGTATGGTTCGAACATTCTGGATCTTTCATCAGCAGAAAGTCCTGGGCCGTTATCCTGAACTTCGATTCGCAGCCAGCCAAGGGTGGAGTCATGCATGACAGTGATTGAGACTGTGGGTGATTCGCAGTTATCCAAGGCTTCAGCAGCATTTGTCAGCAGGTTGATCAGGGTTCGGCGCATGGCCTCGCGGTCCAGTTCCAACTGCGGCAGTTCGCCGTCAAAGCTCAGGGACCATTCAATATTGCTGTGGCTGTTGCGGTAAAGGCTGACGACCTCTTCAAGCAGAGGTCCGATGTTGTCCGGTTTGAGTCGTACTTCCGGCAGTTTGGCGTAGGCGGAAAACTCCTGAACCATCTGTTGCAGATGTTCAACTTGGGAAATGATCAGGTCTGTGGATTCCCGGAAAACATTATCTTCGATCTCAGGTCCGAATTTACGCTGCAAACGCTGGGCCGAAAGTTTGATAGGCGTGAGCGGGTTCTTGATCTCGTGTGCTATGCGTCTGGCTACCTCGCGCCATGCTGCAATGCGCTGCATTTTTTCCAGCTCGGTAATATCTTCGAACACGGCGACGATACCGGTGCTGGATTCTCCGGCCTTGAGAGCCACAACGTTGACCAGAAATTTTCTATGCCTGCCTTCCACGGTGAGGGAAAGCTGTCTTTGCCACTGTGAGAAGGGGCTGGTTGCCATGTGCGAGCGGGCTTCGGCAATAAGCGAGGCCAGATCTCCTTCCGGGAGAAGGGCCAGCGGATCTTTACCGTGTACAAAGCGCGCTTCGATACCCAGCATCTCTTCAATGGCGGAGTTGACGGTGCTGATTTTACCCTCTTCGTTGAGGGAGATGACTCCGGCGGTGATGTTGTTGAGCACCGCTTCCATATAGCGGCCTCTGCGTTCCAGTTCCTGATTCTGCTGTGCCAGCCTGTCATTGGCGGTTTTCAGGCTTTTCTGGCTGTCTTCAAGGTCTTCAGCCATGCGGTTGAATGATTGAACCATGAAGCCCAGCTCATCGTCGGAACGGTCTTCAAGACGAACGGAAAGGTCGCCTCGGGCAATGCGTTGTGAACCAGCCGCCAGAGCCTGAATAGGCGCGGAAAGCTCTTTGGAAAGACGGAATCCGAACCAGATGGACCCGAGGATAATCAGCAGGGTGGTAACGCCCAGAGTCAGATAGAGACTCATCTTGAGCGGATATTTCAGCGTTTTGAGCTGCTTGTATTCATCAAGGCCGCGTACAATTCGGTCCAGTTTGTAGAGCATGCCCTGCCCGATATTTTCCCCGATGATCAGAAATCCTGTTTTGCCTTCATCTACGGGCAGAATACCGATAACCATGTCGTTACCGGGCATGGGGTGGATGGTGGACCAGAAACGGGGATTTTTTTGCATGTCATCCCAATCAACCTTGGCATTAATCTCCGACCAGGCCTTGTCCCATGATCCTTGTGAGTACCAGTTGATTTTCTTACGGTCCGGGCGGACAACCCCAAGCAGGCCGAGGTCGTATTCTCCAAGTTTTTTACCGAGAAAAATTTTCATGGATTTACCGCCCCATGCATAGCGGTTTTCCTTGATGGTTCCGAGAATATTATTCCCGCGCCTTTCCAGACCTTCCTGTGCCGAGGCATAAAAGGCTCTTCCCAGTTCAAGTGACTGGACCATGGATTCTTCAACCTGATTTTTGAACCAGTAATCCACGGAAATCTGCACAAACTGCATAGCCATGAAAAACATGAGCAGGGTCGGCACAAGGGAAAGGGACATGAAGGAGAGGACCATGCGCGTTCGCAGCTTGGAACCGAGTACTCTGCGCCGTCGTTCAAGGAGCAGCTTAACTCCGTTGCGGACCACGATGAACAGGACAATGAGCAGCAGGATGAAGTTCAGGTTGAACAGTCCTACGAAAAGGTAGGAGTTCACCCCGATGTATTTGAGCTGTACAAAGCCCAGTGCCACGAAAACAAGCAGGCAGAAAAAGGCAAGATAATATTCCCGTTGCCTGCGTTTGCGTTCCTTGGTGTCGGGTACACTGATTTTAATATTCTGTTCAGTCATGGCGATTCTAAAATCAGTAGGTGAAATCCAACTGGTAGGTGGCGGCAGGGATTATGTCCCAAGACCAGAAAAAGAGAGTGCTCTTGAGCCATGCCGGGACTTCTGTGCGGTCGAGGCGTACGTTCAGGCGCAGGTTGTATCGTTCCCCGCGCTTGAGAGTGGACCATGGGCCTAAATCAAGGACAAAGCTTTTCCATTCTTCGCGTAAAAGTATGGACAGGCTTTTGTTTTTTAATATTTTAGCTCCGGGTTTTTCCAGCACAAACTGGTTGGAGAGAGAGTCGAAATAAAGCTTATCATTGTATGTTTTGCTTGCGACTTTTGAGTCCAGCCAGACATTCTTATGTTCAAAAAGGGAAGCCTCGCAGATAAGTTTGAGCTTCATGCCGTTCTGCAGGGCATCTTCCACTTGTGCATCGGCGGTGAGCTCAATTCCGAATCTGGCCATGATGGAACCGGCCTGATTATCAAGGACCATGTTTTTGAGTTGCAGAGAGCTGGCCTGTGCAGCAGACGGGAGGAAAAGGACGAAAAAGCCCAGCCACAGGAGCAGGACTCTCCAGCCTTTGGAGAGTGGGCATATTTGCTGAGCCGTTTTTATCATTGATGTTTCTGCTTTCATTAGAAATATTTTCCTCCCTTTCCGGGCATAACGTATCAGTCGCCAACCATTTGTTCAACACCATCATTGCAGTGTGTGGCATTTGATATGAAACTGTCTTTTCAAGACATAATGGTATATAAAAGCAGGATCGGATCTATAGCGGAGGTATCATAATCAGATGCTCAAAAAAATACGCACACATTGGAACAGGTTGAATCGTCCGGGTAAGATTGGATTGATAGTCGCCGGGCTGCTGATTCTTTATACGCTCATCGGTTTTTTCCTCATTCCATTTACCATCAAGAAGGTTGCTCTTTCCAAGCTTCCCTCTGTACTGAACAGGGAAGTGCGTATTGAGCGGGTTGATTTGAACCCCTATACCTTGCAGCTGACCGTTCATGGGTTTGAGATCGCCAAGAAAGAGGGTGAAGGAAATCTGTTCTCTTTTAAGCTTTTTGACTTGAATCTTGATTCTTTTTCCTTGTTCCGTCTTTCTCTTATTCTGGATAGAATCAAAATAGTGGACCCCCAGATTGATCTTGCTGTTTTCAGGGGCGGCAGCAGTGTCTCCGATCTTATCCCGGAAGGTGATGTTGAGGAGCAGCCGGAGGAAGACAAGGAAGAAAAAAGCCTTTTTCCCTTTATCATCCGTGATCTGGTTGTAAGCAACGGTACCTGCAAGGTTTATGATAAGGTGCGTGATGTGCACCATGAAATTTCCAGCCTTGATTTGTTTGTGCCGTTTACATCTTCCCTTATTCGCGACAATGAGAAGCAGGTCCAGCCAAGTCTTGATATGATCATCAACGGCACTCCTTTTGTACTGAAGGGGCATACCCTGCCGTTTAACCAGAGCTTGAAGACCCAATTTGACTTTTCCCTTAAAGATGCGCAGCTGGCCGAGTACTGGCCTTACCTGCCTATTTACGAAACTACCGAGCTGAAGAGCGGTAGCCTGAGTTCTGATCTTGTCCTGTCTTTTGAGCGCGGAGAATCCATTCTGCCGAGGGTGCAGATCAGCGGTAAAGCCAATATCACCAATTTTGATCTTGCAGCTAGAAAAGGTCATTCCCTGCTCAAATTTAAAGACCTTGATGTGGAGCTGGAGGAAGTTCGCATACTGCAGCGTATACTGAAAGTTTCATCAATCCGTTTGAGTGATCCGTATCTTAAGGTCGGACTCAAGGAGGACGGTAGTCCGGACCTGCTTGATTATATTGCCCCCTCCATTGAAGCCGGGGAAAAATCAAAAATGACCGAAGACGGTGGCAAGGAAGAATCCGGTCCTGCCGTGGCTGCACTAGTCAAGGATTTCAGGCTTGATAACGGGCTGGTGGATTTCACTGACAATGCTTTCGGTAAAGGGTTCAACAAGAAAATCGGGCCGATCATGGTCCATGCCGGGAATGTGAGCACTGTAGAGAATGCAGCCGGGAGCTGGGATTTCCATATCGGTTCGAATGCTACTGAAGTTATCAGCGGTCAGGGCGGTTTGTCTGTTATTCCCCTGTCTGTAAACGGCTCTGTGGCCGTAGAGGATCTGGATATTCCTGATTACCATGTTTATCTGGACGATCCCCTGCCTCTGGATGTTGCCAAGGGCAAGGTCGGGCTGGGCAGTGATTTTCAGCTCGGCATGCAGAACGGAACTTCCGTGCGGTTGGAAAATATCAGGGTCAATGTTGATGGGCTTGAACTTCAACCTAAGGGCGGCGGCAAGAAACTGATCGGTCTCGGTGGATTCGCCATGAGCAATGGTACTGTTGATTTACAGGAAAAGTCCGTGGTCATAGATTCAATTGACCTCAAGAAACTCCTTATTCGGCTTATGCGCGATAAAAAGGGGATAGACCTGATCAAGCAGATCGAACAGCACCAGAAGAATGCGAAAAATGTCGGCGTTCCTGCTAAACAGCAGGACGAAGCTGCGGACCCTGCTGATGCGGAGGCAGAGCAATGGAGGGTGGCCTTAAACAGGTTTCAGCTCGCTGATTCAGAGATTGAATTCACTGACCGGGCAGCCACCCAAAAGACAGTCACCAGCATCAGTGATATCAAGATCGGAGTTAACGGGCTGACTTTTCCGGAAGAGAATCCGCTTAAGCTGACTCTTTCCGCTCTCATCAACAAGCGCGGTTCCATAAAGATAGACGGGCAGGCCGGGCCGCAGTCACTCAAGGGAAAGGGCAGCTTGCAGCTTCGCAAGCTCCGCCTGAGGGATTTCAATGGCTACCTGCCACCGCAGATGCAGATGAATATTGCTCGCGGGCATGTGGATGTTACCGGTAATTGGGATTTCTCTGCGGCAAATGAACCTGTTGCAGGATACACCGGCAAGGTTCAGCTTAAGGATTTGCTCATCCGCGACAACAAGGGAAATAAGCAATTTTTCCATCTGGAAGATTTAGCTGTACGCGAGATTGATTTTCGTTCCGCGCCGCTTAGGGTCAAGGTCGGCTCTATTGCCGTGCTGGCACCCAAGGCTAATCTGGAGCGGGAGCAGGACGGCACAATAAATATTGCGCGTATGCTGACCGGAAAGCGGGCTGTTCCTGTGGACGAAGAAGCTCTGGAAAAGCAGGCCGAGCTTGCAGCGGAAAAATCCGAGGTTGCACAGGCGGAAGGCGCTACCCCGGCTGATGGGGTTGCTGAACTTAAAGAACCCACCGCAGAGGAGAAGCAGGGTAACGTTGTATCCATAGATGAAATTTTTATGAGCAACGGCACAGTATCCTTCAAGGATTACACTGTTTCTCCGGCTTTTGAGCTGGATATCACCAAGATGCGTTCAGCCGTGCGAGGGCTTGAGTTGCCCCATGGCGAGCGTACCGATATTTCATTCAACGCCACACTTGATAGGCAATCCCCGCTGGTGGCTGAAGGGTATTTACAACCTACGGCAGAAGGTGCGGATACTGATATCAATGTTTCCGTCGCAAATTTGGATATGACCCAGCTTTCGCCATACACCGAGAAGTTCATTGCCTATCCGGTCAGTACCGGGATGCTCAGCTCAGATGTTGGGGTGAAGTTGCGCGGCAAGTTCATTGCTGTGAATAATGTTTTTGATATTTATCAGTTTGAGGTCGGCGACAAGGTGGATAATCCCGATGCGCCCAACATCCCCATCGGTCTGGGGCTGGCCTTGCTCAGGGACAGCAGCGGCAATATCAGGCTCGATATCCCTGTAGAGGGCGATCTTTCCGATCCTCAGTTCAAGCTGGGTAAAGTCATAGCACGGGCTATCGTCAATCTGCTGGTCAAGGCCGTAACTTCGCCTTTTGCCTTGATCGGTGCACTGGTGGGTGGTGGTGAGAATATGGATGTCATGGCCTTTGAGGCCGGCAAGGCCGGTTTTAAGGAAGGCGAGCAGTCCAAAATTGAGTCAGTTGCCAAGGCCATGGCTGATCGTCCGGGTCTTAAGCTGGAGATCAGCGGCTTTACCGCGCCGGAGGATATTCCGGCCATGGAAGAAGCCGAGTTCCGCAGGCAGGTTGCCATGCCCAAGTTCCTTGAACTTGAAGGCGATGAGAATGCGCCCAAGTCTGTTGACGATGTGGTGGTAACTGAGGAAGAGTATCCCGAATATCTGGAAACGGCATACAAGGATGCCACTTTTGAAAGGCCGACCAACTTTCTAGGCATTGTGGTTGCCCAGCCCGTACCGGATATGGAAAAAGCCCTGCGTGATCATATCAAGGTCACTGATACGCAACTGGCCGACCTTGCGCGGCGCAGGTCTGAGATGGTGCGCACCTTCTTGGTAGAGAAGTCCGGCATTGCCCCCGAACGGGTATTCCTCAAAGGAATGTCTGCCACCGGAAAGGGAGCCGGACCGCGTGTTGAGCTTGGGTTGCAGTAAGAATTTGGATGCGCTACGCGCTTTTTGATAAACGGATTTCGCCTCCGGCGGCCAAAGGAACAAGTCCCTTTGGAATCCCGAATAGTTTTAAGTGAGGTTCTTATGAGTTGGTTGAAAAAAATGGCTTATGTTTTGTGTCTGGTCGCTCTTTTGGGGGCTGTCTCCGGTTGTGGTGAGGAAGGACCTGCGGAAAAGGCCGGAAAGAAGATTGATGAGGCCATGGATCAGGCTAAGGATAAGATGGATGACATGGGCGATGATGCTAAAAGCGCATTTGATGATCTGAAAAAGAAAGCAAACGAGGCTATGGATAATTAGTCTTTGCCTGCAGATATATTATGATTCTTTGAAAACCGCCGTGCCGTTTGGTCCGGCGGTTTTCTTTTATGCAGGGTATGGAAATTGACTTGCGTCTGGTTCAGTGCTTCATTGAGGCTTTCGAATAACCGAACCATTTGGAGGAAATAATAATGGCTGAATATACATACGAAAGTCTGGAAGCACTGCTCAAGGAAAAACTTGGCGACGCCATGCCCGAACGGGCCATGGAAGATATTCATGATGCGTTGAAGATCACCGAGAAGATGGAAGAAGAGGGCTGGAAATTTCAGCTCGAAGATTTAAGTCGTGGCAGCATGACTGAAACCGATTGGCGCGCGACTCTCAAGAAAGACGGCAAGGAGTTTGCCGGACAGAGCGATCATGCTGCATTGGCTGTTTGTGTTGCTGTGGCGGATGCGATTGTGGGGTAGGTTAACACGATGACTATAAGGCTGTGAAAAATTGATTTTTGCGGCTTTATAGTCAGTTAAATTTTATTTGTTCGGTAAAACATATGTGACGTATCCTAGTAAATCACTTAACTCTTGTTTTGCTTTAATTTTTCGTTGTTTTAAGCGGTTCTCTCTGAATTTTGAATTTATTTTTTCTTTATAGCTTTCAGATTTTATCTCTTCAGATTTGCGTTCTTTTGTTGTTACCGCCATTTTAAGACTCCTTAAAGGTTACAGGTAGTAAATCTTTCAAAGTTTCGCAAAAAGTTGTAATAGTTTTTACTATTTTTTGTTCCTTGTCTTTAGGTATTTCTAACGCTTCTGTGCTGTCGAGAGCTACTATAGCATTGATTTTATCCTTACTGTCAAATAGAGGAATGCATAAGCAAAATCTTAGATTTGCTGTTTGATTATTTTGTCTATGACTTAGAGGCATTGTCGTATTATCAGAGTTGTGAAGATCGGGGTTGTATATGTAGTTGTTGCTTTGGTAACAGGCACTTACAAGACCTTCATTTTTAGAGATATCGAATGAAAGTCCTGCTGTGGTTCCAACTTGTGCAAGCCCTTCAATGTTAATAATATCTAAGCTATGCTTTTTTTTATTGTATAAAAAAATACGTATGTTTACTTCTGGAAAATGTTTGATCCCTAATATCTGTTTTAGGCCAGAGAGTAGGGTTGCTTTGTAATTGCCAATCAGATTTTTTTGCTGGCGTTTATACTTGGTTATGTTTGCTTTTTGGATATGAAGTTCCCAGCTTAATAATATTGCACTAAGAAGTGTGCCCACAACGAAAAGAATATTGTTAGCTGTTTTTATCGTTGGATCAGCAAAATGAATCGTAATAATATCTAGATTGTTCAGATCATTTAGCAAGTCGCATTTGGATATGACTAGTAAAGCTGTGCAAATGACGGTTCTTACAAATACATTCATTATATTGCCTTAATATTAACAGTGAGTAGTGGTTTACTGATAAGTAAAATTATTATTTTAGTCAATAACTTAACTCATATTTATCAAGCATATCGAAATATGTTTTAAGTAAATTTTAGTAATGCAATTCTCATCAAAAAAATCCCCCGGAACAACCGTTCCGGGGGGATTTTGAATTTTTATGTGTCGAATCAGCTACTAGAACTGTTTCTTCATCATCTCGGCGAGGTTGGCGGCGGTGAAACCGTATTTCTCTGCGAGCTGTGCTGCGGGTGCGGATGCGCCGAAGTGGTCGATGCCGAGTACTGCGCCGTCCATGCCGACGTATTTGTACCAGCCTTCGGGGCGGCCTGCTTCTGCGGCGATGCGGGTGCGTACGTTGGGATCAAGTACGGAATCCTTGTATTCCTGATCCTGCTCTTCGAAGAGTTCTACGGAAGGCATGGAGACCACGCGGATCTTTTTGCCTTCGATCATGGAAGCGGCTTCGATAGCCATGGATACTTCGGAACCTGCGGCAATGGCGATCATGTCCGGGGTGCCTTCGCAATCTTTTACGATGTAACCGCCGCGCTTAACGCCTTCTTCTACCTGCGGGTATTCATCTTTGCCGAGGACAGGAAGTCCCTGACGGGTGAGCATGAGGGAGGAAGGACGTTTCTCCTGTGCCATTGCGATTTCGAGGCATGCTGCGGTTTCGCGTGCATCTGCGGGGCGGAGCACCAGCATGTTCGGGATGAGACGCAGGGATGCTACGTGCTCGATGGGCTGGTGGGTCGGGCCGTCTTCACCTACGTAGAAAGAATCGTGGGTGTAGATGTAGATGACCGGCAGGTGCTGCAGAGCAGACATGCGCATACCGTTACGGCAGTAGTCGGAGAAGGTCAGGAAGGTTGCACCGAAGGGGATTACGCCGCCGTGGAGAGCCATACCGTTGAGGATAACGGACATGGGGAATTCACGGACACCGAAAGCGAGGTTGCGTGCGGTTTTGCCGTCGATAGCGAAGTCGCCAACCTTTTTGCGGAAGTTCGCAGTCTGGTTGGAGGGATCGAGGTCCGCGGAACCACCCACGAGAGTGGGCAGAGCGTCGGTGATAGCGTCGAGGCATGCGCCCCAGGCCTTACGGGTAGCAATGGACTGACCTGCTTCGAATTCAGGCAGTTCGAGTTTGATCTCGCCGCGGGGAGTGTTGGCCTGTGCCCAGAAAGCAGCGATTTTTTCGTCAGCAGCGAGCACTGCGTCGGATTTTTCTTTCCACTGGGCTGCCAGTGCTTTGAGATCGGGGAAACGAGCCTGAAAATGTTCAACAACATCCTCGGGTACGTAGAAAGTTTCTTTTTCGGGAAGACCGAAGCATTTCTTGGTTGCTTCGATTTCTTCGTGAGAAAGAGGAGAACCGTGGGTGGAGTGGCTGCCTTCGCAGGTAGCGGCACCTTTCGCCATTACGGTTTTGCCGATGATGATGGTCGGCTTGGAAGTTTCAGCCTGACCGGCTTTTACAGCTGCGCGGATGGCTTCGTGATCGTGACCGTCGATTTCCACAACGTGCCAGCACATGGCTTCGAAAACTTTTTTGAAGTCGGTGCAGTCGCACTTGCTGGTGGGGCCTGCGAGCTGGATGTCGTTGGAATCGTAGTAAACAATGAGTTTGCCCAGTCCCCAGAGTCCGGCGAGGGTTGCAGCACCGAGTGCTACAGGCTCCTGAAAGTCACCGTCGGAAGAGAGAACATAGGTGTAGTGGTCTACAACGTCATTGTTGGTATTGGCGTTAAGGAAAGCCTCAGCGGTAGCCATACCTACACCGACACAGAAACCCTGACCGAGGGGGCCGGAAGTGGCTTCAACGCCGGGAGTCATGTCGTGTTCGGGGTGGCCGGGGGTGATGGAATCCAGCTGGCGGAACTGCTTGAGGTCTTCGATGGTCAGGAATCCGCAGAGGTGCAGGATGGAGTAGAGCAGCGGGGATTCGTGACCTGCAGCCATTACAAAACGGTCGCGGTCAGCCCACTCGGGATTGCTGGGATCGAATTTAAGGAAGTCCTTGTACAGGACGTAGGCGAAGTCCGCGGAAGACATGGAACCGCCGGGATGGCCGGAATTGGCCTTGCGGATGGAGTCCATGATCAAACCTTTTACAACGTTGACCGCTTTCTGGTCCAACTGGTTGTTACTCATTTTTTGAGTCCCCTATTAGTGATGATATTTTATTCAGCATTCAAGCTTGGCGGCTAACCGCTCCACTTCCCTGGAGAATGCTGTCTAATGTTATAAATTAAAGAATCCCGCCGGCAATAATGCTGACGGGATATCTACTATTTATCGAAAAGATTGATTCTGCGCAGGTGCCGATCACCTTCAAACTCGGAAGTCATGAAGGCGCGGATGATTTCTTCCGCCAATCCGGGCCCGATCACTCGTTCACCGAGACAGAGGATGTTTGCGTTGTTGTGCGCACGGGCCATCTTGGCCATGTACTCATTAGTACACATGGCAGCACGGATGCCCTTGATTTTATTAGCAGCCATGGACATTCCCAGTCCAGTTCCGCAGATCAGGATTCCGGGAATATCTTCCCCGGTAACCATTTCGGCTACTTTTTCGGCGTAAACAGGATAGTCGCAGCTGACAGCTTCTTCGGGTCCGGCATCGATTACATCATAACCCATGTCGCTGAGCAGTTTGATGGCGAATGCTTTGAGGGTGAAGCCCCCGTGGTCCGAACCGATTACAACTTTACCGGCCATATCCAGATCTCCCGCGCAGGATGTGTAAAAAACGGTCAGAAGCACAACAAAAAAACAGTTCTGTCGAGAACTTTCCCGCAGAACTATATTGATCAGGCCGTGCTCAACTCTGTTTGTAACACCCTGTACTTTTGGTTTTTTTGGAATCAACCGAGGATTCAAGGTGGTGGTGGGGGGAGGATTCGAACCTCCGAAGGCGCTGCCGACAGATTTACAGTCTGTTCCCTTTGGCCACTCGGGAACCCCACCACTCTATATGAACCGTTACCGGTTAGATATCCATTTTACGTTCATTATCGCGATATTTAACATCGCGCTTGGCAGCCTGCTCTTTTTCAAGCCTGCTGATTTCATCTTTGAAAAATTCGATCTGCTTTTTACACAGTTCTGCGTTTCCGTCAACATCACCTACAGTGAGTTTTCCAAGAAGCGCGTATTCTTTCTCAAGACGCTTTTCAAGCTGTGAGACTTCGAAATTTCCAAGCAGTCTTGAAACAATTCCTTTCATCTCTGCCAGCCAGACATCGAGACCTAGTTTAAAGTTTTCAAGAAGTCCACTACTTTTTTCATTAGAATTAAAATCCTGCCCGCTCATACTTCCCTCCGTTATGAAAAGCCTAACATTTTAATCGATTCTGACATATCCGTTCCGGTCGAGACGGATTTCCTCGGAACCCTCGGGCAGCTTGAGCTCAAGAGCTTCTGCCTGCCACGGTTTTGCAGTGAAGGTCCGGGATTTTATACGCAGAAGGGCTTTATCTCCCAGTTCTGTGTATACGGCGATTTTTTCCGGCAGCAGTTTGCCTGAATTGTCTTCTTCATAAGAGGACAGTTCCATGCGCCATGCAATTTCGCCACGTCCCGATATTTCTATCGGTGTTCCCTGTTCCGTCAGCACGATTGAACTGACGGGTCCGTTGTCAAAAGTAAAACGCAGATTTCCGTTCTCTGGAACTGCGGTATCGTATGATTTTGGTATCAGGTTGGGATAACAGCCGGAGATAAGTCCTGCAAGGTCTTTCAGGGAGAATGGAAACGGCAGGCCCAGTATTTGGACCGCGCGGACCGGTGAGGAGTGCGAGTAGGCTGTTTTCTGGTCGGGGTAGAACGCGGTCAGTCCTGAATTGTCTTCGCGGATATGGGCAATGTAGGCCCCAATGCCTGCACGTACATCCAGACGCAGGGGAGATGCATAGTCACCCCACAGGGACATTGTCGTGCGGTGCCCTGATCCTTTTGATGTGTAGTAGAGGCTGGCTTTGGCTCTTATGCCTGTGGCGTTGCAATTCCCGTATTCATTGCGGAATGAATTATAGATATCTGCTGGATCATTATTGATCGAGGAACGGGTGGAACATCCGCTGATTGCAACCAAAAGGAGCAGCAGAATCAAAGCCGTGCGGCATGAACGGGAAATCATAATTCTTCCAGTTTCTTGCGGATCTGCTCAGCGTTTTTAGGTTTAAATTCAAGAGCCTTACGGTAACCTTTGGCAGCAGATTTCTTCTTGCCGAGCGCTGCGGCAATATCTCCGTAATGATCCCAGAGTTCAGGCTGTTTGGGTCTAAGCGAGATGGCCCGCTTGATTATTTCCCATGCCTCTTCATATTTGCCCATGCGGTAATTGACCCAAGCCAGAGAGTCGAGGATGTAGCCGTTATCCGGTTCCAGCCTGTTGGCCCTGCTGATCAGGACCATGGCCCGGTCCAGCTGTTCATTGCGGTCAGCCAGTATGTAGCCGATGAAATTGAGTGCATCAGCATGGTCCGGGAATCCGGAGATGATCTGTTCCATGTATTTAAGGGTCTGGTCCAGATTGTCTTCCTGTTCTTCCATTACGCCGAGCTGAAAAAGAATCTGCGTATGACCGGGAATATTGGCATTCCCGCGTAGCAGAGCATCCTTGGCTGCCTTGCTGTCGCCTGCTTCCGAATGGAGTCCTGCTTCAAGCAGATAGAAATTGGCCTCTTCGGTGAACTTTTCTTCACCTTTCCTGATGATCTCAAGGGCCTCTTTATTGCGCTTGAGGTCCATGAGCAGGTGAGCCCGGAATTGCAGGCTGCGATCATAATGTTCGCTTTGCGGAGAAATTTTGTTTAGGTAGCCAAGCGCCTTGCCCGGGTCGTCCTCACCTTCGTAAGCAATGGATGCCTTGAAGAAATAGTAGGAGTCAGGGATTGTTTTCTGCTGGGCGAAAAGGTCCAGCAGGATAGAAGCCTGTCCGTAGAATTTGCCGCTGATGAATAACTGGGCCGCTTCAAGCATGAATGCTTTGTTGCGGGGGCCTTCAATTCCGAGCTTCAATGCCCGTTCGGGATTGTTCAGCTTGAGGCAGAGTTCCATGAGACGCAACCGGATGTGATTGGATACATCCGGAAATTCAAGCATCTTGGTGTAGATTTGTTCCGCGGAGTCGTAATCTTTTTCCAATTCATGCATGTAGGCCAGTTCGCCCCATGCTTCAATGAAATCAGGTTTGACTTCAACCGCCTTCTTCAGGCTGCGGATGGCTTGTCTGGTCAGCCCGAGTCCGGCGCTGGATTTGGCGTGCAGATAATGGATTTGCGCGGTCCGTTTCTCCTTGGGGATGACCTTGAGGATATCCAGCGCCTGCGCGAATTTTTTTTGTTCCAGATAGATGCGTGCCAGATGTCCTGTGACTATGAGGTCTTCAGGATTCTTGATCAGGTATTCCTTGAGTACGGCTTCGGCATCAGCATTGCGGTTGTCCACTAGATAGGTGTTGGCAAGGCTGATATTCAGGTCCCGGCTGTCGGGATATTTGGCAAGAGCCTCCTTAAGGGTGGCTCTTGCTTCATCTATCTGCTGAGAAGTCCAGTATAATGCGAATTTATCCAGATAAAGCTTTTCCTGCGGCTCAGCGGCAATGATCCGGTTTAAAACGGTCAAAGCTTCTTTTTGCAGCTTCGCAACTTCATTGATTGTCTGGGGTGTCTTCAGTCCGCTATAGGCTTGTCCCAGCCGGGTGCGGTAATCCATGTAGACCAGATAATCGTATGTTAACTGCGCTTCAGGACTCAGCGGGAGCTGAAATTCAGGTCGGGCAGTATTCTTGGTTGCGCAGCCCTGCAGCATGAGCAGGACCAGAAGGGTTGTTGCGGCAACAACCTTCAGCGGGCAGCGTGATGAGCCGGTAGTTTGTATCATAAAAGCCTTTCGGGTTCTTCCTGCGGGAGGTATTTGGGATCCTTGGAATATTCAACCAGTTTTTCGTAGATTGCGGAGCCGATGGTAATGCCCTGTGCAATCATTTCCGGTCCGTATTCCTTTCCGGTGTTAGTGCGGAAGGTGGATTCAATGGATTTGATTATTTCGAGTCCCTTGGGGAATTTTTTAATGATTTCTTCCACTGTCCAGTCTTCGTAATCGCAGATTTCCCAGAGAGTGGTGGAGAAGTTGTCCGGTCCCCAGCGGAATTTGTCAGCATCATAAAGGGCGCCGCTTAAAAGGGTCAGCTCCGGATCGTTATCAATGGGCTTTTCCGGTTTGAAAGCTTCATGGCGGGCAATGGACTCGGCAATGAGTTCTTTGCTGCGTTCGGAAAGGGGGTAATTGTTAAGAATTACTTTTGATGTTTCAGAACCGCGGACGGCGTGATTTTCATCAAGGCGGCAGCAGTCGTGGAGCAGCCCGCCGAACTGAGCCAGCAGAACCAGCTCGCGGACGCGGTCTCCGTCCATATCATCTCCTTCCTTAAGGATGATGGCTCCGGCTTCGATGGCTACCTTTTTGGAATGGTAGATGCCGTGGGCATATTCATCATAAAGAAAGGGCAATACGTCTTCCTGCAGCCTGATGATCAGCGGATGATCGAAAAACATATCCCTTGCAAATTCAATCTGGGTTTCCAGATCGCGGTAAAAAACCGGTACAGGCAGGGCCGAGGCCATAGCCTTTGCTTCTTTTTTAAGATCGGTAAGCAGCTTATTCATTTTCAGGTATCCAGTCCTGTGAAAAGTCTTTAACTGATTCAGCCAGATGTTCCCTCAATTTTTTCAGCAGTCTTGCTTCAATCTGGCGAACTCTTTCCCTCGTTACCCCGAACTCTTCACCGATTTCCCGCAGTGTTCTGGGGGAATCGGAGAGAAGGCGGTCATTCAGGATTACTTGTTCCTTATCATTGAGATTTGGAACAATTGTCCTGAGCTGGTCAAGCAGTAATGTGGAAATCTCCTTGTTGGCAAGGGTTTCTTCTACTCCGGGACCAAGATCGGGTAGAAAATCCATACGTGTGGCTTCGGAATCCTCTCCGAACTTGAGGTTCAGGGAAAGGTCGTTCTTGGCCAGACGCAGGTCCATCTCTGTAATTTCCTCTTCGCTTACATTCAGGTTTTTTGAAAGCTCGGAGGTAGTTGGATCAAAGCCCAGAGCTTGTAATCTCTGGCGTTCTTTATTCAGATTATAAAAAAGTTTGCGCTGGGTCTGGGTGGTCCCGATTTTAACCATGCGCCAGTTATCCATGATGTATTTAAGGATGTACGCCTTGATCCAGAAGGCAGCATAGTATGAGAACTTGATGCCTTTGTCGGGATCAAACTTATTGACGGCTTTCATCAGGCCCACGTTGCCTTCCTGAATAAGGTCAAGCACATTCTGCATCCAGCGGCGCTGGAAGTCCATGGCGATCTTGACCACCAGTCTGAGATGCGAGGACACCAGTCTGAAGGCCGCCTGTTGGTCTCCATTTTCCTGCACCTGCTTGGCAAGCTGGAATTCTTCATCCGGCTCCAGCAGGGGAAAACGGCTGATTTCCTGTAAATACAAGTGAAGAGGGTCCTTGGTTGCGACTTCTCCCTTGGCGCGGGGCGTGGGCAGGAAATCGTCCCTGGGCGGCAGTTCGACCTCTTCGTTTTCAACAGGTTCAAGCTCTAACGGTTCTTCTTTTGATGACATTGGCCAGTTTATATTTTCCTGTTCGACTGAAATTATTTGAATATTTTATTGTAAACAAAAGTTCTAATCTGTAACTTGTAAGGGTATAGTTTTTATTTGTCCTTTTCAATGTTTTTAAGTAGAAGCGTTTTCAACGCATTATGCCCTTCTTTTGGAGTTCTCAGGAACTGTTTTTTGTATCTTTTTTCAAAATAATTAATTCTAGGTCAGAGCGGCACAGCCTGTTCATGCCAGTTATAGTGGACATGTTGCTACCGGTGACTATTCTACAGGACTATACTCATCAAAAAGTAAAATGATGATCAGCCTTTTGGCTGAGATTAAAATTCAATAAAAAAGTGGAGCGTTCGACATGCCTGATTTTCGCAAAGCCCTCAGTGACGACAAGATATATTTCTTTGACGGAGGTTACGGAACCTTTTTGCAGAGCCGTGGACTTCCCGCAGGCATGTCCCCAGAACTTTTCGGACTCCAGAGTCCCGAGGTAATTAAATCCGTACACAAGGATTACGTTGATGCCGGGGCCAACGTGCTGACCACCAACACCTTCGGCGGCAGCAGGCCCAAGCTTGGCGCAGATGTAGACGTAATCGGCTTGAACCGGGAAATGGCCCTTCTCGCCCGCTCAGTTGGCGGTGATAATATCTTTATCGCCGGTAGTGTCGGCCCCACCGGACATTTTGTGCAGCCGTTGGGCGAGATGACCTTTAAGGAAATGGTCGAAATCTACAAGGAGCAGATCACCGGTCTTGTAGAAGGTAGAGTTGATCTGATTCTCGGTGAAACTCATTTTGATCTCGCTGAAGCCCGTGCCGTGGTAATTGCCGCCCGCGAAGTCTGCGACCTGCCCGTAGCTTTATCCATGACTTTTGAGTCTCCGTTAGCCTGTTTGACCGGAACCTCTCCCGCAACTTTTATCGACACCATGCAGAACATGGGTGTTGAGCTTATGGGTACCAACTGTTCAGCCGGACCGGAGCAGATTCTGAAAGTGCTGGAAAATATGCAGCCCCGTCTTTCTTCTCCTCTTCTGGTGGAAGCTAATGCCGGACTGCCCGAACTGGATGAGAATCGCAACACTGTTTTTCGCCTTCAGCCTGAACCTTTTGCCGAGCAGTCTGCCAAGTTTGTGGATGTCGGTGCTAAATTTATCGGCGGCTGCTGCGGAACAGGTCCGGATCATATCCGTGCCCTGCGCAATCGAGTAGACGGTGCCAAATGGAAGCGTCCTGTTCCGCAGGATGATTGCCAGCTGGTGCTGACCTCACGCGCCCAGTCTGTAAAGATCGGTTTTGAACAACGCGGCGTTATCATCGGTGAACGCATCAACCCCACCGGCAAGAAGCAGCTCATCGCGGAACTCCAGAAAGGCCAGTTTACCGAAGCCATGAAATTTGCCGAAGAGCAGATCGCTGTCGGGGCACCTGTTCTGGACGTAAACGTCGGTGCGCCTATGGTTGATGAGGTCGCAATATTGCCCGCGCTGGTTAAAGAAATTTTCGCCCAGCATTCCGCACCGCTTTCCATTGATTCCACCAACCCGGATGCTGTTGAAGCGGCTCTCTGGGAATACCCCGGCTCTGCGCTGGTCAACTCCATCAGCGGTGAGCCCGGACGTATGGAGCGTCTTGGCCCCCTGTGCAAAAAGTTTGGTGCCCCGTTCATCCTGCTGCCCATCGTAGGCAGCAAGCTGCCCATTACCTGCGCCGAGAAAGTTGAGGTTGTCTCTGAGCTGCTCAAGCAGGCTGACGATCTGGGCATCCCGCGCAGGCTGATCATGGTCGACGCTTTGGCCCTGACAGTTTCCTCCAAGCCTATGGCTGCCCGTCATTGCCTTGATTTTATCAAGCATTGCCGCGAAGAGTGGAACCTGCCCACCGTGCTGGGCCTGTCTAATATTTCTTTCGGTCTTCCGGCCCGTGAACTGCTTAACTCCAGTTTCCTGACCCTTTGTCAGGGACAGGGGATGGCTGCATTTATTTCCAACCCCAACTCAGTGCGTTTGCGTGAAGCTCTCTACGCCAACGAAGTTATGCTTTGCCGCGATCCGCAGGCCGAGCAGTATATCGAGCGTTATGCAAATTGGACTCCTTCCGGTGATGGTGGTCAGTCCGGTGCTGCAACGGGCGGTAATAAAGCTGACAAGTCCGGGGCTGAAAACCTTTTTGATGCTGTTGTCAAAGGCGACCGCGGTTCCATCGTCGCACTCGTAGAGCGTGACCTTGAAGGCGGACGTGCGCCTTTTGCAATGGTCAATGAAGATCTCATCCCGGCAATCATGGAAGTGGGTGAAAAGTACGAGCGTAAGGAATATTTCCTTCCCCAGCTTCTGCAGTCCGCTGAAACCCTGCAGAAGGGTTTTGAAAAGCTCAAGCCGCTGCTCGAAGCTTCCGGAGAAGTGGAGGAGAAAGCTACCATCATCATGGCAACCGTTGAAGGCGATATTCACGATATCGGTAAAAACATTGTCTGCCTGATGCTCAAAAACCACGGCTACAACGTGATTGATCTCGGCAAAGATGTACCCGCTGAAACCATCGTCAATGCTGCTGAAGAATACGGAGCAAAGATCGTCGGGCTTTCCGCATTGATGACCACTACCATGGTCCGCATGGAAGACACCATCAATCTGATCAAAGAACGTAATCTCGATATCAAGGTTATGATCGGCGGTGCGGTTATTACCGGTGGATTCTGTGACTCCATTGGTGCAGACGGCTGGTCTACTGATGCTGTCGCTGCGGTAAAAGTTGCCAAAAACCTGCTGCAGTAATGCAGGATGCGGATTTTTGAATTATTCAATGGAATCTGCTAGTGGATTGTTTATAACTTGCTGAACTTTACGTTCGGTTTGAGGAACTATATGAAGATGTTCAATAAATTAAGCGTATTGATTGCCCTGCTGCTCGTGCTTGTTGCCGGATGTGACAAGGCTGAGACCGCTGAGGGTGTTGATACTGTCAACGCTCAGGGGATTCAGGAGATTATCGCTAAGAGCAAGGGGAAGGTAGTGCTGGTCAATTTCTGGGCTACCTGGTGTCCTCCATGCCGTGCTGAGATTCCTGAACTTATTGAGCTGCGCAAGAAATTCTCTGATGATGATCTGGTAATGATCGGCGTTTCGGTGGATCAGGACAGTGATGCAGTGGATGAATTTATGCTTAAAAACGAGAAGTTTAATTATCCGGTCTATTTTGCTGCTGAAGATGTGGGCGCTTCATTCAGGATTCAGTCCATTCCCAGAACCATGCTTTATGATCCTGCAGGGCAGCGGGTTTTCGACAAGGAAGGAAGTTACCCCGGCGCCATGTTTGAAAGATATATTAATAAGATGCTAAAGGATCGGTAGACGCGGATGTTTAAGATTAGAAAAGCATTGATGGGAGATGCCAAGCATATCCATTCCATCATTAAGGACCGGACAAAAGATGCGATGGTTCTGCCCCGGCCTTTGAACTCCATTTACGGACATCTGCGTGATTTTTTTGTGGCCGAAGATGAAGACGGCAAAATTATCGGCTGTTGTGCACTTGCCATAAGCTGGGATTGTCTGGCAGAAGTGCGGTCTTTGGTTGTTGTGCCTGAAGCACGTGGTTCCAATCTGGGTGCACAGATGGTGGAATTTTGTCTTCAGGAAGCGCGCGAGCTTGGTGTTTGCGACGTATTTGTATTGACTAATATTGAGAAGTTCTTTGCAAAACTGGGATTTGTGGAAACAGATAAGCATGTTCTGCCCCAGAAAATCTGGGCCGATTGTATTAACTGTCCCCAGTTTCCGGATTGCGACGAAGTTCCAATGATCATGAAACTGAAATAAACAAGGAAAACTATCATGGGCCATAGCCTTAAAGAAGTTTATTCCAAAGAAATAATTGCTGAAAGAATTAAAGTTTTAGGAAAAGAAATTTCCGAAACATACGGTCAGGAACCGCTGGTCTGCGTATGCGTACTTAAAGGCGCTTATCTCTTTTTCGCTGACATCACCCGCGCTCTGTCTTCCGATCCTGAAATCGATTTCGTGCGTCTTTCCAGCTACGGCGCAGGAACCAGCCGTACCGGAAACATGAATTTTTCCAAGGACCTTGAAGTATCCATTGCAGATAAGCATGTGCTGATCATCGAAGATATCGTTGATACCGGACACTCTGTGGAGTTTCTTAAGCATGTGTTTTCAAAACGTAACCCGCTGAGCGTGAAAACCTGCGCCCTGATTGATAAAAGAGAGCGTCGTGAGATTGATCTGGAAGTTGAATTTCCCGGTTTTGTCCTCAACCACGGCTTTCTTGTGGGATACGGAATGGACTATGCTGAAAAATACAGGTATTTAAGTGCAGTGTATGAACTTGAGAATGCCTAGATTTTAGGCTTTCTGTTCTTAAAGTTGTAATAAATAGAGTCGGTTAAACCTATTCAATGGCAGGTATAGTGGTCCATGATTATTACGTGTTCAAATTGCGAGACCAAATTCAATTTACCGGAAAGTAAGATTCCGGCAGGTGGAGCTAAGGTTAAATGCTCCAAATGCGGAAATATTTTTAAGGTAGCTCCTCCCGCTCCCGAGCCTGAGGATGAAGTTGAGTCCATGCTTGAAGAGGAGCAGCCGAAACCTGCACCGGAACCGAAACCGGAACCCAAGCCTGAACCAGAGCCCGAACCGGAATCTGATTTTGACGATGACCTTTTTGACGAGGCCGTTGATGAATTGGGTGCTGAGCTGGGAGAAGATCCCTTCGGAGATATCGGCACTGATGATTCCGGGAAAACTGCTGCGGATGATTCTGACGACTTTGAAGATGATCTTTTCGGTTCTGACGATAATTCCGATGATGCTGAAATCGGGGCCGACCTTTTTGATGACGATGATGACCCTTTTGCAGAGAGCGATGCTGAGGAAGCTCCTGCAGAAGAGGATGATTTTGATATAGATGACGAGCTGTTCGGTGGCGATGATGATGTCGAAGCCGCTTCCGCTCCTGCCGGCGGCGCAGAAGTCGAAGAGGAAAGTGATGACCTCTTTGATGATGACGACCTTTTCGGCGATGAGGATGACGGCGCTGATCTTTCCGAGGATAATCTTTTCGATGATGATGAAGAGGTTGAGGAAGATGACGGCACCTTCGCAGAGGAAGATTTCGAGGACGGTGAAGATTTTACAGAAGAGGATTTATCCGAAGATGATGTGGAAGAAGATGACGGCCTCGCTCTTGATGACGGCGAAATAGCCGGTTTTGACCTCGATGATGAAGCGACTGGTTTCGATCTCGATGATAACCTCGACGCTCCGTCATCCAAGAAAAAAGAGAAGAAAGGTAAAAAAGGGCTGATCATTACCCTGATTATCCTGATCCTTTTTGCCGGTGGCGCTGGAGCAGCATGGTATCTCAAACTTTGGGAAAGCCTGCCGTTCAGCATCCCCTTCGTTACTTCTGACGATGCCGGAACTGTAGATTCCAACGAGCCGCCATCCAAGCGGTTCAGCAAGTTCTCATTCAAGGATTTGCGCCAGTTCTATGTCAACAATGACAAGGCCGGACAGCTGTTTATTATCGAAGGTAAGGTTGTGAACAATTTCAGCACTCCCAAAGAGCTGATTGAAGTTGAAGCACAGCTTTTCGATGATAAGGGACAGGTTCTTGATTCCAAGAGACTGCTTTGCGGAAATACTCTTTCCCTGTTCCAGTTGGAAGTGCAGTCCAAAGAAGAAATCGAGGCCGGACTTGGCTCCAAAGTCGGCATACTCTCCAACAACACACTGCTCAAGCCGGGTATGGATACGCCTTTTATGGTTGTTTTCTTCCAGCCCTCGCCTGCAGTTAAAGAGTATGTCATTAACGTAGTAGACGCCAAGAATCCGCCTAAGAAGTAGAGGCATGCCTCCGGCGGCCCTCCGGGGGCTTAAACCCTTTTACAAAAGGGTTTAAGAATCCCAAAAACTTTTAGTGGGTTTTTATCCGGGCATAGCTTGTGAGATTGTGCTGATTAGAAGTTAATTAGTGGCGGGAGATATGGCTTTAAGCTGAATCTCCCGCCTTTTTTTATGCGAATTTAATTTAGGGTTTCCACCATGAAAACTAAAGACGTTTTTGTTTGTACTAATTGCGGGGCGCAGGCCTTGAAATGGCAGGGTCAATGTCCTCGTTGCGGCGAGTGGAATACTCTGCAGGAAAAGGTTGTTGTTCGTCGCAAGGGCGGTGTGAGCCATGCCCCTGCCAACATTTTGGCTGTGCCGTTGGCTGATATCCCTGTAGAGCATACCGAAGCCCGTTCAACCGGATTCAAGCCTCTTGATACTGTGCTGGGTAAGGGCTTTGTCCCCGGCGGTGCTGTGCTGGTGGGCGGAGAACCGGGCATTGGTAAGTCTACCTTGCTGCTGCAGCTGGCTGCAGAGCAGTGCCGCATGGGTAATAAAGCGGTTTATTTTTCGGGTGAAGAATCATTGGCGCAGATTCGGGGCAGGGCGGACCGTCTGGGCGTGCTGCAATCCGGTTTGCTGGCGGTGGCTTCTACCAATGCGGAAGAGGCTCTGTCTATTCTGGAGGCTCCGGAAAAGCCTGATTTGATGATCATCGACTCGGTACAGACTTTGACCTCTCCAAGGGCGGAGGGCATCCCCGGCAGCGTCAGTCAGGTACGGGCGGTTTCCTCCGAGCTGGTGGAAGCGGCCAAGAAGACCAGCACTACTTTAGTAATTGTAGGGCACGTGACAAAGGATGGGCAGATTGCCGGACCGAAGCTGCTGGAACACATGGTGGATACGGTGCTGTACCTTGAGGGGGACCGCAAGCACATGATGCGTATCATGCGGGTGCTCAAGAACAGATTCGGTCCCAGTGATGAGTTGGTGGTTTTTTCCATGCGTCAGTCCGGTATGGAGATTGTGGAAGATCCTTCGACACTTTTTCTCGGCGACCGGGATGATTCCTGTTCCGGGGCAGCAGTGGTCATGGCCATGGATGGGCATAAACCCTTTGCCGTGGAAGTTCAGGCCCTTGCCAGCCGTACAGTGCTTTCTATTCCGCGCCGGACAGCATTAGGCTTTGATACCAACAGGTTGAACCTTATTTTGGCTGTGCTGGAAAAACGGTTAAATTTGAACTTGGGTCAGCTGGATATTTATGCCAAGATCGGCGGCGGCTTGGCCATGCGTGATCCCGGACTTGATCTGGGTGTAGTGTCAGCGGTGCTGTCCTCTTTTTATGATCGTCCCTTGCGGCCCGGAGCTGTTTTTTGGGGTGAGGTGGACTTAAACGGGCGCATCCGGCCCGCATCAGGCGGGGAAACAAGACTCAAGCAGGCCCAGCGGCTGGGTTACGGACCCATTTTTCAGTCAGAGACTTGCCGCACTCTGGATGAGTTGCAGGCAAAGTTGTTTGGTCCTGAATAATTATAAATATGACGATCTTTGCTCAACAGAGCGAAGCTTAATAAAAGGTTTTGGGATTCTTAAACCCTTTTGCAAAAGGGTTTAAGCCGCCGGAGGCATTTAATGAAAAAAGTTTTTTTGGTTGCCGGAGCACGGCCCAATTTGATGAAAGTTGCACCGATCTTTCGGGCATCACGTGATCTTGAGGGCGTTGAATGCCAGATGGTCTATACCGGACAGCATTATGACCGTCAGATGTCACAGGTCTTTTTTGAGGATCTGGACATTCCCAAGCCTAAATTCAATATGGGCAAGTCCACCGGAACCCATGCGGAGCAGACCGGGGCTATTATGGTCGCTTTCGAGAAAATGTGCATGGATGAAAAACCTGACCTTGTGGTGGTTGTGGGTGATGTTAACTCCACCTTGGCCTGCTCTGTGACTGCGCGTAAGCTGCATATTCCGGTGGCTCATGTTGAAGCCGGTCTTCGCAGCGGTGATATGGACATGCCTGAGGAAATCAACCGCATGGTTACCGATTCCATCAGTAACCTGTTCTTTACCACTGAAGATCATGGCCGGGAAAACCTGCTCCGTGAAGGTAAGGATGCGGATACGATTTTTCATGTCGGTAACGTGATGATAGACAACCTTTTCCACAATGTGGACCGGTTGGGACCTGAGGTTGTTGCTGACTATCGGAGCCGCGAGTTGAAGGAGAAGATCGGGCGCTATGGTTTTATGACTATGCACCGTCCTTCCAATGTGGATAATCGTGAGGTTCTGGAGGGCATTGTTGATGCTCTGAATAAGATTGCCGAAGATTTACCCCTGCTTTTTCCTATCCATCCCCGTACCGAGAAAATGATGGCCCAGTTCGGGATATCTTTTTCTGAAAACGTGCATACTTTTCCTCCGCTTTCTTTCAGGGAATCATTGTATCTGTGGAAAGATGCGCAGGTGGTTATTACCGACAGCGGGGGATTGCAGGAAGAGACAACAGCGCTTGGAGTGCCCTGCGTGACTGTGCGTGAGAATACCGAACGTCCTGTTACAATTGAGAAAGGAACCAATGTTCTGGCCGGAATTTCCGGTGAAAATATTCTGCGGGAAACAGAAAACGCATTGAAGAAGACCGGTAGCCCTGCTCCTAAGATTGACGGTTGGGATGGTCATGCTTCTGAGCGTATCTGGAAAATCCTGCTGGATTTTCTAGGCTGATCTTATTTGACTGTAAATGAATTAATACAACCCGTTTCTGATCTTCAGGGGCGGGTTTTTTCGTTGTTTAAACAATGGAAAAATCATGGGTGCTCGTGTTAAGGTGCGGCAGAAATTGAAAAAGGGGATAATTATGCCATCCAGTGTTCGTTGCGTTTTTGTTTCATTGATGTTTTTGGTTCTGCTTAGCAAATCGGTTTTTGCCTCCAATATTTTCCCTCTTGAACCACCGGATACTTCCAGCCCCCGGGCGACCCTTTCGAGTTTTATTCACTACACAGATAAGCTTTATGAAGAGGCTACGGCTGCGGAAGAAGATTTGTTTTTAGCAAGAGAGTTTATGCAACGCGCTGAGCGGTGTTTTGATTTCAGTATGGTTCCGCCTACGCTTCTCAGTGATGTGAGTGTCGAATCAGTACTCAGGTTGCGGGAGATTCTGGATCGTATCGAATTGCCGGACCTTGCCGACGTTCCCGATAAATCCGAAGTTAAAAAATTTAATATTCTGCTCTGGCGCATCCCTCATACAGAAATCACTATCGGACGTTGCCCGGAGGGCCCGCGTATGGGGTCTTATCTGTTCACACCTGAAACTGTGCGGCGGTTGGAAGAATATTATGAAGAAGTGAGCCATCTTCCTTACCGTAGTGATAAGGGCGAGAATTATACCGGCTTTTATGAGCAGTATATCTATTCTTCCGGCTGGATGATACCGGATGGATTTTTAAAGAAGCTTCCTGAATGGATGAAGGAAGGCTATCTGGGGCAGGCCGTCTGGCAATGGATAGCAATGGTAATGATTCTGATTCTGGGAGACCTCAGCATGTGGGGTGTCTGGCTCTGGCATAAGAAGCAGAAATACAGGATCCGCAAGTGGAATTGGAGATGGGAAAGATTGTTGTTCCCGCTTTATGCCATGTTGATCTGCATTGTAATGGAGTATCTTATTGATGATCAGATCAATATCACAGGCGATGTGCTTTCATGGATATCCATGCTGCTGAAATTCCTTTTTGCCATATTCGCGGGCGTGGCTATCATCATAGGCGGCGATGTGGTTATGCGCGGTATTATCTATACTTCAAAGATCAAGGAAGAGGCTCTTGATGCGGATGTTATCCGGCTTGGATGCCGTATGGCTTCATTCGGCCTTGTTTTTGTGCTTTTCTACAATGCCGGGAGCTATTTCGGTATTCCGGTCACGGCTATTTTTGCTTCGGCCGGTATTGCCGGTGTTGCTGTTGCCTTGGCTGCCCGGGAAACATTGGCCAACTTTTTCGGTGGAGTCTCTATCTTTATGGACCGTCCTTTCAGGGCAGGCGATTATATTGTGCTCGATAACGGCGACCGCGGTGAGGTCAAGGCTGTCGGCATGCGCAGTACCCGGATTCAGACCCGTGATGACATAATGATCACCATTCCCAACTCGGTTATCACCAATGGCAAGGTTGTAAACCAAAGCCGCCCCCATCCGCATTTCAGGGTGCGTATCAAACTCGGAGTAGCTTACGGCAGTGATGTCGATAAGGTTGAAGAATTGCTGATGAAGTTGGCGGAAAACAACTATCTGACTCTCAAAGATCCTGCGCCCAGGGTCCGTTTCCGCAAGTTTGGAGATTCAGCCCTTGAGTTTGAACTGCTCTGCTGGGCCGCTCGTCCTCATGACCGGGGCAGGCTGATTCATGAACTCAGTCGTGATATTTATAAGTGCTTCAATGCGGAAGGAATTGTTATCCCCTTTCCCCAGCAGGATGTATATTTGCATAAAGCGGAGGATTGAGATCATGAGTAGTGAAAGAAATATCCAGAAGTATCGGGGAAAGGTTTTCCGGGAAGACAGGGAGGTGCTCAATGGGCACCGGTCTGCGGTTTTCTGGTTCACCGGCCTTTCCGGATCAGGAAAATCCACTATTGCCCATGAGGTTGAAAAGCAGCTTTTTGATCGGTCCATGAGGGCTTACGTATTCGACGGGGATAATGTTCGCCACGGATTATGCGGAGACTTAAGTTTTTCTCCGGCTGCCCGGACAGAGAACATCAGGCGTATAGCAGAAGTGTCGAAATTGTTTACGGAGAACGGGACAATCTGCATGTGCGCGTTCATTTCTCCTCTTGAAAAGTATCGCCAGATGGCTCGCGAGATTGTAGGGGACGCTGATTTTTATGAAATATTTATCACCTGTCCGCTTGAGGTTTGTGAAGAGCGGGATGTAAAGGGCTACTACAAATTGGCTCGTGAAGGTAAAATCAAGAATTATACCGGAATCTCAGCTTCATATGAGGCTCCGGAAGCTCCTGATCTGGTTGTTGATACGGATAAGGAAACGCTTGAGGAATCAGTGGCAAAGGTGAGTGGTTTCATTCTTGAGAAGGTTGGTTTTCAAGCTGTACAGATTGCCCAAAAAAAGAACTCCCCGAAATGAGATTTCGGGGAGTTCTTTTAGTATTTAAGTACAGCGCCGGACCAGCTGAGGCCGATTCCGAATCCGAAGAGCATGATAGTGTCTCCTCGTTTGAGTTCCCCCCTGTTTTCCGCCCTCTTAAGGGCAATGGGGATGGTAGAGGAAGTCGTGTTGCCCACTTCGTACAGGTCGATGATCATTTTTTCTTCCGGGATCTTCAGCTTCTCGGCAAGTGACTCCAGAACCTTATTACTGGCCTGATGAAAGACGAAAAGATCGATTCCATCCATGCCGACTCCGGCTTGCTCAGCCAGTTTTCTGATCTCATTCGGAATGGTCTTTACTGTGAACTGGAAGACCTTGAATCCGTCCATCTGCATGTCCGGCTTGGCGATAGGTGCGTTGTCTTCTTTTCCTGTTACAACGCTGATTCCTGAATTGAGGCAACGGATTGATTCACTGCGGCTGCCGTCTGTTCCAAAGAGAAATGAGGGAGCTGTTTCAGGTTTATCGATAATTGTCGCAGCCGCACCATCTGAAAATATAAGGAAAGATGTCTTGTTTTCCGGATCTATAGTTTTGGAGTAGTTATCGACAGTTACAAAGAGTACCCGTTTAGATATTCCGGCTGCCATGTAGCCGTAGGCAATGGAAAGACCGTAGCAATACCCGCTGCAGCCGAGGCTTACGTCAAAACATTTGGTCGAAGACGGAAGGCCAAGTTCGTGTTGCAGGCAGGCGGAAACATGGGGCAGGAGTTGGTCCGGAGTCTGGGTACAGACGATCAGCGTGTCCGGTAATTCATCTGCAGATAGTCCGGACAGAACTTTTGACGCGGCTTTATAGGCCATCTGCAAGGTGGTTTCATCTTTTGCTGAGTGGTGCAGATAGCGAACGCCTGTCTTAGGCAGTGAGTTGCTTACATGCCAGTGAGGCTTGGTTTCATCCAGCTCATGGCAGTCTATGGTATATTCAGGGAGATAGTAGTCTATATTATTGATAAAGCTGTTCATTGCTCTTGCAACTGCATAGTGCTTGTTGTCTTCATAAGAAGGTAGTTAAGGATAAAGTAGTATCGGATAAGTGATAGTCCGGGGATGGTTCTAATAGCGAGATTTTATGCGCTATGCAAGCTTGCAGGGTAAAATAATATACCTTCTTAGGTGTATATAAAATGTCCGGCGTATCAAAGATACACCGGACAGGTATGGTCGGTGTTTGTTATACAGGTGATTATTGGCTTTCGTTGACCGTTTTAATTGCTGTTGGAAGGAATAGTGTGAAAATGTCATGAAGTCCGGCCATAAGCTTGCCTGCATTATCGCCGGTGTTGGTCATGTCTTTTTTTTGCTTGGATATATAGTTTTTGGCGAAAAGCAGCTTGTTGCTTTTGGTGACCATACCGTCCAGACGGACCTTGTAGTTCATTTCAAGCTGGCCGGGCCGGTTAATGTATACCTTGTTGGCAATACCGGTAATGATAAAAAGGTCTCCCGCTTCGTCCATGGTTTCGAAATATTCCACATCAAGACCTTCAGCCTTGAGTTGTTTGTAGAGCGATTGCCCCATCCAGGTTCCAATGTCCACTGAAGGGTAGTAGGTGAAAAGTTTGCTTTGACCTATTTCTTTAATGGGCTTGCTTTCTGTGAATTTAACAACCGCTATTTTTACAGGACATGGGGGGATATCAATGTCGATCGGAGTATAATCTAATTGAAGTATAGTGTCTTTCATCTTTGTATCTGTGGAAAGACCTGTCTGGGGGAAAGCAAAAATTATTAAGAGCAGAGTTGCTAGATACAGAGTTCTTCTTTTCATGATTTCTCCCGTGTTATTAAGTGTAATGGTTGTGAAAATATATTTAGTTTCAATCTAATTGATCTGTGTTGTTTTTGTCAAAGTTGATTTTAGAAGGCATGTATTGAGGCTGGAACTTGACCGGGACTGCGGGCTGGTTTACTTGCAGGCAGGCTGTGAGTATTTAGGGGGCGGTCGTTATTTTCTGTTTACTTAGTCTGGACTTTATAGGGTGGGTATGCTTTATTTCCGTGCCTTTCGGCAGTCATGATCGTTTGAAACAAGATTTGTGAGCTTTTTAAAGTGAAAGATATATCATCAATTAATCCTAAGAAAATACTTGTTTGTCAGTTGCGCCAGATTGGCGATGTTGTGTTGGCTACTCCTTCTGTTTCACTTCTCCATAAAAAATATCCTGATGCTGAAATTCATGTCCTGACAGAGGACAAGTGTACGCAAGTATTTGATAATAATCCGGCAGTCAGCCATGTCTGGGCTATTGATAAAAAGAAACTTCGTAATCCAATAAAGGCCTTGGCATTTTACTGGAAAGTGGGGCGGGCCGGATATGACCTTATTGTCGATTTTCAGCAGCTTCCCCGTTGTCGGTGGGTTGTTCTGTTCAGTGATGCTCCGGTTAAACTTGCCGAGATGCCGCCGTGGTATAACCGTTGGCTGTATACCAATTGGCCTCAATCTATCCCGGATGGATACGCTGCCATGTATAAGGCTGGAGTGCTTAAGCCTCTTGGTATTGACTGGAATTCCGAGCGGCCGATGATTTTTGTTTCTGATGAAGAACGAGCCGAAGCAAAGGCCTGTCTCGATTCCCTTGGTGTAGCCGATGATGAACCTTTGATTACAATTGATGCATCCCATAGAAGGCATACCCGTAAATGGCCGGAAGAGTATTATGGAAAGTTGATCCGTTTAATTGCGGAGAAGCGTCCTAATTTTAAATTTTTTCTGCTTTATGGGCCCGGCGAAAAAGATGTAGCACTTAAGGTAAGGGAAGAGTCCGGAGTTGCCGATAAGTGTGTCATGGTTGAGAAACCCGGTTCTTTGAGAATTATGGCCGCTTTGATTGAACGGGCTATTCTTCATATTGGGAACTGTTCTGCTCCGAGGCATTTTGCTGTTGCCGTCGGCACACAAAGTATTGTCATGCCCGGTTCATCCGGAAGTTGGGTTTTCCCTTCACCGGAACACGAGGAAGTTGTCGCTGGTATTGAGTGCGAGCCTTGCGGTAGGGAGAAATGTGAACGCGGTGATTTGGCCTGTCTGACTAAAGTAATGCCGGAAGATGTTCTTTTAAGGGTTTTAGATAGAGTGTAAACCTGCTACAAGGGGATTCTCTTGAGTGGGATGTTCGGTATAGTCCTTTTCAAGTGCTTTAATAATTGAATAAATGGGTAGATAACAAAGCGTATGGTTTATGATTTTTTCGTAAACAGAATTTTGAAAGGGATTTGGTGTCAGTTCAAATGGGGGGCGGTCAGCTTAACTGATCCGGTCTTCTATTTATTTCTTTCTTTCGGTTTTGTAGGCCTATACGTTCCTGAGCCGGATCTTCAACTTTCTTTGAATCTGTTGTTCTTGAAAGCTTTATTTGAGGAGTTTTTTTTCAGGTTTTTGCTGCAGGAAGGAATTGATCGCCTGTTAAAGTATCAATGGAGATTGGGGCCGCTTAGTCTTGCTAACTTTCTGGCATCGTTGACTTTTGCGTGTGTACACTTGATTCATCAGCCTCCCCATTGGGCTTTACTGACTTTTTTTCCGTCACTTGTCTTCGGCTATATATGGCAGAGATATAGGAGTTTGGTTTCCGCGACTCTTATCCACTTTGCCTACAATGCATTTTTGTTTTATCAGTTTATGTAATCTTGGATGGAGCTGAGAAAACTTGACTGGCTTTTGCAAGTGTAGGATGTTTGCTGGAATAGAACTTTATAATTGTTAGAATTTAAGGATTGTCGGCTGGATAGCAGAGAATCCTATACAGATAAAAAATGATTCTTACCGGATAACCGGCGGAGCTTATGGCGTTGAATATGCTGAATAAATTATGTAAATTTGTTGTGGGACTTGTTTTGTCAATGGTTCTTATGGTTTCTGCCGCTACGGCACAGCCAGAAGGAGGCGAAGGAGTCCATGCCAACCTTGAAAGTATCTCTCTGGTAGAATTTATTAAATTTGTCGGTCGCTACACCGGTAGAAATATTGTTTTTCAGAAGGGAGCCTTGCCCGGTTCCCATATCAGCATTTATGCTGGACAGTCTCTCACTGAACCTGAACTGATGGCTGTTTTTCAGGAAGTTTTGAGTGGGGCTGGGTTTCATGCGGTTACCAGGGATAACGTGACCTATGTTTTGCCCATGCGTGATGCAAAGCTTATTTCTCCAGACATCAAGGCTTCACCCTCAGAGGGAAATGGTGAAGAGATAATCACTTCTGTTTTTCAGCTGGAAGGAAAAATGGATCCGGCTAAGGTTCAAACTGTTCTGACGCAGGTGGCTTCTCGTATCGGGCAGGTAACACCTGTTCCTATGGCTGATGCCGTTATGGTCCGGGATTTACAGAGCAATGTTAATAAAATGAAAAAACTGCTTGGTATTTTGAAAAGGGCGGGCGCTGAGCAGGAGTTGGCTTTAATTGAGTTGGATAAGTCCAGTGCTAAAACTGTGGCTACTAAACTGACTTCTTTTTATAAAAAATTATCGACAGCCGGTAAAACCGGAACTCCCCCGGTCATAGAATCTTTGGACTGGGCTAATAGTTTACTTGTTTCAGGAAGCAACGATCAGATTAAAACCATTAAAAGACTTATTTCCAAGCTTGATAAGGGCAGCGACGCCTATTCGAAGATGAAAATTTACAGACTCCACAATATTGAAGCTGTTGTGGCCGGTGATGTTTTGAAAAGCCTTGTTACTGGGGGAGGTATTCCCGCTTCCAGTAAATCTGAGGGCAGTAATTCTCAATCTGATACCAGTGATTCATCCAAGTCTACTAAGTCCTCTACTTCATCTTCCAGTGGGTCTGACGACATTCAAGTCTCTGCAGATGAAACAACAAATACTTTGATCGTAATGGCTAGTGCGGATCAATTGCCGCAGATTGATAACTTTGTTGAGCAGTTGGATCAGGCTCAGGATCAGGTTTATATTGAAGCCCTTGTTCTTGAAACCACCTTGGATCATGCCAAGGAATTCGGAGTTGAATGGCAGGGTGGCATTGACCTGGGTGGCAGTGTCGCCACTTTGGGGTATACTAAAACAAAAGATAGTAACCTTTCCACCTATGCTGCCAACCCTTCCAGTGTCCCAGGTGGCTATTCCATGGGGGTGCTGGGTGATACTATTTCTTATGCAGGTAAGAGTTTTCCCACTATCGGGGCCTTGGTAAACTTTACCAAGTCGGCCACAGATTTTAACCTCATATCCGCTCCCCAGATCATGACTCTGGACAATGCTGAAGCTGAGATCTTTGTCGGTCAGAACAGACCGTATAAAACCGGTCAGAGTACAACCAGCGGTGATGCTGTTGTTTCTACCTACGAATATAAAGATGTTGGTATCAAGCTTAAGATTACCCCGAGGATCAATCGTGAAGACGGGCTGGTCAAGCTCAAGGTATTCCAAACTTACAATACTGTTTCTGAAGCCAGTACGACAGAACTTCCGATTACTAACGATCGTAAGACCGATACTACAGTGCTTCTGGCTGATGGTTCGACAATGGTTATCGGTGGCTTGATCAGAGCTGACCATACCCGCACTGAAGCAGGTGTTCCCTATCTTTCAGATTTGCCTTTGTTGGGTTGGCTTTTCAAGACAACCAGCAACAGTGGCACCAAGAATACTCTGATGGTTTTTCTTTCAGCACGTATTATTCAGACAACCGAAGGGCTTGAAGCCTTAAGTAAAGCCAAGATGGACAAGTACAGAAATCAACGTAATCGAGTTAGTAATTTCATTGATGAAGAATTTAATACCATCGGAAGTGATTCTAAAAAAAGCGGCGATGCAACTTCTTCCCTGTCAGACGGCTTATAGGGCGTATCCTTGAGTAATATATATGATCTCAATTTAGTTCCACGTGAAGTTGTGGATATCTTTTTGACCTTTCCTCAGCGGAATGAGTTTATACCTGTTGAAGTCCGGGATAAGCAAATAAAGGTGCTCCTTCAGAATGAAGCATCTCTGCCTATGGCAGATTTTTTGGCCTGGAAGTTGGGTAAGAATATTGTTTCAGAGATTGTGTCTGAAGAAGAATTTTTCCCACTGCTCGAGCAGGCACTGACTGTCTGGGAAGAAGAGAGTGCCATTGAATCTGACTCTGATGATGCTGGCGGTGAAGATGGTCAGGATCTGTTGGGATGGTCGCATGATGATGCTCCTATTGTCCGGTTGGTGAACAAGACCTTGCATCAGGCTATTTCTACCGGAGCCAGTGATATTCATTTCGAAGGACAGGGTAACGGTTTTGTCGTCCGCTATCGGCAGGATGGTGTGTTGAAAGCAGTAAAACGTCTTGATAAAGGACTACAGCCTACGGTCATCGCCCGTATCAAAGTTATGGGTGAGATGGATGTTGCTGAAAGTCGCAAGCCTCAGGATGGCCGTATTTTTCTTAAGCTCGGACAGAAAGAAGTTGATGTCCGTGTTTCTACTATTCCTACCATGAGCGGTGAAAAAGCAGTTTTGCGTGTTTTGGACCGTTCTAAAAATATCCTTAATCTCGAAGAGTTAGGTCTTAAAGGACCTGACCTTGAACTTTTTCGGAAGGTTCTCGCCCAGCCCCATGGTATCGTACTTGTTACCGGTCCTACCGGTTCCGGTAAAACTACCAGTCTCTATGCAGGATTAAGTGAACTCCCTCGTGATGATAAGAACATTGTCACCGTTGAAGATCCTGTTGAATACCAGCTTTCAGGGGTCAATCAGGTTCAGGTCAACAAGGCTGCCGGCATGACTTTTGCCACCACTATCCGTTCCTTCCTCAGGCAGGATCCAGATATTATCCTTGTCGGTGAAATACGAGATCAGGAAACTGCAAGTACAGCGGTTCAGGCTTCACTTACCGGTCACCTTGTTCTTTCCACTCTGCATACTAACGATGCTGCAACAGCAGTCACCAGGATGCTTGATATGGGTATAGAACCTTTTCTGCTGGCATCTTCACTCTCTCTTGTGCTTGGACAGCGTTTGGTTCGCGTTAATTGTAAGCATTGCTCTAGAACTGTTGAGGTCTCCGAGAATACCCAGAAGCTATTTGAGGAAATTGAAGCTTTGCCTTCTATACAGACAGCTGGAGCAGGTTGTGAGCATTGCAATTTCACAGGTTTCAATGGAAGACGCGGTGTTTATGAGCTTATTCCTGTCACGGAAGATATGCGCGGTCTGATTATGGAAGTTGCCTCTTCAGACCAGATAAAGGCTTACGCTAAGGAAATGGGCCGTGAAACTATGGTCGACCATGGTATCCGACTTGTCAGAGAGGGGGTGACGACCCTTGAAGAAGTTGTCAGGGTTACCAAGCTTTAGGTCGGCTGGCTTCTATTACTGCCGAATTAAATTTTACAGGACATAAATATGAATACGCGTGAGTATTTCCGTAAGCCGGAATGGTTCTCTAATTGGAAGATTTTTCTCCTTTTTGCTTTGATTTGTTTTAGTATCGCTTTTGGTTTGCGGGCCATTGAGCTGCCAAAGTGGGACAATCCTGCATACATGGTCAATGGCGAATATATCATGGGTACTCATGATGCTTATTCGTGGATGGCTGGGGCCAAAGGGGTTGGCTCTGCTGCCAATAATCCTATGTCGGGAATGTTGCGTGTATTGAATACTGTAACTGGAATTCAAATCGGGAACATTGCTTTTTGGCTGCCGGCTGTTTTTTCGGGTTTCTGCGCAATAGCAGCTTTTGGCTGGGGAATGCTCCTCGGAGGTAGATGGGTCGGTCTTTTAGGGGCAGTATATGCTACTTCAATACCTGCCTACTATTTGAGAACGCGGCTTTCATATTATGATACTGATATTATAACTCTTTTTTTTCCGCTCTTGATTTCATTGCTTATCGTCTGTTGGATTAAGCAAGGGATTCGGAAAAGATGGATTCCTTTAGCTGGCGAAGAAAAGGAATTTGTTCCTACTCTGCTCGACTATTTTTTTCCGGTGGTCGCTGGAGCGCTTGGAACATGGGGTAAGTTTTGGCATTCCGATGTTCAAACATTTAGTGTCTTCACACTCTTCGTTTCAGTTTTCTTGGTTTTGCTGTGTGCAAAAAGGAAGAATCAGGGAATTTTGTTGAATGGAATAGTATTATTCTCTTTGGCAGCATTTTTAGGGTATACGGGGGTTTTGCTGTCAGTGGTGATGGCCTTTGTCTTCTATCAAATAAGTACGACAGATAATAAAAAGTATATAAGCAATTTATGGATTAATCTTGCTGCGATCGTTGCGATATTTGCATTAAGTGGTATTTGGGCTTTTATTTTCAGTTTTATTTCAAGTAAAGTTGTAGCCTATCTTAAGCCTGCAGCAGATAACGCTGGTGCCATTCAGGGGCCAATTTATCCTGGTATCGCCCAAAGTGTCATTGAGGCTCAGAACGTACCTTTACAAACTATCATTGATACGGCCACAGGCAGTGAGGTTCTTTGGTGGTTTGCTACGATAGCTGGCCTATTCCTTTTTCTTTTACGTCCTGAAGCAATTTATCTTTTCCCTTTTTATCTTCTTATGTTTGCTGCTGTAAAAATCGGCGGCCGTTTCACAATGTTCTCCGGAGCCCCCCTTGGTCTTGCCATGGGGTATGTCTCTTGTCTGATTATCGATAAGATTAATCTGAAATCTAGCCATGAGCTTGTGAAAGCCTGTGTTTGTGTCCTTTTTGCTGGAACCTTGGTGTGGCATGTGACTCCCCTTTATAACGGTGTTCCCGTCACGCCTATCATGGGTAAGTATCATGCTCAGGCTTTAATCAAGACAGGGCCAATTATGCCGGAAGACGCTACGGTCTGGACCTGGTGGGATTGGGGGTATGCAACAAAATACTATACCGGCAAGCATTCATTTGCTGATGGCGGGAATCATGCAGGCAATGTGCTGCTACCGTTAGCTCTTGCATATACTACTTCCTCGCCTTTTCAGGCAAATCAGCTGATGAAATATTCTGCTTTAAATGGCAATAATCCCAGTCTTGTCTGGAAGGATAAATCTGCTTTGGAGGTGTATGGGTTTCTTAAGTCTTTAGGAACCCATAAGTACGAATTAGCTAAAGCTCCTAAACAGTATATTGTTGCCAGCTGGGAAAATATAAGATTGGCATACTGGATCCTGTACTATGGGTCGTGGAATATAGTTAATGGAAGTGGGGTTCATCCCGAGGTGCTGACAATAAATAATGCTTTTGACATTGACTATGTTAAGGGTGTGGTAACTGTTAAAAATCAGCGTCCACTTAAGGTCTCAGCATATAATATTCTTGATTATCAAGGGATGAAGGCTCAAGGCTATCCTGGAAATATTGGCCCAGCCTTATTGTATAACCATCCTGTCAGTCAGGGGTTTTTCGTAGATTCGTTTGCTTACCAGAGTATGCTTATTCGGTTGCTGCTTACAGACCCAAAAGATCCCGCGATCGCCGGTAATTTTAAGCTGGTTTATGAAGGATTCCCAAATGTACGCATCTACGAAGTTTTGTAATTAAAATAAAAAAGTGGTTGAGTTCTTGGCTTTCAACGTGTATATTCTTTCACAATAATGTGGCAAATTGCGGAAAACACAGGGTTTTTTGCTTCCTTGCCATTTAACAGTTTATTTTAAGGAGATTTTTTCAAATGAAAAAAATTACAGTTCTCTTTACAGTATTGATGATGCTGGCTGCTTCCAGCGCATGGGCTGTAGACGGAATCTTTCCTGCTAGCCTGAACGGCTCCAACGCAAGATTCTTTACAGGATTCAACGTCAACGCAAGTATCTCTGCTATCGGCGGCGACTCCCACAACTCTACTTTCGTAACCTTCAACACCACACACGTGCAGGCATACACCGTCAAAGGTGGTGACGCTAAGATTGACGGTAACGCATCCCTTTGGGGTGAATTTGGCGTAAACAACGACACTGATGGTACTATTGCAGCTTACACTCAGAGTAACACCACCGATGGTAACACCACTCAGATCAACTACAACGTTGCCTACCAGAGCATCAACGGTCTGACTCAGATTGGTCAGGTTAACGGTTCTTCCTCAACTTCTACCAAAGCTGAATTCCTTCCCAATCCTTACTACTTCGCCACCACTCCGTCCAACGGCTTGATGGCAGGTATCAGCAACTCCACTTGGGGTACTGGTACTCAGACAGCAAACGACGATATCGTTGGTGCTAACTTCGCACTCGGTTTCGTAAACGGTTCCTTTGAAGGTACTAACGTGTTCTCTTCTGACAACACTTGGGACCTCTACGCAGTTGGTGTTGAGTTTGGCACTAACAGACCTTACTACATGGTAGGTCAGGTTAAACTTAACTCAGCTCCCGGTACTGACAACGCTCAGGTTAAGTACGCTAAGTACGATTCTGCCGGTACTCTGACCGACCAGACTTCTTCCTGGATCACTTACAACGCTACTACCGATAACAACAACCTCGAGATGTCCCTTAAGTACAAAGGTTATCTTGACCTGGTTGAGAATGCTACTATCAACTACGATCGTAACCTGATCTCTGGTTACGCTGTAGAGCCTTCCTACAAGCATTTTGTTATCATGATCAAGAATGGTGTTGGCATCTCCACTGGCGACCTCAATAACCGTGGTTTCAAAACTGTTTACGCAGGTCTCGGTATTGATAAAGCTGCTGGTAACGCAACCATGGGTATCATGGATATGCAGTTTGACAACTCCATGGCTATCACTGGTAACTCCGTTTCCGCTACCGGTCTTGTTTTCAAACAGCGCACTGACAGCCTGAACGGCTACACCGTTGCTGTTGCAGATACTCCTGATACCAACCACTTCAAACTGACTCAGTCCAACATGACTCTGACTTCCGCTGCTTCTGCTCTTGCTGGTAACTTCTATGGCAAGCAGTCCGCTGACAAGTCTTACGCTGTTGGTATCTACCAGAGCGCTTGGGATAGTGAAAAGGCATCTTACAACATCGCTGTAATGATCCCCAACTCTGCTGTAGTTGCTAACATTCAGGGTGCTAACGCTGCATACCAGAACAACGCAACTATCGCTGCTTGGACTAACATCGCACGTAACAACACCGATTACACTGGCCAGGCTCTTAGAACTGCATTCACCAGCGTGCCTTCTAACTTCATTCCCCTGACCGGCGCTATTGGTTTCAACGCTACTTGGAATGGTATGGGCGCTCAGAAAGGTGACATCTACTACACCTTCCAGGCTCCTTTCTCCGGCGTGGGTAACAGAATTGACACTCTTGCTCTGTACAAGATCTTCCCCACCGTTGATAAGACTGTAAGAACCTTCAACTACGCTTCCGAGCCTACCATGAGCACTGACGGTGCATGGTGGATTTCTACCGCAGTTGGTGATGGTTACCTTGCTTCTGATTCTTACCTGGTTCCCGCAACTGATTACTACATCAACTACGTAATCAAAGATAACGGTGACTACGACTACCGTTCTCAGACTCGTGAATTCGGTGACCCCATCGTTCTGGGTGTTATGGATTCCAGCTCCAGCTCTTCCGGTTGTGTATTCAACCCCGCAGCTGGCTTCGGTCTGGAATGGCTGCTCCTTATGCTTGCTCCTCTGGTTGCTGTTGTACGTAGCCGTTTCAAGAAGTAAGTATTAGTTCTTTAGATCTAAAGATCTAAATAGCGAAATATTGGGAGCCGACTCAAAGAGTTGGCTCCCTTTTTTATTTACGACTGTATTTTTGCTGAATTTAAAACGTATGACTGCTGCGAAGTTTGGAGTATTAATTAAAGTTGCTCATCTTAAATTTCTGATTTATGGACTTTTGAAAAGTTTACCGAATTCCTGCCTTCGAAGGCAAGGTTGACATTTACAAGCAATTGTATTGTTCGAATTTATGTCACTTGGTAAGTCTCTTTTGTATATAAATACTTACTGAAATGATATTTTACAGATCAACCAAATTAAACAAAGATCTAATTTAAATTTGAAAATAAGGAAATACAAATGAAAACAGCAGTTATCGGTACTGGCGCAATGGGTCAGCATCACGTTAGGCTTTATTCAGATATCAATAATTCTGAACTTGTAGGAGTGGTTGACCATGATACCGCTCAGACTGATCGTCTCTGTGCTCTTTACGGAGGCCGTGCATATACTGACTACAGAGAAATGATTGAAAAAGAAAAGCCTGAGGCTGTAACAATCGCTCTTCCTACTTCTTTTCACCATCAGGCAACCATGGATTGTCTTGATGCCGGTATTCACGTTATGGTCGAGAAACCGATCGCAAAGACTGTAGAACAGGCTAGAGAGATGATTGCTAAGGCCAAGGAAGTCGGCTGTGTTCTGAAAGTAGGACACATCGAACGTTTTAACCCTGCTGTGACTCAGCTAAAACAGAGACTTGCTGATGGTCAACTGGGACGCATTTTTACTATCCATTCAAGACGCCAGTCTCCTTATCCAGGACGTATCACAGATGTAGGTGTGGCAAGTGATCTCGCCACCCACGAACTTGATATGATGCGCTATATTGCTCAGGCAGAAGTTCACTCTATGACAGCCGAGATTTCAAGAGTTATGAATACTGCTAACGAAGATATCGTATTCGGTCTTTTGAGGTTTGATAATGAGATTCTTGGTATCCTTGATGTAAACTGGGTTACCCCGACCAAAATTCGTGAAATTTCAGTCACTGGTGAAAACGGTATGTTTACCGTTGATTATCTGAACCAGAACCTGACTTTTAACTCTAACTATGCAGCTGAGCAGAATGAGAACCAAAGTGATTGGTTCAAGGCTAAATTCGGAGTTGCAGAAGGTGATTTTACTCGATTCCGTGTTGAAAAGAGAGAGCCTCTGCGCGTTGAAATTGAGTCTTTCATAAAATGTTGTGAAGATAACTCAACTCCGCTTGTTACTGGCGAAGATGGTCTCGAATCACTGCGACTTGCTCTTGAAATTGTCGAAGGCAAGCATGGTTGCAGGTGTGCAAAGATCTAAGAAATTCTTACATAAGTAAGTCAAAATATCAGTCTTGTGGACACCCTTCAAGGCATTGGGAATTTTGCCACGGGTGACCATGAGACTAATTTGTATATAGCTGTTTGAACTTTTTACAAATGTGCAGGATTTAATCATGCGTCATGACATTGAGAGCCTTTATTCTTTAGGTGGTAAGCATGTAGTTATAACTGGTGCTTCTTCAGGGATTGGAAGATCTTGTGCCGTCATGTGTGCCAATCTTGGGGCAACACTTACTCTTTTTGGCCGGAATAGATATGAGCTGGAAGTAACAGCATCTAGCCTTGCAGGTGAGGGGCATCTTTGTTTTGACCACAGCAATGAAGAGGTGGAAAAGCTCGAAGAGGCTGTGAAAGCTGCCGTTGAGAGTTCAGGTCGTATTGACGGATTTATCCATTCCGCTGGAATCAGTAAACTGCTAGCTTTTCGCATGAGCGATGCCGATTTTTTCAAAGAGAATTTTGAAGTAAACGCATTGTATGGGTTTGAAGCTGCGAGAGTCATTTCAAAGAAAAAGTATATCAATAAGGCAAGTGCGAGCTTTGTTTTTATTTCATCTGTAGTTAGTCATTGCGGAGTCCGTGGTCAGGTCGCTTATGCAGCTTCAAAGGGCGCGGTTCATTCCGGTGCAAAGTCCCTTGCCATGGAACTTGCTCCGAATAAAATAAGGGTTAATACCATTTCTCCGGGCATGGTTAAGGATACACCTATGACTCAGGAAATGCTTAAAGCTATGCCTGAGGCTTGGATTACTGAAAATGAGGCCGCTTATCCTCTTGGCATGCTTTCAGCCGATGATATTTCTTCGGGGTGTGCTTTTCTGCTTTCCGATGCAGCATCTAAAATTACGGGAACAGATTTGGTCATTGATGGCGGTATGAGTGCTCAGTAGGCATACTTGATTAATACAAGAGAGGCAGCATGTCTGATATTTATGCAGCAAAACTGACTGTGGACGATATTTCTGAAGACGATGAGTTTAATTTCAGCGCATGTATAACTGAGCAGTTGGTGGATTTTTTCGCAGAGTATAGCGGAGATTTTTCTCCATTGCATATGAGTTCTGAGTTCGCGCAAGAAAGGGGATTTGAGGGCAGGGTAGCCCATGGCGGTATTTTCATGCTCTTTTTTTCTAGAGCGGTAGGTATGCTGATTCCCGGAGAAAATGCTCTTTTGCAATCTGTCAAGTTAAGTTTTCTGTCTCCAGTGTATCCTCCTGCAGATATAAATTTTAATATTGTAGTAACGACTGTTTCTGCTGCAACTAAAACGATTGTTTTGAAAGGCACGGCGCAGGACTCCGAGAGCAATATTTATTGCAGGGCTTTGATTCAGGTTGGTTTTACCTCAAAGTTATCTAAAAGTTGATTTTGTCTTTGATGCATAAGTGTTGCTGTTCATGATTTAAATATATGGTCCATTGGAGTCATTATGTCTCTTTTTTGCACGGTAGTTGATCAGGTTAGGGAAAAAAGTCCCTTTCAGAGCAAGGCTCTCAAATTTCTTGATGAGCAGGACGACCAATATTGGGAAAGGGCTGAAACATTTCTTTCTGCCTTGCAGAATGCATTGCGCAAAGAAAACAAGGATATTGGGCACGCTGTTGATTCGTACCTGTCTGTCTGTGACGATATCCGAATGGAGACAATCAATTTTATAAGGACAGGCTCATACAGCTCATACAGCTCTGCCGAGGCTTTTAAAAATGTATACAGCCAAGATCAAAAGATGGCCGGTTATATCTATGGGTTGGCTTTGTCTCAGTTTCTTTGGCCAAACCATTATGAGATGTTTTCCTTTTATCTCAAGCAATGTGATAAAATTAAAAATTCAATATCCAGATACTTGGAGATCGGTCCAGGGCATGGTTTGTATTTAGCGCACAGTATTGAGAAAATGCCCAATGCAGATATTACTGCAGTTGATATAAGCCCTGCCTCAATTAAAATTACTCGCGATGTCTTAGACTCATTTTACGGTGATCAGGCAAAGTATAGGCTTGAGTGTAAAGATGTTCATGAAATGGCAGATAGTTCCTATGATTTTATTGTTATGGGCGAAGTGCTTGAGCATGTAGATGATCCAAGTCATATTTTAAAAAAATTGCATTCAGTACTAATTGATGACGGCTATTTGTTTGTGACTACCTGTGCCAACTGTCCGGCAATTGATCATGTGTATCTTTATGATGGAGTTGCCGCTATCAGGGATCAGCTTGAGAGCTGCGGTTTTCGCATTGTGGATGATTTGGCTCTTGCTTTGAGCGACAGGCCTGAAGAAGAGTGGAAGTCCAGAAAAGAACTGGTCAATTACGCGGCTTTACTTACTAAATAGCTTACTGTTTTTACTTACGCGTACACGGGCGTGAATTCTTGCTTTGCAGATGAAATTTTACTATATCTGCATCGTCTATAAGGTTAATTAGTTCGCCCTATGAGGGCTGTTTTGTCGCATCTTTTGAAGATGAAGCGCGGGAGTGAAAATGGGATCTATTGATTTTAAGGAATCTTTTAAAATCATTAAAAACGCTGTTAGTGCAGATGATTTTAATCTGGCACATGCAGAGATGAAGAAAATTGCTGACCAGAAGCTCAGTTTTGTGCAGATAAATCGCCTGACCAAATTGGGCAACTCGTTATACTCTGCAAATCAAGAACTCCCGAAGATCAAGATTGCGTTGGTTTCGACTTCCACAATTGATTTTTTCACTGACCATTTAAAATTTCAGCTCGGTTTGAATGGCTTTAATTCCGAGATTTATCTTGCGGAATTCAATACCGTACAGCAGACCCTGCTTAATCCAGAAGATGAGCTTTATAAGTTCAATCCTGATATCGTTTGGATTTTTTCCAATTATAAAGATGCGTTTTTCTATGATAGCGTTTGCAGTGACAAAGCTTGTGCTGTCGGTAGGGTTGAAAATGCTGTTGCAAGGTATTCAGACCTTTGGGCGGCAATCAAGGCAAATTCCAGCGCTTATATCATCCAGAACAACGCTGATACCCCGCTTCCGAGAACTTTCGGAAACTACGAAGGTTGTGTTGAGTGGTCGGATCAGAATTTTCTCCGGGCTTTCAACGTCGCACTTGCTGAGGCATTGCAAGATGGTATGACTCTTTTTGATTTAGACTATCTCTCTTCATATTTTGGCAAGCGAGAATGGTTTGACGAAAGGTTGTGGTATCATTCAAAGTTTCCTTTTTCTTTCGAACTGTTGCCCCATGTTGCCGATAAAGGCGCAAAGTTGATTGCCAGCCTTAGGGGTGCTGCGAAGAAGTGTGTTGTGCTGGATTTGGACAATACCTTGTGGGGCGGAGTTATCGGTGACGATGGAGTTTCCGGAATCCGCCTGGGTATGGGCAATGAAGGTGAAGCTTATGTTGATTTTCAGAAGTACATTCTTTCCCTTAAAGAGCGGGGAATAATACTGGCTGTTTGTAGTAAAAACGAAGAGACTGCCGCTAAGCTTCCGTTTGAGAAACACCCTGATATGCAGCTGAAGTTGAATGATATTGCAGTATTTGTTGCCAATTGGGAGAATAAGGCCAGCAATATTGAGGCAATTGCAGATGTCTTGAACATCGGTCTTGATTCAATGGTATTTGTTGACGACAACCCCGCGGAGCGGGAAATCGTTCGCCAGCGCATTCCTGAAGTTACTGTGCCTGAATTGCCTGAAGACCCCTCCCTGTATATCCGGACTCTGGACGAAATGTCTTTGTTTGAAACAACCTTGTTTTCCAATGAAGATGTCAACAGAGCCAATCAGTATAAAGCAAATGCTCAGTTGAAAACTATTGAGAAAACCTCTCCTTCCAATGTGGATGATTTTTTGAAGTCATTGGAGATGCAAGCTGTCTCAAGTGATTTCGATAAATTTACTATCCCTCGAATTTCACAGCTCGTGAATAAGAGTAACCAGTTTCACCTGACGACAACCCGCTATTCAGAGCCGGAAGTTACCTCAATGTCCGAGAGCGATGATTATGTCTGCCGTTGCTTTAAGATGAGGGATAAGTTCAGCGATAATGGTTTGATCTCTTTCTACATACTTAAGAAAGACGGGGAGAAATCATTTATTGTTGACACTTTTGTTATGAGTTGTAGAGTGCTTTCGCGGGGAATGGAGCAGTTTGTTTTTAATGACATGCTTGAGACTTGTAAGAAGTTTTCCCGTCCCAATATTATAGGCTGTTACAGGCCCACACGGAAAAATATAATCGTCAAGGATCTGTATCCTAAATTGGGATTTGAATTGTTAAGTGATTCAGATGAGGAAGTTCGCTTCAATCTTGATGCTGAAGCTGCAAAGCCATTTGATACTTTTATTCAAAGTGTAGCTGAATATTAAAAACGGAGTTTTTTTTAAAATGACTGAACAAGAAATTTATCAGAAAATTAATGATATCTTCCAGCAGGTTTTCGATGATGACGAGATCACTGTTACCCCCGAAACTGTTGCTGATGACATCGATGAGTGGGATTCTCTGATGCACATTACCCTGCTTGTTTCCATTGAGAAGGAATTTGCATTTAAATGGAAATCTTCTGAAATTGAGAAGCTGGCCAACGTAGGCGAGATGGTCGGCATTATCATGGAAAAGATTGAAGCTTAACGGGGGTCCGAGTTTTGCAATTTTTGTCACTTGGGTTTCTCTGTTTTATTACTGTTTTTATTCTGCTGTTCCATGCTTCAAAGAGTAATTATTACAGACAACTTCTGTGGACATCTGCAAACATCTTGTTTTTAGCCAGTTTTTTTGATTCATTCGAAAGCATTGTCCCCTGGACAATGCTTTTTGCTGGTGGTTTTTTTGTCCAAAGATGCATATCAGGAAAGTCCTATTCTCTGTATTTATTTGCCATCGCAGCGATATTGACTTTTTTCTGTTATGTTAAGAAATACGTTTTTGTCAGCTTTATTCCAGCCCTTCCTTTTGTCTATGCTGCCGTGGGGCTTTCTTATGTTGTTCTGCGCATACTGCATCTTTGTATGGAAAGGTATTATGGAACAATAGAGCGGCCACTTCCCCTTAGTTCGTATTTTAACTACACGACCAATTTTACCGCGCTTGTCTCCGGACCGATTCAATATTATTCCGATTTCGAGCGTGATTTTAGTGACCTAGGCAATTACAGGTTGGATGATGAGGAACTTCGGGACACATTCAATCGTTTATTTGTAGGGTTTATCAAGGTCTACGGCATTGCCCCCATACTTTATGACAGTGTATCAAGGTATCTTAACCTGAATTCATTGATGGGTGTGCATGGGTACAATTTTATTGTTTTTGTGGCTATTTTTTCGGTTACCTCTTTTGTCTATATCGTATACCTTTATCTTAATTTTTCTGGGTATATGGATATTGTCTGCGCATTTGCCAGACTTTGCGGCATCCGCATGCCGGAAAACTTTAATAAGCCATTTAAGGCCACTAATTTTATCGACTTCTGGACCAGATGGCACATAACCCTAGGACTGTGGCTTAAAAGGTATATTTTTAACCCCCTGCTGCATTTTCTGATCTCACGATACGGTTCTCCTAGCACCACCATTCTGATGGGGATTCTGGCCTATTTCATAACATTTGTAGTTCTTGGGCTGTGGCATGGCTCCACGATTATCTTTGTCTACTGTGGTTTATATCTCGGTCTGGGAGTCAGCATCAATAAGCTTTATCAGGATTTGTCCCGCAAAAAACTGGGTAAAAAGCGTGTTAAAAAGTTAAAGGCCAATCAGTTTTATGTTGCTTTGTGTCGCGGGTTGACTATTGCCAGTTTTACTTTGACCGGATTTTTCCTCTGGGTACCCAGCAGTGCTACTCCTCTGATTTTCGGTAAGTTCTTTATGCTTGCATTTGCGGCTTCGTTTGTGTTGATCGCAGTGGGCTTTTCTTTCTATGCTCTCGCTGAGGATATTTGCATGCGTGTGGCTGGTAAGTTGATGTTGAATGAACGCTGTTCCATGTCTGTTCTCAAGCATTTGGGCTCCGGGGTATTGTTTTTCTTTTTCGTATATTCAGTGATCAGCCAGTGTAACAATGCTCCGACTTTTGTTTATGAGGCATTTTAATATGTTCAGGGTGTTGCGTGCATTTCTTATCAGTGCCTTTTTCGGTGCGGGTATTTATCTTTTTTTATTCTGCCTGTCGTATTTCATCTATCCGACCAGTTCATATCTTGATGTTAGCAGTCACTCCATGTTCGGAAACTCAAGGGCCAATCTCTGCTGGGGGCGTGCTCCTCTTTCCCAGCCGGGAAAGTATATTGTGCTGATCGGTTCTTCAAGTGCCCGCGACGGTTTTCGGCCGGCAATGATGACGAAGGATGATGGGATTATTGTTCACAGCCTTTGCCTGGGCGGCTCAAATATATCCGCAATGTCTCGGACATATGATCTTGCTAAAGAAGCAATGGATGCTCAGTCTTTGGATAATTCTATTATTGCCACGGCTGTTGTTTACCCCAACTTTGCCGAAGATAAAATGGCATGGGGTGAAGGGTTAACTCATGTTGATAATGAGCTAGTGCGTTTCGGCTTTTATGAGATTGTAAACGACGTTGCTATTTCAAAATATTCCGCTTCGACTCGTAAATTGCTTATAACTATGCTGCGCCCTTTTTTCATGATCAGTACCGGGATTGATACATTCAAATCTCACGTTTCTACCTTGATGCAGACGGTCTATTTTAAAATCAAGGGCATGAAATTAAAGCCGGGCCTAATCAACGAGAAGTATCAGAAAGCCGCCATGGAGTATTGGACCAAAATTATTGGGCGTGATGGTGGTGATCTAGCAGAAGAACAGTTTGAGAAGCTTTACGGGATTGCAAACAAGGCGTCTGCAGATGGGGCGCAATTTGTGCTGGTTGATTTACCCCTGCCTAAATGGCATAGCGAAAAATCACCTTTCTGGGTTGATTATCAGGAAAGAAAGAAGAAGTGGATAAATCTGATTCTTTCACTGCCCGGAACTAGCTATTTGAATATGCAGGATCTGACCGACAAGGCTGACTACGTTGATTCAGCCCACCCGACCCCGGAAGCTGCAAAGAAATGGGGTGCACGTCTCAGATCATTCATCGATCAGAATTGTATTGGGAAATAGGGTTCTAAGAACGAATCGTCTGTTTTCTAGAGAACGGGCCAATTCAAGTTGGAAAAATGATTTGAGGGGTGTTTAAAGCTTGTTGAGCATGTTTTGAACTGCAGGCTCAAGTATGGTTGTGCTCACGTAGTTGCCGTATTCGCTGAAGTGCCAGTCGCATTCAAGGTAAAGCTTTCTGGGATCTTCAACAGAGTTAGCCATTTCCGGCAATAAATCCACATATCCGACATTAAGCTGTTTGGCGAGCTTGTTGAGCTTTTCAGACAAGGGCGGAGTGGCGTCTTTGTATGCCTGAAAGTCGTTGTAGCTCGGGATAGTGAACAGAAGTACCGGCTTGCCGTCTGCGGCAGCTGCGAGTTTTTCAATACTGAATTTCAGGCCGTCCCATTGTCTCTGGGTAAAATCATAGTAAAATGACTGCGTGAAGTCCGAAGCTGCTGTCTGAGGAACTGCATTTTTTTGCTTTAAGAGATGGTAAAAATTGCGTGCGGCAACATATGTGTAGCTGAATTCTCGCAGGAAACCATATAAAAATTCCTTGTTCGGATCGCGTTCCTTGCTGCCGAGCTGCTCCTGGGTATATTCAATGGTAAAATTGGGATATTCCCCGGAAAGATATGGACGTCTGCAGGGACGGCTGTAGCTGGAGCTGAGATTGTCCGTAAGGTCATTCTGCGGCAGTATACCAATCAGAACGGCATTATGGTCAAACTTAGTCACCATGGATTTGTAGAGCAGATATTCCTGAAGAGTTCCTATCCCTGCTACTGAGAAATTGAGAAATTCAATTCCAAGATTGTTTTCCAGGAGATCTGAAACCCGTTTTGAGGCGGGAATATAGAAACCTTCCATATAGGAGTCGCCGAGAACAGCCACTCTGGTTGAGTTTGAAGAGAGGCTTCTTTCCTTGTCGCGCATGCCAAAGGAGTTGGCTGAATTCAGCACTTCCGAGCACGTTTTTTTGTGTACATACTTTGAGTTGGGCTTGTGCCATACACCGATTTCATGGTTTATATCCTGCCAGAAGGCCCCCTTTACATTGTCCCATGAATATGAAGGCAATTGGGTTCTCGGTGAGAGGATATGAATGTAGGCATAGCTTGCCAATTCAAGGCAAACTGCCATGATCAAAGTAAAAATGAACAGGTACTTAAGCGCCTTAAAGAAAGATTTCATCGGCCGTCTCGTATTAAGTTAACTTGTCTTGGTAGCAGTGAGATTAATCAAGTTCAAACTGATTCAACCATTCGCGGTCATCATCCCATTTAGGCTGCTCTGTTTTGCAGAAAAGAATGTCGCCGACGACAAGATAGTCCATCTCTGTGCGCATGAAGCATGTGTATGCATCTTCAGGTGTACAGACAATTGGCTCTCCGCGAACATTGAAGCTGGTGTTAACAACCAGGTCACAGCCGTGATTCTTACCGAAAGTATCGATAAGTCCCCAGTAGCGGGGGTTGGTGCTTTTGCTGACTGACTGGATACGCGCAGAATAGTCCACGTGGGTGATTGCCGGGATGGTGGAACGCTGCACGTAAAGACGGTCGTACATTTCCATCTGGTCATAGCCCTCGGGCAGAGGGTGCTGTGTCTGTTTAGCTACAGGAGCAACAATCAGCATGTATGGAGAGGGACGGTCCAGCTGAAACCAGCTGTCAATTTTTTCTTCTTTGACCGAGGGAGCAAAAGGCCGGAACCCTTCGCGGTATTTAATCTTGAGATTGAGCTTTTTCTGCATCTCAGGATTGCGTGGATCGCCTAGGATGGAACGTCCGCCCAGAGCGCGCGGACCGTATTCCATGCGTCCTTGAAACCAGCCCACGACATTTCCTTCAGCAAGAAGATCAGCAACGTGGGCATACATCTCTTCGGAAGAATCAAATTCTTTGAAGGGTGCATTGTACTTGCGCGCAGTTCGCAGGGTGTCGTTGCGGGAAAATTCAGGGCCAAGATATGCACCTTTCATTGCGTCTGTGGTGTGCGTAGTGCGTTCGTGCCCTTTCCATATGTGGTGGGCCGCCAAAGCTGCTCCAAGAGCTCCGCCTGCGTCACCGGCAGCGGGCTGAATCCAGATGTTGTCAAAAGTGGCCTTTCTGAGCAGTTTACCGTTTGCAACACAGTTCAGTGCAACCCCGCCGGCCATTACCAGATTCTTGCATCCAGTAAGCTCACGAGCTGTTTCTGCAAGTTTGAACACGAGTTCTTCAGTGACTTGCTGAATAGTGTAAGCAAGATCCATGTATTCCTGACGAATATCTGATTCAGGCTCTCTGGCCGGGATTTCGAATAGTTTTTCCCATGGTGCCTTTTTGAACATGGTCATGCCGGTGGCATAGTTGAAGTAATCCATGTTCAGCAGCAGGGAACCGTCTTCACGGACATCGATCAGTTGATCGTAAATCTTTTCTTTCCACTTCTGAATACGCTTTGCAGAAGGGTTGCCGTAAGGAGCTAGCCCCATGAGTTTGTATTCACCGGAGTTGACCCGGAAGCCGCAGAAAGCTGTAAATGCGGAGTAAAGCAGCCCGACCGAGTGAGGAAAGTGAAGTTCTTTAAGAACAGTGATGTCCTTTCCTTTTCCTTTGCAGATGGTGGTGGTTGCCCATTCACCGACACCGTCAACGGTCAGGATTGCGGCATCTTCAAAAGGCGAGGGATAAAAAGCGCTGGCGGCATGGGAAAGGTGGTGCTCCGGGAAAAGAATCTGCGGAGTTCCTTTACCAATTTTAGCCAATTCATCTTTAAGCATTCTCCTCATAAACAGCTTTTCCTTGATCCAGACCGGAATGGAGGAAAGGAAGCTCTGAACGCCGCTGGGAGCGAAACCGTTGTAGGTTTCAAGCAAACGCTCAAATTTGAGATAGGGCTTATCATAGAAAGAAATAGCTGTGATGTCTTTCAGGGTAAGTCCTGCTTCAGCGAGAACGTATTTAGCTGCGTTTACCGGAAAAGCAGAGTCGTGCTTGATTCTGGTAAAACGCTCTTCCTGTGCTGCCGCGACGATTTCTCCATCCATGATCAGTACCGCAGCAGAGTCATGGTAGAAAGCTGATATTCCGAGTATTGCTTCAGGCATAATTAATTAGAAGATAGTGTAAATAAAAGGTGAAATAGCTGTGCCGCTGGTCAGGACAATCAATATACCGAAAAAGAGAAGTACGATTATAACAGGAAGCAGCCAGAATTTTTTACGCACGCTAAGGAAGCCCCAGAGGTCTTTTAAGAAATCCATTTATATCTCCTAAAAAGGCTGCTCAAGTTCAGCAGCAGAATATTTGTGGTTACGTTCAACAAAAACTGATTCAGAACCTTTTTTCCATTTGCGGGATGCCATTGGATCATGTCTGAAGAGTCTTCTGAATAACGCAAGCGGGGTTACCACTAGAAAAAAAGTAGCAGTAAGTATGATCTTGGACATCACGGTTCCTAGAAGATTTGAAAAACCAAGCCATAAAAATGCGATTGGTTTATAAATCTTGGGAACTGTCATGGTTATCAGCAGTAATACAACTGCCCCCTGAAAATAAATTCTATCAGAAATGATCAGACCGGCAATCAGCGCGATGAGGGTCATAGCCATGCCGGTATCGGATGCTTCCTTGGTGGAAATTTTAGCAGGGAAGAAACCGTTTGTGTTTTGGTTGTTATTACTCATTATTTGTGAGGGTAATTTGTTTTAACATGGCGGTTGAATCGAATTCACTTATGTTTATTAAGATAGTTCGCAGCCGGAATGTGTTAAAAAAAAGAATGTATAAGGAGTCTAAAATAATATCAAGGATATTGAGGGCGGCCTCAGTTCCTTTAACATTCTTCAATTGCGCGAATTGTTCTTTCGATATTGGTAGCCAATACAAGCTGTTCCGGCTTCATCTTAATGTTGAATTCAGCTTCAACGTCAAGAATGAACTGGACATGTTTCATCGAATCCCAGCCCTGCACCTCTGTGTAGGGAGTAGTTATTGTATGGTCGCTGCCTACGGTTCCATATTTTTTAAGAATGTCCATGATCTTTTTTTCCATGATATTCACCTTTATTTTTCCGGAACGTTGCCTTTGGGAACTAGGTGTCCGGATTCATTTTTGAAAAACATGTTTAAGACAATTGGTCTTGCAATTTGGTTTAGCAGAAATGTTTTAGCGTATTTCCGTTTAAAAGGAGCCTGGTCTGACTGGTAAATAGAAGGCAGATCAGTGTGCTGTTTGGGGCAATCGTAAACATAGACAGAAATACCGTTGAGGACTGATTGCTTCAGCATTCCCCTTTCCATGAGCAGGGAGCGGAAATCATCTGTTTTATAATACCCTGTATATTTGACAAAAGGGTTGTCCGCATAAAAAAGATGATTTTCGGTGTTGCCGTCTATTTTCATCCTGTTGATTATGGGACGTGATATTTTGCCTGTTATTGAGAACTTATCTTCAATAAAGTGCTGTGCCGTGGATGAATGGTTCAGCCCGATAATTATTTCTTTCCCTTTTCCATATTTATATAGGTGTGAAAAAGGAGATTGTAGTGAATACGTATGCGGGTTTAGGTGGTGTTCTGCAGTGATTTCCTTACTTCTTTTGCCGTATACCGAAACTGAATGAGTGGGATGGGCACTTCGCGTCGTCCCATCCATTCTTCTGAAAATCTCATTGCAGAGGCCGACAGTTGTCGGGGTACTTTTCGGGTCGAAAACCTTGTCCAGAGCAAGATACATAAGCGGGCTGCGGTCAAATGAGTACGAAAGACTCATTATATGCCCACCTCCGGCATCTACATAGTCGAAGCTTTTTTTGTAGAAATCTATCAGTCCCTCACTCAGGTATGGGATAGCCTGAGATGAAAGCCTGAGCAGAATGTTATCAGACGGCTGAACACCCATGGATTCGATACATTCGGCAAATTCCGCAAAAGAGAATGGAGCCGTGGGGTCGAATAGGCCTGAAAACCTTTCTGCTTTATTGTTAAGCCTGACCTCTTCTTTTTTTAAGCGGTAGGCGCGATATTTTTTGTATACTGACAATAGCATCTTATTCAAATTCCAGTTTGCTGGTATAGCTACGCATTCCAACAACATCCAGAGTGGATTTTCCTGCGGCTACTTCCTTGAACCAGCCTTCTTCCCGCTCAAGAATATTTTTGCAGAGCGGGAGTATCTCTTCCGCAAGGTTTGCGGGAATAACGACAATGCCGTCCAAATCACCACGTACAATATCTCCGGGAGAGATAACCACGCCACCAAATGCGATGGGGTAATTAATACGTCCGAACGGCTCTTTGGTGGGGCCTCCGGGACAAACTCCTTTTGCAAAAATTGCAACTTCGGAGTCTTGAATCTCTTCAGCATCACGCACAAGGCCGTCAATGATTACAGCCGCCGCTCCAGTTGCTTTTGCCCGGAGAGTCTGCAAACCGCCCCAGCATGATCTTGTCTGCACGCTCTTGCCATTGATGGCCAGAACATCGCCTTCTTTGAGCAGGTCAAGGGCGATGTGGTTCATCAGGTTGCTTCCTTCTGCTTCCTCTGCAGTTACTGCCGGTCCGCAAAATGAAGATTTTTTGGATATTGGTTTAATTGAATTTTCAACCGATCCGAGTCTGTTAAGGGCATCGGAGATAATTGTTGTCGGAATTTTTGAAAATTCATCAATGAGCTTTTTTTTAGGCCTTATAATATTCTTTCTGACTCGGCAACCTAAGGAATATTTCTTTTCTTTTTGTTTCATTTCAATGAAACGGGTCGGAGTGGAGTCATTAAGTTTCATGTTTACGACTTCTTTCAAAACATTTTTCTTTATCTTTCCGCTGGAACTCATGGGGAAAGTGTCTATCTGGAAGAAAAATGAAGGAATCTTGGAAGAAGATAAATTCTCTGAGCAAAGTGCGGATAATTCTGCTTCAACATCTTTAAGCTGGGCTCCCTGTTCTAAGGAGACAACGGCAACTATTTCTTCGCCGTTAATCCTGTGCGGGATACCGACAACCGCGCATTTAGTAACTTTTTCATGTTGTTGTATGATGTTTTCGATTGCCAGAGGGCTGATGTTAAGTCCAGACCTGATGATCAGATCTTTCTTACGCCCGGTGATAAACAGTTCCCCGTTTTTGACATAGCCAAGATCGCCTGTTCTGAAGAAGGAGTCATAGGATTTTTCTTCTTTGTAGTTAATGTACTCAACCATTCTGTACGGGGTGCTGACCAGTATTTCGCCGCCGTTGCGATCCCCGAGGTCTGATTCGATGGAAATTTCAATTCCATTAAGTGTCTTTCCTACACCATTTTTTCCTGCTTCACCGGGAAGTTGGGTGGTGATAAAAAGGGTTTCGGAAAGACCATAGTTCTGGACAAGTTCCACGGAGTACTTGCGTTCAAATGATTCCTTGACAGTTTCAAGCAGCGGAGCTGTGCCTGCAAGGGTGAGGATGATATTCTCTTTGGCGTAAGCGGCACCTGCCTCAGCCCTGTCAAATTCAAGGATGATGGATATGATGGAAGGAACAAGCCAGAGGGTGTTGACCTTGTTCTTAATAACCGGGGTCCAGAAATCCATGGCTGCGGCAGCATCAAATGGAGCTGTTACTACAACTGAAGACCCGGCTACAAAAGGAAGCAGGAGCAGGTTGTAATATCCGCCAAGGTAAGACATGGCCAAGTTGTTATAGAATCTGTTTTCGCCATTAATGCCGACAGATTTGCAAAAAAGATCCGCATTGTTGATCAGGTTTCTGATGCGGTGAACTACCCCCTTAGGGGTCCCTGTTGTTCCGGAAGTGAAAATAATGGTCAGGATGTCATCCTCACTAACATCATCAAGCCAACTAAGTTCCTTTTCAGAAAAGTTGTCTGCATTCATCTGCAGGAGCTCTTTGAAAAGTATATGCCTTTCAATCGGTGCTGAAAGGGATGCTACTTTATCATTTGTACTTGCATCATAGATAAATTCGGAGATTTTGCCCTCAGCGAGGATGGTGTCAATTTCTTTGGCTGTCAGGGTCTGGTTAATGGGAACAGTAGTGATGCCCTTGTATAAACAGGCAAAGAGCAGCACAGCATGTTCTATTGAGTTGGGGAGCATTACTGCAACAGGACAGCCCTTTTGCAGTCCGGATTTTTCAAGGGCGGCAGCTAACGATATGGCCCGCTTATGAATATCCCCATAAGTGAATTCTTCACCGGAAGAAACATCAATCAGGAAAGTCTTATCTGAGTTTTTTTTAATAATATTTTTAATTTTGGAAATGGCGTTCATGCTCCGACTCTCCTTTAAATAGTAATTTGTCCGTCGAGGATAATATTTTTACCGTCCACTGTAACAGTGGGGTTAGTTACGATCATATCAATGTGGGTTGGTGCGGCATTGGTTCCGCCGATTGTCGAGTTTGAACCGAATCCAAAATGGACTGTTCCCCGGCATCCTTCATCAACAAGCATTATTCCGCAAATTTCAGCTTCAGGATTTAGTCCAATGCCCAGTTCTCCAAGTATTCTGGATTTGGCATTGCCTTTTGTCGCAAGGAGATTTTCCAGAATCTCAGCTTGTTCTCCCTTAATGTCAACAATTGCACCGTCGGTTACGGTCAGGGTGATCGGTGATTTCAGTACTCCAAGTTCATCACATGGGATACTGGCATCAACAACGATGACTCCACGGGATTCGTGTTCAATAGGTGCAATATTTGTTTCTGCGTCCGGAGGGGAAGCCAGTTCTCCTTTCGCTAATGCTGTTCCGGGGCAGGCAGTTGCAGCCCTGCCTTTGAGGCTGCAGGTGAAATCTGTGCCCAACGGGGTTTTGATCGATACATAGGAGCCTTGGTCTAAAGCATCCGCAATTTTTTGGGATTCGTTAGCCAGACTGCCGAAGTCAAAGCAAAGGGATTTATGTTCCAGAAGTTCCAGAGAATAGTCTGGAAGGCTTAAGTAGCGGCCACCCTGTTGAGAGAAATTAAATCTTGCCTGGGTGTGGGCAAGGGATTTCTTTGTCAGTCCGAAGACAACATCGTTTTCCAGCATCAAGGCCGCTGCTTCTGGAGAAGGTTCTTGTCCATGAACCTCCAGTGCGTCAATACAGATGCATTGAGCTTGCGCGGTTTTTGATGCTTCTGCGGAAATCAGTTGACCTACTTTTTTTGTAGAAGGATCGGTAATTAAAAGTAGCCGTTCACCTTCTTTGATCCCGGCACAGGTCTGGAGTAAAGTTTGTATTGCATTCATATTTTCCGTACTCCTAAAAAGTTGATTCCAGAAACTGAATCTGGTGAATGACGCCCTCATATGCAGCGTTAAGGTTTAGAGGCTTGAGCTTTGAACCACTCAAGGAATATTGTTTATGGGGCGTAAGGATGAATCCCTCTTCAGAGATTATTTTTGTCAGCTTTTCCATTGTCTGGATATTGGGAGAGTATGCCAGATAAATCAGGTCTACCTTTATGTTGAGTTGGGTCCAGTCGTTGATGTCTCGGATAAAAATAGCCCCTTCCCGTTTCTGCATTTCCGGGTCGACAATAAAAATTTGATCAAAGGAAGAGTATGAGAGAATGTGTTCGCTGAGTTCTTTATCGTCACCAAAGATCAAAAGAGATTTGTTTTTGGAATAGATGCCGAGATGACTTAAAAGATTGGACGCGAAAGCAGCTTTCAATCGTTTGGAATCTATCGTGTAAGTTCTTTCTATGCCCAGAGCGTTGATCAGTTGCAGGAGAGTCTGCTCATCCAGATCAAGTTTTTTGGGATCAATGAGAAACTTGAAATTAACATCTTTGAACTTTTCTACTGTTTCCATGAGAAGTTGGTAGTTGCCGGCAAAAAGGCGACTAAAAACAATCCTGTCACTAGACCACAAACATTCAGCGGAAATGAAATCCTGTTGTTCATTGCCTGTGTAGATGATCTCGATAACCGGAATTGCTGCCGTGCGTTTAGCGACAGTGACTGACACGCCTTTGATGAACTCATCCAGATTGTCAGGACTGAGCTCAATCGAATCCTGGTTGTCGTCCAAGCCCGGATACGAAATAAGTTCAAGCGATTCCTCATTGTTTACGGTGTCGCGCAACTCTTTGGAAACATCTTCAAGGGTTTTGTCATCAATATGCACGGGGTCAATTCTCCCCATACGCATGATGAGTTCTTTTTCATCAACCCGGTATTTCTGGCTCGCCGCTCTAATTTTAGGCATATGGCTGGAATGCATTTTACCGAAGCCCATGGCGACTTCTTTGGTGTCGTACATAGAAAGGTTTCTGATGAGGGGCCAGACGTATGTGTCGGCGATATTGAGCAGTAAACCGATATCAATGCCGGTCTTAACCCCGAGATCCTCAAGTAGGCAGACCAGAGCTTCAGAAGCGGCGTTACCAGCTCCGCGACCGATACCCATGATGGTTGCATCGAGGAATCTGGCTCCGCATTCGTATGCTTTCAAGGTATTGGCTACGGCCATTTTCAGGTTGTCGTGACCGTGATAGCCAAGGTCGCAATCACATTTTTTCCTTACAGCGTTCAGGTAGCTTTCAACTTCCTGAGGATTCATCCCACCAACGGAATCAACCAGATAAACCATGTCCGCGCCGTGTTCTACCGCGCCTTTGCCAAGGTTGCCGAATTCATCGGCAGAAACAGAGTAGCTCTTCATGAAGTTCATGCCGGCTGTAAGCCCGAGGCTCTTGGCGTATTCAATTTCAGGAAATGCTTCTGATGCTTCGGTGGCATTTGCGCCGATACGTACAAAATCAAGACCGTTATCGACTGCTTCCTTCAGGTTATCGCGCGATGATATCGTTGGAATATAAAACATCCCGATTTTTGCGTCAGTTGATTCTTTGGCGGCTCTGAGAAGTTGCAAATCATTGTGAGGCATTTTGCCTTTACCTGATTCAGCAGCACCGATGCCCAGCCCATGCCCGATTTCAATCCAGTTGAATCCCGCTTTTGATATTTGCTTAGTTAAAAGCGCGGTATCGGAGGAGGTGAATTTAAAATCAATAGCATAGCTTCCGTCACGAAGCGTACATTCCAAAATTTCAACATCTTTAGATTTGCTCATTATGACACCTCACTTTTGGCAAGAGTAGACATGATTATCGACTTTGCTTGTTCCTGTGTATCAACACTTCCGCTGAATGAAATTCGTACATGGTTTTTGAAACTTTCACCGAAAACTTCTCCGGGAACCATGGAGACATGGTATTCTTTCAGCATATATTCACAAAATTTGTGTGAATCCATACCCTTAAAATCAAACTCTGGGAAAAAATAAAATGCCCCTTGCGGGCTTGAATAGGCAAAATTGTTTGATTTATCGCTGTCTGATATCCAGACTGCCCTGCGTTTGGAGAATTCACCTAACATGTCTGCAACGTAATTTGATTCATCAATATTTTCCAGCAGATGTGCTGCGGCGAACTGAACTGTGGAAACACCGCAAACGGTTAGATACTGGTGAACCCGGTTCATGGCATCTGAAACCTGAGCATCGGAGCATATGTATCCGATTCTCCAGCCGGTCATGCTGTAGGTCTTGGACAAGCTGTTTAAATAAATAAGCTTGTCGCTGTCTTTCATAATTTCAGCCATGGAGGAGAATTCAGTTTCATCATACACAAAGTGATCGTACACCTCGTCTGCGAGAATGTAGAAACCGTGTTTTTCAGCCAAGGCAGCAAGTGCTTCCAATACTGATCGTTTCTGAACAGCACCGGTGGGGTTACTGGGGTTGGTGAGGACTAAAATTTTAGTTTTGGGAGTTATGTGTTTTTCAACAAGCTCAGGGTTCAGTTGAAAATCATTTGCAGGGGAAAGGTCGATGGTGACTGGGGTGGCTCCCGCAAGAATTGCTGTTGCTTTATAATGCGGCCATGCAGGTTCAGGGATAATCATTTCATCCCCTTCCTTGAGCAGAGCCAAAGAGCACATGGCCAAGCCTTCGCTGGCTCCAGTGGTGATTATGAATTCGTTTTCAGTGTCGAATTTTTTGCCTGTTTTTTTGAACAGGTCTTCGGAAAGAACTGTACGCAGGTGACTATTACCCCGATTTGCAATGTAGTGGTAGTGACCGTTTTGCATGGCTTCAGAAAGAAGTTGTATCGCTCCTTTCGGAACGTTCCAGACCGGGCGCCCAATATCAAGACGGTGAACAGTGTGCCCCTGTGATTGGATTACATTTGCAAGGTCAAAAAATTTGCGAATTCCTGAGGCCGGCAGTTCTCTAGCAAATCTGGTCATATTTTCCCCTTTGTTTCATTGTTTGTTAGGAAAAACTGAACAAAGTGTCAACGAAAATAGCCTGATTTTAGAAGTGTAAATCTCTGTATAGGGCTGTGTTGATTTTGTTTTTTTTGATAATATCCAGGATATTAGAGAGTTTACCATTCTCTGTTATGTCGTAGGGATCAAAGTAGTGAGTCAAAAAAAGATTGTGCTCAGCAATGATTTTCATCGTATCTGCAAACTCTTTGACAAACAGTTTGTCGTCGCCGAGAAAGGGGGTCTTTTTGCGCAACATATTCCACGAATCAAAGATTGCAAAAGGAAAGTGGACGCTGCAGCCAGTTGGAATTTCGATGATTCCGTGTGAGTGCTCGGAAGGGGCTCCATATCCTTTGTAACCGCAGGCTGCAGTAGAGCTGCTGTATTTATAGCCCAATTCGGCAAGAATCGGGTAAACACTTTCGGTGTGCAGATTGCCATAGTGGGGAGTTCTAAAACCAATACACTCTATCCCCAGATTTTTTTTGAATACTTCATGCGCCCGTTCAATTTCTTCTTTCTGCTCGTTATATGTAAGCTTATTGAAATATCTGTCCGGGGCCCAGTGGGGATTATCTGGATGGGTGTAGGTATGGTTTATAATTTCATGTCCCTCATCCACAGCCCGTAAATGTATATCCGGATATTCTTCAACAAACTTTCCGATTACTGCAAAGCCCGCTTTGATATCATGCTTTTTAAGCAAATCCAGTACGTATGGAAAAGCCTCAATATCCTTTTCAAAATCAAAATCAAAGGTCAGCGAATAGGTCGCTTTCCCAAAAGGATTCTGTTGTTTTTGCATGTACTGGATGAAATATCTTTCAGGACATGTTGCATGAATCACCTTGCGGGCAAAGTAGGCCATGTACCTGTTTTTGACAGGTTGAAGCAGGGGATTCAAGATCACTTCAGAACTCCTGATTCGTAGAGGGTTATTTCGTCATCCAAAGCTTTGCTCATGACTTTTCCGATACCTAGTCCCAGTTCAAAATCTTCGGGAGTATCAAATTGGGGGTGTTCATATGTGGCCTGATGCATTGCGGCAATAAATTTGTGCCGCTCTTCTTCGCGATATTCTATAGTTTCCAGAGCCTTCCATACTTCTTCTGGCTTTTCACAACTGACGGTATTCTTACTAATATTAAAATAGGGGTTTCCTAAACAAATAACAGGAACACCGGTTGCGATGCTTTCCAGTCCCGGAGTCGTTCCGGATGCGACTATGATTGCCTCGCTTTTCAGTATTAAATCTCTGGTAGGAAAGGACGGAGGAAGCAGCACAACATTGGGCAGCAGGCTGAGTTCTTGGTAGAAACGCGGAAGCCTGTTTCCAAAGCATGCAGGGTGTTCCTTAACTGCGATGGTATAGCCATATTTACCGTGAATCGCGATCTGTTCGATAAGATATTCTTGATCAGCGAATTCAGGCACCTGAGAGCACATGCTGGCTTCAGGGGTTAGTTGGAGAAAGTATGATAAAATCTTTTCTTCCGGCAGTGAACGTGAAAAGTATTTATTTGAGCAGATTCTATTATATGTTTTGAGTAACGCAGGAAGAAATGTTTCGCCGTTTAATACTCTTTTTCCCTTGTCTAACAGTTGTTGAAAAGAAAATTTGGGTATGATGCTGCCCATTTTGGCGTGGTAGGCATCATATTTTGTGTCCGGTTTCTGTTTATCATAGAGAGCCGTTGCTTGGCGTGCCCAGCTTTCGGATCCTTCGCTGATTTCGCAGGAGTTAAAAACATAGTCTATTTTTTTACTTCTGCGGTGCTGCCCTGTTGCAAGTCTGAGACGAAGTTCTCCTCCCAATGATTCCACACTATGTTCAAAAGCGGCTTTGATCCGTCCTTTGCTGGCCATAGCGTTGAGAATCATGGAGTCGACCATGTCGATGGTTTCATAGAAAACGTAACTGACTCCATACTTATCTATAATCTCTGTGAGTCGGTCATAAAAAAGGACAAGCCGCTGGGGAACGCTGTTATTCAAAAAATGGTGCAGATTGGGGGCGCCATATCTACTGACGAATTTCCTGTAGAGCATGTAGTTGATGTTAAATTCGTAACAGTTAACCCCAAGCTCTTTTTCGATTTTATAGACGGATTCGAGTTGGGCGTCGGTTACATTCGCACAGGCCTCTTCAAGTTCCTGCTGGCTCAGGTATTCTTCAACAGTAATCCCGGAAACAGATTTATATTTTTCCCGGGATTCATCTGGAGCGAGAACCACAATATTGTATTTGTCTTTAAGACCCTCGATAGTTTCGATAAACATAACATCGCGGCGTCCACGTCCAAGAAAAAGAATAGTCGGCTTATCCATCCAATTTGTCCTAGTATTTATGTCAAAATCCGGATCGGCAATCCGGCATTTTTTATTTGTGATCTTGTCTGCATGGGGTTTTCATCTTTCATACAGAAGTATGTTCCGGCAGACACAGCAGAAGCTCCACCTTCGATGAATCCATCCACAAAGTGTTCGGCAAGGCCGCAACCTCCGGCCGTAATAACTGGAATGGATACGGCGTCTGACACTGCTTTGGTTAGCGCAATATCGAGACCTTTGCGGGTTCCATCACGGTCAATGGAGGTAATCAGGATTTCTCCTGCCCCCTGTTCTTGGCCTTGTCGTGCCCATTCTACCGGGTCGAGACCGGTGTCCTTGCTACCGCTACGTGTCCAGACAGTATATTTACCTTCCGTATTGAGTTTGGCGTCAATACTAAGAACTACACACTGATCCCCAAACATCGAAGCTGCTTCCTCGATAAGTTTAGGATGCTCAACTGCCGCAGTATTAATTGAAATTTTATCCGCACCGTTTGACAGTAATATCCGAAAATCTTCAAGAGTTGTTACTCCGCCGCCAAGGGTGAAGGGCATGAAGATTTCCTCTGCAGCTCTACAGGCCACATCGGCCAGCCGTTTGATGCCATTCTTGCCTGCCCTGATGTCCATGAAGATGAGTTCGTCGGCAGCCTGAGCTTCGTAAATTTTGGCCTGCGAAACAGGATCGCCGATCTCGGTTGTTTTGCCGAAACCGGATGTTATTACCAACACCATCTGTTCCGGGTCAAAAGATCCGGGCATCATTTGCAGTTTGGGAATCAGTCTTTTTTTAAGCATTATATTTCCGGATCCCATTCAAGAAAGTTTTCCAGTATCCGCAGCCCGTATTCCTGACTTTTTTCCGGATGGAACTGGGTGGCGAATATATTGTCCTTTCTTACAGCTGCAGTAACTTTTCCGCCATATTCGCAATAAGCATCCATGTCCGCTTCATTGTCACATTTCATGAAAAATGAATGCACGAAGTAGAAGTCCGGGTTTTCAGGAAGACCCTCAAACAGGGGGCTTTCTTTGCGGTATATGAGATTGTTCCAACCCACATGCGGAATACGCAAACTTTTGTCTTCAGGGTTAAGGCGTACAATGTCCGCATCGATCCAACCCAGCCCCTTGTGATAGCCATGTTCTTCGCTGGAACGGGCTAAAGCCTGCATGCCGAGGCATATGCCCAGAAAGGGCTTATGGTCATTGAAGACAGCCTCTTCAAGGACAGACAGAAAACCATATTTTTTAAGGTTGTCCATCATGTCCCCGAAGGCTCCCACACCGGGCAGGATCACTCTGTCTACATCGGCGAGCATGTCCGGGGATTCGCAGATAATTGCATCCTCTCCGCACATCTCGACTGCGTTGAACACAGAGAGCAGGTTGCCCATTCTGTAGTCTACGATTCCGATCATTGTTAATCCTGAGTATGGCGCGATCGCCAGAGTTTCATCTGTTCTTCTGCGTATTCGCGGTCCATTTCTCCGGCAGGTGACCATGTCTCAAAATCATCGGTTTTCTTGCCGGGTTTATCATTTGCCGGATCGTGTTTATACGGCGAAACTCCATGGCTGAGTGCTACTTCATAGAATTCTTCTTCGGTTAAGCCGATGTGTTTGAGAAAGAGTTCGAGACTCGGCGGTTTGTAACCCTCGTATTTACGCACAATCTCCATGGCCTCTTCTCTTGAAATCCGGTTGTTGCGAATATCCAAAGTAGCAAGGTGGGAGGGGCGGGTATAGCCGCGTTTGATGTATTTGATGTAATCGCGCACACCCTGCAGGTAGCATTCGATTTTTTCATATCCGTATCCCGGAGGTACGTTTTCAACTTCATCCCCCTGCCATCCCAATTTTTCAGTAATGAGTTTGGAGTTGGCCTTTACATCCCAAGGAATATAGGAACCGAGGCAAACGGAACGGTATTTCAGTTTACGGAGGTCCTTTAATGCAGGATAGGTGAAGGGTTTAAGGTCCCGTTTATTTACTGCCCCGTTCAAGCGCACATACATATCGTCTGCTGAAATCCCTAGGTTAACAAAGCGGTTGAATCTTTTTTCGTCCACTTCTTCTGCTTGATCATAGCTATAATAGGCAGTGTATTCAGCAGAAGGCTCACCCCAGAAGATTAGAGGGATTTTTTTCTCAATGGCGATATGCATAGGGTAGGCAAAGATTCCTGTGTGGCAGTGCCAGCAAAAGTCACCCTTATCGAAAAAGGTCTGGAGCATCAGTTTTTGTACGACCCGCCAGTTCGGAGTGAAACTTAAAACATCAACTCCAAGCTCACGGGCAGTTTTCATAACGTTGTTATGCAGGTTGGGACGAAGGAAGCCATGGTCAAAACGCACGACCAGCGGCTTGAGTCCGTATTCCTTAACAAGGTAGTAAAGGGTATAAGTTGAGTCTTTTCCGCCGCTGAAAGGAACTAGACAGTCATAGTCTCCCTGTCCTTTGTATTTGGCTATCAGCTCATCTAAATCTTTTTTTCTGGCTTCCCAGTCAATTTTGTCTGCTTTGAATTCCTGCTGGCGGCAGATATTACACACACCTTCGTCATCAAAGTGGATGGTTTCGTGTGTTTCAGGAAGTACGCATTGGGAACAGCGTTTAAGTTCGCTCATTTTCTTTCTCCGATAATTAGTGACAGTGAATCGCTAAGAAATATGCTGCCAGCCCAGCGGGGTTCCGGCTTTAATCTCTTCGGTTGATTTTTTGCCTAAAATTTCTTCGTAGTGGCGGGTATGCATTCCGTTTCCGGGACGAACGCATCTTACGTTTTCCTTTGTAAAAGTTGCTCCGGCTGGAATGTCTTCACTTACGAAAATTGATTTCCGAAAGATTCTTCCGGCCTGTTCTTTTTCAGTAATTGCATACTGTACTTTGCCGAGAGCTTTCTCAGCATTTCGTACTGCCTTCACCATTTCCTTAAGTTCATGGGCTTCAAGGGAGAAGGAGCTGTCCGGGCCGCCATCCGCACGCGATTTGGTGAAATGTTTTTCAATAACACAAGCCCCCAGTGCAACTGCTGCAATGGGGATTTCTATGCCGAGAGAATGGTCGGAAAGCCCGCATGGGACACCAAAGGTCTCGCGCATATTTATTATTGTCCTGAGATTCATTGATTCAGGGGGGGCAGGGTAGGCGCTGGTGCATTTCAAGAGGATCAGATCCTTGCCGCCTGCCTCTTTGAATGCTGTTACAGCCTCATCTATTTCAGAAAGAGTTCCCATGCCTGTGGACATGATGACCGGTTTTCTTGTTGCAGCTACTTTTTTGATCAGTGGGATATCCACAAGTTCAAAAGAAGCGATTTTGTGCACCGGAACATCCATATCTTCCAGAAAGTCCACAGCAGTAAAATCAAATGGAGTTGAAAACAGATCCAAACCTAAATCATTGGCTATTTCTTTCAGCTTCGGCTGCCATTCCCATGGTGTGTATGCTTCCCCGTAAAGGGAATATAAGGTCTTGCCCTCCCAGACAGTTCCTTTACCTATTTTAAAATGTTCATTGTCACAGTTAAGGGTGATGGTGTCCGGAGTGTAAGTTTGAATTTTAATAGCATCAACACCACAGTCCTTAGCTATATGAATCAATTCAACAGCAGCGTCAAAGCTCTGATTATGGTTTGCTGACATTTCAGCGATTATATATGCAGGATGACCGTCACCTACTGGGCGACTGTTAATTAGCATTTCCGACATGGTGGTCCTGTTTTATTTCTTTTACGTTGTTTGTTTTTTGAGGGCAGAAATGGTCGGAATTATCTCCGCATCCCAGCCGCCGGGGAAGTATGGCAAGTCGGAGGATTTGTGGCAAGTGCCTTTTCCTTGCTGCTTTTCCGGTTTGAAATCCCTGTTAAGTATTTTCTCAATATTTTCGACGAACAAATGTTCAATTTCAGATATAAGAATTGAATATGTTTGTGCAAATGTGTTGGTGTTCTTAAAACTAATCTCTTTCTGAAAGAGGATGTCTCCTGTATCCAGTCCTTCATCAATGAAATGTATGGTCACACCGTGGGGTGTCCCATCGTAGAAAGCCCAGAAATTCGGGTGCGCACCTTTGTTATAGGGTAGGTATGAAATATGGAGGTTGATTACCTTGCCTTGGTGGCGTTCCAGAAATCTTCCGGGGATGATGTGGCGATAGCCAAATGAAACGATCAGGTCGAATTCGTTGAAATCATTATCCCATTCAAGCTTTTCTGATCGTTGCTCCACATGACAGCCATACTCTTTGAGTATTTTGATGAGGGAAGTTACCTCCTCGTTATAGCCGAGGAATAGTATTTTTTTTTCGTAATTTTTCACTGAAAGCAACCCTATTCAATGCCCATAAGAGTATCCACAATTTTGGAAACCCCTTTCCCATCAATAGTTTCAGCCGCTTTCTCCGCCAGTGAGTCGAGGAGAGTTCGGTTGGAAATTAATTCTTGGATGGCAGTTAAGATTTCGTTGTTCTCGATGGTTGCGGCATCTCCCAAATAAAGAGCTGCTCCTTTTCTGTCGAGTGCCCGGGCAATTTCAAGCTGGTTTTCAGCAGTGGTAATTATAGCCAGCGGCGTTCCGATACAGCAGGATTCCCAGCATGATGACCCGCCTGCGCCCAGAAGCAGATCATGTCCGGCGATCAAATCGGACATTTTTTCCACGTTGGTAAGTATCTCCAGATCCATGTTTGATCTTTGGCGAAAATTATCGAGTTGATCCATGTAGGGATTTGCAGGTCCGACAACCAGTGTGCAGCTGATTTGATCTGAAAGAGGAACTAATGCTTCAAGAACTTTCAGTGAAGTATTGTGCGGGTCAGCTCCACCCATGCTGAGCAAGATTTTGGTTTTGCCTTTACTGTTCCGTTTTCTAGTTGTTGCACGGGCGGTTCTGAATTCATTCCTGAGCATCGCATATTTTGCGCCGGCCAGAATTGTGGCGTCACTGTTTATTCGGTAGGAGATGTTTTCTGCATCAAGATTTTGATTAAGCAGTACAGAGCATTCATAGCTATAAAGGTGGTGATAGTCATCTACCACAAGTGTATTTTTAAATTCTGATCTGATTGCTTTCTGGTACGCTGTGTCTAAAAAATATCCGTCTAAAGCAATCCAGCTGCCCGCTGAAGCCTTGTGGGCTTCGGCGAGCAGAATTTTCATGTCCTCAGCGGAGTTAGGATAAGATTGCTCCAAGGGTACATGGCTGATTTCGAAACGTTTGAGGGTGACGCGCATAGCCTCAGCTGTTATATTGCCAACAAGAACAGTCTGTCCGTTCCTTTTTGTCCATTCTTGGGCTAGGGCTATGCACCGCATAACATGTCCAATTCCAATTCTGGAATTGGCGTCAGCTCTTATGATGAGGGTCTTACCCTTGGTCAGAAGACTTTTCATGTTCATTTTCAGCCTCTTCGGCCAGTGACTTATCAAGCCCTTCGTTGCGTTTTATGTGAGAGTTGATTTCGGCTATTTCGGGATGTGTTTTCAGAAATTCAATGATGTCCTTCATCCTGAAATTCTGTTTTTCCGGTGCCACACCTTCAATAATATCTTTGACCAACTCGAAATCTTCCCGGCTATCAACGGTCCAGCGCAGCTGAGAGTAGTCCGTATCATGTTTCCATGAGCCTATTTTGAAGTCCTCAGCGTTATCGCGCACATAAAGAGTTACGTGTTCTCTATGGGGATCACGGGTTGCCTTTTGGTGAGTTTCCACCAACGATTCCATGCTGATGATTTCAGCATCAAGACCGTCTGGGAGGGTTGGGTCAACGCAGTTTGCTGCGTAATCATATCCACCTTCAAAATAGAAGGAGGCCAGCTTATCCAGAAACTCCGGGTCGATCAGTGGGCAGTCCCCGGTGAGACGCATTATGTGCTCGCCACCGAATTTATCCGCAGCATTGTAGAACCGATCAAGTACATCGTCTTCAGAGCCCCTGAAAACCTCTATGCCAAGAGATTCTCCCAGCTTTACTGTGGGATCGTCCTCTTTATTGGTTGTTGTTGCCAGCACAACGGAATCGATGCTCTTGGCTTGCTGCACTCTTTCAATCATGAGTTGCAGAAGAGGTTTGCCGAGAACCTCCATCAGGATTTTTCCCGGCAAACGCGATGAAGTCATGCGGGCTTGAATAATAGCTGTAACTTTCATTGCCGCAGTCCTATGTGATTCTTTTGAAGCCGGAACCGGAAGCCTTTCCTTCCATGAGATCATGGACCTTACCGGCTTTGATGGCTTCAGCGATCAGTCCGAAGCATTCTTCTGTTGCAGCCAGATAACGCTCTACGTCATCTTCTGTGTGGGCAAACATGGGGTAGTATATATTGGAGGCCAGAAAACCGCGATCACGCATGAACTGGACAAAAAGAGCCTTGAGTGCGAGCGGTTCATCCATTTCAAATGCAAAGTGGCTCAGAGGATAGATTCCTCCTGAGTGAACCTTGAGGCCCTGATTTTCTGCTGCCTTTTCCCAGCCTTGCTGAACTGCTTTACCCATGGATAGCAGGTGTTCATGGACATTGTTGTCCCGATATTTTTTAATGGTTGCCAGCGCAGCCGTGGGGCCGGACCTTTCTGTCCAGTTGGTGCTGCTGATAAAGGTTTTCTGCGCAGCTTCCATTACGGACTGACGTCCCATGATCACCCCGATGGGGTAGCCGTTACCAATGGCTTTAGAGAAAACAGCGATATCCGGTTCACAGCCGAGTTTAAGGTGGCTACCGCCAACACAAATTCTGAAGCCTGCTGAAATTTCATCATAAACGAGAACAGCACCTGCTTCGTGGGCCATCTGCTTTACTTTTTCAAGGAAACCCGGTTCCGGGTCGATGTTGCGGATGGGTTCCATGACGATTGCGGCAATTTCGCCTTTGTTTTCAGCTAAGATCTTTTCAAGTTCTTCTGGCTTGTTGTAGCCGAAGGGCAGTGCTGTTCCAGAAAGCTGACTGGGCACACCTGCAGGCTCAAGGCCGGGGATAAGGTGTTCGCCCAAGGCATTGTCGGTTCCGACGTTTGCAGCCAGATACCAGTCATGCCAGCCGTGGTAGCCGCAGAAGGCAATCTTATCGCGTCCTGTCGCAGCTCTTGCGATTCGCACTGCAACAGTCATGGATTCACCGCCTGTGCGAGCGTAACGGACCATATCCGCCCAAGGGTGGATTTCGCAGAACAGTTCGGCCAACTCTATCTCTTCATAGCAGTTAAGAGAAGATGCAACACCGTTTTTGATAGCATTGATTACCGCCCCGTCAACATCGGGATCATTGTAGCCGAGAACGCAGGCCCCGATGCCGGAGATGCTCATGTCGGTGTATTCGTTGCCGTCGAGGTCCCAAACTTTGGAACCGGAAGCCTTGCTGTAATATGCAGGCCAGACGCCTTGGGAAAACATATCCGGGCGTTTGGAAAGCAGTTGGCACATTCCGGGAATGCGTTTTTTGGCTTCTTCCTGAGCTGAGAGTGATTTAGAAAATTTACTGTTCATGTCTATAGTCCGGGTTGATAATACCCATTCTTGTGGCGTCAATGAAAACGCCGTTATGTAAGAAATGTTTTTTATATATGCCTTCGACGGTAAAACCGTTTTTTTCAAAGGCTTTTACAGAGCCGATGTTGTTTGCATAGGCCCCGGCTGTTAAGCGGTGGATATTCAGGGTCTTAAAAGCGTACTCGATCACCAGCCCGATGGCCTCGGAACCGTATCCTTTACCCCAGCATTCCTTTTCTCCAATCAGTAGTCCTATCTCGGCATGGGAGTGTGCGGTGTTCAGAGGCCCCATTTTTATATTACCCACATGGCGGCCACTGTCCTTTTCGCAGATGGCAAAAAGGATATTGTCCGGGGACTCAATCATCGCTTTTACGAAGTCTTTTACCGAATTCAAAGTCTGGGTGGTAAACCGTGATTCCAGATATTGATTAATCTGCGGATCATTCATCCAGTTGACGTAGCTCTCCGAGACATCGTCCAAGCTGATCGGGCGCAAGTAAACATTTTTACCGTTTACAATCAGATTTTCAGGTTTATCCAAGCCGTCCATGGCTATTTCCACAATACCGGATTAAGTAATTTCTCCGGTACCTTGTTAAAAATTGTTTTGACTTCCTCGACAAGACCATTGGGCAGTTTGCAGCTGAATGATTCGATGTTTTCCAGCATCTGCTCCGGCAGTTCGGCTCCCACCAGAATCTTTGCTTGTGGATAAGCCTTTGCTGCATATCCCAAGGCCAGATTTTGAATGGAAAGACCGGATGCTTTAACTAACGCATTCAATCTTTTAATGAAAGGAGCTGCGAATTTCATGTGTTCCGGGAGATTTGTGGAATCCATGAACATCAGCCCTTGCAAGAAAACGCTGCGCACGTAAATGGTCTTGCCGGACTCAATTGCTTTCTCAAAGACACCGGAGTCTTCAAAACGGCGGTCAAAAAGATTTGAGGGCAGTTGAATAAGGTCAATTCCGTCTGTCTCAACGGCGCGGACGGCCATTTCCGGTGTATAAACCGAAATGCCGATTTTATCCGCCAGTCCCTGCTTACGTATTTCCTTGGTCTGCTCTTTGATTCCCTTGTCCCACATAGGCAGGAAATCTTCTTTGTGGATCATGTAGCCGTAGAATTTTTCAATGCCCAGATTGTCCAGCGACTTGCGGATTGCTTTTCCCATGCTTCCGGGGTGTAGCAGATCAAGTTGTGGGTGTGGTTTGCTGATAATTTTGGCCTTGTTCTCAAGGTCCAGATTACGCAGGCTTTTTCCGAGGACGTTCTCGCTTTCGCCATAAGCTTGGGCGGTATCGAATTCACGACCTCCGTTTTCCCATGACGCAGCTACAATTTCGTCGGCAAGTTGTTGATCCGGTTGCCCGGCTTGATTGGCTATGCCGTAGCTCATGCCGAGCTGGGCTGTTCCCAACACTAGCCGGGACATATCTATCTCGGGCATCTACTTATCGCTCACTTCTGCCAAGGCTGCTTTAACAGTTACCACAACATGATTTACATCTTCATCTTCCATCAATGGGAACATAGGCAGGGAAATCAAACCATCATATGCTTCTTCGGCAACCGGGCACATACCTTCATGGGTGCCGAAGTTGTCTTTGTAGTATGGATGCAGATGAACCGGGATGTAATGAACCTGCACACCAAGACCGTGTGCGCGCAGGTAGTCGAAAACTTCTTTTCGTTTTTCGCTGCGGTTTTTTCCTTCCAGATTGATCACGTAAAGATGGTAGGCATGTTCGGACCCTTCCAGCTTACCAAGCGGAGTCAGTCCATCCATAGCAGCAAATTTTTCGTCATACATTGCTGCAATTTCGCGTCTTCTCTTAATCCACTCTGGGAGTCTGGAGAGCTGGCTTAAGCCGAGCGCACACTGAAAATCGGTGATTCGGTAGTTGAAGCCGAGGTCCTGCATTTCGTAGAACCAACCGTCTCGTTGTCTGAAATCAGCGGTAATACCGTGGTTTCTGAAAATGCGCATGCGTTTGTCGTATTCGGCATTGTCAGTCACAGCCATACCGCCTTCTCCGGTGGTCATGTGCTTGACCGGATGAAAGCTGTACAGGGTTATGTCTGCCAGAGATCCGACTTTTTTCCCGTTAAGGCTGCCGCCGATGGAGTGGCAGCCATCTGCGGCAAGGAAAAGGCCGTGTTTGTCAGCGATCTTGCGCAGAGCTTCATAGTCGCAGGGCTGGCCAGTATAATCGACGGCAATGATTCCCTTGGTTTTGGGAGTAATCTTTTTCTCCACTTCAGCAGGATCAATAAGCAATGTTTTCGGGTCAACGTCGGCAAAAACCGGAATTGCCTTCATGTATGCTACGCAGTTGGCAGAAGCGGCAAAGGTCATTGGCGGAACAATGACCTCGTCGCCTTCTTTAACGTCAAAAGCATACATTGCGGCGTGCAGAGCAGCTGTTCCGCTGTTAACTGCAACGCCATGGGCTACACCGGATATCTCCGCCACAGCTTGTTCGAATTCCGCAACTTTTGGTCCGGTGGTCAACCAGCCGGAAGTCAGGGCGTCTGTGACGGCCTTGAGGTCCTGTTCGTCTATTGACTGTCGACCGTAAGGAATATTCTTGGATATGCCCATCTGAGGATGCCTACTTGTCGATTTTCAGGGTTGAAACCATTTTGATGAGACCTTCCTCATCAACCCAGTCCACGTTGCTGTCGGATGTGTATTCAAATCCTTCAGCAACAGGTGCGCCACCGATCATTTCAGCATGTTTAGCCATGAACTGGGAGTCGGGCTTGATTACGTAGTATTCATCAAATTCAGCAGTGTTGCGGGCATCATCTACAGAAATCATCATTTCATGCAGTTTTTCGCCGGGGCGGATGCCGATGATCTTCTGTTCGCAGTCCGGGCCCATGGCTTTAGCCAGATCGGTAATTTTCATACTAGGAATTTTCTGGACGAAAATTTCACCGCCGACCATTTTTTCAAAACCGTCCAGAACAAATTGGACTGCGTCTTCGAGAGTGGTCCAGAATCTGGTCATGCGCGGATCAGTGATGGTCAGGATCCCGGTTTCTTTCTGTTTCTGAAAAAGGGGAATGACACTGCCTCGGCTTCCCACAACGTTACCGTAGCGGACAACACTGAATTTAGTATCTCCCGATGCAGCATAGAGGTTGCCGGCCACAAAAAGTTTGTCGGAGCAAAGTTTGGTGGCACCGTATAGGTTGACCGGGCTTACTGCCTTGTCTGTGCTCAAGGCAACCACTTTTTCTACACCCAGATCAATGGCGGTGTTGATGATATTCTGGGCACCGATGATGTTGGTCTTAATTGCTTCAAAGGGATTGTACTCAGAAGCGGGAACCTGTTTCATGGCAGCTGCATGGATTACGTAGTCTACTCCTCTGAAAGCACGGTAGAGCCTTTCTTTATCACGGACGTCGCCGATGAAGTAACGCATGCAGGGAAATTCTGTGTCGGAGAATTTACGCGACATTTCGTACTGTTTGAATTCGTCACGGCTGTATATGATTAATCTTTTGGGAGAGTATTTTTCCAAGATCATTTTAACACATTTATGCCCGAAAGAGCCTGTTCCGCCGGTGATCAGAATACTTTTTCCGTTAAACATTATATTCTCCTCTTAACCCTTGAGGGTGTTTTTATCTTCAATAAGGCGGATGCCTTTGTCTTCAATTCTGTATACTTTGTCGCACTGCTCAATGGTTGAGAGTCTGTGCGCGATAATAATCAGTGTCTTGCCTTCGCTGACTTTAAAAATGTGATCCATAATCCGTTTTTCAGTCTGGCTGTCCAGAGCCGAGGTTGCTTCATCAAGAACCAGAAGGTCCGGATTACCGTACAACGCTCTGGCAATGGCTATTCGCTGCTTCTGTCCCCCGGACAGTTGAGAACCGTCTTCACCTACCGGTGTTTCAATCCCTTCATTCTGTTCAAGGAAAGGGGTTAGTTCAGCTTTATCTAGAGCCTTTTTTATTTGCTGTTCATCCCGTTTTCGCCCAAAAGTGACATTTTCGGCCACTGTTGAGTCGAAAAGGTATATTGATTGCGGAATATAGCCAATTTTTTCACGCCATGTGAGCATGTTTTTTTCGGTAAGTATTTTGCCGTCAACGGTGATCTTACCGGAGAAGGAGGTGTACATTCCAATTATAATGTCCGCAAGGGTACTTTTCCCCGCTCCGCTCTCTCCGATCAGGGCAATTTTTTCGCCCTTTTTAATATTCATGGAAATGTTTTCCAGCACCAGATCTTCAGTGTAACCAAAGCTCATTTTCCTAATATCGATCTGTTCATTAAATTCAAGTGGGGCATTGCCCAGTTTGTGGGTCTCAATGTTTAGATCATCATGGAGAAGTTCGATGCTCTTGGTGTAGTAGAGCATGTTATTGTAACTACTTAATATTCTGTTTACTGAGGGCAGCATGCGGTACATGGCCAATGCAAATAGTGAAACAATCGGGATGATAGTTGTCACATTGTGACCATGCATAAGTGCGTATATAAGTGCAGCGATGAGCAGGGAGAAACCGATACTCTCCAGCGAAAGTCGCGGCACGGTGTTATATGTGTTGTTCATAACCATGGCGTTAACGTATCCCTGTCCGGATTTGTACAGGGCTTTGACCGCTGTTTCTTCGCCAGCCATTAGTTTGATAAATTTAAGGTTGTTCAGTGTTTCGCTTATCGTACGATAATATATTTCCTGAAAGTGATTACGTTTGAGCCCTTCCTTTTTAATCAATCGGGAAATGACGTTGACAAGTAATAAGACCATCAAGCCGAGAAATCCAGTTAGGATCAGTGTAACCTTCCAATTGACCACCAGAAGGGCGGTATAAAGAAAGGAAGAAACGAAAAGCTCCGAGATTAACAGTAGCAAGGAATAAAAAAACATGGCTGCGTTAGTTGTCTCGGTAATGAGTTTTTTCGAGAGATCGGAACTGTTCCGGGTGGTCATATCTTGATATTTGATATGAACGTAGTTGGAGAATATTCTAGTGGCCAGAGAAAGAAAAATTCCCTGTGAATATTTCTGAATTAAATACATGTAACAGAGATTGAATATACCTCTGGATACATAAAAGCCAATGAGCACGAATCCGAAGGTCACGACAAATGATTGAACATCACTGAATCCGAGCAGGCTGTAGGCAAAATTGTAATACTTATTATTCGTAACCAGCGAAAAGTCACTTGCAACGGAAATAAATGGTAAAATAGCCGAAATGCCTACAGTCTCGATTCCAGAGATAAGGATGGACAGCACGACTAACCCGAAAATACTTTGTTTCTGGGTTGTATTTAAGAGTCCGGAGATCTTTTTGATCATGATAGAGGTTAAATCCTTTCCTTAATCTTCAATCTCATAGTCATTCATGTACCAGTCCACAGTCTTTTTCAGACCTACCTCAAGAGGAACTTCCGGTTCGTAACCGAGCACTTTCCATGATTTGGAAATGTCGGAAAGGCGGTCTTTTACCGCATCCCAGTTACGTCTCTCTTTGAATACGATTTTAGAGGATGAGCCGGTGTATTCAATGATCATTTTGGCAAGATCAATGATCTGGGTCGGTTTTCCGGTGCCGCCGTTGAAGATATCACCATCTTTTACTTCGGAAAGGGCGGCGAGAGTCAATAACTGGGCGGTGTTACCCACAAAAGTGAAATCGCGGGTCTCGGTGCCGTCGCCGGTGATGAAAAGCGGGTCGCCCTTGATGGCACGTACAATAAAGTTGGGGATGACATTGCGGTATGCACCGTGCGGTTCATAAGGGCCGTAGGTATTGAAAACCCTGATAGAAACCGCCGGGATTTTAAACATGGAAGCGTAGTATTTCACATACAGTTCAGCTGTATATTTGTTGATGGCATACGGGGTTTCGTGGGGATAAATATAGTCTCTCTCGTTCATCATGGCAGCGTTGCCGTAAACGCATGAAGAAGAAGTGTAGACAAATTTCTTAAGCTCTGTATTTTCTTTGCAGATCTCAAGCAGGTTCATGGTGCCGATGATGTTGGCCTGCACATCCTTGAAAGGATGATCAACGGAGTTCTGGTTGGCGAAATGAGCTGCCAGATGGAAAACATAGTTTGGCTTGAACGCATCCATTTGCTCGCGGTAGGAGTCGATCTGCCCGATATCGGCTTTAATGAAAGTGATCCGCTCATCTTCCGGAAGGTAATTCTTATATCCAGAGGACAGGTCATCAAGAACCATCACCGATCCGGCTCCGGCTTTAAGCAGTCTTTCAATAAGATTCAGTCCGATGGCACCGGCGCCGCCGGTTACAAGTACTTTGGCATTATTCATCAAAAAGGGCCTCACGAATGTTTTCGTAGCTGTTGTTCATGTCGTAGTGGTCTTTTCCTTCTTTGTGCAATTCAGCCAGATCAGTTGAATCCAGTCTGCGCACAAGTGCGGCAATAGAAGGAACATCGGCACTGTCAGCCACCAGCAGCTCTTTCTGGATGTCACGCACTATTTGGGTGGTGGTGGATGAGAGAGGGCTCAGGGCCACCACGGGTTTGCCCGCACCGATGTAGTCGGCGAGCTTGGAAGGAAAGAACGGGGAATCCTTAAGCGGGGCATCGATGACCAGCAGGATATCCGCTTCGGAAAGGATTTCTATTGAATCCAGATAGGGAACCGGATCAAAGAATCTGATCAGCTCCGGGCATTTTTTTTCTGCCAACTGACGCTCTTCTTCCTTCATCCGTCCGTAGAAGTGAAATTCGAGATTTTGTGGCTTGACTTTGTGAACAGCATCAATGAGCGGCGCAGCTGAACGTAAGCCGTAGATATTACCTGTATGGGCAATGATCTTCTTGGATGGTTCTGTTTGTCGGCGTGAGTATAGGTCCGGATCAAATACATGAGGCAGGACTTTGATCTTGTTGATGTCAGCATTAAGTCCTTTTACGAATAGATCTTTGGTCTTTTCTGAGGTTACAGTGATTGTGTCCGCTCTTGATATCACTGTTTTTTCGTATAATTCGTTAATCTTGCGTTGGATTCCTGTGCGGTATGAAAGGTACGGATTCAGGGTCCACGGATCGGAAAAGTGAGCGGTCCAATGCAGGTTGCGGTCGGTTTCCTTTACAGCCAGCCCGGCAAGGTGGTTCACCAGCGGGGTTGAGTGGGTATATAGACCATCAATCTGAAATTCTTTGATCAGCTTGATAGCTGCTTTGGCTGCAGGAAATTTCCACCAGAATTTGCGGTCGGTAATTTCCAGTCCGCCGCAAAGGTAATGCAGCCATTTTTCACCGGGAAGTCTGTTCACTCGGTGAATGGTTAGATTTTCATGATCTCGGAGCAGTTTCTGGTCCAGAAATTCAAAGTCGGGATTATCACAGCAGGTCAGCACATGAACCCGGTGCCCGTTCTGGGCCAGAGTCAGGGCGCGTCGCTGGACCTGAATGGATTCCGGCGAGAGGATCGGTGGAAAATCGTATGTTATGAACAGGATTGATTTTTTCATCTTGCTACGCTGAGTTTATAAAAATTCTCTGTAAAGGTCCGCATAGCGGGCTTCTGTCTGCTGGGGATGCCAATGGCTTTCAGCATATTCCCGGGCTTTTCTACCCATTTGTTCACGGTGGTCGGTAGCAGCCATTCTCTGCAGTGCATCGGAATATCCTGATGCGGAATTTTCAACAAGCTCCATCCAGCCGTCTTCGAATTCCGGGACCTGATTTTTGTTGTCCCGTTTGTTTACAATGATTGGTAAGCCGCTCAAGGAAGCTTCGAGTATGGTTTTCGGTATTCCATCGTAGTCGCTGTGAATGGCAAAAACATCGTATGAGCTGCTTTGCTCACAGACTTCGTCATTAGCCATGCGTCTGATGAAATCAACCTGACCGGGGCCTTCAATTCCCTTTGCCTGCTCCATCAGTCCGGTGCGTAATGGGCCGTCTCCCACAACAGTAAGCCGGGCACCGGTTTTTATGGCGGCTTCGATGAGTTTGTCTGGGTTTTTACCGGGAATGAGCCGTCCAACAGAGAAAATTTTTAGAGGTCCGTCAGCATCATAACTCTCTTTGGCTATGATTTTGTCAGGGTTTACCGCATTGTATATGGTTCTGATTTTGCCGGTCTTTCTTTTTTCTACGTAAGAAAGAATAGAGCGGTAAACGACTACTACGGAATCGGCGTTTTTCAGAGTCACGTTCTCCACTGCTGCAGAGAAGTGGTAGTAAAGGAAATTTTTCCAGCCGAAGCTGATATCACGGCGGTTTTCATCCGGATGAGTATGCAGGGAAACCACATAGGGAATTCCCAATTCTTTTTTGATTTCAGAGGCAACAAAGCCGTTAATGTAGTTGCCGTAGCTGCGAATAAGGTCCGGTTTTATTTCTTTCGCGAGCTTAACCCCTTCGGCAGCCCACCCTTTGAGCAGGGCGGGCCGCCAGAAGAGGGATTTAAGTAGCAGTGTTTTGTCGGCCGGAAGGTTGTGGAAGTGCAATCTTGCCTTCCCGGCCATTTTCTGCAGAGCTTCAGCATTGGGCTTGTCTCCGTTGGTCATCAGGATGTGTACATCATCGAAGACCTCCCCCGGATTGTAATAGCGAGAGGTTATCTCCCCCTTTTCTTCAAGGTGTGAAAGGGGGTCAGTGATGATATTCAGGAGGGTTTTGCCCATTCTGTCAGCTCTTTATTTCTTAAGAGTCAGGCTGTTTGAGCCTTCTTCTTCGTATTTATTATTACAACTTACGCATTCAAGGGATTGCGGAAGTATTTCACCGCATTCGCAAACCCAGCCGATTCTTTTGGCGGGGGTGCCGACCATGAGTGCGTAATCAGGTACATCTCTGGTCACAACCGCTCCAGCTCCGATGAAGGCATAGCTGCCTACAGTGTTGCCGCAGACGATGGTGCTGTTTGCACCAAGGGAGGCACCCTTTTTAATCAGGGTTTCGCGCACTTCATTCATGCGGTTCACATGAGCGCGGGGGTTGAACACGTTGGTGAAGACCATGGAAGGTCCGCAGAATACGTCATCTTCAAGGGTTACGCCCTTGTAGACGGAAACGTTATTCTGGATTTTGCAGCCGTTGCCGATGGTTACATCCGGTCCTGCAACAACGTTCTGACCTAGGTTGCAGTTCTCACCGATGGTGGTGTTCTTCATCACATGGGAGAAATGCCAGATTTTGGTTCCTGCACCGATAACCGCGCCAGCATCAACCACAGCGGTCTCGTGTACCTGCGCAGAAGCTGCTTTATCTTCACAATCCATCAGGACTTCGCAGCCCTTGTTGTTCATGGATTTCTGAGCAGCATTGAGTACTTTAAGGACTCTCAATCCTTCCTCTGCATCGGTTCTGGGGAGAACTTTTGATTCAATGCAATCGAGGAAATGTTTGCATTCGAGGAACAGGGGCTCATCCTGAGGGACTTCAACCCGTTCAGCGTCTGCTTTATTGGGTACGGGAATGTTGTTTTCCCATTCCACTTTGTGGGGGTAGAGCAGGAGCTTGTCTTCCCAAGGCTGGGTGTCGTCAAACACCGCCATCTTTTCATCACCGACCACAACCAGCTTCTGTTCTTTGAAGGGGTGCAGCCAGGAAACAAAAATGTGAGCCTTGGTTCCACTGGGGAACTCAAGGTGGGTCGTGGTGACGTCAGCAATGTGCTGATGCAAGTAGTTTCCGCCTGTGGCAATGACTTTTTCAGGCTCTTCTCCGGTAAGGGAGAGAATCATGGAAATGTCATGGGGTGCGAATGACCAGAGGATGTTTTCTTCGCGGCGAATTTTACCTAGGTTCAGCCTGTTGGAGTATATGTAGTTGATGCGGCCTAGTTCGCCGGATTCCACCAGTTCGCGCAATTTCACGAAGATGGGGTGGTACTGCAGCAAATGACCTACCATGAGGATAAGGTCTTTATCCTTGGCTATCTTGATCAGATCTTCAGCTTCTTTTTCATCAAGCACCAGCGGTTTTTCCACATAAACATGCTTGCCGGAAAGCAGGGCTTCCTTGGCAAGGTTGAAGTGGGTTTCCGCTGGGGTAGCGATGATGATTCCGCCGATTTCGTCGTTGGAAAGCACATCTGCATAGGAAAGCACAGTTTCAACTTCAGGGTATTGCTCCTTGAAGCTGGCCAGTGTTTCTGCGTTAGTGTCGCAGATCATTTTCAGCGCACCGGTACGGTCATAGTTACGGACAAGGTTTTTGCCCCAGTAACCGGAACCGACTACAGCAACTTTAAGCTCGCTCATGGGAATCTCCCTTATGCGTTTTTGATTGCGTCAGCGATCAGTTCCTGCTGTTCCCTTTCAAGGTAGGGATGCATGGGAATTGCGAAAATGCGTTTCGCTGCGTCTTCACTGATCGGGCAGTCTCCTTCTTTGTATCCGAGATCCTTAAATGCGGTCTGCAGGTGCAGAGGGATGGGATAGTAGATGGGGGAAGGTACGCCTTTTTCTTTCAGTGCAGCCTGAATACGATCGCGGTGGTCGCCATCTTTGGCCAGCGGGCAGTACTGAGCCCATACGGAACGGTACCCTTCGGGAACGCTGGGGACAGTCAGTCCTTCAGCGTCAGCGAGGAGTTCCGCATAGGTGTCTGCAACTTTGTCGCGCAGATCTACTTCTTTGGGGAAAATGTCAAATTTTGCCTGCAAGATAGCTGCCTGCAGGGTGTCGAGTCGGCCATTGATACCGAGGCGCACGTTGTCGTATTTGTCAGGACCCTGTCCATGCACGCGGTGGGAACGCAAACGTTCGATCAGATCGTCGTCGTCGGTGAAGCACATGCCGCCATCGCCGTAGCAGCCAAGGGGCTTTGCAGGGAAGAAAGAGGTGCAGGTAATATCGCCGAGGGAACAGGCGCGCTTGCCTTTATATTCACCGCCGAAGCCCTGTGCAGCATCTTCAATGATGAACAGGTCGTGTTTGTCGGCAATAGCCTTGATTGAATCGTAGTCTGCGGGCTGGCCGAAGATATCTACGGTGATGATTCCTTTGGGGGTAAGGCCTTCTACCTTAGGCAGGGGCATACCGTTATCAGCACCCTTAAGTGCTTCTATGGTCTTTTCGAGTTTATCAGGATCAATGTTGAAGGTCACTGGGTCAATATCCACGTAGACCGGAACTGCACCTAAAACAGCGACAGCTTCAGCGGTAGCGAAAAAGGTAAACGGAGTGGTGAAAACCGCATCTCCGGGCTTAATGTCTAGTGCCATGAGAGCAAGGGTCAGAGCATCAGTTCCGGATGCGCAGCCCAGGGCGTGCTTGGTGCCGCAGTATTCGGCAAGACGCTCTTCAAGGGCTGTTATTTCAGGACCCATGATGTAGGCACCGTGATTGAGTACCGCATCCATATTGGAACGAACCTGCTCTTCAATAAGAGAAAACTGTTTTTTAAGATCGATAAAAGGTATACCCATGAGATTATTTCTCCATGCTTAATGCGTTTTTATATTGATTAGACAACCTTCCAATTGGGTCGCCTCAAATAAATTTCACTTGTTTTGTCAAATTCTTCAGTATTGAGGACCATAAGTCTTATTTTGCGTTTGATAGCCTCTTCGGCTTTTGTGCAAAGGTCGCCGATACGTTCAGAGTTAGTTTCATCGCCTATGATGAGAACGTCAATTATTCCTGAATCTATTCCCTTGGCATAATCATCAAGAATGTAGACAGAGTCCACATCACCGATGGTGGATAGGATGTATTCGAGGATCTGGTCGATTCCGATGTATTTACGGACAATGGAACTGATTTCGGGAAAAAAGGGGTGAGAGGAATTGGCGTTGTAGAAAATGTAACGCCCTTCCTTTTTTTTGTTCAGGTATCCTGCCTCACTCAAGCCATCCAATTCTTCTTTCATGGCGTTTGGTGAAACATCGAATTCTGCAGCTAGTTCCCTGAGGTATGAAGAAACATCAGGGTTAAGAAAAAGCTTCAGAAGTAGTTTTATTCTGGTCTTGGATGTGAATAATTCTTTGAGCATGATGTGAGTTTGTTAGGTTATTCTGAACAAACTGTCAAACCGGAAGGTGCCTAATAATGATAATATCCATTGAGGGGGGTAGAGTTTTTGTTGAGAAGTTTTTTTTACCCTTCCTCATCAAACTCAGGGACCACGTCATGCAGCTTAGCTCTGACTCCGTCCGCATGAAATTTGTCAGCCGCATCTTTCATTTCAGCAAGTTGTTTTTTGAATTGGGTGCAGTAGGCGTCGAGGTCGTTTTCAATTCCTTTGAGAACCATGATTTTGTCATGTTCGGTGCGGACTATGCCTTCCCCTTCGGTGATGAGCTCTTCATAGAGTTTTTCACCTTCGCGTAAACCGGTGAAGATTATTTCGATATCTTTGTCCGGTTCCTTGCCGGAGAGTCTGATCAAGTCGCGGGCCATGTCGGCGATTTTAACGGGTTCACCCATTTCGAGGATGAAAATTTCACCGCCGTCAGCCATTACCCCGGCTTGCAGGATGAGCTGGGCAGCCTCGGATATGGACATGAAGTAGCGCGTCACGTCTTTATGGGTGACGGTGACCGGACCGCCTTTTTCGATCTGGCGTCGGAACAGGGGAACAACAGACCCAGACGAGCCGACCACGTTTCCGAAACGTACTGCCATGAAAGTTGTTTCGGAATTATGGAACAGCCTCATGAGCAGTTCGGTGACGCGTTTTGAGGCGCCCATGATGTTGGTGGGGCGCACGGCTTTATCTGTGGATACAGTGACAAAACGGGAAACTCCGTGCTTATCCGCAGCGGTCATAACATTCTTGGTTCCACAGATGTTGTTGTGCACAGCCTGCCAGGGGTTGCGTTCCATCATGGGAACGTGCTTGTAAGCTGCGGCGTGGAATACGGTATGCGGTTTGTATTTACCGAATGTTTCATCCATGAGCTGTACATCCTGTACACAACCTAGAACGGTGACATAATCATGGTATTTTAACTCATGGTGCAATTCCATCTGAATGCCGTAAAGGTTGGCTTCACTGGCGTCTACAAGGATGATTTTTACCGGATTGAAGCGAACTACCTGCCGGACCAGTTCGGAACCGATGGAACCTCCGCATCCGGTCACCAGTACAATTTTTCCGGAGAGATAGTCGCTGATGGCAGTTGTATCCAGCTGGACTGGTGCACGGCCCAGCAAATCCTGATAGCTGACATCTCGTAATGCCTTGATCCCAACCTTACCGTTGATGATTTCATCCATTCCGGGCAGTATTTTATATGGCAGTCCGGTTTCTTTACAAGCGTCGATGATTTCGCGCATCTGTGCTCCCGAAGCTTCAGCTACGGCGATGAGTATTTCATTAACACACTTGTTTTTAACTAATTCTTGTATATCAGAGAGAGGGCCGAGTACGGGAACACCATGGATTGTTCTTCCCCGTTTGCTTTTGTCATTATCAAGAAAGCCTACGGGTAAATATTTAAGTTGCCCGCTGCTTCTGATTTCACGGACAACTTTTTCTCCAGCCCGCCCAGCTCCGATAATCAAGGCATTGTTGCCGTCAACAGGACATGCTTCCGGTGAAAATTGAATAGAATTCCCGTCCTTGAAGGCGTAAAAGGAACGGATCATAATCCGAATACCGCCGCACATGAATACGGTCAGCATCCAGTCGATGATGAATACCCCGCGGGAAAAACCACCGAAGCCGAATTTATAAAGAACTACAGTAACCAGAATCAGAGACTGCAGGAAGGTGGCTTCAAGTATATGCCAGAGATCTCTCAGGCTGGTATAGCGCCACATACCGCGATAAAGTCCCAGCCCGAGGAAAACTGAAAATTTGATAATAATAGTGTATTTTAGCAGTTCAATACATTGGACGGACGCAAATTCGGGTAGGCTGAAATCAAAACGGAACAGGTATGCTCCATAGAAAGCCCCGGCGAAGATGAGTAGATCCAGCAGGACCATAAGGTAGAAATTTGCGTTGCGCAGGTTGTTGATCATATCCTATTTTCCGCAGCTTTTAATCAGGTCTACAATTCTTTTCATATCTTCAGCTGCCATGGCTGTGCCGGAGGGCAGGCATAGTCCGCGTGCAAAAAGGTCGTCACTGACCTTTCCTCCGAAAACCATATTATCTTTGAACACAGGCTGCTGATGCATGGGTTTCCAGACTGGACGGGATTCGATGTTTTTTTCTTCCAGTGCAATCCGGATTTCATCCGGTGAAGCTCCGAATTTTTCCTTATCTACCAACATCACAGAAAGCCAGCGGTTACACTTTCCATAATCTGCTTCAGGCATAAAAGATATGCCGGGGCATGCGCCGAGCTCCTGCTCGTAATAATCAAAAATTTCTCTTTTGCGCTTAACTCTGTCGGGGATGACTTCAACCTGTCCTCGGCCTACAGCTGCCACAAGGTTGGACATGCGATAGTTGTAGCCGATTTCCTTGTGCTCATAATACGGTTCCGGTTCCTTGGCCTGCTGGGAGAGCCAGCGGGCCCTGCTGATCATGTCTTCGTTATCAGAGGCCAGAAGCCCGCCGCCGGAGGTGGTGATTATTTTGTTGCCGTTAAATGAATAGGCAGCCATAAGCGCCCCTTTGCCTGCATGACGTCCTTTGTATGTGGCGCCTACGGATTCAGCAGAGTCAACAATTAAGGGGATTCCGTGCGGTTTGAGAATTTCAAGTATACGGTCATAATCAGCACACTGTCCGTAAAGGTCCGTGGGAACAACCGCTTTGGGTTTGCGCCCAATAGAAATATAGTGGTCTATGGCTTCGGCCAGCAGGTCCGGGTCCATGTTCCATGATTTGTAGTCGCTGTCGATGAATACCGGTTCGGCGCCAAGAAATGTTACAGCGCTGACGCTGCCGATAAAGGTGAGCGAGGATGCGATTACCACATCTCCCGGTTCGACACCGATTATGCGCAGGGCAAGGTGCAGAGCCGCAGTTCCGCTGGAAAGAGCAGCACAGTGAGCAAAGCCGGTAAGCTTTGAGAAATCCTGTTCGAATCCGTTAACCATAGGGCCCAAAGGAGCAATGAAATTGCTTTCAAAAGCCTGACGGACATATTCCTGTTCATTGCCTCCCATATGCGGAGGGGAAAGATAGATTCGGTTATTTTTGTTTGCGGACACTTGCAGGATTTCCTTTAAGGCTTGTATTATTAGCAACAACGGGTCTGATATTATATTTTGAGATTTTAGTACAGTTCTGAACTAATTCATACAAAAGCGGTTGTAATGATTGTTTTTATAGCAATGAGCGCGAGGTCAGGATTTAATGCTGGCAGGTATTCCTGCTGCCGTAGATCCGCTCGGAATATTTTTAATCGCTGTTGAACCGCCACCAAGAATGGCTCTATTGCCGATTTTTATCCGGGGCAAAACGGTGGCTCCAATGCCGACCATCGCCTCTTCTCCGACAAGGACTTCACCGCCTAAAGTTGAGCCGGGCGCAATATGCGCATGGGGGCCGATTTCGTTATGATGTTCAACTGTTGAGTTGGTGTTTATTATGGTGTTATCCTTAATTCTGGCACCAGTGTTGATGACCGCCCCTGCCATAATCATGCAACCGTCGCCAATTTCAACATTGGGTGCGATTATGGCTGAGGGATGGATTACTGAGAAAAGATGTTCCCCGGATTCGATTAGGTCATTGAAAATGCGCTTGCGGAGGCTATTGTTGCCAACGGCGATAACGATACCGTCATGTTCAAGCTGACAAATTGCGGTATTGCCCCCGGCAACAGGAATGCCCATAATGTTTTTACCGTGTATTTCATGGTTTTCATCCACGAAAGCAACAGGTTCAGCTTCCTGCATTTGTAAAAGAGCATCGGCAACTACCTGTCCATGGCCCCCAGCTCCCATTACGATGATTTTTTTCATCTTATTTTTCCTTCTTTACTACCCATAAATTCTTGAGCAGTGGCCTGCCCTGGTTGGGAGATTCCTTCACGTTTGAAAACTCGGGCAACAGTAAGGTAAAGAATTTTAACATCCAGCAGCAGGTTATGGTTATCCACATACCAGACATCAAGCTTAAATTTGTCTTCCCATGAAATTGCGTTGCGTCCGTTGACCTGTGCCCATCCGGTGATACCGGGCAGTACGTCATGGCGGCGAGCCTGTTCCGGGCTGTAGCGTTCGAGGTATTGCATGAGTAAGGGGCGCGGACCCACCAGAGACATGTCTCCAAAAATGACATTGACCAGTTCCGGCAGTTCGTCAAGGGATGAGGAACGTAGAATTTTTCCGAACCTGCTTAGCCTTTCTGAGTCAGGGAGTAGATTGCCGAGTTCGTCTCTGGCATCGGTCATGGTCTTAAATTTAATAATATTAAAAGGCTTGCCGCGCAGTCCAGGTCTGCGTTGGATAAAGAATATACCACCGCCCATTTTTTTATGAATGGCAATGGCTACTCCGAGCAATACGGGAAAAAAAATGATCAGTGCGCTGATGGATACAACAAGGTCAAAACATCTTTTCACGGTCATAATTAAAGTCTCATGGCTTTCAGAATGGTCGCATTGACCTTGTTAACATCGAATTTTTCAGCAACATATTCCAGCGAAGCATCACCCATTTTTTGCAAAAGTTCAGGCTGGAGAATGAATTTTTCCATGGCCTTTTCCAGTGCGGAGATATCTTTGACCGGGACCATGAAACCGTTTTGTCCTTCGCGCACAGTCTCCCGGCATCCGGTGGTATCGGTGGTCACGATGGGCCGCCCTGTAGCCATGGCTTCCAGTACCGAGCGTGGAGTTCCTTCGCGATAGGATGGCAGTACGTAGACAGAACAATTCTTTAGTTCCGCACGCACATCGTCAACCGGACCTGCACACTCAACTCCGCTATCCTGCCATTTTGTGATTAAATCGTCACTGATTGAATCCGGGCCGTGGTCATGTGGGCCTACCAGTCTGAATTGGCACTGCGGGTATTTCTTTTTGAGCAGCAGGGAAGATTCTCCGAATTCACGCACGCCTTTTTCTTTTAGCAAACGGGAGACGCAAAGAAATACGGGACTACCGGCAGGAACTAGCGAACTGGTATAGTGTTCTAAGTCTACGCCGGAACCGTTGGTGACGACTGTCGGCTTGCTTTGCGGGATGATGCTAAATTTTTTGAACAAATCCCGGTCATCCGGGTTCTGGAACATGACGGTGTCGTTACAAGCCAGCCCGGCGCGATACATGTTTTTGACCAGTTTGAAGAGTAGTCCCCGTTTGCCGGAAGTCTGCCCGAAGGCATAACCAAGCCCGGTGATCATGGAGTAAATATTTTTAATTCCGGCCAGTTTTGCTGCAACGGAACCGTATATTACCGGCTTGATTGTATAAGAAAGGATTGCGTCCGGTTTGATCTTTTTTAAGATTCTGATCAGAGAGAGTAGAGCAGTCAAATCTTTTATGGGATTCATGCCCTTGCGTTGGATGGGAACTTCAATATATTTAATTCCCATGGCAGCCAGTTTTTCTGGCACTTCGGGAGAGTCCATAGGTGCAATGCCATAGACTTCGTGCCCTGCAGCTTTCATGGCGCACAACATGGAGCCACGAAAGTTGATCAATGACGGACCGTATCCGCCGATGACAGCAATCTTCACTGCCCAATCTCCCAATGCTCGTACCAACTCTGAAACATGAGCACACTCCAGATTTTGTACTGGTTGTCTTTAATGCCGGTTAGGTGTTCATTCCAAGCAAGGCGCACTTGACTTGTATTGAAATATCCTTCCCGGTCCAATCTGTCGGGAGCCAGTAATTCTTCAGCCCAACCGCGCAACGGTCCGCGCAACCAGCTGTCTATGGGGACGCCGAAGCCCATTTTCGGGCGTTCGATCATTTCTTGTGGCACGTACTTGTATAAAATTTCGCGTAAAATATGTTTGCCCTGTCCGTTGTTGATACGCAGGTGCATGGGCAGACGCTGGGAAAACTCCACGATTTCATGATCGAGGAACGGTGCGCGGGTTTCAAGGCTGATGCCCATGGCTGCCCGGTCAACTTTGGTCAGGATGTCATCGACCATGTAGTTGGCTGCATCCATGAATTGCATCCACGCAGTTAGATTATCCTGCGGGGGCTGTAAGTTGGGCTGCTGGAAAGGGCCCCGGAATTCTGTTGCATTGCGAACTACGGCCTCGGGATTGAGCCAGATGGAGGTCAGGTCACGGTAGTATTCAGATGCGGATGCAGCGCCCATAACATCGGCAAGCTTGTGCAGTTTCTGGCCGGGAAGGCGCATCTGCAAGGCGGGCGGCAGAAACGGACCGTACATCTTGAATACTTTGTTCCAGCTTTGCGGGGAAATGTTGGAAATCATCCTTGCACCCATTTTACGCAGGGGAGCGGGAATATTTGCCAGCTTGCGCCACAGTGAGCAGCCTTTGAAATGACGGTTGTAGCCCGCAAAAAGTTCATCACCACCATCGCCGGAAAGGGCCACGGTTACGTGTTCACGGGTCATCCGCGAGACAAGGTGGGTAGGAATCTGTGAAGAATCTGAAAAAGGTTGGTCCCAGATTTGCGGAATCTGGGGAATGATGTCCAGAGCGTCCTGTGGTGAAACGTACAGCTCAGTGTGTTCGGTGCCGATATGCTTGGCTACGGCCTTGGCGTCGTTTGCTTCGTTGTATGCTTCATCATCAAAGCCTATGGTGAAAGTCTTAACCGGAGCCAGTGCGCATTGCTGCATCAGGGATACGATAAGTGACGAGTCCACACCGCCTGAAAGGAATGCTCCTAGCGGCACGTCTGAAATCATTTCCCGTTCAATTATCTTGAGCAGCAGGTCTTCAAGTGTATCGACGATCGTTTCGTCCGGGGCGGTGAAAATTTTGTTTTCAGCTTCGCGGGCGCAGTTCAGTAGGGACCAGTAAGGCCGGGGTTCCATAAGTTCCCCGTCTGGACGTAAACAGGTCCATGTACCGGGCATCAGAGAAAAGGTGTCTTTGAAAATAGTGCGCGGCCCGGGAACATAACAATAGCGCAGATAAGCGGCCAGCGAGTCGCGGTCTACTTCGCGGTTGAAATATTTTTTGTAGCCCATGAGCGCTTTCAGCTCCGAGCCGAAAAGGAAATTTCCGCCCTGCAGTGAGTAGTAGAGTGGTTTTTCGCCCATGCGGTCACGGGCAAGCAGCAGGCAGTGTTCTTTGCGGTCCCAGATGGCAATGGCAAACATACCGCTGAAACGTTTCAAGGCTTCTTCAAAGCCCCATTGCTCAACAGCCTCAAGCATTACTTCGGTATCGGAATGGCCGCGCCAGCCCGGAAAACCTTCCACTTGTTCAAGTTCGGCACGCAAATCGCGGTAATTGTAGATTTCGCCGTTGTAGACCGTGACGTAGCGTCCAGATTTGGAATGCATGGGCTGCACCCCTTCTTCGGTCAGGTCAATAATGGCAAGGCGGCGGTGATCAAGTCCTACACCCCATTCAGGGTCGGACCATTGACCGGAACCGTCCGGACCGCGCATGTTCTGGGCGTCGCCCATTTTACGGGCAATGCGTTCCAGACGAGTTGCATCAGATGAACGGCTAAGATCAATAAAACCAGCGATTCCACACATACTTGCCTCCGGCGGCTTAAACCCTTTTGCAAAATGGTTTAAGAATCCCAAAACCTTTTGTTAGGTTTCGCCGCGTGAATATAAAAACTGTTAATTGCGTGTGTTATCCGCGAACTTAAGTCTGCCTTTGCCCAGCAAGTCATGCAGATGGATCATACCTGTTATCGAGCCTTGTTCATCTACAACGGGCAGTACGGTGATCTCTTTGGATTCCATGATGTCGAGCGCCTGCGCTGCGGACATGTCCGGCGTGATACGCAGGGGATTTTCAATCATGACTTGGCGGGCGGAAATTTGCGTATTGAAATTACCGGAACAGACCAGTCTGCGCACATCTCCATCGGTGATAACACCGGAAAGTTTTTCTCCATCAGTCAAGGCAACCAGTCCCAGTCGTCCTTTGTCGAGCACGGACAGTGCTTCGGAAAGGGGACCGTCCTGCGGAGCGGCGGGGATGTTGTCGGTGTGCATAAGTTCACTGATACACAGGGTCAATCTGCGGCCCAGCGATCCTCCGGGATGAAATTTCTTGAAATCCTGACTGTCAAAGGCCTTGTGGTCCATGAGGCAGACGGCCAGAGCATCACCCATAGCAAGGGCTGCGGTGGTGGATGAAGTTGGTGCCAGTCCGTAGGAGCAGGCTTCGCAGGGGACTTTGGTCCTGATTACGATGTCCGAGAGGCGTCCCATGGTGGATTCAATTTCCGAAGTAATGGAAATGATTTTGGTGCCGAAAGAACGGATTGCCGGAAGCAGGGCGTTGAGTTCATCAGTTTCTCCGCTGTTGGAGATGGAAATGACAACGTCTTCAGCACGGACCATGCCGAGATCTCCGTGCGCGCCTTCAACAGGATGCAGGAAAAAGGACGGCGTTCCGGTAGAGGACATGGTGGCGGCTATTTTGCGTCCCACCAGCCCGGACTTGCCCAGTCCGGTGATAATTACCCTTCCTTTGCAGCCGGCCAGCATTTCAACTGCCTTGGCAAAGTTCAAATCGAGTGATTCGCGGATGGAGGCGAGGCCGTTTTCTTCAATCTGAAGAACTTCCTTGCCCCGTTTAATGAAGTCGGAAAGTTGTTTATCGGTCATTTGTTACCTATTTTACGAGCGAGGTGAGGTCGAATATCGGGCCCATGATGGCGACAACAATAAAAGCAATGAGCATGCCGATGAAAAGCAGCAGCATGGGTTCAGCAAGTGCGACCACACGTTTCATGAAGTTGTCCACATCCCTTTCGAAGATGGTGCCCATTCGTTGTAGAAATTTGCCCAGTTCCCCGGATTTCTGTCCGGCGGTGAGGGTTAGGATGTAGATGTCAGGATAAATTTTTTGCTCGGCAAGCACTGTGCTTAGGGATCGACCGGTGGCAACCTCTTCACGGGCTTCGGCCATTTTCTTTTTGAAAAATGTTGAGTTGACCGCGTTGGCGGAGCTTTCCATGCCCTGCACAAGGGGAATACCGGCGTCAATCTGGAAACCGAGAATGCCCGAAAAGCGGGCAAGGGTGGATTTCTGGACCAGCGGCAGTTTCCAAAGCAGGCCGTCGATCTTTTCCCGGAATTTAGGCACGGATTTGTAGGCGCTGACAAAGGCGAAAATCAAGCACAAGGGGATGATCAGGGCCAAGGGACCAAGGTTTTCCAGAGTATTTCCTAGTGCCACAACAATTTTTGTGGAAGTGGGAAGTTCTCCTTTAGCGGCTTTGAATATGCCGGTAATCTTGGGCAGAACTTCAGAAAGCAGGAAGTAGACCGCGCCCATACCGATGAGCAGGATAACCACAGGATAAACCATGGCGGTCATGAGGCGTCCACTTACTTCTGCGCGTTCTTCTTCGTATTTTGCAATGTTTTCAAGTACGTCTCCAAGCTTACCCACTGATTCAGCAACCTGAACCATACCGACGTAAACCTGCGGGAAAATTTTAGGATATTTGGCAAGGCATGATGAAAAGCTTTCACCTGACTGGACTGCATCGCGGATTTCCATCCATGTATGACTTGCTTTACCGCCGCTCATGCGGGCCATCATATCCAGAGACTGGGCCAGTGCGGTTCCGCTTTGGAGCAGGATGCCGAGATAGTAGAAGGATTCTCCCAGCCTGATCTTTCCGCTCATGGAGATGGAAGAAGTCAGGTTTTTGGTGGAACTCTTTTCTTTTTGTCCTGACTTTACCTGCTCAAGGCGCAAGGGCATGAGGCCTTTGCTTTGAAGAGTGGCAAAAGCTTTGGACTGGGAAGAGGCTTCAACAAAACCTTTTTTCTTTTTTCCTTCCTTGGTGACGGCGCGATACTGATAGGTGGGCATTTCTAATCACATTCCTACTTAAGCTCAACGATAAGGGAGAGCATCTGTCCATTGCGTTCAACATCAATGGATATAGCGGAAGCACCACCGAGAGAACTGTATACCTGCAGCAACTTGGTCGGTCCGGTGATCATTTCTCCGTTAATACGCATGAGTACGTCACCATTTTCAAGACCAAGCTTTTTGAGCAGGGAGTTAGTTCTTATGTTGGTGACTCTGAATCCCTGAGTTTTGCCACCTTTTGAGTTGGGCTTGAATAAGGCTTGTTTGAGGAACGCATTGGGGTCGTCAAGAATTTCTTTGGTCTCAGCTTTGTTGACAGAAATTTTGTTGGTTTTGCCGCGTACAAGCTTCAGGCTCTGGACCTGATCCCACATAGCTACTTTTTTCTGCTCGCGGCCATATTTCCAGATAACATACTGGGGTTTGATTTCAGCAAGAGTCCAGCCTTCGTGTTCCTCTCCTTCGCGCAAGATGACGGTTTCATTTTTGATTCTGAAAACGGCCATATCTGTCTCTCCAGTGAGAATGCCGACCAATATCCATGTAGATGGGGTTACCGTGGCTTTTTTCTGGATTTCGGCAGGGTTGTCGAGTCCAAGGATATTTTTTTCCAGAATCAACTTGGAATCTTTTTCAATCTTACTGGCTGCGTCAGAGGAAAATGATTGTCCGAGGATAGGGGCCGTCGGTTTGGGCAGCGGGATAAAGGACGACACAAGGTAAGCCGTAGCCAGCCCGAAAGCGAGCGGCCACAGCCATGCCGGAAATTTGGTGGCTTTCAACTCCATATAAAAATATATCCTAAAAAGTTTTCCAGAGGCATCACAGCGTTGGAAAATTTAAAATTACTATTCTTCTATTTCAGCGTAAGAATGGTAGTTGTTTTTAATCCACTTGTCCATACCCTTGGTGTCGTGGTAAATGTCCAATCTTAGAAGCCTTTTTCTGACAGTCTTAGCTGAGCTGTAATAAAAGAGCCTTACCTTTCTGGATAGTCGGGCGCTGAAAACGTTCTGGGTTCCTTTAACCTTGTGGATGTTCATGCCCGGTGTTCCGGTATCCTGCACGTCAAAGCGGATCAGGGTTTCAATGACCTTTTTAAACAGCTTGAACTGGGTGGAGTAGACTTTTTCAAGATCAGCAATGAAGCTAGGCAGGGCTTCACTTTTTGTGAGCAGGGATTCAAGTATTTCAGTTACTTTTTCAAATCCTTTCTCGGATCCGGTACCCTTCTCGGTTCTGCTTTGTTCTTCCAGTCTTCGTTGTTCATCCTGAAGCTGTTCCACTTCTTCTTCCAGCAACTGGTGGTAACCCTTAACCTCTTCCATTTGGGCCATAAGAGTATTGACCTGCTCAGCAGTTTTCTTGCTTTTCCCAAGATAGAAATGGAGCATACGCAGTAGGTGGTCTTCGGTTACCGGCTTGGGGATGAAGTAGGTAAATACATCGGATTGGGCTTCGTCTGTGGCCTCAGCATCCATTCCTGTCAGCAGGATGACAGGAATATATGGATATTCTTCACGAATATAAGGAAGGATATCAACGCCACTAAGTCCGGAGCCTTCGAAGTGTACATCAAGCAGGATAACATCCGGTTCTTCCTCGGATTCCTTCAGGAATGCCAGAAAAGAGACAGGGTCGTAGAAAGATTCATGTTTCTCAAGGATTCCCGCATCGCGGAGGATGGAAACAGTGTATTCGTGCAAACGCGGGTCATCGTCTGCCAAAACAAAAAAATACGGGTCCTGTTCCGGGGTCATTATTTATCTCCTGCTGCTGGAATAGCCCCTGCGGGACCGAATGTCCCCAAGGGTATGAGTATGGTCACTTCAAGGCCTTTGGAACCTAAAGTTTCAGTGTTTTCTGCTGATATGTCAAAGCCCATATTGTCTCCGAAAAATTTTACAAAGACAGTTCCCTGTCCCATTGCATTGCCATTGCGTTTGGCGGAAGGTACGGCTCTTTTGAAAAGGTCCTGTAATTTGTCCTCAGAGACTCCACCGCCCGTATCAGTTACTAGCAAGCGAGCGTAATTACCTTTTACATCGGCTGTTATAGACAGGCGGGGTTTGAATATTTTGAATTCAGCGCTGCCTTGGCGGAGCAGTTCTATTTGCCTGAGCTCCATGGCGGTCTGGCTGTTTCTTATCAAGTTGAGCAGGATTTCCCATGTTTTGTATTGGTCAACCAGAACTTCTTCTTCCCTGATCATCCATTTTTTAAAATCAAATTGCAGGTCCAACCTTGCCCGAGAGTATTTCCGGTCTTTTTCGAGCCTATCTGTAAGTTTTGCTGCCAGTTCGTCAAGACCTATCAACTGCGGTTTAAAAGAAAGTCTTTTCTCCAAATCGCGGAGGTGTTCGATAATACTTTCTTCAAAAGGGGTTACTATCTGGTTGTACAATTCCCTTTCTTTAACCTTGGGCAGATCGTTGACAATGGTATGAATCTGGGATTTCCAAGAATTTTGGAGCACCATAAGTTCATCCTTAACCATATTTGCCTGAGTAATCATGTCGTCAGTAAGTTTTTCCGTGGCGACCATGAGTTCCAGTTGTCTGCGTCTTTGGCGTTCATCGCGGATGGATTTTTCCCGTTCCACTTTTTCCCGGTCTGCTGGAGATTTGCGTTTGGTCATTATAAACATAAAAACGATTGCAACCACATAGAGGGTCATAAATGACCGGCTTAGGAAAAGCTTGGAAGAGAAGTTACCGGTCATATGCAGCAATCTTGAAAAAATGAAGGCAAAGAAAATATTGAAGAATCCGACATAGGTCATGGTTTCACGCCCCCCGATCCTCCAGGAAAAATAAAGACTGGAAACTACCAAAAAAATGCAAAAAATATAATGTCTTGCAATGCTGTCAGTTATAAGGTCGAAGAGAACGTAGGCGAGTACATAGAAGCTTGCCAGTATGGGAAGCCGCCAGCTTGTATTATTTAATTTGGACCTTGATTTTTTCCCGTTATATCCTGACAAGTAATCCACTATGCTTTTATCTTTCTTTTTCATTTCGGTTTGCCCTTGAAAGGTTGGTCGCTGTTGGCTTCTTGTGCCGCAATACTAGGTTCTGGGCAAGGATAGATTTGTGGCTGTGCTTGACTTTTACACGCTCTGCTTTAACACAACCTGTTATAAAGTGCGATTGCATTGCCCATAACCCTGTTTTAAGGTCTTTTCAAAACTTCTTCCTGAAGATGAAGGAACTATGAATAAAAAATCAATCATTATAGCCCTGACAGCTCTTATCGTGATTGTTTCCGGATGTGCAAAGCAGCCTTCTCCGGAGACGGATGAACCTACGATTGTTACTGATGGCAGCTTTGATGTGTCGAAGCTTGTGGGTAAAACTCCACTCAGTCTTGCCGGTTATGTTGAGTATGCAGCTTCTCAGCAATATTCTTCGTTGGACAGCATTTACAATCGTCCCCCGGAAGATATGGCCGGAAATTATATTGTGCAACTCAGCAAAAGCAACGAAATTGTGAATCTGGATGAGGATGTTTCTACCTTTATACATGAAGGCAGTGTTCTTGCTTCAGGCGGCAAAAATGGAGTTGTCCGTTTGTACGGGGGGCAGGGGTGTGCTGCTGTCCAGGCCGCTTCAAATCCGGTTAATTCCGTAGCATGGTTTCCTGATTCTCCCTATTTGGCTGTTTCATCCGGTCAGGGTAAGGTTGTCGAAATATTTAATGTTAAGGAATGTGCACGGGTGCGTATTCATGACGTGAACAGCACTGTAGATATGTTCGCTGTTTCTCCCCGGGGAAGCTGGCTGGCTTTGATTGATGAGGCCCGCAGGTTATGGGTCGGCCCGCCTAATGGAAAATTGCGCAAGATCGATCGTTTTACCTATCAGCCTCTTTCCCTGACCTTTTCCAATGAAGAAGGTATCCTCATGGGTGTGGATACTACCGGGAAAATGGTCATGTGGAGTCCGCTTAAATTGACTCGAATTTTTGATCAGAAGATTAAAGGCGGGCCTTTTAAATCGGTTAAAGCTTATGGCCCCCATCTCAATATTGTTACAGAGAAGGATCAGCGTTTTCAGTGGGATGTCAGTAAGAGGGTAAAGTCTCCTTTCTTTGAGCAGGAAGATGGTTTTTTTCTCAAGAACGGGGTTTTGTTTTACAAGTCCCCGCGCAAACGCTTTTCCAGAAAAATTCAATTTAAGCCGGTTTCTTTTAGCGTGGAACGCTCTCCGTCAGGCAAGGTCTACCGGGTCAGCGATGTGGATGGAGCGATAAGATACTACTCTTCGCTGGATGGCAGTCCTCTCAAGGGGGAGTATGATTTTGCCGACTGGAAGGAAGTTAAGATAGAACGCGATTATTGTTTTGCCGAGCGAGGCCGAGAGTTCTCGCTAGCAGTTCCCATTGCACAGCGAGAATTTCAAAGGTTGTATTGCAGGTATATACCAAGTAAAGGGTATTACCTCTGGTGGAAAAAAGTGGCCCGTCCGGACGACTATTTTAAGTCACGCGGAATGCTTCCTCGTCGCTCGGGAATTTCTGTTGAAACTCCGCTTGAGTGGGAACCGTTGGAGAGAAAACGTATTGATATCAGGGATTAATCCCTGAAATGATAATAATTAAGTAGAGGATATTATGCAGGAAAAAAGAGTTCGTATTGCAGCCCTTAAAAAGGGGCAGCGTGGTTTCAGTCTTATCGAGTTGATGATTGTAATTGTTATCCTCGGTCTGTTGGCTTCAATGTTGGTTCCTAAAATTATGGACCGCCCCAACGAAGCAAGAGTGACTAAGGCTAAGATGGATATGAAAGCCCTTGATTCGGCTTTGAAGCTATATAAGTTGGATACCGGACGTTATCCGACTACTGAGCAGGGACTGCAGGCTTTGATTACCAAGCCGGAAACTCGTCCTGTTCCACGTAACTATCGTAAAGGTGGGTATCTGGATTCTACCACTGCTCCTGTTGATCCTTGGGGTTATGATTATATATATAGAAGTCCCGGAGAGGAAGGACGTCCTTATGAGCTGATTTCGCTTGGTGCTGACGGTATGGAAGGCGGAGAAGATTACGACGCCGATATTAAGAGCTGGGAATAAACAGGTATAATAGAAGTCTTATGGATATGCATGCTGCCCGTCGTTTCTCAGGCGGACTGACTTTCATAGAACTCTTAATAGTTCTATTTATAGTGGGCATGGGCTGGTTTACGCTCATGCCCAATCTTGATCTTGCAGGAGACCGGGGCGATGACAGCTTGAGCTCTATTAATGCTTTGATTTATGAGGCAAAGACGGAAGCAGTGGAAAAAGACTCCCGGCAGTACGTGTATATCGATTTTGAAAATGGATTGCTCAAATGGAATGGCGAGGAGGTTGCTCTGCCTTCAGAGGTGTCCAGCGGACATTTTAATGAATATCCAGTTGATGACAGTGGGATTGAGTTTGTTATTTACCCTGAAGGTTTTAGTGACGAGGTGCGTTTGGTCTTTGTGGATGGTTTGACCGTTGCTCTGGACCCACTGTCGGTTCGTTTTGTGGAGATCTAGCTGTGGCGTGCAAGAACGGTTTTTCACTTATTGAGATCATTGTGGCTTTGACCATTGCCGCTACGTTGTCTATGAGCTTTTTGGGAGTGCAGAGGCAGAGCGCACTTATGGCCCAGTCATCAAAAGATTCATGGAATGTTCTGAATTTATCACAGGATGTTTTGGGGCATAAGTATCCGGACAGGTTGAATGTTGTATCCACCGGTTGGGTTTCATGGCCGGGACCTCCTGAAGGCAGTTTCAGGGTTGGACTTGAGACCGTTTCATCTACCGGAAAAGGGTTTTATACTCTTGAAACCCGCAGTGATGACTATACTCTTGAGTGGAAGATTTATCGGGTATCCCACAAGAAGAAGCTGTTTTAATGATATATTTTCAACGTAATCATACCTCTCCTGAATCCCAGAAGGGTTTTTCGCTTATTGAAGTACTTATCGGATTGGTTTTGTCTGGTTTATTGATGAGTATGGTTGCTATGGTTCTGGGACAGTCGGTCACCAATAACGAGGTTGTCCGATCTAGTGCCGGACTTTCTTCACGCATGTTTACTTTGCGTCGCATTTTGCATCGCGATCTGCAGAATATAATCCCCGGAAGACCTTTAGGTGTTGAGGGTAATGGATTCAGTCTTGAATCTACACACAACGTCATGTTGAAGGGGGCGGGGCCAATTCTTATTAATTGGGACTTTTCTTCGAATATGGTTCGTAGGAGTGAGAAATCTTCCAGTCTTGAATTTGAGAATTCTTTTTTTCTGATGCGTGGCCTTAAGTCATGGGGGATTGAATTTCTTGATGCAAATAAAAATGCCTGGATTTCGCGTTCCCAGTTGGCTGCTAGAGCTATGAGCGGTAAATCCGTGATTAAGGCATTCAGGCTGACGTTGAAATTTGAAGACGGCCAAGATGTGATGATTGTCGAGAGGATTCCATATGTTAGGGGATAATCCAGACAGATATTCACGTGGGGTGGTGTTGGTCATTGTACTGGTGTTATTTATGGCTTTGTCTGGTTTAACTCTTATGACCATTGAAATCAGTTCACGTGGAGCGGTGGAAGCCAGCCGGATGCGTAGTGAGTATGAAGCCGGATTTATGGCTGAAGAAGCTCTCTATATGATCTATGATTTACTTAAAGATGACAAAACGCCATTTTCTGACACAGCGCGTGAAGAATGGGCCAAGAAGTGGAGTGATGATGGACTTGAAATTGTAATTACTCCCTGTAACGCCAAAATTAATATCAACCAGTTGATTAAAGGTCGCGACAGAAAAAGGACACTCCAAATATTTAGCAGCCTTCTTCCTACGGGGGGAGATGTTAGAACTATGGCGGGAAGTCTTGGAGTCTGGACAGGAATTAACGCGGATCCTAAGCTGGAAAAAATAGATAATTTCTTTTATTCCTCACATTCTCCTTCGTATACTCCGCGTGGAGGGGAATTGAAAATCCCGGAAGAAATTTTACTCGTTCGGGGATGGGAAGAGTTAGATCAAGGCTGGGTGGATGAAATGCTTACTGTCTGGGGAGCGGGCCGTCTCAATATAAATTTTATTTCACGTGATGTATTGCTGGCATATTTTCCTGAACTGGGGAAAGGCGTTGACAGAATTATGCATTGGGCCAGAACGAGGGGTTTTACAGACTTAAGTCAGGTGCTTTCGGTTATCGGTATACAGTCTGATTCTTCCCTATATAAAAATATGACTAATGAATTGGTCGTTAAGTCAGACTATTATGAAGCTCGGGTCACTGCGTCTGTGGGTGGGTGTACGGTGGTGAAAAGATACATCATTCGCAGGCAGAGTGCTCTCGAAATAGGAGATCCGGAATTGGTTTTCCAGAACGATATTTCGGTTACCTTTGCAAAATGATCAGTAAATGGACAAACACACTGCTAACAGGTATAGGACAAAGCCATAGATGGCCTTTAAAAAATTAGTATATATTCTTTCATTCAAGGGGAATGAATACGAGTGGATGGTGTTTGACGGACGTGACCTTATCGAATCGGACGGTCCTGCTGATAAAAACAAACATCCGGTCGTTGCCCTTTTGCCTGATCCCCTCTTCTTTTTTTTCAAACCCCGCGGGGCAATTAAGCCCCGTCATGCAAAGTCCGCGACTATGATGCAGATGAATTACTCCTTCCCGGTGCAGGGTGGAGAATTCAAGGTTCTGCGTCCATCCGGAGATGCTGTGCTGGGTTATACCGGGCATGATCTGCTTGATCGTTTTCTGGAACGGCATCGTGAGGTGCTTGCCAAAGCTACTGTTCTGACTACGGCTTTTGCTGTTTGTTGGAGGGCTGCGGTTGCTGAGGGACTGTCTGTCTGGAGTTGGAAAGGTCAGGGAATGCGCATTCTCGCCTGCGCGGATGAATTGACCTATTTCCGTGGTCGTGACGAGGAGTTCAATAGTCGGTTTGAGCGTCTGGGTCTGGATGGTGAGCCTGAACTCATGGATCTGGGCAAAGCATGTGATGTTTTTGCTAAAAAGAAGATTCGTTGGGCCAGACTGAATCTGGTTACCGGTAAGCGTTCCGGTTCCGACAAGTCCGTGACCATTGACTATAAGCCTTATGCTGTTGCAGCTGTATTGGTTTCGTTGATCGGGTTACTTTTTATTTCGGGGCAATATTACCGGTGGCAGCAAAGTCAGGTACAGGCTAAGGAGTGGCGCACTAAGCTTAAGGAAGTTTATGTGAGCGCTCTCGGACCTAATCCGGGTTCTGACCCTTATGGAAAGATTCTTTATAAGCTGGATCAGCTTAAAAGCGGTGGTGAGAGCGGCGGGGTTGATGTGCTTGGACTGCTTGCCGTGTTAAGTGACAGCGCTCCGGTGGGTATTGAGATTGAAGGATTTTCCCTTGGTGCTGATTCCGGAAACATCCGGGGCAAGGTCAGCAGCTATGAAGATCTTGACGGTATGATGGAAAAGCTGTCCGCCAATAGCCAGTTTAATTTTGTTCTTGAACAGGCCACCAACATTGAAGGCGGCATAAGTATCAGCCTGCGTGCTGAGTATAACCGCTAATGTCAGGTAGTGTGATGGATCTGGAAAGATTTTACATTTGGCAGGACTGGCCTGCAGATAAACAGAAGCTTTTTTTTACTGCGCTTGTTGCTGGTTGGGCGCTGGTTCTTTTTCTGGTCTGGTCCGGACTTGCTGAGTCCCAGTCCAAGGCTGAGAGAGTCACTCTTGCCAGTAAGCAGCAATACGCCAAGATAGTACCATTGGTTGAACAGCTCAAGGCCGGTGAATCTTCCCGTGGTGCGCTGGTTGACCGGGAACCCATGACTGCCGCTCAGCAGGTTATCCGTGACCTTGGTCTGGACACAAGGCTGACTTCTCTTCGTCCATTGCAGGGCGGGGGAGATTCCGGACAGGGTGTCCAGGTTTTGCTCGAATCTTTGAATTTACCTGAACTGATCGCTCTGATGCGCGATTTTAATGTGCGCGGAGCTTTGAAGGTTACAAATTTTAATATTAACCACAGGCTGGACTCTCCTGAGCTGGCAGATGTGCAAATTATTCTTTTCAGGTAGGTCGGCCGGATGAAATTCATTCCAAATATTTCTTTTAATTTTTCTTTCAGGAAGATTTTCAAAAAGTTTTTCCTTTTTCTGGCTGGGCTACTTCTAGGTGCTTTCCTGTTTATGCCTTGGGAAGTTGCATGGTCTCAGGTCTTCAAGCTGGCAGATGCAAAAATTTCCAAAGCTACAATTCAGTGGGGTGATTTTGTCAGTGCCGGGCCGTTATCTTTCGAAGTGACTGATGTGTACGTGACCACGAATAAAGGTCTGACCGTTACCGTGCCGCAACTTGGCGTGTCCTTAGGCTTCTCTCCTCTTTTGGAGGTTCGGGTAAAGACCGGGCCGACTTTGACTGCAAGATTATTTCAAACCAAGTCTTTGACCATTGGCGGCGGGGTTGATTTGGCTAAACTCATCCAGATGGATGGTTTGGGTGGTAAGGTGCGTATTACTTCCGATGTCGGCTTTCCTGAATGGGGTGCTCCGCCACATACCGGCAGCCTTGTGGTTCGTTCCGATGCGGTTGAGATTCCTGGCGGACTTGTTGCCGAGGATGTCAACGTGAACGCAGTCCTGGCCGGAAAGCAGCTTCAGCTCAATTCTTTCAGTTGCGGACAGCCTATCCCGGTAACAGCAAAGGGTAGTGCTACTTTGGATTGGAAAAGGCTTCCAAATTCATCATACGCTATAAGCGGTACCACTACCTTCGGGACCACCGAACGGCAGTTCTCTAAGTCCGGTAAGCTTGATAAGTATCTCAAGTTCTAGTTTTACTGCGTGATTTTCAACATGTGTTCGGTTATTCTTGTTGCGGGATGGACCGTAATTCTTTTGTGCGGGTTGAAGCTAAATGATTTCCAATAATATTCTATCTTTTGCTAAATCAGTACTGTGTGAAGTGCTGCAGCCGGGGTGTATAGTAGTCGATGCTACTGTGGGCAACGGTTATGATACTGTTTTTTTGTCAGAAAAAGCAGGTCCGAATGGTTATGTATTCGGATTTGATATTCAGGAAGATGCGGTTAAGCAAACCGAACAGCGTTTAAATGAAGAGTGTCTTCCCGAAAACTGGACTATTTTTCATTCCGGTCATGAGCATATGCTTGAGCTTATTCCTGCAGAGTTTCACGGCCGTATAAATGCTGTAATGTTTAATCTCGGTTTTCTGCCCGGTAGTGACAAGACCGTAATCACCAAGTCCGAGACTACACTGGCGGCAATTAAATCCTCTTTAGAGCTTCTTGCCAAGGGCGGTATGCTCTGTATTGCTATTTATGCCGGACACCCCGGCGGAGATGAGGAAGACATAGCTGTGCGGGAGTACTGTAACGCACTTGATTATCACGCCTATCGGGTTATCCAGAGCGAAATGATAAACAAGCCCGGTTATCCCATACGCATGTTGTTTGTGACTAAGATTTAAATATTACCAGATTTGTGATTGTTGACCCTGATTCTGAAAAGCCGGAAGTTCAGGAAGGTTTCAAACGCGGAGCTGTTCACAGCTTCGCCCGTCACAGCCGCCTTGAATTTACTGATCTTTCGTTTGCCGGCGGATTCGCCACGGGCAGCAATATCTTCAAGGCCCTTGCTATCGGCACTCCATACGCCAAGAGGATCTTCACGGGGCGAGCTATGATGATCCTCGGCTACCTTGGTGCAAGCATTGAGGGCGTCCTTTACTCCGAAAGTGCGGTAACCGGGATCAAGTTTATCATCGACGTTATGGATGAAACAGCCAAAAAGATTCTTGATATGTAAGACTCTTAAGCTATGAAAGAAAAAGGCGGAGGACCGGTCATGGTTCTCCGCCTTTAATTTTTAATAATTGGGGCTGCTAAAAAAAGGCCTTCACAACTTCCACAACCCTTTGGGCGTCTTCCTCAGTCATGTGCGGTCCCATGGGCAGGGAAAGCACTTCGCTGTGGATTGCCTCACTGATGGGCAGGGAAAGATTCTCCATTTCCTTGTAAGCTCCCTGCTTGTGAGGGGGAGTAGGGTAATGAATGGAGGCTTCAATCTTGTTTTCAGCAAGATGCTTGATCAGTCCGTCGCGGTCCTTGCAGCGAACTACAAAGAGATGCCAGACAGACTGGATTTGTTCTCCGACGACCGGGAGCATAAGCGGGGTGTCCTTGAGTCCTTCAAGGTATATGCTGGCTACAGTCTTGCGGGTCCAGTTCCAGTTGTCCAGCTTATCAAGCTTGACGCGCAGGAACGCGGCCTGCATTTCATCGAGTCTACTGTTGAAGCCCTTGCATTCATGGACATATTTTTCAGTTGAGCCGTAGTTGGCAAGCTTACGTACCCGTTCGGCAATCTTGTCGTCCATGGTGGTAACGGCCCCGCCGTCACCGAAAGCACCGAGGTTCTTACCGGGGTAGAAGCTGAATGCCGCTGCGTGGCCCAGTGTGCCGGACATACGGCCTTTGTAAACCGCGCCATGGGCCTGTGCTGCGTCAGTGACTACAAACAGGCTGTGCTTTTCCGCAAATTCCATGATCGGGTCCATGTCTGCTGGTTGGCCGTAGAGGTGGACCGGGATTATGGCTTTGGTTGCCGGAGTCAAAGCTTCTTCGAGCTTGGCCGGGTCCATGTTGTATGTTGCTTCCAATGGTTCAACCGGAACAATGTTGGCTCCGGTACGGGTTACCGCCAGCCATGTGGCGATAAAGGTGTTGGAAGGCACCAGAACATCGTCGCCGGGACCTACTCCGGCAGCGCGCAGGACCAGTTCAATTGCCTCAAGGCCATTACCGCAGCCGATGCAGTGCTTTGCTCCGGTGTAGAGGGCGAATTCCTTTTCAAAAGCTTTTACTTCGTCGCCATGAATAAACCAGCCCGATTCAAGAACCCGCTTTGCTGCAGCGTCCATTTTCGGGGCCAGTGCCTGGTAAGTCCAGCCTACATCAAGAAATCTGATTTGCTTCATTTTCTTTAACCGCCTTTATGAATTCATCATAGCTGTAGTAATAGTCGCTCGGATCGTAGTATTCCGAGGCCAGCACCAGACATACGGAACCGGAGGAGAAGTTTTCGAGTTCACGCCAGGTCATGGTCGGGATGTACAGGCCGTAGTATGATCTGTTCAAGGAGAACTTGGTCTTGGTTTTGCCATCATCCAGAACCACGTCAAAGCTGCCGGAAGCAGCGATAATATACTGCCTGAGCTGCTTGTGGGCGTGACCTCCGCGGGTTTCACCGCCGGGAACGTCGTATAGATAGTACACCCTTTTGATATCAAAAGGAATATGGCGGCTGTTTTCAATAAAAGTAAGGTTGCCTCTGTTATCCAGAATCTTGGGCAGTTCAATAATTTGCGGTTTGTCTTCTTTAATCATTTCTTGTCCTTCATTTCCAGTTCAACCAGTCGGATATACTTCTGAAAAGTATAGAAAAAGCCGTGCAGTGCGACTATGAATCCGGCCCGTCCGTCAAGGAAGCCTGCCTTGAGTATATACTGTTTGAAAAATTTGCCAAATCCGTGCCCCAGTGCTGATCCGAGGGAGCTGCGTTTGCCCCGTGAATAAAGGTCTTCTGCAGCATCCTGAGTGTAGCTGTTGATTTTGTCCAGATGCTGGAAAAAATTATCATACGGGTAGTGGATGATGTCCCCTGTAATTTCACCGGACCTGTTCTTGGGGCGTAATTCTTCGTGGGGCCTGATGCCGCCGATGGTGATGCAGTCTTTTTTGTAGAGACGGAAAAGTTTATCCGGGTACCAGCCGCTGTGCATGATGAAACGGTCCAGATACCATGAGCGGCGCGGGCAGTAATAGCCGTCCACATCATCAGGATTCTGCAGCTTGGCGGTTATGGAGTCGCGCAGTTCCGGTGATATTATTTCGTCCTGATCTATGGTCACTACCCACGGTGTCGTGATTTGGGTAAGTGCGAATTTATGCTGTTCAATAGCTCCGTTCCAGTCGTTGTGGACAATGCGGGCATTGTGTTTGTGCCCGATTTCAAGGGTTGAGTCCGTTGATCCGGAGTCGATGATCAGTATTTCATCACAGAAAGAGAGGCTTTGTAGACATTCATCCAGCAGCCTTTCGCCGTTATATGTAAGTACTAGTCCGGTTATTTGGGTCATTGGCGCCTTTTATTTTCAAGAGAATAAAGAAATACATCAGGTCAACCTATGGATTGTAGGCAGGCCCACGGCGTGAGTCAAGAAAGTTCAGATTTGTTGATGCGCTGTGCGCCTATGTCATCTTCGGTTCGATGGCTTGGGCAATCTGGAAGGCGCGGTTGGCCTTAACCCGTCCGGGGGAACCGAGATATTTGAGGACTCCGCCCACTTCACATTCGAGAAGGTCTTCTTCGTCAGTATCGAGCAGCAAAAGGTCGCCTTCTTCAAGGTTGAGCAACTGGCGACCGGTTATTTTGGTCTTGCCGAGGCGGACCAGCAGATCTACCGGTGTTTCCAGAAGTCTTTCTTTGAAACGGCTGACCCAGACATGGTCGATTTCCAGACGTTCGGACTGGAATGATGCGTGCAGTTTGGAACGGATGGGTTCCAGAGTGGAGTAAGGCAGGCAGACGATGAGTGAACCGATGGCGTTTTCCAGTTCAACTTCAAAGGTGATGACCACAACAACGTCCGAAGGAGGAACAATAGCCGCAAACTGCGGGTTGACCTCGGAACGAACCAGTTCGAGGTGAACTTCATGTACTGGACGCCATGAGTCTTCAAGGTTGGACAGGGCGATTTTTACCACCCGGTCTACAATGGCCTGCTCAATAGGCGTAAAGTCGCGACCTTCTACCTTGGGTTGAGAACCGGAACCGCCGAAAAAGCTTTCCACCAGCGCGAATACCAGACGGGAGTCAACAACGAGGATGGCATTACCGCGCAGGGGATCCATCTTGAAGATTGAAAGAGATGTCGGAACGGGCAGGGAACGCATGAAGTCCCCGAACTTGGACATGTCGATGGAAATAGGGTTGATGTCGACCCTTTTGCGCATGGTGTTGGCAAGGTTGTTGGTTGCCAGACGTGCGAAACGGTCGTTAACGATTTCAAGAACAGGCATACGACCGCGGATAATGCGGTCCTGGTTGGCAAGGTCAAAGGAGACAACACCGGAATCATCATCCGGTATGTCCTGCTCCGCTTCAACCTCTCCACCGGAAAGGCCCCTTAATAGAGCATCAACCTCGTCCTGCTGCAGAATTTTACTCATGCTGATTAAACCCGTCTCAGTTATCGTTCATGTGACCCATCAATGAATTACAATTAGCCATTTTTGAGCACAAAGTAAACGCGCCAGCTATACATGTATTTTCTGTATCGTCCTAAAAAATAAAAACCTTTAGTTAAACCTTAATATGCCATGGTTCAAAGCGCACTCCGAGCAGGTTGTTTTCGGGGTAGCGCAGTTGCAGATAGCCGTGTTCACGCAGTTTGATGCAGGTTCCTGTCTCAGCAAAAAGCGCACTGAAGTTGGCTGCTCCAAGTCCTTTTTCCCCGACATCAAAATCACCCACTCCATGGTAGGAGTAGCCCGGAGGAGCCAGTGAACGGGATGCCAGTGAAAGGTTGCCCCCGTTTGCTTCGGCTTTGGCAAGAAAGAGAATGAACTGTTTGGCCACTCCGCGTACCCCGGAAGTAAGGTACACATTGTTGCCCAGTTCCTTACGGATTTTGAGATATTTATTGTACGGTTCACCACGGTAGAGAAAATTACCGGTGCGTGGAACTTTAACCAACTCCTTGCGGGAGATGGATGCAGTCAGTTTATCCACAGGCTTTTCGCCGAAAAATCCGTAATTATGAGCGTCGAAATGAAATGTCTTATCTAGGAATTCCAGTTCCTTCTTGTTGAATGAACCGATAGAAGAATAGTCACGACCTAATTTCAATGTGTCATCAAAGTCCAGTACACAAAAATTACCGAATCCGACAGTGCGTTGCACTTTCCGCAGCCTGCTCAAGGAAGATTTAAGCAGCTTCAAGTCTTTATCCTTGAGGATGATGTCACCGGGCTGGGGGGTATCGAAGTTGGCCATGCGGTGCAGGTAATCCTTCAGGTCTTTTTCTTCCACTGCGCGGGTTATTTCCTGCGCTCCGGCAAAGCTGGAAAATCCGCACAGCCCTGCGCCGGCGGATATCGAGAATATGGATTTCAGGAATGTTCTTCTGTTCATATGGATGTGTCTGCCCGGATCATGTTGATAACATCAGGTTCGTCTTTTTATATAAAACAGAAATCAAGTTGTGAAAAGGGATGGATGAAGGGTTGCGGGATGTATAAATAAAGCGCGGAAAGCCTTAAGACTTACCGCGCTTTTCTACCAATGGAAATGTGCTTTAAAAACTCTATTTACCGCGTTTGGTCCAGAGTTTCATTTCCTTCATCTTTTTACGGCGTTCACGCTGCAGAGATTTGCAGACCAGAGGAGTTTTTTTCTTGAGGCCGTATTTTTCACGGTATTCATCAGAGGTAAGACCGTGGGAAGCAAGGTGCTTCTTGGTAATGATCTTAAAGGATTTTCCGCATTCACAGCAAACAATGGATTTTTCCTTAATGGATTTTTTGGGCTCGCATGCGGGAGCTTCTTCCTGCGCGGGGATGGTGTTTTCAGCAATGGCCTGAATGCCGGCAGAGAGTTTGCGGACCATGGAAGTCATCTCTTCTTCACTCATGGTTCTTACGCTTGCTTGTGCTTTGACTATTTCCAAAGCTTCTTTCAGATAATCTTCCACTTGGAATCTCCTTTGAGGATTATTTTTTAACTAACTTGGCGTTGGAAGAAATAGGGATAAAGTACTTTGTAGTAGCTGTCAAATACATTAAAGAGAATCTTATGAGGATTTTTATATAATAATGAAAGATACATGAGTGGTAGTATTAAATTATTATCCGGTTGAGTATTTTACATTGAAAAAGCATGTTCAAAACAGATAAATTTCGAAAAATGAAAAAAATACCGAACGTTATTTTGCAAAAATTTTTATTTATAATATTGTTTCCAGTAATGCGCAGAATTACCCATAAGCACTTACACACATGATGAATTTAAATGTTTGCGGTCTTTGCATTGCAGGTGTACCGCTGTACGGAGATTAATTAATATTAAGAATTCTCCTTGATTTACCTGACTGTTTTTTCGGAGATAAAGAGATAAATATTTTGCTTAGAATCAGGCTCGCTTTTATTTATTTATTATTTTTACCCTTGCTCTGTTCCGGGTGCATTTGGGGAACTGCGGCTGTGGTCGGGGTGGCTGTCCTAGGGGCAAATGTGAACGAATATCAAGAATCTCAAGTCCCCCGCAATGCAACCAGGGATCTTGATGAGCATCTTGAGCAGAAGCGGAAAGAGGATGAAGCCATATCTCGTAGCAGTGAATTCCCGCCTGAGCCAATTGACACTGATGAACTTATTGAATCTTACTCAACTCCGATTATGGAGAAGTAGTTCTCTGAATGTGACATGATTTTACATTTTTATAATGCACTCTCAATGATTTGACTTGCCTAAATCTTTTACCAAAGTGTATCTTTCTTCTATTCGTCTATCTATAAAATGAAATTAAAGGGGGCAGCATGTCCGGCCAGACAGTGAAGAATAGTGTTCTTGTTGTTGAAAACAGCAACACTCAGGCAAGAATTATTACTGAACATATAGAATCCATAACACCTTTTGACACCATTGTTGTCAATTCCATGGACGAGCTTGAAAGCAGGCTCGCTGATAATGGTGATGATGTATTCATCGCGGTGTTGAACTTGAATATTAAAGGTGCTCCCGACGGTGAGGCGGTGGATTACGTCCTTTCCCGCAAGATCCCCTGCATTGTTCTTACTTCTACTTTTGATGAGGAAATTCGTAACCGCTTTATTGAGAAGAGCGTGCTGGACTACTTTAATAAATCCAGACGTGAAGATCTGGAAGAAATGGTCGACCTCATCCGCCGTATTCATTCCAACCATGAGATCAAGGTTGTTATTGCCGAAGACAACTCCACTGCCCGTAAAATCATGCAGCGTCTGCTGGAGCGCCTTAATTTTACCGTACTGGCCGGAGAAGATGGAGCTGAGGCCCTTGAATTGATCAGGAACAACCCTGATGTGCAGCTGCTGCTCACTGATTACGAAATGCCAAATCTGGACGGTTTTGAACTGGTCAGCGAAGTACGTAAGACCCATAGCCGTGACCAGATGGCAATCCTTGGTGTCTCTGCCCATGATTCCGGGGCAATCACCGCTAAATTTCTTAAGCGCGGGGCAAATGACTTTCTCAAGAAGCCTTTTGAAGTGGAAGAGTTCTCATGGCGTGTAACCAACAATCTCAATGAACTTGAGCGTATTCGTTCCATTAAGGATGCTTACAGCCGCGATCCCCTGACCGGATTTTTCAATCTCAGCTTTTTCATTGATAAGGGACGTGACATTTTTGAAGGCGCAAAGAAAGAGGGTAAAATCCCGGTTGTGGCTGCTTTCAACGTTGACAACATGTTGGCTATCAATAGCCAGTTCGGCTGGGATGGCGGTTTTGCAGCCATGAAAAAGGCTTCTTCCCTGCTTGATCAGCAGTCTCTCGGCTGGTTGCTGACTTCTCGCAGTGATAACGGGTTTTATATTCTCGCCGATGACCTTGATGCCTTAAAGCGCGATCTGAGTTCGGTTAAGGCTGCCCTTGCCAGCTCGGAGATTGTTTCAGCTGGGAACAGGTTCATGGTCAGTGCTTCTTTTACCATCAGTAATGGTGAGAACGGATCTTTTGATGATGTGCTGTCAAAGGCGGCAATTGTCTTGAAGGATATTCAGTCCAAGGGTGTGAACGCTTTTAGTTTTGCTTAGTCTTTAAAAGTATATTGAAATTAGGCCTGCAGTATCGATCGCGATATTGCAGGCTTTTTGTTGCTTGTTTACTCGCTGCAGTTCATCCGCTATGCTTTTTTCATGTTAGTTATGAAATGTGCATCCTGCAGGCGTAAGCTCTGGAAATACTATAAGATAGGTCAGGGCGAGGTCCATCGCTGCCATAAGGAACGGATTAAGAAGATCTGGAATGCTGAAGAGCGTGACGGTAAGGTCTACTGCCCCTGCGGTAACGCGTTCGGAATTGACCGTGGGACTTACTGGACCATGGATAAGAAAGCTTTTACTTATTCGGGGACGAAGACGAATAAGTGATTAAGTTGCGTATGTGAAATTTAAGAGCCCGTAATCTGTGAAAGATTACGGGCTTTATTTTAAAGCTTTTCTTGCGAAAAGATTGGACATTATATTCCCGGATTTTTCTTGGCTAATTCGCGCATGTCTTCCATGAACTCATCTAAGCTCAGCCCAAAACAGTGGCATAAACTTGGGATTTCATTGTCGGTGTCGCCAATGGTTTTCTCAATTCTTTTGGTAATTGTTTTATTGTATACTATCTTTTCATCTTGTTTCTTCTTTGAAGAAATAACAGTGTATTTTACTGTTATTTCAGTATATGGATCATCTCCGAACAGTGTTTTTTCCTGGAAGCCTTTATCCATGATAACTGCTGAAATCTTGTGTCCTTGTGGTTCTTTGTCCATGTACAACCCGGAACCGACTACCCGAAGCTTCAGCATTTTTTCGAATTCTGACAAAGCAAGGGAACGGTCAAAATTATCAGTATAATACCTTGAATACCTCGCTTCGGCTATGCGTTTGGAGAATTCTGCGGAGATAGCACTGGTTCCGGCCAGAAAGCGTGCTTTACCTTCTACGGATTTGGCTTGCTGAGTTGCAGGAACTTTGACATTCAGCATATCACTGGCAAATTGGTTGTTCACTTTTACGATGGCTCTATCCAGAGCTACCATAATGTTGGGATTGGCTGCACACTCCCATAGGTCTCCAGAGTCATATTTGTCGCATGACCCTATTGCCGAATAATCCTTACTAAAAATTACTTCACCATTGATTTCGTTTTTTACTGTATAGCGTGCGGTGACGTGGGCGTCATAATTTGCTGTATTATATAGTATGTAGTCGTTAACTTCAGGGGCGTATAATTCTTTAATTTCAATCTCCAGCATAAGGTCATTATCTGAGGACTGATCAAATGCCCCGGACTTTATAACAGCATGAATGGCCAGATTCTCCCATGTCTTTTTGAAAGTTATCCCGTAAGACACCCTGTCTCTATAATTTTTCGGGTCTTCATATTTGAACTCAACTTTATTCCCTACCTGAGCTTCTTCCGGAGCGTAAGCTGCTATGACATGCCGTATCGCGCCGTTCATTTTACGGCTGTGCTTTTGAATGTCTAGTGGTAATGGGTCCGGGCAGGGCTTATATTTCATACAAGACGGTAACATACACACCATCATCACCAACATCATCACTTTCAATATCCATTTTGTCATACAAACCTCATTCTTCACAAATTTAGACCCCCTAACCTTATTTGGCCGCTAATGCTTATCAGTGAGAGGTTGTATGGTCAATTTGCTGAGATTAAAAATCAAAAGCCCGCAACCTCTCAAGAGATTGCGGGCTTTATTTAATACTAATTTCAGAACGAAGCGGCGAAGCCATATTAAAAAAGTTTGGGATTCTAAACCCTTTTCAAAGGGTTTTAGCCGCCGGAGGCTTTCTTAATTTCTTAAAGTAGTCAGCAAGCGCACAGGGTGGGTAAAAACGCCCAGTGCGTTGGAGATGTCTGTTGCTACGAGATCGGCGGCGCGGGCGGCTTTCATGGACATGCATTCGGCCCCGGAGATGATGATGCTCAGGGCTGCTTCCTTGAGCATGAGCATATCGTTCCTTCCATTGCCGATGCAGGCGCATTTGGCCGGATCAAGGGTGTTTACATAGTCAAGTTTGGCTTGGTCTTCTGGGCTGCCGTTGATGATGTGGATTTTTACAGGCAGGCCGGAAAGTTCCTCTTCACACTGTCCGAGGGTGTCTGCTGTGAGCACATGCACCTGCACATCCTCGGATAATTCCATGATCAGCTTGCCGACTCCGGGGAGCAGGTTGCCGTCAAGGGCGAGGGTGCCGTTGTAGTCCAGAACAATGTGCTCAATCTCGAGCTTTGCAAATCCCGGGATATCAAGATTTATCATGATTCTTCCTGCAACTGGTATTAGCGGTTGGTCATGCTAAAGGCTGGCATACCTTTCAATCTGCTTTTTGTATTCTAATACACCTTTTACGATGCCGTCGGCAATATAAGAAAGGTAGCTGTCAGTTTTAAGTCGCTTGGCTTCGGTGCGGTTGGTCAGATAACCCAGTTCAATAAGCACTGAGGGCATCTTCGCACCCATGAGTACGTAGAATGGTGCTTCGCGCACACCTTGATCGTGTACCGACCATTTCTTGCGAATGCTTTGGAGTGATCCGGAGTGAATGTTATTCGCCAGATCCTTGCTTTCCTTCATTTTTGAATTGAGCATCAGGTCGGTCAGGATAACCTGCAGGTCGCTGATCCTCTTGGCGGAAACGGCGTTTTCCCGTGCAGCAACACGGACTGCATTGCGGTTGCGGGCAAGGTTCAAGGTGTATGTTTCAATACCGTTGATCTTGGCGCTGCGGTGCGCGTTGCAGTGGATGGAAATAAACATGTCAGCCTTCTTGATGTTGGCCATGGCGGTCCGTTCTTCAAGAGGGATGAATACATCTGTACTTCTGGTGTACAGCACCGAAAATCCGGCTTTTTTAAGTTTGGCAGCCAGAATCTTGGCAAAACGCAGGTTGATATCCTTTTCTTTGAGTCCGTTGGCGGATGCACCGGGGTCCTTACCGCCGTGACCGGCATCAAGCATGATTGTCTTGAAGGTCAGCCCCAGTTGTTCCAGTAGATCTCCGGCCATTTTTTTGCTGTTTGCCGGAGGGGTGTATTTTTGGGGCTTGGATTCTTTGGGTGCGGAAGAATGAACCGGACTCTTGTTCTCCACGACCTTTCCTTCTTCCGGTGCCTGAACGTCGACGACCAGTCGGAAAGGGTTCTCCAGCGGAAAGATTTTGTAATCCTGCATGGAATTGAAATCCAGAACTACGCGTGTAGTCCGCGGGTCGCGCTGGCCGGAGCGGATATCCTTAAGGATTCCGTCGGCAACGTGTGTCGCCTTGTGCACTCCGTTGCCCAGAACGGTGTTTTCAAGGTCGATGTACAGCCTGTGCGGGCGATTCACGCTCTGGTTCGGATTCAGGATCTGATAACGGTAGCGGACCTCTTCATCGAGATCGAGAACCACGCGGGTGTAGCTTTCACTGCTGGTGTAACGAACGGAAAGCAGCTTGGCCTTACTTGTAGATTTTGTATCGCTTTTTGGAGAATCGCTTTTAGCCGGGATGATGGTTCCCGAGGGCTTCTTGTGCGTGGTCTTTTTACCTGTAACACCTTTACGGTCCATGGAGTCCAGACGCTTGCGGGCCATGGAATACATGTCTGACTTGGCGTATCTGTGTACGATGGTCAGGTAGTCTGAGTAGGCGAGATCTTTTTCATTCAGTTTTCGCAGCCTGATTTCAGCCCTGCGGAAAATACTGTCATCCGTCCACTGGTGGGAAGGAAAATTTGAAATCATGCGGCCGTAGTAATCAACAGCAGTGCGGAAATCTTTTTTTATACCGCTGCGGTTGCCAAGCTCTTCGTATGTGCGGCCGAGGTAATAGAGCGATTTGGGAGCGTATTGGCCGCGGGTGGACCGTTTGAATACATTGCGAAAATTTTTGCCGACTTTTTCCCACTCAGAGCGGTATTGGGCTTTTTTCTGGTTTTTTGAAAGAGCATGGAACTGCTTCCAGGCAATGGTGAAATCATCCTTGATGCTGGCTCCGAATGCACTGGCAGGGATAACAGAAACAAGCAGTCCTGCAAGGAATAGTGCCATAATCAGGTTTGGAATAAAAAATTTGCGCATTTTTTCAGGTCGAAGTTCTTTATATTTAATGTTTTTGCCCAAAGTGATAGCAGTAAAGATACAGGCAATTGCTCTAAAAAAAGTTTAGATGTTTTCTTTAATAAGCTCGCATGCCCAAAAAATCAACTCTAGACTGTCTCGAAAGCTCCATCTGTTACATCATTGCGGAAAACATTGAAATCATCTCTCTTCTAACTATGCATTGCGACAGTGTTTTTTCTGTATCTTGCAGTTGGAACTTTGTCGTCCGTCTGGTATTCTTGGGCGCTGGATCAGTATATGAAAGCTGGACTGGCGCTCCTTTTTATGTAATGGGCATATGCATTGTTACTCGGAATTTAAACAATTTACTTCACTCATTTGGAGACAGATAAATGGAAGCTCCCCAGAGAAATTTGGCTCTTGACCTTGTCAGGGTAACCGAGGCAGCAGCACTGGCTTCCGCCAGATGGCTGGGCCGGGGTGATAAAAACGCAGGTGATCAGGCAGCAGTCGATGCTATGCGTTTGAGTTTTAACAGCCTTGAAATCAGCGGTACAGTTGTTATCGGTGAAGGCGAGAAAGACCATGCACCCATGCTCTACAACGGCGAGAAGCTTGGCGTTGGCGAAGGTTCCGGTATGGATGTTGCCGTTGACCCCGTTGAAGGCACCAACCTGCTGGCATACGGACGCCCTAACGCTATCTCTGTTGTCGGCGTTGCTCCTACCGGAATGATGCTTGATCCGGGCCCCAGCTATTACATGCAGAAGCTGGTTGTTCCCACTGCCGCAAGGAATATGGTCGACATCAACGCTCCGGTTAAAGACAACCTGGTCAAAATCGCCAAGGCCCTGAATAAGGACGTTGACGACCTCGTTGTATTTGTTCTGGAAAAACCCCGTCACCACGGCCTGATTCAGGAAATTCGTGATGCAGGGGCACGTATCCAGCTGCACACTGACGGTGACGTTGCCGGTGCACTCATGGTTGTAGATCCGCGCAGCCCGGTCGATGTTATGATCGGTACCGGCGGAACTCCTGAAGGTGTTCTCTCCGCTTGCGCCATCCGCATCATGGGCGGTGAAATGTTCGCCAGATTTGATCCCCAGTCCGAATCTGAAAAGAATGCGCTGGAAGAACAGGGCTACGATCTGCGTAATGTCATGACCGTTAATGATTTGGTCAAGAGTGATGATATTTTCTTCTCAGCCACCGGTATTTCCGGCGGTACTTTTCTGCGCGGTGTACGCTACCTCGGCTACGGCGCAGAAACCACCTCTCTGGTCATGCGCGGCAAGACCGGGACCGTACGTCACATCGAAGCAGTCCACACATGGGACAAGCTGATGAAGATCAGTGCGGTTAAGTACGACTAGTACGAATACTAGAAGAATCAAAAAAATGGGCGGTTCCGACAATCAAGTTGGAACCGCCCATTTTTAGTCTGCGTATTGGGAGTAGATTAATACTCCGGTGCCTCCAGCTTATCCGAGATGATTTTTGCATCTTCTTCGCGGGCTGCTGCGTTGAGTTCTTTGGCTTCGCCGTGACAGGTAATTCCGGTGGGGCGCAGTTGCACATATCCGGCGGAAAGTACTTTAGTGTAGGGGATCTGTTCCCTGAATTCGAGGTATCCGATACGGTTGGGGATGAGTATGGGCAGCGGGTCGCCTGAAAAATCCTCAAACATGATGTATTTCATTTTCGATCCTTTATGATGCGGCCTGCCGAAATCGGCTGGGGGCCGGAAGTTGTTCCAGTTCGCGAACAATGTTGCCCGCATTCTCATTACAGATTATAGGCATATATATTCAAGATCAAGAAGTGTAGACCAGAAAATCCGGAGTTGGCAAATGGCTGGACATGACAGGGAATTGCTGGACAACAACGAACTAGCCAGAATGCGCACATTGCTGGCTAATGAACGGACTTTTCTGGCTTGGTGCCGGACCGCGTTGGGGTTGTTCGGATTCGGTTTTGTGATTGAGAAGGCCAGATTGTATATGGCGAAAATGTTGCCCGGAACTCCGGAGATAATGCTCAAGGAAATGAACTTCCTCGGCATTTTTATCATTATTTCGGGAATGGTGATTCTAACCAGTGCAGCCTTCCGGTTTTACCGCTTTGAAAAGACTCTCGGAGCCAGAGTCCGTTGGACTACTCCGTATCCTGAAATGCTGGTCACCGTGGCAGTGGGAGTAATCCTGATTGTCAGCTCCATAGCTGGAAAGATATTTTTCTAATTACATAAAATTTTATGCCTAGGCGGAGAAGCCACGATAAAAGTTTTTGGGATTCTTAAGACATTTTCAAAAAGGTCTTAAGCCGCCGGAGGCAAAATAAGATAATTAAAGCGCGAAGCGCATCAACCATGAAAAATAACTATAAAAAAATAGCCCTTTGGCAGACTGCTTTCCTTGGCGATGCAGTGCTGACCCTGCCCTTTATCAAGGCTCTTGCCTTGCGTTTTCCTGACGCTGAAATTCATCTTTTTGTGCGTAAGGGTGTTGAACCATTATTTGAAGGCCAGCCGGAACTTACCGGGGTGTACGGTTTTGATAAACGCGGTGCACAGAAGGGCATGGATGCGGCCCGTTCTTTTGGTGCAGATCTTGGAGAACAGGGCTTTGACCTCTTGATTTCCGCACACACCAGTATGCGCTCTGCTGTGGTTTCCATGTCCACCGGGATCAAGGATCGTATCGGATATGATGCTCCTTGGTATAACCGTTTTGTTTATTCCAAGACTGTGAAGAGGCGTTTTGATGAGTTGGCAGAGGTGGAAAGATTGCTCGCTCTAGGTGAGCCTTTGGGGATTTCAGGTGCTGCCCCCGATGTAATGCTTGAGCTCCCCGCTGCCAAGATCAGTGAAGCCGAAGAATTTTTCAGGGGTTTGGGAGATGGTCCGGTAGTCGGCGTTCACCCAGGTTCAACTTGGGAAACCAAGAAGTGGCCGGAGCAGAATTTTGCCCGGGTGATCGATAAGTGTATTCATGAAGGTTTCAAAGTAATTCTTTTTGGCGGCCCTGACGAAAAGGAACTCTGTCGTTCAGTTCTTGCGCATGTTGAGCAGACCGGGAAGGTTATAGATCTGTCCGGTAAACTTAGCTTGCAGCAGTTGGCTGCGCATATTCGGCAGTTGGATGTCTACCTGAGCAACGATTCCGGTCCCATGCATATTGCATGGATTCAGAAGGTCCCGGTCGTGGCTATGTTCGGGCCGACCGTGCGCAGGTTTGGTTTTTTTCCGCGCGGCGTTGACTCTACTGTGCTGGAAAGTCCTGATAATTTGAAATGCAGGCCCTGCGGACTTCACGGCGGTAAAAGCTGCCCGGAAAAGCATCATAAATGTATGACAGATATTACGGTTAAGATGGTTTGGGATGAAATTTCACGGAAAGTCGCAAAAGGCAGGGAGAAGGAAAATGGATAAGCTGAAGAAAATTTTTATCCCCCTGCTGGTTTTGCTGAGCATGGTTCTGATTTCAGGGTGTAAGATTAAAGGTTTGGGTAATGCGCCAGAACTTGTGGTCGTGCCGTCTCCCGATCCGATCAGGGTTTCTTCTGCTCCTTACACTGAAGAAAAGCAGAACGTGATTGTCTGCACGGCTGACTTCATGCGTGCGGCCCGTTATTTTTCCTATTTGCATCGTGAATTTGAAGGGGTGAAGTCGGTTATCGTCAAGGTGCCTTCGACTAATGGAACTGCCGAGTCTGCGGATAAGGTCGTTTCCGGTATTCAGGATCAGGTGGCCCAGTTAAATAAAGACGGCAAGATTATGTCCGTGCTCATCCTCGGTAACCGGAACATCGTTCCGACAGCCGGTTTCAGTGACGGTAACGGGGCTAAAGTTCATCTTTCCGATTACGGTTTCGGAGGCTCGGACTCTGCTCCGGAGAATATGCTTCCGGTGGGAAGGATTCCGGCCCGCGATTGTGCCGAGGCTGAGGGTGTGGCTGCAAAATACGAACGCTGGTACGGAGACCGTGAATTTCGCCCGGCATGGCCGGTTTCATTTATAGGAGGGGAGGGCTTTTCCGCTCAGTCCCTTTCCGATTCCGAGCTTCTCTTTTTCAATCTGCAGCAGGAAGGTATCGCAGGCCCTGAGGCGATACGGTATCTCGGTGCAGCAGGTGGAGCAACTCCACAAAGGTTGGCGCAGTCTTTGGCTGAGGATGATGTCTCGGTGCAATGGTTGGCTCTTGATGCCACTTCCGAAGGTTTTCGGGCCGGAAAAGGAATTGTTCCGGTTTCGGCGATAATGGAACTTGAATATAAGCCGGGTCTGCCTGTGGTGCTCAATCCTTCCTGTGAAGTTGCTGCCTTGAATTCAACCATGCCGACTCCGGCGGAAGCTGTGGTGCTTTCCTCCGGCGGAGGGCTGGCAATGATGACCGGATGTAACAGTGGAGGGGATATTCGCGCTGAACTTGATAACGGACGCGTTTTCCGGGTTGATTCCAGCGGGACACCTCGTTTGCTTATGGAATTCCATAAGGCCTATTTCAGCGGTAAACACCGCATTGGTGATGCCCTTATCGAGGCCCGGGCCCAGTTTGCCCAGAATCTGGTCAAAGGAGAAAGTCTTTCTCCGGTTTATGATTTGCTTTTTTACGGGGATCCGGTTTTATCCCTGCCCCTGCCGGTGCGTACTGAGTCCCCGTCGTACAAAGGGTTGAACATCGTTACCAAATCTAAAAAACGTCAAGGTGTTGCTGTCTTTGACGTTAATTCCACTATTTCCTTTGCCATGGAAGAAGGCGGAGTTTATCCGGCTGTGCGCTTGCAGGTTATCGACCGCAGTGACGGTCGGGTGGTTTCTTCCATGAAAGTGGAAGAGGATGATATTTTTAATTTCATGTCCGATGGTGAAGGACAGTACCTGATTTACTCCCGTCCTCTGGACGGACCGCTTGCATGGCAGTTTTTTGATGTGCGCGAGAAGGGCAATCCCGCTGGCAGCAAAGCTTCTGTTGTTGCCGAGAGGGGTAAGCCTGCACCGAAGATCAGTGCCGGACTTAAGCCCGTCAACTATGCAGTACAGGTCAGTTCCAACCGCAAGCATAAATCAGCAGCCAAGGTGCGTAATCGCCTTGCCGGACAGGGGTATGAGGCTTATGTGGTCGAGATCCCTTCCGCAAACAACCGTAAATGGTATTGCGTGCGTTTTGGGCGTTTTGATTCATGGGCCGCTGCAGTGGAGGCCTCCGCAGCTTATGAGCGCAAAGAACAAGCTGATGCGAAGATTGTTCGCTGTAATGACAGCTAGTTAAGAGTTTATAATACGTACATGCTTGATTGCTGTGCCTTAATTCGGTAATAACCTGTTTCCTCGAATATTAAGTTATCGTTAAGAAGCAGGTTGGTGGCATTGAATAGCAAAGTAAAAAAAATCATATTCCTTTTTATCGGGCTTGCAGCTTTTGCCGCATTAGGTACCTATGCGATCTATTCGATCGGTGGAAAAGCGCCTCGTCCTGTTCTTTCTTCCGGATACAAATTCTCCAAAGGAATTTCTCCTGCGAAACTTGAATTCAGTAACGGTGAAATCATAAGATTGAACAAAAGTTTCTGGGAAAACCGGGAAGTTTTACATAAGGCAGTGCTTACTGTAGCCGGACAGGAATCTGATCAGGGACCGAAAGAAATGACCCCGCAGGCCGGATTGAAGTTTTCACTTGAGCTTAAAGGCAAAAGCGGCATGACTTATTCACCGGAAAATGTGTTTTGCCAGCGCAGCAACCTTGTGGATGAGATCAGCCGTTACGTGGGAGAGGGGGCCAGAATTATTGCCTCTTATGAAGCCCTGCCTGAGTTTAAAAATCGCGAAGTAGAAATTGTAGATATGTAAAAAAGAATTTCAGCTATAGATGGAAAAATCCCCCTGATGCGTATGTTTCAGGGGGATTTTGTTTGCACGAGAGTCTGAAGTTATAGCTGTTGTTTGAAGTGGAAAATAGCGTTTATCCCTGTTGGGTTTTGATTCCAAGTTGGATCGCTTTTTCCCTTAACAAATTGGCAGAATCAGGGGCAACCTGCTTGAGATAATTTTGATATTGTTTTTGAACAGTTTTAATTAATTCTTGATTGGCGGTTTTAGGTGATCCGCTGTTAAACGGGGGATGCGGATCATATTCCAGAATCAACTGCTTGGCTTGTGCCGCTTTATCGCCGATCAAGAGAGAAAGAAGCACTAGTCCAAAATCTATCCCGGAAGTAACGCCTGCTCCGGTTACACGGTTACGGTCATGGACAACTCGCTCTAATTCCGGATTGGCTCCAAAGTAAGCTAGTTCCTGCGCAAGAGCCCAATGTGAAGTTGCCTTATAGCCATTGAGTAAGCCCGCCGCCCCCAGAATAAAGGAACCGGTACATACGCTGGTAACCCACTGAGCCTTTTGGCCAACCATTGAAACCCATTCCACCATCTCATTCTTCTTTATCTGAATATAAGGATTGCTTGTTCCCGGAACACAAAGAATGTCCGTGGTATTGATGTCGGAGAAAGTTGCAGTGGGAACAAGACCTAGCCGGCGGTTGGACCTGCTTTCGGCATATACCGGCTTTTTGTCTTTGGATACGTAATCTACTGAGAATCCTTGTCCGGTCAGGACCTCCGCAGGTCCAATGAGATCAAGCGCGGTCATTCCTTCGTAGAGCAAGAATGAAATATGAGGTTTGTTCGGGTCGCGATCTGCTTGCGGCGCTTCAGATGCATGCGCCGTGTCCGGTGACATTACCCTTTTGGTTATGGGAACGGCAAGAGCAGCCAAAGCTCCGAGGCAAGACAGAGAAAAAGTCCGTCGATTCATGAATAGCTCCTTTGGTCGGTTTGATTTCCAAAGAAACTATCCATATCTCCTTTGAGCTGATATCGGTCAAAGAGTCATTAACCGAAATAATCTTGCCACAATTACAATTTAGCCAGTCCTGCTCTTGTAACTGATGTTGCCATTAATTAAAGGTTGGTTTCGGATAAGCAAACTAATAACGACCAGTAGAGATGGAAACGTGGAACAAAATAGAGACATTCATCATATCGCAATACTTGCTCTGCCGGCCTTTGTCCTTTTCGATATAAGCATTCCGTATCAGATGTTTCCGCTGGTCTCATTGGCTGACGGGTGCAGACCATATAAGACTTTCTTTTGCGGCCCTGACATCGTTGTCTCCAGTCAGGACTTCAGTATTACCGGGATTTCGTCACTTGAAAGGCTTCAACAAGCCGACACCATAATCATTCCGGGAATTCATGACGCACTTTCATATGCTGACGAAGTTGTTTTGGAGCAGTTACGCAAGGCCGCTGCTGCCGGTATAAGGATAGCCTCAATTTGCACCGGGGCATGCCTGCTTGCCGCAGCAGGATTGCTCGACGGGCTTTCGGCTACTACGCATTGGGAGATCGTAAAGCCTTTAGCTGAACGTTATCCTGAGATAACCTTTCATCCTGATATTCTGTTTGTAGATAATGAACAGATACTTACTTCAGCGGGCTTATCTTCCGGGCTGGATTTGTGTCTGCATCTGATAAAAAAGGATTATGGAGTTTCTACGGCAGAAAAAATTGCCAATTTCTTTGTTATGCCCATTGAGCGCGAAGCGGGACACGCCCAGATCATTAAGCGGTATTCGCCGCAGGAAAATGACAATCTTGCCCGATTGCAACTATGGCTTTCCGAAAACCTGCATAGGGAGTTGTCATTGGAAGAGCTTGCACAGCACGCTTGTATGAGCACAAGAACCCTGAATCGTAAATTCAAAGACCAGACAGGGGAGCCGCCAATGACATGGCTGGTCAAGGCTCGTGTCCGTTGGGCACAATCGCTGTTGGAATCTAGTGATATGTCAGTTGAACAAATAGCGGCAGCAACAGGATTCGGTTCATCCACTGCGTTGCGAGACAATTTCCGTAAAAATGTCGGAATGTCTCCATCTACATGGCGCAGTCTGCACAGTAAACATTGTAAAAAAGGCTGAAACTAACGTATATTTCTACACGTTGTTCCAGCCTTTTGGTTTATTACATTGATACGGTTAATTTTATTTAACCAGAGTCACCAGATCATAATCCGTGACATTGTCTATTTCAGCATCAACCATCATGCCCGGTTCCAGCTCCATGCCGTCTTCAGGAGCACTGACGTAGGTAATGCCGTCCACTTCCGGGGCCTGAAACCAGACGCGTCCGTTGAACAGCCCCGGCCATTCTTCGTTGGGCTCTTCAACCAGCACTTGAATTGTCTCCCCTACTTTCGCTTCAAGGATTTCACGACTGATTTCAGATTGGACTTCCATGAGTATTTCTCTGCGCTCTTCGCGCAGCTCTTCCGGCAGCTGTTCCATGTCTCCGGCCGGGGTTCCTTCTTCCGGCTGGTAGGCGAATACGCCGAGGTTCTGAAAGCGTGTTTCCTTCACAAAATTAACCAGCGTATTGAAGTGCTCCTCGGTTTCGCCGGGATAGCCTACGATGATGCTGGTACGCAGAACCGCATCAGGAATATGCTTGCGGACCCGATCAATAACCTTGCGAGGATCGCGGGCAAAGGGGCGGCCCATGGATGAAAGTACATCCGGGTGGGCGTGCTGGATGGGAATGTCAAAATAGGGCAGCAGCGGTTTTCCAGCCTGTGCAAGGAATGAAAGCATGGAATCGGTCAGGCCTGCGGGATAGAGGTACATCAGCCGCAGCCATTCCATTCCCTTGAGCGGGAGCAGCTTTTCAATCAGGGCACGCAGGTTTGTTTCCTTATCGTCAAGGTCTGAACCGTAAGCTGTGGTATCCTGTCCCACAATAACCAGTTCAGGTACACCCTGATCAAGGATGTAGCGGGCTTCTTCCACAAGACCGTCCAGTTTGCGGCTCACATGGGGGCCTCGGATGGAGGGAATGGTGCAGAATCTACAGGAATGGGAGCAGCCTTCACTTATCTTAAGGTAAGCATAAGCTGGGCCGGTGCTGATGACCCGCTGGTGCACTACGGGAAATTCTTTGCTGAGGGCCTTGGCGGCAAGCGCAGGCCATTGGTCCAGTTCATGGGTGGAGAGCCAGAGGTCTACTTCCGGCATCTGTTCCGTCAGTTTGCCGTAGCGGCTGACCAGACATCCGGCTACAGCCAGAACCGGGCGCGGGTTCAGGTCTTTTATTGCATCGGCAGCTTCAAGGATGGTATCCACAGATTCCTCGGTAGCAGGGCCGATGAATCCGCAGGTGTTTATCAATACGAGGTCCGATTCTTCAGCGTTGGATGCTGCGATCATGTTATCGCCGAATGCGCCGAGCATTCTTTCTGTATCTACCCTGTTTTTGGGGCAGCCGAGGCTGATGGTATAAATTCTGGTTTTAGTAATGTTCATATTTTTAATTCCGTTGGTGGTGAAATTTTTACGGATTATTTTATAGGTCAGTATTCCTTGTGCGGCAATGGTTAACCTATTCGCTAGCAAGTGCAAAGAGCTAATTAATGCCATTCAAGATTACCCATTTTGTGGAAAATAGTTTATCTTGGAAATACTTTTCAAACCGAGGGGTGGGATGGGGCAGTAATGCTTGAAGATTTTATTAGTATAAAAAAAGACTGCATCGGAATTGTAGGACGGTCCTTTGCGCTTTCCGCTCTTTCGTTGCTGCTGCACGAAAGCAGCCGCGAGGCCGCAGGTATAAGTATTGAAGCCGGAGTTATCATAGATGAGTCCGGCAGCCCTCTGCAGGAAGGCCATGATTTTCCTCTTTATGCGGATGTTGATTCCATGCTCTCCGCTCATCCATCCATAGAAATGGTTTTTGAGCTTTCCGGTGAGCCGGAGCTGGTCGGGCGTTTGCGTTCGTCCCTGCCTCCGGAAGTTGCACTTGTAGAACTACCTGCTGCACGTTTTTTCCTGCGCCTGCACGCCACTGACCGTTTATGGATTGCTTGTAAGGCCAATCTTATGCAGACGCAGGCCCTGTTCAAATCCGTTGTGGACCAGTTCCCTGAAGATATCATGATTGTCGGTCCTGATGGCCTTATTCTGGATTGTAATAACCATTTTTCCGAGCGGGCCGGAAAACCCATCTACGATCTTCAAGGTAATAATCCTCTTAAATTTTATGAGTCACTGTCGTCCATTTGTCCGGTTAAGGATGGCCTTATTGATGTCCCGGCCATGCCGCGTGACAATAAAGAATTGATGTTTTCCGAGAGTGATGAGCATGGCAAAATGCAATATTATCGCCTCTATGCTTATCCCATCATTGAAGAGGGCAGTGACAATGTAATTCAACTGGTGATCATCTGCCGGAATATCACCGAGCGGACCATGATCGAGCAGCGTTTGCAGCAATCCGAGCGTATGGCGACGGTTGGTGAACTTTCCGCCTACATTGCCCATGAAATCCGCAATCCGCTGATGGCTATGGGCGGCTTTGCCAAGGTGCTGATCAATGATGAGAGCATCGATTCCGCCGGTCGTGAGAAGATTCAGATTATTCTTGAAGAGGCCCAGCGGCTGGACCGTTTGCTCAAAAGCATCCTCAGTTTTGTGCGCTCAAGGGATGTGGAGAAAAACAATATTGACGTTAACCGGGTGGCAGCGGATGCCATGCAGCTTCTTTCCCTTGGCTGCCAGTTGCAGGAAATTGAAGTGGAAATGGATCTTGATCCCTTTCACCCACTGGGAGTTGGCGGAGCTGAACAGGTACGTCAGTGCTTGATCAATCTGGTCAAGAATTCCATGGAGGCCATGCCGGACGGTGGCAGGCTTAAAATCTCCAGCGGCATAAGCGGGAAGCATGTCTGGCTGGAAGTTCGTGACAGCGGCCCCGGAATTTCCGATGACATCCGCAGCCATGTCTTTGATCCCTTTTATTCCAGTAAGGTAAATGGAAATGGCCTCGGTCTGCCTATGGTTAAGAAAATAATGGAAGAATTCGGCGGCGGAGTGGAACTTGCCAGCCGTCCGGGTAAGGGGACCAGCGTTGCCCTGCTGTTGCGTAAAGCTCCGGTTGCCTAAACAGCTTCTACAGCGTATTAGTCTCAAAACATAATTTTGATGCGCTATCGCGCTTTTGATGGTCGCATTTCGCCTTCGGCGGGCAAAGGGGATAATCCGCTATGCTCTCTGTATCCGTAAAACTCGAAGCAAAGCTTCTTGCCTAACGGCTATAGGCCTCTTGCACTCCCTAATTGTTTTTAGCCAGTTAAATTTCAAAATTAGATAATATTTACGGGAGATTGTTTTGAAAACAGTTGTTCTTGCCACTTCTAATAAAGGCAAAATTGCTGAGTTTAATGAGCTTCTTAAAGATCTGGGTCTGGAAGTGAAAGGTCTGGATCAATTTCCTGAAATCGGTGAAATTCCCGAGCCGGGTGAAACCTTTCTTGAAAATGCAATTATCAAGGCCCAGACTGTTGCCAACCTGACCGGGCTGGTGGCTGTAGCGGATGATTCCGGCCTTGAAGTTGATGCACTCGGCGGACGTCCCGGTGTTTATTCAGCCCGTTACAGCGGTGAGAATGCTACTCCCGAAAAGAATAATGCCAAGCTGCTGGAAGAGCTGGACGGTGTGGCCGAAGAAGAGCGTACCGCCCGTTTTGTCTGTGTCATGGTGGCTGCTACTCCTGATAATATCCGCATCCAGAGCCGGGGTGAGTGGGAAGGGCGTATAGCCTTTGAACTGACCGGAAAACAGGGCTTTGGCTACGATCCACTTTTCTTTGATCCCGAGCTAGGTTGCGTTGCAGCGGAAATGACCCGCGAAACCAAGAATGCCCGCTCTCACCGGGGCAAGGCCCTGCGTGCGCTCATGGAACAATGGGCAGATTTCCAAGAGAAAATCAGCAGATAAATTTATTTAGATTTAAAACGTTTTGTCACTTGCGGTAGCGAAGCTAACTAAAAGTTTTTGGGATTCTTAAACCCTTTTTACAAAAAGGGTTTAAGTCGCCGGGGGCGAAATCTTTTGTCAAATAGCGCGAAGCGCATCCAATTAATGGAGATTATATATGTGTGGAATTATCGGATACGCCGGGCACCGTCCTGCTGTTCCCCTTATCGTTGAAGGCTTGAGACGTCTTGAATACCGCGGCTACGATTCTGCGGGTGTTGCCACTGTACAGAACAAGGAAATCGAGCTGGTTCGGGCCGAAGGCAAACTGGCCGCCCTTGATGAAAAGCTGGCCCAGAAAAACGTGACCAACTCCACATTCGGCGTAGGCCATACCCGTTGGGCCACACACGGCATACCTGTTGAACGCAATGCCCATCCCCATCTGGATCATGAAAAGAAAATTGCTATGATCCATAACGGAATCATTGAGAACTATCAGGAAATCAAGACTGAGCTTCTCGCCAAAGGGTACGAATTCCGCTCCGATACTGACTCTGAAGTGCTCTGCAACCTCATTGCCGAGGGCCTTAAACACAATCCTTCCATGCTGGAATCCATTTCATGGGCCTTGAAGCAGGTTGAAGGTGCGTACGCCATTGCCGTGGTCTCTATTGACGAACCGGGAACAGTTTACGCTGCACGCGTTGCCAGTCCCATGGTTATGGGGGTCGGTGTTGGTGAAAACTTTGTTGCTTCCGATATTCCCGCCTTCCTGCCCTACACCCGTGAGGTGGTTTTCATTGAAGACGGCGAACTGGTCAAGATCACTTCCTCTTCATGGGAAGTTTTCAATGCCGAGACCCTTGATCCGGTAGAAAAGGAAATCAAGACTATCAATTGGGATGTGCAGGCCGCGCAGAAGGGCGGATACAAGCACTTCATGATCAAGGAAATTTTTGAACAGCCCAAGGTTATTTCCGACTGCCTGGCTGGGCGTGTAGATCAGGCCAAGAATGAAATTATCCTGCCGGAAGTAGAAGGTATGGAGCCGCCGGAAAGATTACATATCATTGCCTGCGGTACTTCCTACCATGCCGGACTATGGGGTAAATATCTCATTGAGCAGTGGGCCAAGATTCCCGTGGAGGTAGAGATTGCTTCCGAGTTCCGTTACCGCGATCCTTTGCTTTCCAAGGGCGGTGTGGCTCTGGCAATCAGCCAGTCCGGTGAAACCGCGGACACTCTTGCCGGAATCAAGCTGGCTAAGGAGAAAGGGCTGTCCATAATCGGTCTGTGTAACGTAGTCGGTTCCAGCGTAGCCCGTGAGTCTGATTACGTCATGTACACTCAGGCCGGACCTGAGATCAGCGTAGCTTCCACCAAGGCCATGTGTAGCCAGTTGACTGCTCTCCTGCTGCTGGCCCTCTATTGGGGCAAGAAGAAGGGTGTGATTGATGATGCTACCTACAGTCGCGCTGCTGCGGATATGCGCAGCATTCCTTCAATTCTGGAGACCGCCCTGCCTGAAATGCGTAGCCGTGCACAGGAATTGAGCCGCGAGTATTCCGAAGCCAACAGCTTTTTCTTTCTTGGCCGGGGACTTTACTTCCCGCTGGCCCTTGAAGGTGCGCTTAAGCTTAAGGAAATTTCTTATATCCACGCTGAAGGCTATGCGTCCGGTGAGATGAAGCACGGTCCCATCGCGCTCATCGATCCTAAGTTTCCCACCTTTGCCATGGCTCTCAATGACGACCTTTTCCCCAAGGTAAAGTCAAACCTCGTAGAGGTTCAGGCCCGTGGCGGCGAGATCATCGCGCTGACCAACCCCGGTGTTGACCTTGATGTCGAACATCGCTGGTCCCTGCCCGAAGTTTGGGGTCCGCTGAACACCTTCATCGCTCTCCCGGCCCTGCAGCTCTTCGCCTACGAAACTGCCGACTACCTCGGCAAGGATGTTGACCAGCCTAGGAATTTGGCAAAATCGGTCACTGTCGAATAAATTGTTGAAATAATTAACAAAATATTGTGGGAGAGTAATAAAGTTCTTTACTGAGTATTAAAGTTCTTTACTAAGTAATAAAGTTGTTAACTAAGGCCGCTTCTGTTAGACTGAAAATATGGTCTAAAACAGGAGCGGCTTTCCTATGTCAAAAAGAAGTAATGGCTTAACAGAGGTAAAGATCAAGAAGTGGATCAAAGAAGGGCGTGGTTCTGGACGTGGAACCGATTACTCTCCTTGGTTGCGAGTTAGGTGTGGACAGACAATGAAGTTTGATAAAAAGACAATTAGTTTGATAAAAAAACAATTAGTCTGATAAAAGTAAAAATAGTTTGATAAAAATAGCCTTCCATTGGTATGATGAAAATCATTTCCAAAGGAAGGCTTTTTTATGGCGAGGAAAAAATATTCATTTGACGAGAAGAAGATCCAGAGATTTTTGGACGAAGGCCGTGGAAAAGGGACAGGGGCTGACTATAAGCCTTGGCTGACTGTTCAGGATATTGCTGCAAATTCTAATACTGTTAGGCCTGTTGGTTGGAAAACCGGACGGCTGCATCATTTGTTATCCCAGCTTGAAAGAAATTACTTTTTCTATCTGGAATGGGCAGATGAAGTGATTGATATCCGTGAGCAATATCCTTTGCTGCCTTTGGAGGAAACAATTTCGATTGCTGCAGAAAGAGGGATTCGTCACCCCTGTGATCCCCATACAAAAGTACAGATCCCTTTGACTACGGACTTTTTCATTACTGTAGAGCGCAACGGAAAGCAGGATTACCTCGCCAGGACAATAAAGCCTTCAGAGAAGTTAAATAATAAAAGAGTATTAGAAAAGTTTGAAATTGAACGCCGTTATTGGAAGTCTCGTGGAATTGATTGGGGGATTGTCACAGAGCGGCAAATTTCGAAGACGGTTGCAACAAATATTATGAGTTTACATTCGAAGGGAATCCTCGGCGAGAACTTAAAAGATTCCCTAGTTATTGATGATGCGCTTGAGCGGATATTTGTCGGTTTACAAGTGCAGCATCATGTAAATGTAAGCGCCTTGCTTGCTGAGATAAGTAAGGGACTGGATATGTCTGCGGGGGATTGCAGGGCTTTATTTTACTATTTGGTCGCGAAGAAGCTGATTCGTTTTGATCTGACTGTTGATTGCTCAAAAGATGTGCCGCTGATGGCTTTTACTCCTGTCGGAGGCTGGCAGGAATGGAGGGATGCTATATGAAAGTATTCCTTAAAAATGAAATTTTTAGGCTCAAAGATCAGGATGAGTCTTTCCGAATTTTGTGGGTGAATCCAGATAACAGTTATTTCTTTGCCATTGATATTGATTCAGAAAAGGCTTGGCCGGAGAGATTTGATGCTGAACAGGTTCGAGATGAGATTGATGCTGAAAATGCTGATTTTTCGATTGCAGATAAATATTCAAATCATATCAAAGCTGACGAGATACCAGATAAGTGGAGGAAAAAGCAGACGTTATTGTGGAGTGTGATCAAGCCTATTGTTTCAGTTGTGCCGGATGTGTTTGAGAAAAAGAAACGGAACCGGCTTATAAAATTATATTGGGATTCGGAGTTGGTAACCCGTCTTACCTTGACACGCACTATTCGTAGATATTGGCAGCGCGGGTTGTCTAAAATGGCAGTTTTGCCTGACTACAAAAATTCCGGGACAGCTCATATAAGTGATGGACAGGGAAAGCCGAAGAGGGGAAGGCCGCGAATATTTGATGTGGTGCAAGGGGTTAATGTCGATTCACAAATAAAGAATATTTTCAGGAAATCTGCTCGTAGTTTTTACCAGAAGAATCCCGAGGGAACTTTTACCGACGCTTATAAAGACATGATTAGAGTTTATTTCTCTGATGTTGATTGCCATGGTGAGCTACAGCCCAGACATGAATCAATGCCTACATTAAGGCAGTTTAAATATTGGTATAAAAAGGAATGCGATCTGGAAGCAGAACTCCGTGGCAGGAAGGGCGATAAAAACTATGAAAAAGACCATCGTCCAATTTTAGGAACTTCTAATGCGGAAGTTTATGGCCCAGGTGCTATTTTTCAGATCGATTCGACTGTCGGTGATATTTATCTTGTCTCCAAATTAGATTCGAAAAAGATAATTGGTAGGCCTGTCATTTATGAAGTGATCGATGTGTTCAGCAGGATGGTTGTGGGGTTATACATTGGGGTGGAAAACGCTTCACATCTTACTGCTGCAGAAGCATTGGTCAACGCAATGACTGATAAGGTTGAGTTTTGTAAATCTTACGGAATTGATATTCGTTCGGATCAGTGGCCAAGCTTTCATGTTCCCGATGCGATCCTAGCTGATAATGCTGAATTGAAAGCTAAGCAGATTGAGAATTTTATCGAGGCTTTTTCTGTCAGGGTAGAAAATACGGGCTCGTATCGTGCGGATTGTAAAGGGATTGTTGAAAGGCATTTCCGTACAATCCAAGCGACTTTCAAAAGACATTTGAGCGGGACCATCGATAAGGATTTCATGCAACGAGGTGCAAAAGATTATAGATTGAGTGCTAATGTTACAATCGAAGATTTTACTCAGGCATTTATCCGTTGTATTCTTTTTCACAATAACTCTCATGAAATAACTAAGTACGATAAGGATTTTGAAATGATGGTCGAGGGTGTCCCGGCTATCCCCATCGAATTATGGAATTGGGGAATTGCCAACAGATCCGGCACCCTGAGAACATATTCTGAAAATGTAATCAAAGCTCATTTGTTGCCTCGATCTTCTGCCAAGGTAACCCGAAAAGGAATAGTCTTTAAAGGGAATTACTACCACTGCGCCAAAGCTCTGGAGAAAGGATGGTATGTCCAGGCGGGCAAGAAAAGCTGGACAATTGATGTGGCTTATGACCCACGGAATATGAGCCATCTCTATATCCCGCAGAAGGACCGGCTTGAATTTGATGTTTGCAATTTGACTTCGAAAAGTCGAGCTTTTGAGAATATGTCGTTATGGGATTTGCAAGAGCTGCAGAAGAAAGAAAAACAAGGTGTTGCCAGACGAAAAAGAGAAGAGTTGACTGCTCAAGTTAATCTTGATGCTCAACTGCTTGAAATTGCCCGGTCTGCCCAAGCTAGGCAAGTCCAAAGCGGGCCTGAAACACGAAGTAAATCAGAGCGTGTTAGTAACATCAGGGAGAACCGCGAAAAGGAAAAGAAGTTATCGCGGGCTGACGATGCAATGGTTCTGACAGAGCGTAAATTCAGAGGACAGAAAGCTCCTGTAATTTCTATTGCTCAGGAAGAAGTTGAAGAAGACTTTTCATATCCTAACCGTGAGAAGCGGCAGATAATTATAAAGGAGCGGGAAGAGAATGAAAGATAATTGCTTGGATTCATTTGAAATCGCTCAGTATCGTGAACAAATTGTTCCTGAATACAGAGGAGTTCCTTTAATTGAGGCTCTACCGGACATTCTCAGCGAAGAGGATGCTCTGGAAGTTCTTCCGTCAAGGCCTGCTTTCGATGAGATAGAGCGAAACCATCCTGCATCTATAAGGATTCACTACCTTTCCAGAATTAGGGATTTTTTTGAAGCCTTCCCTCATCATTTTGAGTTGCAGGAACAAATTTCTACCATGATTCGTGGCGGCTATCTGAACCGTAACCCAGCTTCGTCCGCACATGTAAAACAGCTCAATGATGGCTATGAACGGGTTCGAAGAAAAGATCATACCTATATAGAAAAGTCACTTCCGTCCACGGCGGAATGCATTTCTATTATTGGAAATTCAGGCTCAGGAAAGACCGAGGCCTGTTTAAAGGTTCTCTCTCTGTATAAGAAGGTTATCGTCCATCCTGACTATGGTATACATCAAATTGTATGGCTGAAAATCGATTGTCCAAGCGTTGGATCTTTGAAGCAGCTTTGTATGAGTTTCTTTTTAGCTGTTGATTCTCTATTGAAAACTCAATATTGCACTGATTATGCTTCCAGAGGAAAAACTCCGGATGAAATGTTGGCGCATATGGCTTCTGTTTCAAATCTTCATTGTATCGGACTCCTTGTGATAGATGAGATTCAGCATCTGATGTCGTGTAGAGAAAGTGAATCTACCAAGATGATGAACTTTTTTGTAACACTTTCCAATACTGTTAACGTACCGATTGTTTTAGTTGGGACACCTAAGGCCCTTCCTTTATTGCAAAACAATCTGAGACAAGCCCGTAGAGCTAGTGGGGCCGGTAGTTATAGGTTCCCTCGGTTTGCAAAGGATGATCCAGATTGGCAGGAGTTACTGAAGAATTTATGGAAATACCAATGGGTAAAAAATCCGGGATCACTGACTGAAGAGATAAAAGATGTATTGTATGATGAAAGTCAGGGGATATTAGCCCTGTTAACCTCTCTTTTCAGGCTTGCACAGCATCGAGCGATTTCAACCTCATATGAAAAGCTTTCCGCAAAATTGATTAGTCATGTGGCAAAGGAAAAAATGTCAGATGTTCAACCCATGATTACAGCCTTAAAAAATAATGATGAAGATGCCCTCTTTCGCTATGATGATATTTTGACTGATTTTATTCAGCACACTGCCCCTACAGCTTTTAATGCAAGCACTTCGCAGCCATCCCAGCTCCATATTCCACCTGAATTAGCAAACGCTTTTTATTTGCTAGCGGAGGATGGGTATAATGCAGAAGATATTCTGGGTGCCTTAAAGAAAGCTGTGGAAATGGTACCTGATGCATCGTCTTTTCGACTGAGTCATGTGGCTTATGAATTTTTGACCGATAATTCTTTAGCTGAAGGTAAGAAGAAAAAACAAAATCCTCTCAAGAAAGTTGAACCACAGGATCTCGAAGTTGATGATCTTTTGCGGGGGTATTATGAAGCCGAGGATGAGGATATTGGTGTATATGAAATTTTGGACGAGACCGGGGTGATAAAGCATCCAAAGAATGATTTTGATCTATATCAATGATTGCTTACTTTCCTCACCCTTATCCTGATGAAATTTTATACAGCCTTCTTGCAAGGTTCAGGCGTCATACGTGCGAGCGAAGTTATAAGCGAGCCTGTCGGGCTTTATTTGCCAAAAAAGATGTAACTGCTTCGGTGTATTTTCAAAGCCATATTCGACAGTTGCATCAGCGTATCAAGCATTTGTTCCCGTATTCAGAACAAGATCTTGTTCACAACCACACCTTCCTACCATTTTTTACGGCCTATACGACTCCTGAAGTGGCTCAGAGGGCCTATGAATCATCCCTGAATAATCGAGGCGGAGCGTTAAATGTTCTCCTTGGTACTGCTGCAAATTCGGTTGAGTTGCCGGGTGTGTTGAAATTTTGTCCTGCATGTCTGGATTCTGATTTCGCGAGATACGGTGAGACTTATTGGCGTCGATTGCATCAATTGCCGGGAGTCTTGGGCTGCCATGAGCATATTCTTCCTTTACACGAGAGTCTGGTTGCAGTGACTCAAAGGAATCGTCATGCGTTTATTGCCGCAACGAGGCGTAATTGCAGAGTAGGCAAGGATTTCAGGCTGTCTGTTTATGAAAACGATCCTAATGTCTTTGATGACATAGCCCGTGCCTACCAAAGGATTGTTGCTGATGAAATTCGTACCGAGCCCCACGAGAAACGAACAGCAAGATATTTTGCCCTCCTCAAGAAGAAAGGCTTTATAAAGGGGCGCGACTCTGTTTCTCAGGAGAAGCTATTTGACTCCTTTTCGAGTTATTACCCCAGTGAGTTGTTGGAAATCCTATTTTCCACTGTTGATATTTCGAATGATTCCTGCTGGCTGAAGGCTATTTCAAGGAAGCACAGAAAGTCTTTTTCTCCAGTGCGGCATTTCTTATTTAGTCAATTTCTGAATGCCCTGCCTGACGCACGGAAAAAGAAATTGCCCAAGATATGTGTGTATCCAAAGTATGTCCCTCCCCATCAGCAACGGAAAACGAATCGAGAGATGTGGCTAATGCTGCAGGACGCAAATTCAGGTTTTTCGAAAACTCAGCTAAGAAAGCTGAATCCCAAACTTTATACGTGGCTGTACCGACACGACAAACAATGGCTTAGTGAGAATTCTCCTGCCCTGCTTCAAAGCCAAGGCAGTCCCGGACATGTGAATTGGGAGCGGCGTGACACGGAAATGCTTAAAGCTGTTCGACAAGCTGTAATTGATATTCATATGGAGATTCCTCTTCGTAGAGTTACCATATCGCGGATTGGAAAGAGGCTGGGATGCTTGGCAAATTTAGAGCATAAGTTGGATTATTACCCTCGGACCAAAGCGTTTTTAAAGGAACGGTTGGAATCTGTTGAAAATTTTCAAGTACGGCGCATTTTTCATATTGCACGCACAGAGTATTGTGCCGGCCGCAGGTCAAAAGATTGGGAAATTGTTCGTCTGGCCGGTCTGAAAACTCCGGTTAAGCCTGACTTGGAGAAGGCTGTTTCATTAGCACTCAAAACCTATTCGGATGGATTTATATGCAGAGAACCACTTTTAAATATTTAAAAGACCGGGGGGAAGTTCGAGTCTACTGGTATGGTGATACCTTTGTCTTAAACAGTGGCGGATTTATAAATATTGGATTTCTTGATGTTGTTGCGGATAAAATTTTCTTTGAAAAAGTTCCTTTCGCCGAGATCATTGTCCATAGGCTTGGTCAGACGTATCTGAATGGGAAGGTGTCAACGCCTTCGAATAAAGCGGCTTTTGAACATAAAAATGTTACGATTCCTGACCTTTCATTTGTCGAAATCTCAAATACAGTGGATGCTGTCGGTACAGAAATTCATTTGTTTTACGAGAGTGAATTCATGCGTCAGAAGGTTTTGATATATCGGGTCGATGGTGTTGAGTATATAATTCCCGCTGTCGAGTTGATCCGTGCTCTTTTTCTGCATCATAAAGTCTTGTGCGAAGCCCTTATGCAGCCGTCAGGGATAGATAGACTTTATCAGCGTCCTTTATCCTGTGATAGTCCTCTGTTTGAACTCAACTTTACAAAATTAATTCCTACTAGTTTGGTGAATGATGATTTTGCAGAATTTTTAGCTTGGATTGTTGCGACCCCCCAGATTTTGAACTCATGGAATTCAATTTATGCAGATGTAATGAAGCAACGAATCGGACGTTCCCAAGGCTGGGGTGTTCAGCTTTGCTTATCTCTTCCGCAGATAATTGATTGCAAATTGAATCTCCGCGGCATCTCATGCGGTAATAAATTTATTGTGTCCGAGATTGAGTCTATTGGTGGCTTGGAGTATTTCTTTAAAGAGTTAGTGTATAGGCATCCATCAATTAAAGAAGTTACTGATGTGACATCCGGAAAAGGGCGCGTGGCTGGCTCCCGGTCCGGTGGCGGCACGGAGTTTATTATTGGAGTTGATGAGCCTCCTTCCGCAGGAGGGCCTGAAGGAATTCTTCGTTCGCCTAAGACTTTTGCTGCGTTCAAGAATAGGGCAAAGATCCGTAAAGATTACTTTGAGTCTACGACTTCTAGCAGAAGTAATAGTGAAGGCGGTAAGCCGGCCAGTGGCGGTCCTGACCAAGGCAATGACAAAACTTCGAAAATTAAAAAAGTTAGTTCTGGAAGATCTCGCGCTTATGCGAGCAGTAAGCTTAAGTCAATTGAGTATAAGGGGCTTGAAGTGTGTCATGATCTTCCTGACAACGCTTTGCAAGATTTTACTGATGCTGTGGCGTTGATGCCAATGATGTCCAGAGATTTAGATGTTTCGCACTCTACAGTGTTTTTACCGAGAGGAAGAAATTTCTCCTTCGCGGGCACTCGGCGCAGGCTGTGCGGTGTTGTTGAGCTTAAGAAGGAAGGTAAACGGCCTGTTTATATTCTGGAGCCGGAGCGAACCGGCGGAAAAGCCCTTAAAACGATTTTATTTACTCCGCTACAGGATGATGTCCAAACTGGTGCCGAAGAGGTTTTAATAGACCTTTTACGTCGAATCGCGGCCTTCTCAGGGCGAGTCAATGATGACGATATTAAGCGTTTGTCTGGATCGTGGAAGATTGTTCGACTGGCGCATTGCCGGAGACATGACAATGCCGCAAATCAGAATAAGGATTCTTTGCCCAAAAGATGGGCGGCGCGGCTGGTTGGGACTGCTGTGAAGATGTGGGGAACCGATCTCTAAGTTCCTTTGTGTCTCGTAGAATTTGCCATAGTGCTCTATAAACGAGTGCGGTGGATTTATTTGCGTGTTTATTGGGCCTTCTCAAGGGGAGAAAGTTAATGAATGATGAACTCAGTCTTTTAGAACAGGCAAAAGAATATTTGAAAAAAGAAGAGTTTGTTAAAGCTTATGAAGTCCTTTCAAAGTGTGCTTTGAAGGAAGCTAAAATAAAAGCTTTTTTTTGGCTTAATGGCTTGTTTGAACAAAGAAAAGGGATTCCCGATGATCCAGAAGGAGCTTTTGAATATTATTCTTTTGCTGAAAATTTTAAGCATAAATATGCAACATATGAATTGGGTATAAAGTATCTTAATGGAAATGGGTGTCAGCAAAATTATGTAATTGCATATAAGAAAATTAAAACGGCCGCTGAGAATAATTATATTCAAGCTTATTATAAGCTTGGTAGTTTGTACTATGAAGGCCTTGGTACGCCAAAGAACTATGAACTTGCGGTAAAATGGTTCCTACAATCTCTCGAAAGTGGGCATATAGAGAGTGTCATACCTCTTTTTCAGCTTTATCGTAAAAATATATGTACGGTTGCTGATGGTGTTTATCTTTACAAGTACTTGAATATTGCTGCTGCCGTTGGTGTGGAGGAAGCAGCTTCTAGTCGAACCGAGCTCGAACTTAAATTGACTCCAGAAGAAATAGTTGAAGCTCAACGGGTAAGTCTGAAAGAGTGGGATGATGAAATTTTTAAGTAATGGATTCTATGCTGCTAACAGAATAATTATATGCTTGTGACTGTATTTTAGTAGCTAAATTTGGCCGGGAATAGTGAATATAGATTTGTGTTCTCCAATGCAGCGTCCAAGAGTTAGGGCTTGGTAATAATTGCAGAAAATTTCAATGGAAAAATCATAAACTTGTCCGTTAGTATTTTCGATTTGTATTATTCCTTCTCCAATAATTTGTTGCCGTCTGTATGAGCAGCAGCTTTCTATCTGCTTGTATATGTTTATTATGTCTGCAGAAAATTCGTCTGCAAAAGATTGTGATTGGATGAAATATTCACAAGGAGCACTTGGATCAATTGGGGATTTAGGATAGTATGGATGTTCTGAAATCATTCCGAACATTTTACTTTCAGTATGTGTACATTCGATAAAACGCCAAAAAGTTGTAGTAATTGAGTTGTTATAAAGGTTGTGTAGGTCTAAAATACTTTTAAATCGTGTGTCATAGTCATTGGCTGCAGACTCAAAGTGTTTTCCCAGAAATAGTAATCTTCCTGCTCCATAATTAGCTTCAGCTTCGATTTGAGCGTGGCAAGCGTTTGAAAGTGTATATTTGTCATCTCCAAGTAGTATGTCTGTGTGCCATGGAATTATTTCATGAGCTATTTCATGGGCTTCGTTCCAGCGGTGTTTTATCTTATGTAAATCGCCATCGATATATATCCTTTTTTGTTCAGGAATATATAGTGCTTTGAGATCAAAGTTACGTATTGCATTCCAAAGCGAGTCAGGGTGTTGAAGAATTTGTTTACCCGCAACCGTTAAGCGGTTGATAACCTCCGAAAGCAAACCATCATCATTGTTTGTGTAGTACTGTTTATCTAAGTTGAGCAAATCTAATACAGTAGATAAATCTAAAGGAGGCTCAGGATTACCAAGCCCCCTTAGAATTTTGTGAACACTTTTATCTATATCTGATATCGTATTTGCGTCCAAGATAATATTTTTCATACAGTGACGTTATTCTTTTTCAGATAATACAGCAACAAAAGTTTCTAATATTTCGATTTCTTCGGAGGATAGTTTTTTTAAAGGTTCAGAACTAGCAGCAAATGCTAAAGCTTTTTCTTCAATTCTTTTTTCTCTTTTTTCTGTTAAACCTGCAAGTTGCAATAGTTTTGTTATATTTAAATTGAAAAAATTGGCTAATGTATAAACTGTCCGTGGTGTTGGAATGCAACATGCGTTTATTTCAATGTTTTTAAGTTCTTTTAAATCTATATTGGCTTTTCTTGCTAGATCTTCATAGGAAAGGTTGTTTTTTTGTCTTAGCTGAAATATTAATTTGCCAAAAGCAACCCTCGCACCATCATATTGCGTAGTGGAGCAAGAATTGTATTCGCAATTTGTATGTCGTAAAGAGAGATCGCTACCAGCATTTATGTTGTAGCCGTACTCTTCTCTAGCCTTCCTAATGCACCATTCTTTTGAAAAATTTAATAGCATAAGTCTCTCCTTAAGCAGCAAAAGCCTTGGCTTCTTTGGGGGTCATTTCAAAATAACGCAACCCTTGATATGAAGGGTCGTTACCTAAGTCCACCATTCTTGCTTTACGGTAAAAGTCTTCTGCTTGGGGTAGCGAGTGTAACCCTATCCGACCTTTATATCCTTCATGCACACTTACCTGAATGGCTGTATTTAGAAAGATAGATCCAATTCCAGAGTATTTTCCAGGAGGCATAAAGCCTTTAATGTTCCAAGGGGCCGTTTCAATATAGTCTACATATATTAACGGTTTACCCTTTTGACTTTCAAGCCTGGCGGAATGAATTGATTTGGTTATGACCATTAGTCCTTCTGTTCTACCTTCACATACAATTGAGTATCCAGAGCATGCAAGAAAACTATTCGCGTGATTAGCTTTTTTGTCCCAGTCCCAGTGAAGTGAACCAGGGATACTTTTATGGAGCTGAGACTCCTGGCTAGCTTTGAGTCCATCCTTTTTGGCTGGTATCCAAAATTTTTTCCAGTCGGCAATTTGTTCTTTGCCGATTGTGCATAGTAGTTCCGCGTCAACAGGTTTGTCGGTAGGAATGTGAAGAAGTGAAATTGGGAAGGTTTGATTGGTCATATGAAAATTAGCTCCGCTTTTTCTTCTTTTTCTTCATCTTCAAAATATATTTTATGGCCTTGCTCTAGCCGTGTGTCCATCAGTTGATAGAAACGCAAGGCCATTCTCAGAACAGCTGTCTTACTCAATTCTTTTTTAGCTGACAGGGCTTCCAGGGCCTGCATCTCTTCAGGGGTCAGATTTAATGTCATTGTTTTTTTGGCTGCCATATCTCCTCCTTATTCTCATTTATAACTCTTTTAGCCAGTTTGTCAATTTATAAGAATCAAAAAAAAAGCTATTGACTAGCTAAAAAATAGCTATTATTTAAATCTTAAAAATGGAAAAAATATTTATAACCTGCGGCAGTCTGCCGCGAAAAATCCCTTTTAGGGAAGGAGTGCACTATGCACGATGAAGATTACAGCTTTGTTATTGATGGTACTGAATTCGCTATCGATGACCCCAAAGTCACTGGCCGCCAGCTTCTTGAGGTTGCTGGGAAGTTCCCTGTTGATGAATTTCTTATCTTTCAGTTTCTGAAGAGCGGACAGCTTGAAGAGCTCCGCTTAGACGAAAAAGTTGATCTGAGTGAAAATGACACTGAAGAGTTCTTTTGTTTCAAAAGCTCAGAATCTTATCGGTTTACAGTCAACGGAAGGCGATTTGAGTGGGGAGATGCATCGATTGCGGCCGGGATGGTTTTAAGGTTGGCAAAAGTTGCCCCTGATGCTGCGAGCCTGTGGCTTGAGGTTCGTGGCTGTGAGCCTGACAGGCTGATTAGCCTTGAAGAGTCCGTTGCCCTTGATCCTACCGGGATTGAACGCCTTTATACTTCCGAGAAAGATCCCGTTGTTGAGTATAAAATTAAAGTTAACGGTAAAGAGTTCTCAGTCACTACGGATCAGCTTACAGGGCGGGAAATTTTAGAGCTCGCAAGTTTGACTCCTGCAGAGAACTATACATTGCGGTTGAAAATTTCTGGTGAAAGGCCGCGGAAAGTAAGACTTGATGAAGAGGTTGATCTTACAAAGCCCGGTGTTGAAAAGTTTAAAGCTCTTCCGCGAGATCAGACAGAGGGATAATCATGGATATGAGAGTAGATTTTGAATTGCTGGAAGTAGATAAACTGTTTTTGAATGAATATGGCCTCCCGTGGGAGGCCATAAACGACGGATCGTCATGGATTTTAATTCATAATTTCCCGACAGGTTCAGGATACAACCATAGCCACGTTATAGCTGCCGTCAGAATGGAAACTGGTTATCCCAATGCACAGTTGGACATGGTGTATTTTTATCCCCCTTTGGCTAGAGTTGATGGTGTTGCAATCAATGCGACACAGGTAACGCAAGAAATTGACGGCAAAGGTTATCAGCGGTGGTCTCGACACAGAACTGGTCAGAATCCTTGGCGGCCCGGTGTTGATAATTTGGAAAGTCATGTGACTCTTGTCGAAGATTGGCTTGAAAGGGAGTTTGAATAAGATGTCTAAGGAATACATTTTAACATTTACCGAAGAGCAGCATCTAGCATTGAAGGCGCATTTTTATGCAGGAGATGGCAAAGAAGGTGTCGCATTTGCTGTTTGTGGCCAATGCAAGGGGGCAAAACGGCATCGCTTGTTAGTGCAGGAAGTCATTATAGTTCCTAATGCTAGCTGCTCCTTTCGGTCTGACTGTGCGGTTACTTGGTCAACTGACCTTATAGAACCTTTATTGGACAAAATTGAAGGTAAAAGACTGTCCGTGGTTAAGATTCATAGTCATCCGAATGGTCTTTCCTCTTTTTCAAAGGTTGATGATCAGAGTGATTCTGCTTTGTTGTCTGTACTAAATGGTTATTTAGAGAATGACGTGCCCCACGGTAGTGCTGTAATGCTGGTTAATGGGCATATGTTTGGTCGTATTTGGGATAAAAAAAATGAATTAATACCCTTAACTTCAATTAACGTTGTGGGTGATGATTTGCACTACTGGTATAGTCATCAGTGTGAGCGTGGTAAATGTGATTTTACTGCTTCGCACGCACAACTTTTTGGCAAGGGGACAACTGAGAGGTTGCGTGAACTCTCAGTTGCTATTGTCGGTTGCTCAGGGACAGGTAGCCCTCTTGCAGAGCAGCTTGCCCGGCTTGGGGTGAAGCGGCTTACTTTAATCGACGATGATATAATTGAAGCTCGCAATGTTAACCGTATTTATAATTCAACAATGGCTGATGTCAGCGCAGGAAAAAAGAAAGTTGAACTTACTAAATGCGCTTTAGACAGAATTGGAATTGAAACTGATATAAACGCTATCCCTTATAATTTGTGGGATCCAAGATCTGTAAAAGCTGTAGCTGAATGCGATATTGTCTTCGGGTGCATGGATTCGGTTGATGGTCGCTACCTTCTTAATTCCATAGCGACTTACTATATGCTTCCATACTTTGATATTGGAATACGTTTGGAGGCCGATCCTACAGGTATTGAACAGGGGGCAATTCGAGAAGTTTGCGGTACTATACATTATTTACAGCCTGGCCGTTCTAGTCTTGTGAGTAGAGGGCTGTTTAGCATGGATGATGTTTCGAGTGCAGGTTTGCGTCGTGTTGACCCTCAGGCATATTCAACTCAGGAAGCTGAAGGTTACATTTCAGGTGTTGTTGAGACAAGTCCTGCTGTGATTAGTGTGAATACATTAGGCGCATCTCTCGCGGTAAATGAATTGTTGAGCCGTCTTCATCCCTACAGGGAAGAGGGCAACTCAGAATATTCACAAGTTATATTTAGTCTGTCGAGTATGGAAATTTTTGGCGAGCCAGAAGATAATTCTTGCCTTATGTTTCGTGATAAAGTTGGTGTTGGCGATATTACCCCTTTGTTAGGCATGCCCGAACTTTCTGTAAGGAGTCGTTAGTGTTTAAGGTAAAGAAGTTGTTTAGAATATTTCTACGATGGTTTTATTCGGTACTGCCAGGTTATTCAACTTTTGTCGTAGAAGAGGAGCTTCCCAAAAAGCTCAAAAAGAGAGCCCTCTACGTTGTTCAAGAAGATGGATATGTTGAGTTTGCTGCAATGCTATGTCCGTGTGGATGCGGTAAAATTTTGTATATGAACCTCCTTACTGACGAGAGACCGTGTTGGCGAGTTAAAATACATAAAAACAATACAGCTAGTTTGCATCCTTCAGTCAATAGACAGAAGGGGTGTTGCTCTCATTTTTGGTTTAAAAAAGGGCGAGTTGTGTGGTGTGATGATGCTGAGTAGTTAAAATGTGTATTTTAAAGACTCTAATGTTGTGTAAAAATAATTGAGGGCCATTTTTTCATATGAAAAAATGGCCCTCTTAGGTTGTTGATCGCCTTAGAGTTCAGTATACAGCTTTGAGACTGAAAAACAAAATTTACGTAATGAGATATGAGGATTTGGCCTGACTCAGGGACTTGAGCTTTCAAGAGACTTCTACCGCCGTTGCGCGGAACCTATGATGCAAAAAGTTCTGGCGGACCTCCTTGATCAGCTGGCTATCGGGCTGGCTGGTGAGGGTTCCGAGTGTTTCGGCTTTGATGACGAACATTCACAGGATCATGACTGGGGTCCGGCATTTTGTGTCTGGGTACCTGATGATAAACTGGATGCTCTGCGCGGTCGGGTGGAGGGGATATTAAATTTTCTGCCCGAGACTTTTGAAGGCGTTCCCAGCCGTATGGTTCCCGGGAAACGCATTGGCCGTTGCGGATTGTTCGGCATCGGAGAATTCTACAGCAAATTTACCCGCTACAAGCGCCCTCCGCAGTCCGTGGAGGAATGGTTTGCCATCCCGGAACATTTTCTGGCCACCTGCACCAACGACGAGGTCTTTCGCGATGATGGCGGCGATTTTTCCGCCTACCGTCAGGCTCTGTTGGATTACTATCCGAAGATGTGCGCTTGAAGAAAATCGCCGCCCGCTGCGGAACCATGGCCCAGAGCGGGCAGTACAACCTGCTACGTACTGCCAAGCGCGGTGATGCGGTTGCGTCCTTGCAGGCTCTGTCCAAGTTTGTGGAAGCTACGCTTTCCCTGCAGTTCTTGCTGAGTAAAAAGTATATGCTTTTTTACAAATGGTCTTTCCGAGCCTGTCAGGGGCTTCCTACTGCCCAGCGCGTGCTGGCCAAGCTGAAGATCCTGATGGATTCATACAACGCCGCTGGTGCTAACGATCCTAAGGTTCTGGAAGCCAATATTGAAGCTGTCTGCGTGGAATGCGTGGCCCAGCTCCGGCAGGCCGGACTTTCCTCTGCCGAAGGTGACTGGCTCATGAGTCATGCGGAATTCATTCAGTCCCGTATCGGTAGCGAGTTCATGCGCAATCTTCCTGTTTTGATCGGTTAAGTTTTACAGGAAATATTGATTATCAAGAAACCCCGCTGTGTTTATGCATGGCGGGGTTTATTTTTTGTGGAGTGAAGCACTAGATATTTTCTCAAATATATCTGCTGCTAAGGTTTGTCGCTCTGTCGGCAACGTTTCACATGTCTCTTTTATAGACTCTCAATGATTCGTATGATAAATCCACCACTGTTTCTTAATATTCTACCAAGCTATCTTTGTTCTTATTCATAATCGATTAATTCTGACGTTGTGCAGAATTATTTTCTGGATACTAGAGAGGGGGCGGAACATGAGACTGGAAGAGAGAATTGTACTTGATGGTGCGGCTGCAGTTGTGGTTGAGCAAGCTGCTCAGGCTATGGCTGATGCGCATATAGTTGATAATACTGCTGACGCAAATGCCACACAGGATTCTCATGCTGAACATGATGCTAAGGACACTGCGAAAGCTGATTCCGGCTCTGCCGAGACTGCAGAAGCACCGGATGTTGCCGCGCTTCTGAAAGCTGTAGCTCCTCAGGGAAATCAGCCTGTCGGTGTTGCTCCTGCCAAAGATAATACAGCTACGGCTGTTCTTAAAGACAACTCTCAGCCTGAAGAAGATCCGGTCACTGTGCTGGTTGCCTCCAGCGGCCTTGCAGATGTTAATGATCTGCTCGGAGCCGCCAAGGAAAATGTGGTTACTGTTACCTATGACGGTGACTCCGCTAATCCTGATGATATTTTCAACAAAATTGAATCCGCTCTCGACGGCAAACAGGCCGCATCCATCGGCTTTGCCTCCCATTCTATTGGCTCCGGTTCCATTCATCTGGGCGGAGATTACTCCGTTGATGCCGATACCCTTCTTTCCAATCTTGAAATGACCGAATTCTGGAAGAATGTCGGCTCGCTTGTTGAATCTGATGGTCATATCGACCTGCTCGGTTGCGGTGTTGCCGGAGGCGAAGTTGGTAAGGATTTCATTGCTAAGCTGGAACAGATCACCGGACGCGAGATTGCCGCAAGTATTGATGATACCGGGAATACTGAAGCAGGTGGCAACTGGCTGCTTGAGGAAGGCGGGGTTGATCTTGCGCAAGTTTATTTTGATAGTGGGAAGTTGGGTGAGTTTGATGGGGTGTTGGCTACTGACTCAATTATAATTAATTTGAATTATGGCGGTACCCCACAAACTTTGTATGACGTTGATGGGGATGGATATTATGAGATTGATACTACTGAAAAATTGGTTGCTTTGTCACAAACAACAAATAAAACAGCAGACTGGTCCCGTAACTATGAACTAACAGGCGATATTCGTTTTAGCTCGGATGTGCTTAGTGTTGATTGGGATGGAGATGGAATGCCGTCTGACATGATAGGTTTTAGGCCGATTGGTTATCACACGGGGAATAAAGCTTCATTTGAGGGAACGGCCTTTAGCGGTAAGTTTAATGGTAATGATCATACAATATACAATTTATATACTAACCGCAAATTATATTATTATACGGGTTTGTTTGGGTATGTTGAAAATGCAAAAATATTTGCGCTAAATGTAACGGGAACGATATACGGAAGGACTTACACAGGTGGTCTAGTAGGAAAAGCAACTAACTCAATAATTGAAAAATGTTCCTTTGGTGGAGCGGTTCAAGGGTCTGGCTATTACGCAGGTGGATTAGTTGGTTTGCTATATAGCTCGTCTACAATAGAAAATTGTTCTTCAAAAGGTAGTGTGACTGGCGGTTATTGGGCTGGAGGATTAGTTGGTGGAGCTTCAGGGATCTCAACAGCATCTATTGTAAGAAGTTCTTCTTCGTCGACAGTTGACTGTGGCATTGGGGCTGGCGGACTTGCTGGTGTAATTTCTGGTTCAAATTTTATTAGTGACAGCTTTTCGAGTGGCAATGTCAATGGTGAAGCTGCAACTGGTGGGCTTGTTGCTGAGACACGAGGATCTAGCTCTGTAAGATTTAGTTATTCAACCAGTAGAGTTGATGGAAAGCAATCTGTTGGTGGGTTGATAGGTCAAATGCATGACTCAAGTTATGTTTCAAATAGCTATTCTTCAGGAATAGTAAATGGAGAAAAAAGTGTTGGCGGTTTAGTTGGAAGGAGCAGTGCAAATAATAAAATTACAAATAACTACGCTCTTAATAGTCAGGTAAATGGGGATACTGATGTCGGTAGAGTTGTAGGGTTGTTGTTAGGGGCTTCACTTTCAAATAATCATGCTAATAGGGCAATGCGTGTGACAGGAGGCTCTGTTAGTGCCAAAAGCTTGAGTGGTATTGATGGCGCAAACATATCAAACTCTCCTTACAATGCTTACAAAGACTGGGATCAAACATTATGGGAATTTCCCTCATCACATAATGATCACCCCACCCTAAGGCCAGACAGGATTGTACTTCCAAATCCTGACACTACTTCTGCTCCCAGCAACACCGAAGCATCAAGCGATAGCCCCAATGACAGCTCTTCTTCTGTAACACATGTTGTCGACACAAGTAATCATTCGTCTTCGAATGGAAAAGATATCACAGTTAAAGAATATGCAAGTAATTTGAATAAGAAATATAAAAATGAGGAAATTGACCGTAATCAGCTAGTAGATGAGTATATTGAAGGTTTGATTAAATATAACGACGACACCGATGATCCTAGTTCAAAGGCATTACGTCCAGACAAAGCCAGTGCTGCATGGGTGCAGCTTCGGGGGGGGGATGCTGATGGTGAGGCCTCTGAAGCTGCAAAGATAATTTTCGATAATCTACATTACGACGACACTGAAAAAAATAAAGATAAAACTTCGCTTACACCTGAAGAAAAAAAGATAGCAGAAGCTAACAATAAAAAAACAAAGAAATTAAATAGAGAAATCAAAATCCTTGAAAAACTTTATTCTGATCGCGGAAAGTCGTTTGACAGTGAGCAGTTTATTGATCTCTTTCTTGATGAAGATATAACCACCAGCGATAGAGTTTGGCGTATAATTAAGAATATAGAAGGGGACTCAACAACTAGCCAAAAAAGGATAAATAAGATTATTTATGGCGACGGAGCGAATTTGTTCGATGAGATTTATTTTGACACGGACAATAGTTTGGTTTTTTTGAAACAAAAAGATGTAAAGAAGATATTCAATTCTTATAATAAGAAAAGTAAACTGAAAGAACTGATACTGAACAGTGATGTGAATCCAGCTGATGCGCAAAAGGAAATTATAAACTTGAAAGATGACAAATCTTCTAGTGATTATATCAGGGTCCATGGGGATATTTATAACTATAGCACGAACAAGGTAGCATACCTTGATGGAGATAGTGTTGTTTATAAGGATATTGCTGAATTAAAAAATAATTTCAATGAAGATTTATACATAAAGCAAAATTCTGAAATGACTAAGGATGCATTGGAGGGTATATATGGTAAGGCTAGTGAGGATGTTACTGCATTTAGAAGTTTTATAAAAAAAGATGGTTCGTATAAGCAAGTATATTCGGCTAGCGACTCTCTTCAATGTGTAGCATTGATTAAGTCTGTAGTTTATTCTGTTACAGATAAAGCACCAAGTGGAAGTTTAGGTAATGGAAGATATGTCTATAGTGAGGTCGGAGATAAATCACATGGCTTGTTTGGAGATGGACAAGATGCAAGTTCGGCAGTCGAACCTCCTAAAGAAGGTGCTGTAATATCATTTCACCGCAGTAATTCTAAAAGAGTAGACACTGTAGGGCATGTAGGAATAGTGCGATCACAAACAGAACTGACAGATCATCCAGGGGTGTATAAGCTAGAAATTTTTGATCAAAACGACAACCCTAATAATGTCGTGTTTATTAAATTAGAAACTAAAGAGATATTAAATGACAATGGTGAAAAAGTAACTGTAGATGACGGTTTTATCACCGTTGCAGACCCAGAAACCCAAAAAAAATCATCTCTTGAGCTTTCTGGTTGGGCAGACCCAAAGGATTTAAGTGAATAACATGCGTCTCTTTTTGATAAATATACTACTAGTGTTCCTACTCCTCACAGCCTGCGGCCCCAAAACCGGCACAGAAATGAGGAACGAGAATCTGGCTAAGGACCTCTCCTTCACCCAACAAGCTGAGATGACCCTTTCGGGTCAGCACACAAATGCCACTGCGGATAAAGCAGGTGAAGCCATTATGGGCAGGGCTATTTCTCTAAGAGAAGCCATTGATTATGCCCTGAAGCATAACCTTGATGCGGCGGTATCCGAACATCAGGTTGCTGTGCAGCGCGAAGTGCTGACCGGATCGTACTGGCGCATGCTTCCTTCCCTAATGGGTAATGCGGAATTTTCCACGCAGGATTGGTATACTCCCAGTTCTTCCAAGAGTTGGGAAAGCGGACAGCAATCTCTGGAACCTTCCATTTCGCACGATCTGGAGACTTCTACCCAGTCTGTGGAATTGTCATGGAACCTGCTTAATCTGGCGGTTGATTTCCAGCGCACATTTCAGTCCAAAGCACAGCTTGGCATGAGCAAGCAACTGCTTAAGCGTGTGAAACAGAACCTGATTGTAAGTGTTATTCAGGCTTACATGCGCTGCGCCATTGCCAAGGATGCCAAAGACCGGGCTGATGACCTGATTGCCCGTGCTTTGAAGCGGCAGGAAATTATTATCAAACAGATGAAAGCCGGGAGCCAGAAAAAGAAAGATGCTTTGAATGGCCAGATTTCAATCATCAAACTTCGTGATAGCGTTCGCCGCTATGAATATGATTACCGTCAGGCCAAGAAGGAACTTGCACAACTGCTGGGTCTTGCACCTGCTGCGCAATTTACGATTGAAGGTATCAACCTTGCCGATGTTCCCAATGAAATGGCTATGAACCTTCCGGCATGGGAAAAGGAAGCACTGACATCGCGCCCTGAAATGTTTGAGATGGACCTTAGGGAAGACGAGGCCGTACGTGAGGCGGATATAGCTCTTACCCAGATGTTCCCGACCCTGACTCCTTTTGCCCGCTACAGCCGCGATGACAACTCATATATGTCACGCCACCAGTGGTGCAATGTTGGACTGCGCGTATCATGGGATCTATTTACCATTCCGCGTCTTTCTTCCGAACAGCAGACGGGTATGAAACGGGCTGCGGTGGTGCGTAAACAGCGGCAGGCACAGGCTCTGGCTGTTCTTGTACAGTTGAACTTGGCTGCCATTGAATATAGTGACGCCTACGAATCCCTTGGCATAGCTACCGAGCTTGAACAGAGCCAGAAAGAACTTCAGGATGTGATTGATCGGGAAGTTAAAGCTGGTACTGGCGAGAGTGAAAGTATTTTGTTGCAGACCAACCAGCAGTATCTTGAAGCTCGTGTAAAAAGGCTGCGCGCATATTCAGATCTGATCATTGCCAAGGCAAAAATTTACAATTCAATGGGCCGTAGCTTCGACCAGCAGGACTTGACCGCCACCGGCGGAATCGTCCTCAAACATGCTGAAGCCGAGGATGATATGTCCTACGCCCTGAAATAGATTAAAACAAACAATGCAGCCGGGTTATCCTTCTGGGATTTCCCGGCTATTATTTTGTAATTGAGCGATATGATAAAATTGATTCCAGCCCTAATCCTGATTGCATTGCAACTGGCATTTGTGCCTGCTGTATTTGCCGGAAATTCGTCACTACCTTCCTTCCCAGATTTCTCGGAACAGGACGCAAAGATAGACGCTGAATCCCACAAATCCCCGCAGAGTACATATAGCGTAGTCTTCTATCCGCGTAAGGAAGTAATCCTTTCCGCAGAGGTTGAATCTACAGTCAGTCATATTGCAAAGGAGTTTGGGCAGTCTTTTAAAAAGGGGCAGGTGTTGATTAAGCTCGACCCGCAGATATTCATCTGGAGGCAGGACAAAGCCAAGGCCATGCATGCCGAGGCCGCAGCAACTTTCAAGGTTACTGAAGAACTGTATCAGGATAAATCGCGATCCATCATCGATTTGGAAAAAGCACGGGCAGAATTGAGCATTGCCAAGGCCAATATGCGGATTGCAGGCAAGGAAGTCAGCTTCTGTACCATTACGGCCCCTTATTCTGGACGGGTTGAAAAACTGCTGGTTGATGAACGGGAATGGGTGGAGGCGGGCACTCCGCTGATCAAGATTGTCAGCGACTCAGTGCTGCTGGCCCGCACGCTAGTCCCGTGGAACGTGCTGAAGTCCTTTCCCATTGGGAAGCAGGTAACTATAGAACTTACCAATGGCGAGACTGTGACAGGAAAGGTCTCCCATGTGGGCGCGGTCATGGATTCCGCCAGCCAGACCTTTGAAGTGAAGATCGAGGTGCCTAATTCAAAACGGAAGCTGAAATGCGGCATGACCGGCCACATTCCCATGCCTGTAGATGAGGTTGCCACGCGATGAGTAGCGAACAGCACCCGGCAATGATCCTGCACCAGCTTACTACTGAATTTTTGGCGGCAGAGGATAAAAAACAACTTTATTTTCGGCTGCTCAACCGTTCCATTTCTCTCTGTGGATACAAGCGGGCGGTGCTGTTCAAGGTTGATGGTAAGCGTGCAAAATTTCAGGCTGTATCTGGTAAATCCGGAGTGGACAGCTATTCCGAGATGGTCGAGAAATGGGAGAAGCTGGCCTCATCCGTCACTGAAAAAGATAGCCCGCAACAGCTGAGCGTAAGCTCTTTTCCTGCTAAAGAAGCGGCGCACTGGCAATTCCTCAGCGACCATACCAACGGCCTTTCCGTATACTGGCTGCCCATAAAGCCGTGGGGCAAAACCAGATACGTTCTCTGGTTCGAACGCTGGGAGCAGGATGAATGGGCCGAACGGGATCTGCAGCTGCTCAGCCTTGTAGGTGTCAGCGCAAAATCTGCTTTTGAGCGGCTGGAGCCGGAAACATTATGCCGCCGCATAAGCGGGAAGCTTTTCAGCTGGCGGCGGTTTTTGGTTTCCATTGTTGTTCTGTTGGCAGTGCTACTCTCGTGGCGGGTTCCTCTTCGGGTCGTCGCACCGTGTGAAATAATTCCGGAAGATCCGTTTATTGTTACCGCACCTCTTTCCGGTGTTGTTTCCGAAGTCTTTGTCGAATCCGGTGATCAAGTAAAAGTGGGCAGTCAGCTTTTTGGTTATGATCCCCGTGTGGTTAATGAAGAGTTAAAAATAGCTCAGCACCAAGTAAATATGCTTGAAACCACCATGACGAATACCGGATTCGAAGCGCTAAAACGTGCAAAAGCCAAAGCTGAGCTTTCCATCCTCAGGTTTCGTTTGGAGCAGGAAAAAATCAGGTTGCAGATGGCGGAATATCGGGCCTCCATGTTAAATGTCAGGGCGGATGTTCCCGGCTCAATCATCGTGGATAATCCTGATGAATGGCGTGGCAGGCCAGTCGAAGTTGGGCAGAAGGTGCTCATGGTGGTTGATCCGCAGAACATCAACCTGCGCATCTGGCTTCCAGAAGCGGATAATGTGAATTTCAGCAACAGCACCGAAGTGAAAGTGTTGCTCAATGCTTTTCCTGATGACTCATTAAATGCGCATCTAAAATACGTGGCTCAGAGTGTTTCCGTGAGTCCTGAAGGTGTCCCTTCGGTTATGGCGGAAGGAACCTTTGCTGATCTTGCTGACAGGGCAGATGAAAAGCTAAGGATCGGCTTGAAAGGGTCGGCTGTGCTTTATGGTGATAAAGTGTCGGTTGCCTACTGGTTGTTGCGCAAACCGTGGGCTTCGGCTCGAAGAATAATGGGAATTTAAAGGAGAAAAGATATGGCAGACGAAAGCAATGATCTCAAAGTGGTTATCCCCAACGATCTCGACTACAAGTTCCGTGATTTTTTTAATGTAAATGCTTCCGCTACGGAAGTGGTTATCGAAATGGGTAATGTGCATCGCTCGGTGCAGAATGAAGCCGTGCTCCGTGATCGCGTTGTGTTCTCCATTCCCGGAGCAATCCAGCTCAAGGACGCGCTGAATTCCGCCCTTGCAGAAGTGGAACGCCAGATCCGGGAAGCATCAGAAAACAACAAAGGCTGATCTTATGATTTCAGGGGACACCCCCCTTCCGGTCCTGCGCCCGGACCTAGAGATTATTCCGGGCCCCAAAGCCCATGACGGCTCACCGACAACGGTTGTTTATGATCCTCTTGCAAGATCGTATAACCGTTTTTCGTGGTTTGAGTTTGCGGTAATCAGATTGTTGGGACAGCCGCACACTCTGGATGAAGTGGTTGCCTTGCTGGATCGGGATACAACCATGAGTCCTACGGTCGAGGACGTCCTGAAAGTTTGTCAGGAACTGGTGCAACAAGGATTGACTGTAAACACTCTTATCCAGCAACCGGAACAGCTTGAAAAGGAAGTAAAAGCCAGAACGCCGCACTGGTTCAAATGGCTTTTGCACCATTATTTGTACTTCCGTATCCCTCTTTTACGCCCTGATGCTTTTCTTGGTAAGACAATCAGCTTCGTGTGTCCGTTGGCCTCCACTACGGCCTTTGCCTTATACTTTATTTGCGGAATTGTGGGTTTGATTCTGGTCAGCATGCGCCATGAGCAATTCTTCCATACCTTTCAGTATTTTTTCAACATCAAAGGGTTGCTCTATTACGGCACAGCCATAACACTCGTAAAAATTATTCACGAATTCTCGCACGCCTACACTGCCAAAGCGCACGGATTAAGGGTCCCGGTAATGGGTGTGGCCTTCATCGTACTCTGGCCGGTGGCTTATTGCGATGTAACCGATGCCTGGCGTATACCTAAGCAGCGAGAACGACTGCCAGTAGCCGCAGCCGGGATAATCGCGGAATTGGTTATTGCCGGGTTTTGTCTCGTAGGCTGGGCCAGCACACAGCCGGGATTGCTGAACAGTCTGTTCTTCGTAGTCTCCACGGCATCGCTTATTTCTACTTTGCTGGTAAACCTGAACCCGGCCATGAGTTTTGATGGTTATTATCTTTTCATGGATGTCTCAGGTATCGATAACCTGCGCTCAAGGTCTTTTAATTATCTGCGCTGGTTGTTTCGTACCTCCTGTCTTGGGATGCAGCTCGTTGCCTCGGAGAAGCCCAAAGGCTGGCGCAAATTTCTATATGTCACATATTCCATATATTCATGGGCATACCGTTTCTTTCTATATATCGGTATCGCCGTTCTGGTTTACTATAAGTTCACCAAGCTGCTGGGGATATTCCTGTTTCTGGTAGAAGTCTGGTGGTTTATCGCCCTGCCCATCGTCAAGGAGATTTCATCCGTGATAAAAATGCGCAAAATGCTTATTTTCAATGCCCGATTGATCACCTTTTTGTTGCTGTTCGTTGCGTTGACAGCGTGGCTCGTCTGGCCCCGTGCTCACACCCACTACTTCCCTGCCGTGGTCGAAGCACGCAACCTACAGCAGATTTACGCACCTTTCTCCGGTGTTGTGACTGAGATCAGCGGTAGTCGTGGAAAAGAAGTCAAAGTTGGTGATGAAATATTGAGTATAGCATCTGCTCCTTTACGGGCGGAGATAAGTGAGCTGTCCTTGCAGGAAAAGATTCTGGATACCGAAGCGCAGCTTATGTTTATACAGCACAACTTTTCCGCGATTCCCCAAAAGGAAGAGGAAAAACACCAAGTTGCTTCCAGATTGCAAGGCATCAAAAAACGGCAGGAATTATACGATATTTCCGCGCAGGTATCAGGAACAATCACGGAATGGGACCGCAATCTACGCATCGGACAACATGTACAGCAGAACCAGATTTTCGGAAGAATCGTTAACCCTGACGATTTATATTTTGCAGCCTACATCCCGGAAGAGAAAGTGGCCCAATTAACCGAAGGGGAAACAGCCCAGTTTTATCCAGAAACAGGCGCTGAAGCCGTTCCGGGCACCATAATAAGAATCAGCAAAAGCAAAACAGACTCAACTCGCCATATTGCTCTCACTTCACTGGCTTCTGGAGAGATTCCCGCCGCACAGGACAGCTATGGTAACACCTCCCTGCTTGAAGCGCGGTATGTGGTTGAAGTTAAACCGGATGGTCCAATTTCACTTCCGCTTGGCAAAAGTGGAAAAATACGCATGAAGACAGCTACCAGATCATATATTGTCGACCTGTGGCATAAGGTTTACCGGACTCTGGTTAAGGAGAGTAATTTTTAGCTGCCACATGACAGACAATTAGTTTGATAAAAATACTTCCATCATGGACCGAAATCACACCCAAAATTTATCAAACTAATTGTCTCTTTGTTAAATCTGCCGACCCAAACATGCGGCTTAATCGCTACTTTTTTATCAAACTTTATTTTCAGTCCACATTAGGGATATTGCTTCCAAGGGAAGATCACACCGAGTTTTTGGTCATAAATCCCGACGAACACATCATCTCTTTTCCGATCTGGAGCTGGCAGTCTTTTTAAGTCTTGATTGGTCTCCCAAAACAACTGAAATACGAGAACAGTTTCCTTTGCAGCAGGAACTTACCCTTGAGTTGGCAAAAAAATCCGGAATAAGACATCCTCAAGTTTCGGGAATTTTTCAGGTCATGTCTTCAGACTTTCTAGTCAACTCATCCGACTCTACCCTTTCGAAATTCGTACTGCAGGCAAAATACACTAAAGACTTAAGCGACCCGAGAGCAGTGGAAAAGCTAGAGCTGGAACGGCGTTACTGGGCGCATAAAGAAGTCCCGTGGTTTTTGGTTACCGAGAAAGAAATATCTAATACTGTTTTTCAAAATATTGAATGGTTATATCCTGATCAGCAAAGGACTCATGAATTAAGTGATTTGGCTGAACAATTGAAATTTTACATTCATCATTTTTCGAAAAATCCTACCTCAACTATAATTAAGATTTCAAAGACATTGGACGTTAAATACGACCACGAAGCAGGAGAGTCACTGGCTGAAATCAGAGGACTTATGGCTAGTCGGTTGCTATCTTTTGACGTGAATATCCCGTTCCGGAAAATCACCCCTGCGGACCTTAATTTTGTGGATGATGTTTCTGTATTGGAGGTAATCAATGTTTAGAATTAATGAAGTTTTTGAATACGAATCAACGTTATACCGAGTTTTGCAGGTACTTCCTGAGGAATTACTGTGGATTAGTATTGATGATCCGAAAGCAATGCCGGGAATCGTCTTAGTTCGAGATTTGATTGCTGCTTTTGATAACGCATCCCTTACAAGAGTGAGTGATCCGTTCGCTGGTCTTGCTTATGAAATGCCTGAAGAAGGAAGCAGTCTTCAGATTAAACGGGATCAAGCTTATGAGTTGATAAAAAGTATTGTCCTTGATCCTGGTTGCTATGATCCTAAAATTCGTGCTGGTAAAATAAATAAGTTGATTGCTGAGGGTAGATCTTCCAAGCCTACACTTTATAAATTATTACGCCGTTATTGGCAGCGCGGCCAAACTCCCAATGCATTGCTTCCTGACTATAAGAATTCTGGCGGGAAGGGTAAGAAGCGTAAGGCTGCAGGTATAAAACTCGGCCGCCCCCGCATATATACTCCAGGTGTTGGAGCCGTAGTTGACGATCAGGTTGAACGTCTTTTCAGGATCGTCATTGATAAATATTTGATGAAAGATAAAGGTGTTAGTGTTCCTTACGCGTATAGAAGATTCGCAGAGCTCTATAAGAACTATTTTCCTGAAGTTCCTGAGTCTGAAATTCCCACAAAGTGGCAAATGCTTCATTTTTATAAGCGCGAATACAGTCAGGTTGAGAAATTAAAAAAGCGTACAAATGCCATTGAATATAGGAAAGATGTTCGCCCTCTCAAAGGGACAGCCAATAGTAATGTTTTAGGCCCGGGATCTCGTTTCGAGATTGATGCCACAATTGCAGACATCTACCTCGTTTCAGACAGTGACCGCGGCAATATCGTAGGCCGGCCGGTTATCTATATGTTCATTGATGTCTTCAGCAGGATGGTCGCTGGCTTTTATGTCGGCTTCGAATCCCCATCATACGCTGCTGCGATGCAGGCGCTTGCTACGGCCATGACCGATAAGGTTCAGTTGTGCAAACAATATGGTTTTGAAGATATTACTTATGAAGATTGGCCTATTGTCGGGGTGCCGAATGCAATCCTTGCGGACAGAGGAGAGTTGCTTGGTCATCAGATTGAATCTCTTGAACGCAGTTTTTCCATAAGAATTGAGAATGCTCCACCCTACCGTGGTGATGCCAAAGGTATAGTCGAGCGGAGCTTTAAGACGCTTCAGGTTGACTTTAAGCCTTTTTCCCCCGGAGTTGTTGAAAAAACATTAATAAAAAAACGTGGCGGGAAAGACTACCGGCTGGCTGCCAAACTGCCTGTGAGTGAGTTTAAGAAAATCATTTTATCTTCAATTCTGTACCATAATAAGTTCCATTTTTTGAGTAAGTATGACCGGGATGTTGATATACCCGCAGACTTGGAAATGACTCCCCTGTCGCTTTGGAATTGGGGAATTCGGAACAGAACCGGTCGATTGAGAGTAGCATCAGAAGAAGCTCTCAGAATTAGTTTGCTCCCCCGAGTCAAGGCTACTGTTTCCGAATTGGGAATTTCAGTTTTTGGGGTATACTATACTTCTTCTGAAATTATGAAGAGTGGGTGGCTGCATCGCTCAAAGGATGTTCGCAGGCCTGTGGGGTTGCAGGCAGCTTATGATCCAGCTTCAGCAGATCATATCTATCTTTTTCCTTATAAGGGTAAAAATGATTACTGGGTCTGCACGCTAACAGATCGATCTAGGGAATTTCAGGGAAGTTCTTTCTGGGATGTCTGGCAGGTAAAGGATGCGCAGAAAAGGTCTAACGCGAAGACGAATCTGAAAGCAGAAGAACAAAAGCGGCTACATGAAGAGTTTGTGGCTAAAACGATTAAAGAAGCTGAAAGAAAATTTCCTGATACCAGCCATATGAGCAATGCCGAGCGGATACGTGGAATTCAGGGCAACAAAGCGCAAGAGAAGGAATCTGAGAGAGGTGTCCCATTTTATAAGCCGGAAAAGACGCGTAAAGATGAGCCTGCGAAATTTATTTCGTTGAGTGGTGGGTCTCAGGAAGAAGATTATAGTTACCCTGATTATACAGAAGAACTTTTTGATGATGAGGATATTTAGATGCCGCTTCCTAAAAATACTGTTTATGCTGTTTACAGGGGTGAAACTACACGGAAATATAAAGGAAATCCAAAGATTGAGGCTTTACCCCCTAAGATGAATCTTAAACAGATCAAAAAGTGTTTAACGGGTAAAGTTGAATTTGATGTGCGTGATATATACGAAGACGACATAGATAGAATTCACATGATTTCTTCTTTGCTTGATGACTTTTTTCAGCCTCTTACAACGCATGTTGAATTTGAAAGAAAATTATCTCTTCTGATTAGAAAAGGGTATGTCGGGAGAAATTTGGCTGATGGCTCGCTACGTAAACATCAGCAAAACGGCTATGAAAGAGTTATGGCTGGAGACCTAGACGCGTTTGTCTTTGATGCACCTATTTCAACGGCGTCGAGTCTGCTGCTAACTGGTGTTCCAGGATGTGGCAAGAGTTCGACGATTGACCGCATTTTAGCGACGTACCCCCAAGTTATTTTGCATGAAAAGTATGGTTTTACCCAATTAGTTTATTTGAAAATAGACTGCCCTCATGACGGCGGGATTAAAAATCTTTGCATCAACTTTTTCCGGGCCATAGACCGAGTTTTGGATACAGACTATGAGACCATATATGTAAAGAAAAGGCATAATATTGAAACCTTATTAAGTTTGATACCTCAAGTCGCTAATAAACACGGATTGGGGGTTCTAGTCATTGACGAAATTCAGCATTTATACAGTAAAAGCTCCGGTGGAGTTAATAATATGATGAGTTTTTTCGTGACTATGGAAAATACGATTGGCCTGCCTGTTGTTTTTGTCGGAACTCCTAAGGCGAGAGATATTTTTGAGAAGGAATTACGTTTGGCCCGTAGAGGAGTTGGCCTCGGTTCTTTGGTTTGGGAGCCAATGAAAAATGTTGCACCGATCGTTGATCCAAAATCAGGGGAAATTAAAACAAATGAGTGGCGGTCTTTTACTGATGCTCTTTGGAAGTATCAGTGGCTGAAAAAGCGTGATGAAGTCCTAAGCGAAGAACTTCGTAATTGCTGGTACGACTTGTCTCAAGGAGTGCATGATATTGTTGTTAAATTATTCGTTTTAGCACAAATGCGCGCTATCGTTACAAAGACAGAGAGAATAACCCCAAAGTTGATGGAGAAAGTCTATTTTGATGATCTGAAGCCTGTGCATTCAATGCTGGGAGCACTTAGATCTAAGGACCCGGAAAAAATAGCTCAATATGCAGATTTGACTTTACCAGGAATTGAACAAAGGCTTCTTGAATTATCAACCGTTATTACGGAGTCTTTGAGTGAAGTTGATTATGCGAGAGCTGCTTATGGAAGTAATAAAAAAGCGTTAAAACTTCATGATATTCTTTTGGCCGCAAACTGTGAAGAGTCCCAAGTTATACCGCTTGTACAGAAGGTTTTGGATGAGCATCCGGATGTTTCTAGACATGAACTGTTGAGGATCGTTTTAGATTGGTACGAGGCAAGCGATTCGAAGAATGAAGAACGTAAACCGAAAGGGAAAAAATCAGTACCTAAGTCAAAGTGGAATACGCTTGATTCAGAAGATTTGCGTTTTAAGTTTTCGCAGGCCAGCGGTGAAGACCTGTATAGGCAGCTAAAAAATGATTCACTGATTTTTGATGTGAATTCATGGCTGCAGTAGGTGTTTGTAATGCTCAGTTTTCCCGTGCCATATCCTGATGAGTTGATCTACAGCACCGTTGCGCGGGCCGGTGTGCATGCTGGATTGATGAGTCCTAAGCAGCTTCTTGATGAAGTATTTGCCAATCGTAAGGTTATAGCGACCCCGGACCTGCCATCCCATCTCAAACAAATTTCAGGACTATATTCGCACTCTTTGAGTCTTGATGTCACGAACATCATTTACAAACATACCCTTTTCCCGCTTTACGCTCCCTTCATTCCTGAAGATCGCAGACTACAGTGCATAGAATGGATGGCCGGACAATCTAAAGGAGCCGTACATCTTGCCCTTGGAGCAGCAGCTTCCCGGGTAAAGCAAATTCGTTTTTTAAGATATTGCCCTGAATGCCTTGATCAGCAACTCGCTCAATTTGGAGAGTACTATTGGAAGCGCAGTTGGCAGGTCACTGGTGCTGACGTTTGTCCGCAGCATGGCCCATTGTCTGATTCTCGAATTGAATTGCATGGCCGATACCGGCATCAGTTTTTTGCGCTTAGGCCAGATGTTTGTGTTGGGGAAGCTTGTGAATCCAGAAGTGTAGAGGATTTCTGTGTTGCTGAACGCATTAATGAATTGCTGAGTCTATCCCCGGTAGAATCCCCTTCCCTAGAACAATGGGGACTTTTCTATAAGCGATTAGCAGGAGATACTGACTGCGCAAAGGGCAAGAAGGTCTTGCACGATCTGGTTGCTGAAAAGGTAATTGCCTGCTGGACGGACCTATGGCTCGCAAAGAGAAGTCTTTTACCATCCACTAATTCAAATTCTTGTTGGTTAAAATCAATTTTCCGAAAGCATCGGAAGTCTTTTAGCTATCTTGAACACATTGTTGTTTTAGAAGCTTTACTGGGGTCAGAATGGGATTTCCACTCAGTCTTGAGCAATGTGTCCAGTTTGGAGTCAAAGAGCATTGTGAGCTGTCCTGTGGATTTTTCAGAGGATAATCCCAGTCAAGAAATTCTCGATATGCGCAGCTCGTGGGAAGTGTTCCTCAAAGAGTTCGGGGTGAAAAAGGCTCGTTCTTCCGGTGGGGCAGCGATCTATGCTTGGTTATATAGAAATGATCGAGCTTGGCTTATGAAGATTAATGGGCAGCTTCGTCGATCATCACGTTCTGAAAATAAGCGGGTTGATTGGGGAAAACGAGATCAAAATGTTTTGTCCAAACTGCAGCATATACAGCAAAGGGCTACTGCTGATTTGGAAGGTCCAAGGCGTTCCAGGAATTGGTATTTGGATCAGCTCGGAGCAAAAGCAACCGTCGAAACAAACCTCTATAAACTGCCATTAACAGTAAAGTTCTTTGAAAAATATTGTGAATCAGTGTCGGACTATCAGATTCGGCGGATTGCGGTTGCTATTCGCCAACTTGATGTTGACTGTGAGCCCAAGCGTAGATGGAAAATTTTAAGATTGGCTGGTCTGAGTGATGAACGAATTCGTGTTGAAGCTGAACTATACTTGAAAGAAGTGAGGTAGAATAGATGTCTGACTATGTGTTTCCCCAGTTTGATTCAGATGTTCGGATTGATTCTATTGGTGAGATGTTTAAAGCTAAGAACCATACTCGGTGGGGCGTAAATTTACAGCTTTATCGTACACAGAAGAAGTCATCTTTGACAATTTCCAATGCTCCTATTTTAGCCAGAAAGAGGTATCTCAACCCGACAATCGATCACGATCTTAAAGGCTGGGAAGAAAGTTTTTACATTTCAAGCACGAAAGAATGGCAGGCTGCGCGAATAGGAGATTGCCCGATTAAAAGCCTTGAGAAGGATAAACGACAGTTTTGTTTTGTCGCACCAATGAGAGGCGGGAAGACGGCTTATTTACCTCAGTTTGAGTTTGGTCGGTCTTTATTTTTTCATGATGGTTATCTGTCTAGGACAGCCCTTATGCCAGAGTGTCTGGATCTGGATTTTAATGTCAGCACTGATTGGAGTAACAATAGAGCGTATATAGAAATTATGCCTACATCCGGATATCCTTTAGGGAGCTTCAATGACTTGGATCGCCGAAATTATTTAAGTTGGATTTTGTTGGATGAGCAAGCCCGGAAATCGTATGAGAGCATCGGTCTGCATCAGAAAAAATATGGTTATCAATCAGGCAATTACCGAATGTGGGATTTCAGTTTTGATCCTCCTGAATTGCCTGGTGCTTATTTTAGTGTACGTGGGTGGTTCGATCAGGAGACCAAATCAATTTTTGTATATGAAATCGACAAAATTAAACGCATAAAGGCTGATATACCTGATGAAATTGACATGTTTCATCCTGAATTTACTACTCCCAGTCAGGAGCGCAATGAGAAAGGGATGCCAGTAGCCCCTAGCGGAGATCTCGCAGGTGCTCGCATACATGATGATGAAGATGCTAATGCTGATGGTAGTCGCATAATTCTTCCTAGCGATAAAGTCGAATCTGAATTCAGCAAGGCCTTTATTACAAATAGAATATCCAAAAAGAAACGAAAAGTAAGTTCGGCTATCCCCGATGAAGGTGAAAGCGAAAGGCATATTCTTGATGTCAGTGCTGAGGAAGCTATAGCCGGTCAAGGACATGCTGGTGCTGACAGGAATATAACCAATGATGTTACGGATAAAGCACACCTCTATGAAAGCAAATTTGATTGTTTCTTTGATATGGTCAATGTCATGACAAGCTATGATGGATGCGTAAGACATTCAAAGAAAATTTATGAACTCCCGTCTGTTGCTCGTTGTACAAAGCACCGTCTTTCAACAGGTAATCCAAGATGCATGGCTGCCATCGTATTAGAAGTTCAGGAGAAACATGTTATTTTGCTTGAGGTGGATACTTCAGATGCGGAAAAGGCTCTGTCTACAAAGGTTTTGCTTCCATATAACTATTCAGAATGGGAAAGTGATTTGAATAAGATCATGTATGGGCTTGTCCGCGGATCGCTTGTTTGGCCATCAAAGGTTTTGACTCAAGTTTGTGGCTTCGGAAGCCATATAGGAATTAAGCATCCGAAATGTGCAGGGGGGCATAAGGGCCTTCTTCTTCCTGATACTATTGAAGGGTGGGCTGGTCGGTTTTATGGACGGGTTGTGGAAATGGTAGGGGGGTAGAATAAAGAATTTTGTTTTGTTTCAACTTCTTTATAGTAAAAATGTTGGAACCGTAGAGGTTATCGTTCAACCCACCTATTTCTTTATCTTCCATAGGGATTGCTAAAGCCGTCCATGCTGTATTTTTGAATTTATCAGTTTGATGGATGTGAAAGTGCCCGAAAAACCACTGTGCTGGGTTGTATTGTTGCAATAGCAACTCAAGAATATCGCGCTTCGGATCACCAGAAAACCAACTGTCACCTTCTGTTCTAGAATCTTTATTTATTGAATCAGTGTTGAAGAAAAGACTTTAATTTAAACTATCCTGAAATACTTATTGTGTATTCATGTTTGGTTTGTTAAGTGGCTTTTTGTATTGGAGTTAGAGGGGGGGTAATGTCTCGTGCGTCGTATGGCGCTCACTCCTTAAAAAACGGATACAAGTTAGTTGAAATACGCCTGAATTTGAAATTAGGCGTGCTCTTTTTTTGCGGCTCAAGTTCGGATTACGGATATCTGTTGCTAAAGCCTTGTCGATTAAAAGTGTAGTTATGATAGTTTGTTCTGGAGATGATTGATGTTGATTAACAAGAAAGTTCAGTCTGATAATTCTAATGATAAACCCAGTCACAAGGCCTACGCTCTTGAACCGAGAATTCTTTTTGACGCAGCCGCGCCCGCTGTAGTTGCAGATCTGGTCCAGGCCGCAGATAATGCAGCCCCTGCTGATGCAGACGATAGTGGTGATAATGCACATTCCTTTGTGGATAATGCAGCTCCACCCGAGTCTGCAAGTGATGTTGCCGATGCCGATAACTGCGATAATGTAGTTGAAGCTCTTGAGGCTATTTCAAATGGCATGCCTCAAAAAGATAGCGAGTGCTCACTTGAGGCTGTTGCCGCAGCCGTTGATTTTTCTGCCGATGAAAATGGAATGAAGGATTTCGAGGTTAAGGAAATCAATATGGAAGGGGATGATTCTGATAATGACGATCTTCCGCTTGAGACCGGCCAATTCCTTGAGCTTAAAAACAGCTCTGATGAAAATTCTCTTGTCGTTGTCGACAGCAGTGTAGAAAATTATGAAGATATCCTTGCCGGACTTGATAGTGATGCCGAGGTGCATGTAATCGAACAGGGGCAGGATGGTATCGCAGAAATATCAAAAGCGCTAGCTGAGCGTGACGATGTAAGTTCCGTTCATATCCTTTCTCACGGTAGCAACGGCTCTATTTCTCTGGGCGGAACCCAGATTGACGCTTCAGTCCTTTCCGACCGGGCTGCAGAAATAAACAAATGGTCCGAGTCTCTTACCGCTGATGCAGATATTCTGCTTTACGGTTGCTCCGTAGCCGAAGACGGTAACGGGAAAGCCATGATCGAACAACTTAGTTCCCTTACCGATGCTGATGTCGCCGCATCCGATGATGCAACCGGTTCGGCTGCAAAGGGTGGTGACTGGGATCTTGAATTTGCCAGTGGTGAAATCGAGTCGAACATTGCGGATCATTATTCCTCCCTTGACGACTATGAAGGTCTTCTTGCTGCTCCGAGCATTACTGACAGTGCAACCAGTACTCGTTCAGTAGCAGAGGATACCAATCTTTCTATTACCGGCGTGACCGTCGGAGATTCTGATGACGACAACCTGACCGTGCAGCTGACTGTTGATCACGGTACCATTAAGCTGGCCTCAGTTGCCAACCTGACAATTGACGCCGGCGCTGACGGGTCTTCAACTGTCACTGTTACCGGCACTGTGGCTGACATTAACACTGCCCTGAGCGGTATGACCTTCAAAGGTTCCTTCAACTACAACGGCAATGCTGTGATCAGTCTCGCCGCTACTGACGCTACGGCTGCAGCCCCTGTGACAACTAATGGCAGCGTGACCGTAGAAGTTGTGCAGGTCAATGATGATCCCACGCTGACCTCCTCGAATTTGAGTGTAAATGAGGGGCAGGCGAACGTTTCTTTCGGTGAAGCTAATTTCGGCCTTTCCGATCCTGATATCGATTCAGGCCAGCAGGTAAAGCAGCAGCAGATCGTCCAGATCAAAAGTCTGCCTACAAAAGGCACCCTTAAGTACAACGGCAGCCCGGTCGCCGTGGGGTCTTCATTTTCTTATGACCAGGTCGCAAAGCTTACATATTCCCATGACGGCTCGGACGTAGCCGTGGGAGCCACCGATACTTTCAATGTCAATGTCTACGACGGTGCTGGCGGCGAGGCTGGGGTCACTGCCATCAACATCAGCCTGCAGCCTGTCAACGCGGCTCCTTCAATCAGCAGAAGTCCTACTGTTCACGAGGGTGAGACTATTTCATTGGGGCTTTCCGTAAGTGATGAGGAAAGCGGGCATGCCGACACTGCGGCCGATTCTTCCGTGACTATCGTTTCGGTCAACAACCAGAATGAAGGCACCCTTTTCCGTGATATTAATGACAACGGAGTTGTTGACGCGGGAGAGGCTCTTACTGGTGGTGAAACTTTTTCTGCGGATAATCTTGGGCAGCTTAAGTTTGTACATGATGGTGATGAACCCGGAAACACCAAGCCTTCCTTTGTTATCAACGTAACCGATGCCGGAGGTGGCGAAGGGGCAGGCAATAAACTTTCTTCCGGGGATCAGACTATCCAGATCTCCATGATTGAAGTTGATGATGACCCTGTGCTCGCAAAGAATCGTGACGGAGTTCAGGGGGGAGCGGATGATGACGGAGACGGGAATAATGAGAATTATGACGGCCCCGTTACAGGTGACTATCTTGATGTAGGAACCGCTTCGGTCAAGCTCATTACCAATGCAGACCTTCAGGTAACCGACATTGATACTTCCATACATAATCTCGCCTACACAATCACCGCATTGCCTTCGTATGGTAAAGTTCAGGTTCTGGTTGGCGGGCAGTGGCGCGATCTCTCTGTAGGCGGCAGGTTCACTCAGCTTCAGATTGATAATAATCAGGTTCGTTATTCACATATCAATAATGTTCCTCAGGACAATACTATAGATACTTTCAAGTTCACTGTTCGCGACTCCGAACTTAAGAGCTGGCAGGCTGCTGGTGATAATACGGGGCAAGAAGGTGCTATTTACGATGGTAATTCTAATACACTGAAAGAATTCACATTTAATATGTTAGTTGACCATTGGTCCGGCGGAGCTGGCGGCTCTGACGGTTCTCTTGCTGTTTTGAACCTTACCGGTTCAGGCAATGGTGAAACCCTTACCATGTATGAAGGGGCCAAGAACGTTCTTGACAACAGCAAGATCAATTATCGCTCATATTCCGGAGATCCCATGAATCCGGATTATGAGGTTCCCGCTAATGAAATTCTTTTCCGACTGACCACACTTTCCAGCAACACCACTCTGCAGAAAGATCTCGGCGGAGGGAATTGGACTAATGTAACCCGCTACGATTATTTTACTCAGGAAGACCTGAACAACAGCGCGGTCAGGTTGATCCATAATGGTTCCGAAGATTTTGTTTCCAGTTACGTTTTTTCAGTGACAGACGGAACCAACGATTTCAATCTTACCCTTAACGTTGATGTTACACCCATCAATGATCAGGCATCTGCATCTGGCGGAACTGTAGAGACAACTGAAGCACTGAACGGCGTTGCCGGGTCAGGCATCGTGCGCATTGATTCAAGTCATATGGGCATGAGTGATGTAGACGGTGCTAATGAAGTTGCTAAGCAGGCTGTTGCACAGGGCAACGCAGACAACTTCTGGTTCTCGATCAGTGCGCTTCCTGCGGATGGTGAATTGCAGTACTGGAATGGTGCTGCATGGACTGCCATTGCCGCGAACCAACTCTACAACGCCGGGGACGGAACCAACACTCTTTGGTTTTCCAAGTCCATACTCAGCGCAACCAATGTTGACGGAAGTACTTCCGGTATCCGTTATGTCCATAATGGTAAAGATGATGCGGCATCGCTCACTGACCTTTTCAAATTCTATGTGCGTGATGATCTCACTGCAGCGGGGAACGCTCTTGAGGTTCGCGCCAACCAGGCTGTGCCTTCTAATATTGCACTGACCACTCCTGATGGCGCTGCCCCGGTCAACCCGGTTCAGGCGTCAGATATAGATGGTAACAATATTAGTAATGAGGCCACTGTGAATATCAGCATCGCGGCTTTTAACGATCCTCCGCAGGTTACTGATCTTCATAACAGTGCAAACGATACAGCCACAGCTAATGACGGTTCGGTTCTGACTTCAAATAACGACCGTCTGGAAATGGCAGAAGGTGCCACGGAAACCATTCCTTCCGGGCTGCTTTCTGCAATCGATACCGATAACAACACCATTCAGCGCCAGTACAAGGTGACTGACATTGTCGATTACGGGACCCTGTTCCTGAACGGCAAGCGCCTTGGTGTGGGATCCACTTTCACTCAGGATGACCTTGATAACAACAGGGTAACCTACACCCATGATGGCTCTGAAAATCATGCCGATTATTTTACCTTTGTAGTGGATGATGGTCTTGCAAAGGATAACGGGCGTTTTGACATCATTATTACTGCACCTCTGAACGATATTCCGACAGTTTCCGTTCCGGGTTCCGATATATTTTATGATGTGGGTATTCCGCTGGATTTTGGCGGTGCAGGCAAGAAGATCACCATCGGTGATGCCGATGTTGCTTCGCTCACAACAGGGGAGACCGATTTTGTACAGGTCACCGTTTCCACTGACAATGCCAACTCCAGGTTCGCAGTTGGCGATCTGGTCGGTCTTAGTTATTCTTCCGGTGTCGGTGTCCGTGGCGCCGATCTGGTTCTCGGCGGTACCCTTGCTGAAGTTCAAGCTGCTCTGGATTCCATCAGCTACACTGTTGTTGATGCCGGAGACAGCGTTCTCGATCTCGACCAGACTGTAACCGTGACTGTTAAAATTGACGACCGGTTACGTGACGGTTCCGGTAATCTCACTGCCAATGCCAACGGCGGCAACCAGAACGAAGGTTCCGGGGCTGTACAGATCGTAAACGAAACAAATAACATTGTTACTGACACCTTTAAGATTCACGCATCAAAGGACAACGATGATCCTACATTTACCTCCACTCCCGGCCCCATTGCCGCGCTGGAGGATACATGGACTAATATTGATACCTTTGTGATTAATGATCCTGACGCTTTTACCAAGAACAACAACACGTTGATCATCAGCGTAACCAAGGGAATACTCAGACTTCAGGGTGAATCAGGGATCAACGGAAATGGCACTGGCACAATCACTCTCAGCGGAACTCTAGCACAGCTCAATACCTACCTGACCAAGCTGCAATACAAGGGTAATGCCGACTACAACGGCGCGGATACAGTCACCGTTAAATATAATGATATGGGTAACGTAGGGCAGCTTGGCGGTGGAGATGTTGTAGCAACGCAAAATATAGAAGTTCAGGATGTGAACGATGCTCCAACTTTGGACGCACCGAACGAAGACCAGTACATAATCTCAGTTACCCCCCTTGTGTTCAGCGCCGCAAACGGAAATCAGATTTCTATTGATGATGCCAAGGACCTGAATAACAACGGTCTGGATACCTTTACCGTGACTGTTTCTGCCAAACTCAGCGGTAACGGATATGGAATTCTGACTGTTGCAGGCGGCAGCGGTGCGAATGTAACAAATGACGGTACTAACTCCGTAACGATTTCAGGCACTAAAGCGCAGGTCAATGCAGCCCTCAATGGCCTTTCCTATGTGCCTACAGACTATGATGTGAATAACTCCCCCGTTATAAACGTTACTGTGAATGACCAAGATAACGGAGGTGTCCCTGTGGGTGGTGTAGGTCCTGCGAGGGAGGCAACGGACAATATTAACGTGCTTGTCAGTGCCGCGAACAATGATCCTACTACAACTACCGTCAATGCCAACATCGCCGGAACGGAAGATCAGTGGCTGTCAATTAACGGCGGCAATACAATTGTTTTCGCAGACAGTGATACCTTTAACTCCACGAACAACACCGCGATCATCACGGTGGGCAAGGGTATTGCCAATGTGACAGGGCAGGGGGCCGCAAATGTGAGCGGCAATAGCAGTAAAACCTTGACCATTACCGGTTCAATCGCTGACATCAACGCCACGCTTGCGACCCTTAGGTACAAGGGAGATCTGGATTTCAACGGAACGGACACCCTCACCGCTGTCTTCAACGATAAAGGAAATCTTGGTGTCGGTGGCGAAAAGACCGTTACCGTAACCCATACCTTGAACATCGCTGAAGTGAACGATGCGCCCACCAGAATCGGTGGTGCGGCGGCTACTCTGCCTACTTTTGTTGAAGATGCGGTCAATCCTTCTCAGGATACAGTGGACAACCTTATTTCGGCCAAGTTTTCTGATGCCAAGGATCAGGTTGCGGGCGGTTCAAACGCCGATACCTTTGAAGGGATTGTTGTTATCGGCAACGCGGTCACTGCCGGACAGGGAACATGGCAGTACTCCATTGACGGTGGAACCAACTGGGTTGACATTGCCAACAATGTTTCCGCGACTAACGGACTGGTTATCGCCAAGGAACATCTGGTCAGGTTTAAGCCTGCACAGGATTACAACGGCACTCCCGGTCTGCTCACTGCACGGCTGGTAGAGACCGGCGGTAATGATACTACCGGGGCGACTGTAAATGTTTCCGGCGGTAATTCCGGAGGCACTACGACCTATTCCAATTCTTCTAATCAGGTGACTATCGGGACGTCCATTACTGCGGTTAACGATACGCCGACCACACCCATAGCCAATGCGGGTGTGAATGCCATAGAGGACCAGTGGTCGGCAATCAATGGCGGCGGCCTTGTTTCTTTTGCTGATGTGGATGCCGAAAATACCGACAACAATACCGCAACAGTCACTGTGGACAAGGGCTCCATCCGTGTTACCGGGGCCGGTTCGGCAAATGTAATCAACAACAATACCAGCTCAATCACCATTACTGGAACGCTTGCCGATATCAACACCACTCTTGCTTCTCTTCAATACAAGGGTGACCTTGATTTCAATGGCACTGTCAATCTCTCCGCCCAGTATGATGATCATGGCAACTCCGGTGCCGGCGGTGTCGGTACCACTGTAGCACTTGCCAGAACCATTACCGTGGCTCCGGTGAACGATGCTCCTACCGGAACGGGAGCTGTCACTTTGCCGAATTTTGCGGAAGATGCAGACAATCCTTCGCAGGATACGGTGGATAACCTGATTGCAGCCCAATTCTCTGATGCCAAGGATCAGGTGGTCGGCGGTTCTTCCGAGGACACCTTTGAAGGTATCGTTGTTGTGGGTAATGCCGCCACGGCAGGTCAGGGAATCTGGCAGTACTCGACTGATGGTGGGACAAACTGGGTCAATATTGCTACCAATGTCTCCGCAACCAACGGACTGGTTATTGCCAAGGAGCATCTTGTTCGTTTCAATCCTGCGGCTGACTACAACGGAACTCCGGGCAAGCTTACCGTGCGTCTTGTTGAGACTGGCGGTAACGACACCAGCGGAGTGATGGTGAATGTCTCCGGTGGTAATTCCGGCGGAACCACAACTTATTCCGATTCCTCTAATCAGGTGACCATCGGCACGACTGTGACAGGTGTTAACGATACACCGACAGCGACCATCGCCAATGCAGGAGCCAATGCCACCGAAGATGTGTGGTCTGCTATCAACGGCGGTGCGCTTGTGTCTTTTAATGATGTCGATGCGGGCAATACCAATAACAATACCGCAACAGTTTCCGTGGATAAAGGTACTATCCGGGTTACCGAAGCTGGAGCCGCAAATGTCAGCAACAACAATTCCGGTTCGATCACTGTTACCGGAACGCTTGCCGATATAAACTCCACCCTTGCCTCACTCCAGTATAAGGGAGACCTTGATTTCAACGGCACTGTAAATCTTAACGCTCAGTATAATGATCAGGGCAATTCCGGTGCCGGAGGTGCAGCGACTACTGTTTCGCTTGCCAGAACCATCACTGTTGCCCCTGTTAACGATGCACCAACTAAACTTTTGAATTCCGTAAGTCTGCCGGACATGACCGAGGATACGGTTACCCCCTCCAAGGATACCGTAAGCAATTTGCTTAGCGCAGCCTTCAGCGATGCCAAGGATCAGGTTGTTGGCGGAACATCTGCTGATGCCTTTGTCGGGGTTGCTGTAGTTGGTAATGCCTCTACTGCGGCACAGGGCGTCTGGCAGTATTCCACCGATGGAACGAACTGGACTGCCATTCCTACCAATGTAACAGCTGTAACCAGTGTGATAATCTCCAAGGATGCGCAGTTGCGGTTCAACCCGACTGCCGACTACACGGGAACTCCTGGCGGTATTACTGTGAGGCTTGTTGAAACCGGCGGTAACATAACCACGGGCAACAACCAGAATGTTGCCGGAGCTAATTCCGGTGGTGCTACAGAATATTCCGATTCATCTAATGAGGTCGAGATCAATACCGCGGTAACACCTATTGATGACGCTCCTGTGAACACCGTTCCCGGTAACCAGACTATCGGCGAAAACTCAAACCTGACCTTTAGCACAGGTAATGGCAATAAGATCAGTATTGCGGATGTTGATGCCGGTAATGGTGAAATGAAAGTTACTTTGAAGGTTAACAAGGGAACCCTGACAATCCCTGGTCCCGGAGCAGTTAACGTTACCGGAGACGGTACTTCCGAGGTCGTACTCAAAGGGACTATCGCACAAATAAATTCTGCACTTGATGGTATGAAATATAAGGGTAATCCAAACTATCATGGTGCGGATACTCTGACTATCACGACAGATGATCAGGGCAATACCGGAGCAGGAGGACCTCTCTCCGATACCGACAGCGTGAATATTATCGTGACTAGTGCGGTTGATGATCCTCCCACCGCCGAGGATTTTACCGGAAGCACAACCCATGACAAGCCAATCACTGTTGTTCTTGACGGGGATGACCCTGACGGTGACCTCAATAATATGGAGATCAAGACTCTGCCTAATGCTACCAAGGGAACACTTTATCATCCCGACGGTACAACTCCGGTTCAGGTAGGGGATACTTTTACTCCTGATGATGCCAAGAAATTAATTTTCAAGCCCAAGCTGAATCAGTCTGGGACTGTTAATTTCAAATATTTTACCAATGACGACGGAGGTCATAGTAGCTCCGATGCAAAGGTTAAAATAACAATTACAATTCCTAAAGATCCGGAGACTGATCCGAAGCCTGACGACAATAAGCCTGATCCGAAACCTGATCCGAAACCGGACGGGCCGAATACTGACCCGAATCCACAGCCTGACCCTATCCCGCCTGTGGTTGATCCGGTGGTTAATCCTCCAGTTGTAGGACCGAACAGTCCTAATGACGGCCCCGTTTCTGTGGGGTACGGACAGGGTGGTGCAAGTACTCCGATTATTCAATGGGGAGCAAGAAATGCACTTTCTGCCAACGATGAAGCTAGACTCGGTGTTGACATAGATACCAGGTTCCTGATTGAACTGACGGATCAGACTTTTGAGGCGGAAAAGGCTTCAGAATTCAAGATTCCTGCTGCGGCTATTCATCATACCGATCCTAATGCCCAGTTGTCTTTCGAGGCAACAAGACCTGACGGTTCTCCGCTGCCGCCGTGGATTACTTTTGATACGCAAACCAAGGCGTTTATGATAACGCCGCCAAAGGATGTTCAGGTCAAGATGCCCATCATGGTTAAGGCTATCGATGATTTTGGTAATGAGGCCAAGGCTGTCTTTACTATTAAAATAGTCAAGGATGGGCTTGGTTCCAACAGCATTGAAGCTGGTCCTTTAGTGGAGGAAAGTCAGCAGGATGAAAGTTCGGACAAAGCCGAGCGCCGTCTCGGCGATGGTAATCAGCGATTGGGCGAGGGGGATCAGGATATTCTTGGTGAAGTTGACAGGCTGATCGAAAGCCTCAATGGACTTCAGGATTCAGAGAGCCAGGAGAATGAGGAGGGGGAAGCTGCAGGTCTGGAAGATGATTCTCATGCTGATAATTCCGACTTCTCTAGCCAGATGGCAAAGGCTGGTAGGAAGGGCTTTTTCGCGGATGTCGCTTTGATTCAGGAAGCTCTTTCCAAAGCAGTTAATAAACTCGGCTAGCCGGGGTAAACAAAATTACAAAGTGTTGTTAGAATGAAGAAAGCTAATTACTCAAAATTGTTCATGTCCATGTGCTGTCTGGTCCTGCTTTCCGGTTGCGGCTTTATTAAACCCGAGCCTCTCACGCTCCAAGAAAGGCAGGATTATATTGAAGAAGATAAAAAACTGCGTGAAAAATACAGTATTGATATCAAGGGACCTATGACCCTTTATGATGCCATGGCCAGAACTATCCTCGCCAATACCGACTATCAGGTTCAGAGGATGGAGAAGGTGGTTGCTAACGGGGAGTTTGAAAAGGCTAAGTTGGAAATGCTGCCCGAACTTCGTGCAACTGGCTCATATGCATATCGTGACCCCCAGTCTGCTTCCAAGAGTGTGAACCTTGATACCGGTGAAGTTTCCACTGGCGGCTACACTTCCTCTGAAGAGAAGGAACGGTTTCTTGGAGATGTTACTTTTTCCTGGAATTTACTTGACTTCGGTTTAAGCTATTATCAGGCCAAGCAGCAGGCCGATGCGGTTCTTGTACGTCATGAAATGCAGCGCAAAGTTCTGCAGAACCTGATGGTCAAGGTTCGTTATGCTTATTGGAAAGCGTATTTCGCACAATTCTTTGAACCGAAGGTCGTTGCCATCCTTGCCGAAACAAGGGTGGCACTTGAGAAATCCAAAAAGACTGAGCAGTTGAGACTCAGGCCTCCTATGGAAACTCTCAGGTATCAGCGTGCTCTTTATGAAATAATATCTCAGTTGGAGAATCTGAAGTCTGAACTTGACCTTGCCAAGATTGAGCTGCGGACTCTTATTGATGCTCCTTTCGGGGCTAAGCTTACACTTCTTGCTCCTGGAAATCCGGACAAAGAAAAACTCAATGCGACCTTTCCTGAGCTGAAGGATATGATTGATCTGGCCCTTAATCAGCGCCCGGAAGTCAGGCAGGCAATGTATCAGGCTCGTTCAAGTTCGTATGAAGTACGTAAAGCTATTTTGAAAATGCTTCCCGGACTGGAGCTCAAGGCTGCCCTGAATTATGATTCCAACACATATCTCAGAGATAACTCCTGGAGTAACCTTTGGGCTCATGTGACAGGTAATATTATGGATATTCTGACTGCTCCAACCAGAATTGAACATGCAGAGTCTACTGTGAATCTTGCTGAACACCGAAGGCTGGCTGTTCATGTTGCGGTGATTTCACAGGTGCAGATTGCTGTTCGTCAGTACAGCGACTCTATTGCTTCAAGTCAGCGCGCCAAAGCAATCAGCAATATTGACGCTAAAATGAATACTCTTATGAAAAATGAGGTGAGTAGTTCTGCGGGAAATCCGCTTGAGTCCATCAGGCAGGACGCATCCGCCCTGTTTTCTGAGTTGAACCATTACAAGCGTTACGCTGAGGCTCATAATTCTTACGGAAGGGTGGTCATGTCTATGGGGCTTGATATGCTTCCTGGTGCAGATCTTAGTGTGATGAGTTTCAATGAGCTTAGGAACAAGCTTATGCTCACCCAGAACTTCGCTATGATGGATGTGAAAGGGTTGGTAAACCGCCATAAGCTGGCGATGATGTTGGAAAATCCCAAAGACGAAGAAAAATAAACTTATAAAGCACTGAAGTGCAGAAGGACTTCATGCGTAAAAATATTAAGTATTACCTTTTGGCAATGCCTCTGCTTGTGACATTTTTGGTGTTACAAGCAGAGGCATCCGAAGTTTTCAATGCTACAGGTCCGATTTTTAGTGAGCCTGTCCGGGCTAAATTGCGTTCCAAGAAGGAAACGGTCCTTTCTTCGGGAATTGGAGCAAAAATCGCCAAGTTGACTTATCGCGAAGGGGACAGCTTCAAGTCAGGAGCAGTTTTAGTGAAATTTGACTGTAGTATGGAAGAGGCGGAAATGCAGTACGCTAAGGCTGAGAAAAAAGCAGCTGAAACAGCGGTCAGGGTCAATAAGCAACTCGACAAGCTCAAATCCATCAGTCTGCTTGATGTTGAGAAAAGTGTGGCCGAACTGGATATGGCAAGGGCCAAAGTCGGTATCATGCGTGCCAAGCTCAAGACCTGCATTGAAAAAGCTCCTTTCAATGGAAGGATAGCAAACCTGAATGTGAAACCCTACCAGCGGGTCAATACGGGTGAAGTGCTCATGTCCATAGTTGATCCTGATTCTCTTGAAGTTGAGCTCAGGGTGCCTTCAAGCTGGTTACGCTGGCTTAAACGTGAGCAGAAATTCAGATTGCACATAGAAGAGGTTGATAAGGAATTTGAGGCTGTGGTTTCGTCTATTGGAGCCAAGGTTGATCCAGTTAGCCAGACAGTCAAGATCATAGGCGAACTCAATGCCAAAGACGGTTCTGTGTTGCCCGGAATGAGTGGCAACGCTATCTTTTCATTCAACATGCAGAAAACTCAGTAGGAAGGTATGCAAAAAGGCTCACCCCAGAGTTCCGGCCTGAGTGTATTGTTGCAATTGGAGAAGATGGCCCGCAGGGCGGATACTGTTTCTTCGCTGCTTTTCCTCGCCGTAAACGAGACCATAAAACTGATTCCCTACCGGCAGGCTTTTGTCTGGAGCTTGAGTAAAAACCGTATTGAAGCTGTTTCCGGTTCACCTGCATTTGAAAAGAATACCCCGTATATTCGATGGGCGCTTAAATTATCACGAATTCTGAATAAACAGGGCAAAGCTGAGCCATATGTCGTCTCACGAGACGATATTCCCGAAAAACTACTCTCTGGCTGGGATGAGTGGCTTCCTGAAAATCTTCTATGGATTCCGCTGAGTAATGTTGGGAAATCCAAGTCAGGGGCGATGGTTCTGGCCCGGAATGAAGAGTGGACTGACAGTGATATCACTCTAGTCTCTTTTCTTGCGGAAACTTACGGGCACGCCTGGGATGCCTTGGAAAATCAGAGAAAGGATGGTTTTTCCTGGAGATTCAAGGCGGTGGGCCGGAGCTGGGGAGTATTGCTGCTCATGCTGGGCTTACTTGCAGGTTCCGTATTTATTAAGGTCCCGCTTACAGCTCTTGGTCAGGCCGAGGTTGCCGCCCTTGATCCCGCGGTGATCCGTTCCCCTCTTGACGGTGTCATAGACGAGGTGCTGGTTGATCCTAATGCAGATGTGTTTAAAGATCAGTTGCTGGTAAAGCTGGATAAGCAGAATTTTGAAAGCCAGCTTTTGCAGGCCGAAAAAAGCCGCGATGTTGAAAAGGTAAAATTGCTCAAGGCAACGCAAACAGCTTTCGGCAGCATGGAGTTTTCCGGTCAGATCGATATTCTCCGGGCCACGATCAAGGAACGAGAAGTAGAGGTGGCCTACATAAAGGACCTCATGAAACGAGCGGATATTAAGGCCCCGTTTGAAGGTGTCGCAATTTTTGAAGATAAGACCGAGCTTGTGGGCCGTCCTGTGAAAACCGGTGAACGTATCCTGTCAATTGCCCGCAAGGGGCAGAGCAAGCTTATTGTCTGGCTTTCTACACAGGACGCTATTTCTCTAGAGCCCGGTTCAAAAATCAGGATGTTTTTGAATGTAGACCCGGAAAATCCGGTGGAGGCAACCTTGATCAGGGCCGCGTTTATCCCTTCCCCACGTCCGGAAGGATTTATGGCTTACCGGGTTGAAGCAGAGTTTGACGATAAACAAAATGTTCCAAGGGTTGGTCTGCGAGGTGTTGCGAAAATTTACGGGCAGGAGGTTTCTTTTGCCTATTATCTTTTACGGCGTCCGTACTCGGCCATAAGGCAGTGGGGCGGCTTTTAAATGCTTCAGGAACAGGAACCTTTTGTTCCCTGTGTGCTAAGGCAGGAACTTGAGCTTCACCCCGGGCCTGTCGATATTCTTGATAATCCGACCTGGACGATTCATGATCCTGTGAGCGGGCAATTTTTCCGTATCGGCTGGAAGGAGTTTGAAATCCTCAGTCGTTGGCATATGGGCGATGTGCAGAAAATACTTGATGCCATGAATCATGAGACTGTTTTTCGGACCTCGGAGTCAGATCTGGTCAGGATGGATAAGTTTCTGCGTGTTTCTTTTTTAAGTCGTCCGGAACTTGCTGACCTGCCCCGCCATGAACAGGTGCGCGGAATGAAACTCATGAGCTTGTCCAAGGTTCTGAAAAGTTATCTGTTCTTCAAAATTCCTTTTTGCCGGCCAGATCGTTTTCTTGAGTGGATTCATCCATGCTTTAAGATTTTTTTCACTCGTACCTTCGTTTGGATGATGCTTTTTTTATCCCTTTTTTCTCTGGGATTGATAGTGCGTCAATGGGACAGTTTCCTTTCTACTTTTGCGCATTTCTTCAGCTTTAAAGGGCTGGTTGTTTATACCGTTGTAATAATTTTAAGTAAGATTATACATGAGTTTGCCCATGCTATTACCGCCAGACATTACGGGGTTCGGGTAACTACGCTGGGAGTTGCAATATTAGTTCTATGGCCTTTGCTTTATACCGACACCAGCGATTCCTGGAAACTGACCGATAAACGTAAGCGCATGGTTATCTCCGGGGCAGGGATTATTTCGGAGTTGTTTCTTGCATCCGTGGCCGGGCTTTTATGGGCTGTTTTGGATGACGGTCCATGGCGAAGTGCGTGTTTCCTGCTCGCAAGCACAAACTGGATTACCACAATCCTTTTTAACATGAACCCATTCATGAGATTTGACGGTTATTTTATCCTGTCGGACTATTTGAATATGGAGAACATGCAACCCCGCGCTTTTGCCTATACCGGCTGGCGGATTTCCGAGTTCCTGTTCAGGTTCGGCGATCCATCGCCTGAGAAAATTCCAAAACGTCTTCAAAAGCCGCTCATGTTTTATGCTGTATCCACATGGATATACCGTATAGGCCTCATCGCAAGTATTTCGATGATTGTTTATCATCTGCTGTTCAAGGCGGTCGGGGTCATACTGCTGGCAGTACAGCTTTATCAGTCTGTTTTTACGCCGCTTTCCAAAAAAGCCGGGAAGGTTTTCGCCCGGAGAAAGGAGATAAGACTTTTGAAAAGCAATGTGGCTGTTAGCATAATTTTACTAGGTGTTATCGGTACATTTTTTCTGCCACTGAACAGCAGTATAAGGGCTCAGGGCTTGTTGAAGGATGCAAACCGTTCTCTCCTTCATGCGGTTGATTCAGGGCGGATGGAGAATGTTTTTTTCAAAGATGGTAATAATGTTGAAGTAGGGGATGTTCTTTTCAGTCTTGCATCGCCTGAGCTTGAATATCGGATCAATACGGCGTTACTGCGTATGGACCGATATAGGCGTGAACTTGAAAGCCATGGTTTTGACGCACGTCGCAAGGAGTACCGTTTGGTATTGCTTGCCGAATTGGAGCGGGAAAAATCGGCCTACGAAGCCTTGCTTAAAAAGAAGGATAAGCTGACCGTGAGAACCCCGGTAGACGGCATTCTGGAGTTACCAGAAGATCAGTTGCTCAGTGGGGAATGGGTTGGGTCCGGTGCTTATCTCGGGACAGTTGTGGATACTTCCTCCGCAGAGCTGAAGGCTTTTGTATCTGAGCTTGATGTCCACCGCATCAAAGACGGTGCGGGGGCTGTTTTTTACCCTGATCTCGCTGAATATCCTCCAGTGAAGGCACGACTTGTTTCCATGGAGGATTACGCAATCACCGAGCTAAAAGAACCGGCCTTTGCTTCGGTTCATGGGGGAGAAATGGCAGTTACCCACGAAAAGGAACGCCTGTTGCCTTTACAGACTTTTTATCGGGTAACACTCAAGCCTCTAAATGATCCCTTTACAACTCTTCCCTTTGAGCTTGGAGGCACACTTGTGATAGAAGCGAAGAAGCAGAGTTTAGCTGAAAGATTTTTCAAAAAAGTTTATGGCCTGCTGATTCGGGAAAGCGTATTCTAGATTTGTGTATCTTTACTTTTGTAGTATTGCAGGTAAATTGTCTAACGATTAAGTATATTGGAAGTGGATATGGCATTTCTAATTTAAACCGTAAGCGTCCAAACATCTACATCTTCCATTTATTCCCCCGTCTGGCATAGTTCTCTTCCATTGAAGGAGGATGACTATGAAAAACAAACAGCGTTTCTGGAAAAAACATATTGAAGCATGGAGAAACAGCGGTGTTTCTCAGGCTGAGTACTGTCGTGAGCACAGTCTTTCATATAAGTCTTTCGGATATCATAAACGCAGGGTGGGTGCGTCAGCCAAGCCGCAAAAGGTTATTCCTATCCCGGAAACCGCAATGCGAGCAGAAGAAGAGTCGCGGACTTGCAAGCCTATAAGTCTTTGTGTTCCCAGAGGGTTTCGGATAGAAATTGAACCAGGTTTTTGCCAGCTTACCCTGAAAGAATTGCTTGAAGTTGTTGCTTCCTGATGCTTCCGATTGATTCAAAGTCTCAGGTATTCATCGTGCTTGGCGCAACCGACATGCGCAAGGCCGTCAATGGACTCTCGGTCATGGTGGCCGACCACCTGGATCTCGATCCTTTTACCGGAAATTTCTTTGTCTTCTGCAATCGCGTACGCACGATTATCAAGGTTTTGTACTGGGACAGCAATGGTTTTTGCCTGTGGCAGAAGCGTCTTGAAAAACACCGCTTTTTCTGGCCCGAGTCGGAACGGGAGGTGCTTGAATTCAGCTCTCGACAACTGCGTTGGCTGCTTGAAGGCCTTGATCCTGTCCGAACTCAGGCCCACCCCTCGTTGAGTTATTCTACTATTCTTTAATGTTACGAAATAATTGTGTTTGCGCTAAAATAACATACTCTTTTCCGCATGGACAAAGCACTTCTTCCCGATGATCCTGAAAAGCTGAAAGAGCTTATTCTGCAACAGAATAGACTGCTTGCCGCCCAGAATGCAGCGATCGCTGATCGTGATACGGTAATTGTCGATCGTGATGCGGTAATTGCCGATAAAAGTGCCGTTATTGAAGAGCTGTCAGAGCAGGTTGAACTGCTCAAAGCCATCGCCTTTGCCAAGAAATCGGAAATGGCAAAGAAGCCCGCAAAAGACGAGTATCAGTATTCCCTTTTTGATGAGGCGGAGTTTGTTTGTGAGCAGTCTTCATTCGAACCGGAGGTCGTGCAGGTTCCGGCGCATTTCCGTGCTAAAAAGGGCCGCAAACCTATCTCCGAATCCATTCCCCGCAAGGAAATTGTTCACGACATTCCAGACGAGGAAAAAATCTGCGCTTGCGGCTGTGAATTGAGTCGCATCGGCGAGGTCGTAAGTGAAAAACTTGATTACGTCCCCGCTAAAATCCGGGTTCTACGGCACGTCCGCCCCAAATACGCTTGCAAAAATTGCGAAGGCACCGAGGGTGACGGGCCGAGCGTTAAGATCGCTTCGATGCCGCCCCAGCTGATCCGGCAGGGCATTGTCACTCCGGGGCTTCTGGCCCATATCTTGATCAACAAATTCTGTGACGGGCTTCCTTTTTATCGCCAGAACAAGATGTTCGAGCGACTGGGAATCGATATTTCACGCTCTACCATGTCCAACTGGACCGTGCTGGCGGCAGAGCGATGCGGACCGCTTATGGAATTAATGTACGAATATTTGCGCTCCGGCAGGATCATCAATCTCGACGAAACACCGGTACAGGTGCTCAAGGAACCGGGCCGGGAGAACACGACCAAATCCTACATGTGGGTAGCCTGCAGGAGCGGGACAAAACCGGTAGTCCTGTTTCATTACGCGCCGAGCCGTGCAGGGAAAATTGCCACTGAGATTGTCGGGGATTTCAAGGGATATCTGCAAACTGACGGCTATGCCGGATACAACGCTTTGGGCGAATCCGAGGGGATTACTCACGCTGGTTGCATGGTACACGTGCGCCGAAAATTTATGGATGTCCTCAAGGCTGGTTCGAAAAAGAAAAAAGGCACGGCATCGACGGTGGTTGCCCTGATAGCGAAGCTTTACCGACTGGAGGGGCGGGCCCGAAAGGAGGAGGCTTCAGAGACGGAAATTCTGACCATGCGGACGGAAAAATCCAGCCAGATTCTTGAAAAAATCCACGAAATAATTACGAAGAGCAGCAGTTCAGTGCCTCCGACAAGTCTTTTGGGTAAAGCGATTTCCTATGCTTTGGGCCAGTGGGCCCGGATCACAGTTTTCCTTGAAAATCCGACACTCTCACTCGACAATAATATCGCTGAAAATGCCATTCGTCCTTTTGCGGTGGGTCGAAAGAACTGGTTGTTCAGCGGTTCTCCGCGCGGTGCTGAGGCGAGCGCGACCCTCTACAGTCTCATCGAAACCGCCAAAGCCAACAAATTAAATCCTGCTGACTACCTCTGCGAACTGTTCGAAAAACTCCCCCATGCGCAAAGCAGCACCGATCTCGAAGCCCTCATGCCTTGGGCTGTGTCAAAGAACGCCGAAACAAAGTAACGACTGCTTCTTTCTTCATACCTCAGCTTATCGGGGCTTTGTAGGTGTAGGTGTTTGGACGCTTACGAATTTAAGAGTAAACTTTGTGCAGATGGGAAAGTCAGGCTTCGTGCACGGATATATTTGAGAGATAAGTATAAGCTCGAAACATATGTAGGGGAAGGAAGGCCTGGAGTTCGCGCTGAAGTTGCGTTTGCCTTAACTTTTCGCTGCACTGATACAGATAGAGAGCGTGCATCGAAAACTTATGATGAGTTTTATAACATAATGCGCAACAATGTAGAAACCGCAACAATTGAAGTGCAGGAACAGGTTCAGCTTTCATCGTAAAAGAGGTGATATTCTCAGTTTCAGTAAAGAACTTTATTACTCATAAAAGATAACTGACGGATCATTTTGAATAGCCAGTAAAGAACTTTATTTTTTAAACCAAAATTCTGTTCATTGAAAATAGCGTGTTGCCGAGGTCTTGAGTAAAGAACTTTATTACTTTCCCACAAATATTGTTGGAGAACAATAAAGTTCTTTACTGAACAATAAAGACCTTTACTGAACAATAAAGTTGTTAACTGATTCCGCTCCTGTTAGACTGTCAATACGGTTTAAAACAGGAGCGGTTTTTTATGGCTAAAAGAAGTAATGGCTTAACAGAGGCAAAGCCCAAGAAGTGGATCAAAGAAGGGCGTGGTTCCGGGCACGGTGCCGACTACTCTCCTTGGTTGCGGGTTAGGGATATTGCTTCCAAAGGAAGGTCTCTCCGAGTTTTTGGGCATAAATCCCGGCGAACACACCATCTCTTTTCCGACCTAGAGCTGGTATTAATTACCCCCCGATTGGACAAGATTAAAGAAGAAAATAACATGCCTCATTTTCTGTGAATAAGGCGGGAAGGTATGTTTGGGCGAGTGGACTTAGCGAAAACATATATAACGCTTTCTGTTGCACGCCCTTATTTGTCTCTTGAACAAACAATCTCCATTTTCCTTATGCGTGTAGCAAGAGTTGTTGGCTTTAAACCCAGTAGTTTTGCCGCACCATCAGTTCCATAAATCTTGCCACGACATAGCTTGAGGGCTCTTTCAATATTTTCTTTTTGAAGCAGAACCACTTCCTGCTCGGTTAGCACCTGTTCATTGAGTTGGTTGGTTCGGGATTGTTCTACCATCGGGAGTTCTGCTCCCAGGCTGTTGAAGAAATCGATATTTTTTGGGTCAGAACTGGAGGTGATTGCAAAACGTTCGACTATATTTTGAAGTTCTCGAACATTACCGGGCCATGAATACTGAACCAGCTTTTGTAGCTGTGCATCCGTAAATAGAAATACAGGACGTTTAATTTCCAAAAGAAATTGCTTTAAGAAATGGTTTGCCAAGAGTACGACATCATCTTTTCGATCTCGTAGCGGCGGAACATCAATGGGAAAAACATTGAGTCGGAAATAGAGATCTTCCCTGAACCGACCGTTTTCAACCTCAGTTTTAAGATTCTTGTTGGTTGCCGCAATAATCCTTACGTCAACCTTACGTGTCTTTTCCTCGCCGACACGTTCGTACTCCCCTTCCTGTAGAATTCGAAGCATGTGAGCCTGTTGTTCAAGAGGGATTTCCCCTATTTCATCAAGAAACAGCGTCCCCTTGTGTGCAGCACCGAATTTACCGATCCTATTCGCAACAGCACCGGAGAATGCGCCTTTAACATGACCAAAAAATTCACTCGAAAATAAATCCTTAGGAATGGAAGCACAGTTGACTTTGATCATGGGACTGTTTCGGCGTGCGCTTCGTTGGTGAAGTTCTCGGGCGACCAGCTCTTTTCCTGTTCCAGATTCGCCCAGTATCAATACGCTGGCATCTGTGGATGCTACGAGGTCTATCTGCTGTATAATTCTTTGTAGTGGAGCACTTTGACCAATGAATCCGCCGAAAGATGTTGAACTCAGAAGCTCTTCGCGTAAGTAGCTGTTTTCAGATTCAAGACGTTGACTCAGTTCTTCTATTTTTTCGAAAGCCCTCGCATTAACAAGAGCAGCGGCAGCATGGTTTGAGATAATATTCAATATATCAAGGGCGGGTTGAGCTATTTCGCTCTTGGTGAAAACAGCCAGAACGCCCATTGTCTCACCATGGTAAACCATTGGCTGACCGGCAAATCCATTTATGCCTTCCCGTTTAGCCCAATTCTGGTGAAGTATCCACTTTGAGTCTTTGGATATTGATTTTACAATAACGGGAGTACCGGTGGCAGCGATGTGCCCTACCTTTCTGGCTCCCAAAGGGAAACGCCTATGGTCACCGTCAATACGAGCCCAATCTACAGCGGAATCAACTACAGACTGTCCTGCGCTGGCAACCAAATGCAGACATTCAGTTTGCTTCAGACACTCATGTTGCAGAGGGCATGCTGAACAGATATCACCATTTTTAATCAGCCAGATTCGGGCGAGGGAGATATTAGGGAATTGAGCCAGCCGGTTTACGATAAGAGTGAAAAGAGATCCGGTAGACCTTTGTTGTCCCATTTCCAACAGAAGAGATTGTATTTTCTCATTCCGAAAGTGAAAAGTTTTTTCGTCAGCCATAACTGAAGTTCTAAACATAATTATTCCAACTGACAATAGAAATGGCAACACACTCGGTCTTATGGGGTAGGGCATGGGGATATCTTTTTGAGATTGGTAGGTATATCTCTGGTTATAACCATCAGACAATTCATGCCCTACCCTTTATTAATTTCTAATGACAATCCCTCCTTTTAATTGACTTGGGATAATATTTTAAAATGATGTGTCCCGAGAATTATGTTCCCTACAGTCATGCCGCAAAGACCAATTATTCTGACGGTAGGAGATATGGACTGAAAACACATGATTATACAACTGACTATACATATTGCTACACCCGCAATTTGAACCTTTTCCATGTATAGTCCTGCATTTTTGACGTAGTTATCACTATCCCGGGCAGGAAATTCAAACCAGATTCTATTCCAGATAAACGCAAAAATTACGGTTATTGTGGCTCCCCATGCCATGTGGAGAGGAAGCAAATACCACGGCATGGGAAGCGGGAGTATTGCCGGTATTGCTGCAGTGGCGGCTGCAGGTGGGTGATCGGCGTCAAAGATCTGCATAAAAACTGCTGCCAGCAAAACCGAAAGACCAAGCTTTAAGGGAATTATAAATTCTGTTCCTGGATCAATATAATTTCCTATCCAGACTCCAGCCAGTCCGCATATCGAGGCTACCGTGTGCCCTACAACTACTGACTTTGGCCGTGCAACACGCAAAAAAACACAGGTCGTATTTATGAAACATGTTGCTGCAAGAGGTGGGTAAAGGACTTTGATCTCTGTTTTACCGGATAAAATTGCTATCAGCCCCAATAACAATCCTCCCCCCAATGATCCCCACACAATACGGGCCAGAGAAATAACTCCCGGACGGTATAATTCTTTTGAAAACTCTTCACGACATAGTTTGGATAATCTGAATTGTACTGAAGCTGATCTGAAATGCATCTGTTACCCCAAGGATACCATTGCTAAATTAGTGTTGACAGAAAACAGGGTGGTTGCACAGCCGACCCCGGCTATTAATTGTCGGAGAAACCGAGGTCGGCTGTGCAGGCCATCAAGGCTGCAGGCAAACGTTATTGCAAATTGAGCTATGACCGCCAGCAGACATTGGATCTGGCTTCGTCAAAGTCCCTAAGGATCATTGCGGCTACTTTTGCAGGGTCGGGATCAACGTTCATGCAGGAGCCAAGCAATTCCTTTGTGCCGTTATAAAGGAATTCTTCGACTTTTTTTGAACCATGCACAGGGGCATGAACGCAGTGGTAGGAGTTGAAACCGAGCATGCGATAGGCAAGGGCTGCCCCAACGCCTTTTTCGTTGGACCATTCCGGGGTAACTTCGGCAAATGGCAGATCTTTTAAATGACGTCCGGTATATTTTGCGATTTCTCTGAACACTGCAACGGAGTGTGCATTGTCTATACATTCACCAAAATGCCATACCGGAGGCATTTTGGGGCCGAGGAATTTAAGCAGCTTGTCACCGCATTTTTCCTGTCCTTTGCTGGAGCAATATCCCAGTTTGGCCATGGGGAAAGACGCACATCCGTTGGTAAAAACCAGTACGTTGTTTTTCAACAGGATATCGACGATATCCACGATGGCTTTTTCAAATACGATTCTGGTGTTTGTGCATCCGGCAAGGTTGATGATTCCCTTGATTTTTCCTTCAATTAGGGCTGAGGCGATTGTTGAAAGTGAACCATAACGGGCCTTGAGTGTTTCAAGGTTAAATCCTACTTCAGCCTCAATTGCGTGTCCGGGAATATGCCTTTTTACATCGCGACGATTCTTGAAGCTTTCAATTGCACGGGTAACAATACGCTCTGCCAGTTCAGGTAGTTTATCCAGATCAGAAAGGTCGCGTTTGTAACCGATATGTTCTGCTCCGGGCAGACGGTTTGACTCGTTGGTGGTCACGACTACAGTCTTGTAACAGTTGGCAACATCCATAATGCCTGGAAATACTTCCTGAATATCAGCCAACCAGAGATCAAGAGCTCCAGTTGCGAGAACAAGCTCCGATCCGTTAGCGTTAGAAAGGGGTATTACTCCTCCAAGCCTGTACAGGGACGACAATCCGGAACAACAAATACCGTAAAATTGTATACCGGTTGCTCCCGCTTCTTTCGCCATTTCAATGAACTTTTCACTACGTGCTGTCTTTATCACTTCCATTGCCATCTGCGGAGCGTGACCGTGAACAGCTATATTTACCGTATCTGTCCTCAGGGCTCCAAGATTAGCTTTAACTGTTGTTCGTTGCGGCACACCGTATAGACAGTCACTTGCAATAGACCCACCGACCACACTGTTCATTGAGAATGCGACACCGAGACGCATGAATTGGTCCATAGCTTTGCGCCAGTCTCCCTGAGTGCCCACTGTGGTCTGATGCAATGCTTCAAAGACTTCATGGTATGAGCCTATAGGAAGTAAATCGAGATCTTCCCAGACTCGTTTTCGTTCGTACGTGGCAACGGCATCAAGTGTCTTATGGGTTCCGGGGACTGATCGACTTAAATCTTCCAGAAGAATGTCTGCAATTTGTCCAGCCAATTCTTCGATAGTACTGTTCCTGATATCAAGGCCGAACATATCGGCAACAGCTTTGACTTTGTTCACGCCTTCAATAGGCAGGTTCACATCACCTTCTGCTGCTTTTTTCAAAGTGAGAATAATTTCCCGCGCACGCGCTCCATGTGCGGCAACGCCACCCGCAGCAGACCTGACCAGATTTCGGGCAACAATCAGATCGGCATCAGCTCCGCAGGTTCCTCGGGGAGAGCGTTCAGTAATCTTGCAGGGTCCCAGCGAGCATATTTTGCAACACACACCTGCCAGCCCGAAGGTACAGTGTGGTTTCTGTTTGTCAAAACGATCAAAACAGTTTTCTACCCCCTGTTCTTCCATATATTTAACCATCTCCCGGACAGCTGGATCAGGGGCTTGCTCCATGACATCCTGTTTACTGGCAAAGGACTGACGGTATTCTTTGACTGCATTCTTGTAATCAGTGAAATCGTTATGGTTATGATGATGGTGCCCATGGCTATGGTCATGGCTGTGTGTGTGGTGTTCTTTTCCCATTTCTGCATTCCTCAATGGCTGTTTCAACCCGGTAGATACTTTGAGTAACGCAAACCAATTATTGCTGTTACTCAAAGAGGCCCCGAAGTTTTTTGGCTAGAATTGTTTTCTACAGCCATAAGGCAAGAGCTATGCCTACGAGTTACACACAGGTAATCACCTGAAATAAATGTAAATTTTATTTGATAGCAAAAGACAGAACAACTGTTTTAAGTTGATACAACGTAATTCCGTTCAATAAAAACAGAATTCAGTTGTCAAAGAATAGATAATGTAAAATTCGTATATTATAAATACACAGGTGGTCAGCAAAAACAAAAAAGCATTCAGGACAGGTTCAATATATTAGATCAGATAAATCCAACAACATTGACCACTACTGCTAGTAACTAAAAACTCTCCCAGCGAAAACACAGCGCGAACACATTTACTTGGCACATTCCCTGCTAAATTTAGCCGATACGACACTAGCCGTATAAATATACAACTATAACAAATTACCATCTCATATTTAAACAAAGCACTACATATGACAAAATTAAGATATGATTTAGATGAGTTGGATTGCCAGATATTGAATATTCTTCAGACGGATTTTCCGCTTTGCTCACATCCGTATGCTGAAATAGGTAAACGACTTGGCATCACTGAGGAAGATGCTTTATCCCGTGTTACGCTCATGCGCGAGAACGGCACTATCCGAAGAATCGGAGCCAACTTTGACGCAGCCAGATTAGGCTGGGTTTCAACATGTTGACCTCCGGCTATTTTTCAACTGATTGAAATGATTGGATGAGAAGGGAGTACATAAAAGTCGGAGAAGAGGTTGGTAATGCGTATAGTGAAGGAGTAACATTAAAAAGATAGCCCTAAACTTAATTAATATAAGAGAAAGGGGTTGAATCTTGCAACCCCTTTCTCTTACGAGGAGGACAGGCAAGAGGGGCCTGTACGGTAGATGTTATTATAGCTGCGGTTTTATGGTTTCCAGCGCTTGGTATGAGCATGAACATGTGTATCAGGCAAAATTCTTTTTGTGTTCTTGTCCGCAGGGACAGATATCTGAGTAGTCTGATTATTGTCACGCGCGGTTGTGCGAGCCCAAATACTTACCCAACCGCTATTTTCTAAGTCTGCATTCTTGTCATCTCCAGCATAAAATGCATGAAGCGCATTACGTTCAAGATAGATAAGCCAGTTATCTTTCGGATCTGCGCTCATGTACCAATCTTCCCATTTGCCTTCTCCTTTAACCTCTACGTCAAATCCGTCTTCAGTGCGGACAGCTTCAAACTGATCACTATCCCAATCCATCAGCAGAAACTGATTTTGTTTAGGGTGTTCAGGAGTGGTCAAGGTCATGTATATTTCCTGCGGATGGTGGAAATGCACTGGGTAAGATGAATCGTTCAACTGCGCGGTCATGCCGATTTCAGCCCCAACGGTTTCGCCATCAATGGTATCGATGCGTAGGTTACCCCATGGCCCCATCACCTCAGCATAGAGGTAGCCGCCACGAATATCTTTATTCCATGCCTTTTCGCTTTCAGCATAAAAAGGAATCCAACCTACAGAAGACCAAAGGTGAGGCAATCCCTTAATAGTGACATCTCGGCTAAAATGGTCAGAGCTATCTGTTTTAGAAGCAATCGCAACGAAGTTTTTGTTGAGTTCAATGCCAGCCTTTTTGATTTCAGGATCTTTTGCCTTTTCGAAGTAATCAACAGCAACTGGACGGTTCAACCACTTGGAAACCGGGGAATAATTCTGGAGTTCCCTGCTGGGAGTGTAGAGCTTGGTCCAGCCGTTGGAGTTGCTCAGCTGGGGATCGAAGCAGCGCTTAGCCTTTTCCGGCTCGGCAAGAACTGTTTTGACGTGTTTGATCATCAATTCCACATCGCGTTTCTTGGTGATACATTCCTTTTCGGGCTTACCTGTCTCAGAATTATAAGAACTGACCACTGCTTCCGCAGAATCGAGGCACTCACCTGAGGGTGTTTCGAGGGCTTTTACATAAGCTTCAAGGTAGGCAAGAGTATCATTCCAAAAAAGGTCTATGTTGCGCTGTTCTTCTGCACTCCATTTTTTATTGGGAACATCACTGAGACAAACAAACTCTGCAGCAAAAGCAGCTGTGCCAGCCAGTATTGAAAGAAGAATTCCTAAAATCATTACATGTGCAAATTTATACATCTCTCTCTCCTTGCACTTTTATCTTAAAAGACGGGGTTGAGTCTGTTCGACCCAACCCCTTTCTTTTCCTAGGTGACAGGTAATGAGGCCCTGCCGGTAGGTATATTATGGCTTACGCTATTCAATCATCTTACCGGTTACCTGTGACCTATTCAGCAGATATAAGATAAGATGCACTCTCCAGTTTAAACTGAGTTTTAAGTAGGGGGCTGGCCCTCACGGCCCAGCCCCATCTTTCACGAGGAGACAGGTAAGAGGGGACCTGTCCAGTAGGTGTATATTATGGCTAACGTTATTTCTTCATCTTACCTGTGACCATGCTACGGACAAGGGCGAATACGCTTTCTCCGGTGGTGCAGAGGTAGAGATGGATTACGATGAAGAGGACCATCAGGAATGCTGCTCCAGTGTGAACCAGAGAAACAAGATGCTTGCCGTTCATACCCATCAGTTCTGGGGGGATAACTTCAGGGATAAACAAAGCCAGCCCGGATGCAATCAATGCAGGGAACAGTACAAAGAGTACGGACAAATAAGCAGTCTGCTGTAAGGGATTCAGACGCTTTGCAGGATCATGTCCGGCCGGGTTCTCTTGTCCGCTGTAAATTCCCAGCATGTAGTATTTAGCCTGCGCAAAGCTTGCGGAAATGAAATCCGCACGCGGCAGATACTGCATGAACTGTCCGCTAAGGATCAGATAGAGCAAGTACAGAATCCAGAGTGCTACAAGCCCAAGAGCAAAGTATGCGTGGGTGGATTGCGCAGGCTCAAAACCCATGCCGATCCCGAAGTGCATGGCGAATCCACTCACAATCAGGATTGCGAACAGGATTGCGTTGATCCAGTGCCAGAGTCTGACAGTAAACGGGAACATGGTCACGGTTTCACCCTGAACATGAGTAGCTTTCGAACCCATCATACGTAGAGCCGCATGAACTGCGATTAAAAGCAGCATGGCCACCAGAATCTGGACAAACTTAATATTCAGCCACGGGGTCTGGGTTACACCGAGGATGTACTTGTTTTCGAGCAGACGGGTATTCATGAATCCGAGTACGGAGTCAGCTTCGCCCACGGAAGCTTTGATGGCTTCTGCATTTTTGGTCTTCAATTCAGTGTCATCAAAGAGACCTTTATTAACCATTGCAAAGGCACGTTGTTCACTGCGGTATTTGTTGAGCTTGGTAGTCATGGCGGATGACTTGGAATGACAGCTCTCGCAGTTGACTTTGGTGTCTTTGACTTCCATGATTACGTGTACTTCAGTCCCCTCTTTTCCTCCGTGACAGGCTACACAACTAACGGATTCAAAATGCTTTTCCTTATTGGGCAAAAACCAATGGCCCATCTTCTGGTCGAGCAGTTTTTTATCGGTCATCTTTTGGTAGCCACGCAGGTCGGAGTGGCACCTGAAGCAGCGTTCATTTGTCTCAGTCACACTTGAGGCTATTTCTTCGGTCCTTTCCGGGAGATGGAAAGTATGAGTATCATGGCAAGATGCACAGCTGAATTCCTTACCCTTCTTAACTATGGCCTTGGTATGGTAGCTGTAGTCAACCTGTTTGTAGATATCCTTGAAGTAATTGCCGTGGCAGGACTGGCAGTCCATGGGCTTTTTGTTTTTGAATTTATGGGGTGCACTCGCAAAAGCGTCTTCCGTTGCTCCTTCGTGACAACTTTGGCAACTTTGCCCGCTATGCACGGAGTTACGGTAGTCCACCTCATCAACATGTAGCTGAAGAGTACGGCCCCGGTCAGTTACCCATCTTGCGGTAATCTCAGCATCACCATGGCAGGAGAAGCATTTCTGATTCTGCTTCAGCGCACCTTGGCGCAACTGGGCGGCCTTTGAGTATAATTGCTCTGAATGGGCGGCTGTATCGCCCGCTGCATGGACTACTCCGGCCATAAATAAGGCAAGAGTCAAGACCAGGCAAACAGAAGCCTGTTTAATAAGCATGCGAAATTCCTCCTGATTAATTCTTAGGGAACCTGGTAATCAAAGTGGTGGCAGTTTTTGCAGTAAAACTCAGATTTACCGTGCTCTCTATGACAGGTGTCACAGGGGAGTTCCTTGGCCCAGTGCGGGGAGTTATGCGGATTGGGTTCAAGTTTTTCAGTGCGCTTGGCGACATCTTCGGGAGTGCCGTGGCAGTTGGCACAATTGCGGGTATCAGGCGGTGCTGTGGGGGCTTTCACTCCGTGGCAAAGTTCGCAGTTAGCACCGTTCTGGTGAACCTTTCTGTGGTAGCTTTTGACTGGAAGTTTGTCGAAGACTACATTGTCGATAATGTCGATAGTGAACTGTTTGGTCTTGTGCTGCTCCATATCAATTTCGGCAACACTCTTTTCTTTTTCAGCTTTATCCTGTGCGCGCAGTGCGTTGGGCGCAAGGAAAGTTCCCATTGCAAACAGAAGTAGAATCGTCCCGAAGGCGAATGTCTTTGTATTTTTCATTGGAATGTCCTTTTTAAACTAATCTTAACTAGATTCGTTTCCAGCAACGCTGTTTCCAGCGATACGTCCCATGACCAGGCAGTCGGTGATTGCGCAACTGCCGAGACGGCTTGCCCCGTGGGGGCCGCCGGTTACTTCACCTGCGGCATAAAGGCCGTTGATAGGCTTGAAGTTCTGGGAATGAAGGACATGGCCTTTTACGTCGATTTCGACGCCGCCCATGCAGTGGTGCACTTTGGGCCAGCCGCGCACGGCGTAAAAAGGCGCTTTGACGATGGGCGTTGCGGTGCTCAGCGGTTTGCCGAATTCTGGATCGTGGTTATCCGCAACGTATTTGTTGTAGTTGCTGATGGTTTCGGAGAGCTTGGCAGCCGGGATATTGTAAAAATTAGCCAACTGCTCAATGGTATCAAAACTGTGCACAACCTTATATTTCAGGCAGCGGTCCAGAGTTGGGCAGGCTTCTGCGCCTTTGCTGTCGACGATGATGATCGGGTAGTCGGGAGTGCCGTTGGCATCTACTTTCTTGAGCATTATATCGGCGCGGGTCTTGCGGTCAGCCAGTTCATTTACAAAGCGGGTTCCGCTGGAACGGTCAACCATTACACCGTAGCGGAATCCGGACTGGATGTTGAACATGGAGGCAACTCCGAATCCCTTTTCGTCCGGGGAAGCCCACGGGCCGAGCTGAATGAGAGACATTTGTACGGGAACGGCCCCGGCACGGAAGGCCGCGCGCATGGCTTCACCTGTTGCACCGAGTTGGTTGGTACTGTCGATCTCGCCTGCCAGACGGGGGTCCTGAGCAGCACGGAATTTAGCATCCTGACTGAAGCCGCCAGTGGCGAGGACCACTCCTTTGCGGGCGCGGAACATACGAACCTGTCCACTCTCTTCGTCCGGGAAACGATAACCGTCGCGGGCGCGAATGCCGACGATGCGTTCATCATCGTTGACGATGAAGTCGAGCATTTTGCAACCGGTGCGCAGGACAACGCCTTCAGCACGGGCGGTGTCCACCAGCGGACGTACAATGCCGGAACCGGAAGCATTGTGGGTCAGGTAGGTACGGGCTACGGAGTGTCCGCCGAGCCATGAAAGTTTGGGCTTAAATACAGCGCCGCACTGGATAACGAAATTGTAGGCATCTATGGAGCCTTCGGCGATGGCTTTCGTAATTTCAACATGGTTGATACCACGTCCGGCCTTGAGCATATCATTGACCATGGTATCGATGCTGTCTTTAACGCCTTCCTTTTTTTGCAGTTCACTGCCTGCCACAGCAAAAAGGCCGCCGTTGATGCAGGAGTTGCCGCCCAGCACGCGCATTTTTTCAACGACCATAACATCGAGTCCCTTACGGCGCGCTTCAATAGCTGCGGACAAAGCGGCAAAACCGCTGCCGATAACCAGCACGTCGAATTCCCCGTCCCACTTTGTGGTCGGTAGCTCGGAACGGACCGAAGGTGCTTTTTCACTGGCAAGACTGCCGGTCGCACCGAAAAGGACAGCTCCAGCCGCCATGGCGCCTCCATTCATGAGCAGCTTACGACGGGACATCATAGCTGCTTTACCTTTTGTACCCTTAGAATCAGGCATACACTTCATCTCCTTTAAAATTGCACTCTAAGTCTCAGTGGACAGCACAGTTTCGTTGCCACAGTCCTCCAACCGTGATTACAAGGCAACGTCACCTGCAGGTCCGCTGGCAAGCTCCCTGAGGTCTTCGAAGTCAGCTGATCCGAGAAAGCGGCGTTGTTCCATTCCGGCGAAGAAGAGTAGGAAAGTGGGACTGCCATCCAACTTCAGGTTCTTCTCAAAGTATGAACCGTATGCGGGATTAAGGATCGCACAGGTAACGCGTTTGGCAGCCGATTGTGCAAAGTCCGCAAGAATCTGCATCTGTCTGCTTGAGATCAGGTCATCCGAAAGATACCCCACAACCAGCAGTCCCATATTTTTTTTAATCAGGGAGTCGTACTGGTCGGGAGTCAGCATTTTACATCTGTTAAGAGTCATGTTTACGCTCCTGCGTTCCCGTAGCAGTTCGCGTGCCACAATTTTAAAGTAGGCATAAGTAGTTAATTTTAAATGTTTTATACTAAAAAAGTATTATACAAAAAACGTTTTAAACGTTTTGTTTGTTCTATATTTCACACAAAGTGTAACGTGTAATGTTACACTATTTTTTACACTTTTTGTTACACGACACATGTAACAAACAATTCGAACATGTCAAAGTGTAAAGATCATAATTGCAGTTTACGATTCAGCGAATCCAGCCTTCTTCATCCAGCGATAAAGTGTTGGCCGACTTATGCCAAGAATTCGAGCGGCCCGAGCTTTTTTCCATTCTGCCTGCTCCAAAGCATCAAGCACCTTTTGCTTATCAAAAGCATGCCGTCTGGAAGATGATTCAGAGGTTACAGCAGGAGCCGCAGCTTCATGCCGGACCACTTGTTTCACATCTGAATGATCACAAAAACAAATGAAATTTTTCCTGAAATTCTGCGGAAGATGAATAGTCTGCAAGACCTCATCAAGACACAGGATTGCCGCATACTCAATGCAATGCCGCAGCTCACGGACATTCCCAGGCCAATCGTACTTAACAAGGGCATCCATGAATTCCGGTGAGAAGGCTTTTATGGAGCGCCCCAGTTCATTATTGAAGGTATTCATAAAACTCTCCGCCAGCAGCGGAATATCTTCCCTGCGCTCTCTGAGCGGAGGGAGCTCAATTTGAAACACATTAAGCCTATAGTACAAGTCCTTACGAAAGGAACCGTCCTTAACTTTTTGTACCAGATCGGCATTTGTGGCTGTAACCACGCGCACATCAGCCTTACGCGGCTTGGAGCTGCCAACACGTTCGTATTCTTTGTACTCCAAAAAACGCAAAAGTTTAAGCTGTATAGAAAGAGGGAGGTCTCCTATTTCATCAAGAAAGAGAGTTCCTCCTTCAGCTGCGGCAACACGCCCTTCAGAATCACGTGAAGCTCCGGTAAACGCTCCGCGTACATGCCCAAACAATTCACTTTCCAGCAGTGATTCCGACAAAGCCGCGCAGTTTACCTTCACAATTCTTTTCTCCGCTCTGCCCCCGGTGTAATGCAATGCATCTGCAATCAATTCCTTACCCGTACCGGATTCCCCGGCAATCAACACAGTGGTTGCAATGTCCGAAAGGCTGTGCACCAGAGTGGCAACCCTTTTCATAGAGTCGCTTTTTCCGACCATGTTGTTGAGCAGTTTGCGGTCTTCCAGTTGTTGTTCCAGAACCGCGAGTCTGGTCATATCCTTAATGACAAGTACCGCACCTCCGAAGCTATATTCTCCGGTGCGCAAGGGGGCAGCGTTGAGTTCCAGTTTACATACCTTGCCCTCCGGCGTGGTTGTATTTACCCGGAAATGGGAGGTCAGCCTGCCCAGCTCCAGGGTCTGGCGGATTACGCTGTTGTACGGTGCGGAGTTTTTGCCGAAACATTGCTCAAAAGTCTTACCTTTGTAGTCTGTTAGAATGCCACCATAAAGGGAAAGGAAAGCCGCGTTGGCAGAAAGGATGCGTATATCCTCGTCCACAGTGACAATCGCATCCGGGATGCTGTTAAATGAATTCTCCAGATTTAAACGCAAGCGATGAAGTTCATTGGTGCTTTTCTGGAGTTCCTGTTGAGCAGTTTCCAGTGTAGTTCTAAGGATGCATTGAAGATCCTTATCACGCACTTCATCAATGCGTTTTAACACGTCGGCTATATTTAATTGATTAGGGTCGGGGGTTTTCATGTCGGCTCTTAATTTGGTGTTCACTCTTTTCTATGAAAGCAAAGAATTTGAGTCAAGAATCAGGCACAGTTGATGCAAATGCTATTCCGGGGAAAAACAAAGTGTAACATCTTACTGTAAAGTTATGATTCAAACAATTTCATATTAGGAATAAAAATGAAGACTATTTTTGAAGAGTGTAAACTCGGTCCGCTGAATCTTAAAAACAGGCTGGTCCGCAGTGCCACTTGGGAAAACATGACCACCGAGAACGGGCACATGACTCCCCGACTTTACGAGATATACAAAACTCTGGCTGAAAACGAAGTGGGTCTGATCATCACCGGGTACGCCAATGTGGTGGCTGAGGAGCAACCCAATCCGGGCATGATGGGCATTTACGAGGATTCTTTCATAGCCGATTATCGCAAACTGACTGACACAGTACACAAACACGGTTCCAAAATTATCCTTCAGATTGCCTATGGTGGCACCAAAACCACTTACAACGTGGGCGAACGGAAGATCTTCGCGCCGAGTAGTGTTCCCGAGAGAAGCACTGGAACTTGCGGCACCCCCATGACTAAAGAGGATATCAGTAATATCGTTCAAGCATTTGCCGATGCCGGTAGGCGGGCCAAGGAATCAAGTTTTGATGGGGTTGAAATCCACGCAGCTCATACCTACCTGGTCAATCAGTTTTTGAGTCCGTACTATAATAGGCGCACTGATGAATACGGAGGCTCATTGGAAAACCGCATGCGTTTTCTGGTTGAAATATATGAAGCCATGCGCAAAGAAGTCGGTGCTGAATATCCGGTTCTGGTTAAGCTCACCGCCAGTGAATTTTTCAAAGGCGGACTTAATTTTGATGAAACAAGGTTGATTAGTATTAAGTTGGAAAAGTTGGGCGTGGATGGTTTGGAAATATCCGGCAATATTCACGGCAAGGCGAAATCCTTAGCCGGTGAATTTTTCGATGGTTATGAACTCAAAAAACAGGGCTACTTTGCCGAATATGGAGACATCATCAGCCGAGATGTGAATATCCCGGTCATTACCGTAGGCGGCTTGTCACAACCGGATCATATCGAATCCATACTCAACGAAACGGAGATTGAACTCTTCGGCTTATCCCGCCCTCTACTGGCAGAACCAGACTTGTTCAAACGTTGGAAAGAGGGTGATACAAAACGGGCAAAATGCGTGCATTGTTCCAAATGTCGAAATGAAAATGGGAATTATTGTGCCGTATTTAAAGGTAAATAGTGTTTTACTTTTGAAGCGAACTATTTTCCTAACAACTGAACGAGTGATACGAAATATCTAAAGCAGGCTATCTGGTTGCAGGGATTTCTATTGCGTTTGTCCTCCAGCCTGAAAAGCTAAAAGAATTTGTAGATCAAGTAGTTGCTTCGGTTAATGCGGATTAGCGCTTCGTAGTATACAACTTTATTACTCAAAAAAGACCGACCTCCCTAAGGAGGACCCAATCTGGTATACAACTTTATTTTTAAATGAGGTCTTCCCCTATTCTGTACCGTTCAAATATAAAGAAATTTGGCCTTCTGAGGGTGTCTTATGGGCAAGGAAGAAACGCGGTGCAGCGTATATTTCCGCTGAAGAATATGGCTGTCCGGGAGGAGTCTATTACTGTTCCATGATGAAGCCCCATATTCGGTTTATCGAGCATTATGTTTCGACAGGTTTTGAAGGTTCACCCCTGCATGGTGAACGGTATATGCCCAATCCGGACGCCATGCGGGAGTTCATGCTCAAGGTTGATCCGCGCAAGGCTCCGGCGAAGTACTGCATCTTCGAACCGTTGTCGCAGTTTTCCGATGCTGAGAAACCGGAGTTCGTAATATTCTTCGCACGTCCTGAAATATTAACCGGACTCTTTACCCAAACAGTGTTCACAACCGGGGACATGGAATGCGTTGTTTCTTCTTTCGGTGCCGGCTGTACCAATATTCTGGCTTGGCCGCTCTACTACAAGGAGCATGGACTGGAAAAGGCTGTGCTGGGCGGTATGGACCCTTCAGCCAGAAAATTTATGAAAACAGATGAGTTGACTTTTACCGTCTCCCTGGACCTGTATGAGAAAATGCTGGGCGCTTTACCGGAGTCCATGTTCAATCATGAAACTGATTGGAAGAGCGTGCGCAAAAAGGTTGAGCGCAGTGCTAAGGCTTGGGGTGAAGACGAATAAATCGTGTTGATGGCAGAAGAATTAAAGGATGCAATTGTGCTGTTGAATTCAGCTGGTAATTAATTCCGCTTATTATTGTTGCAAGAAGCCCCGGAAGCATGGTCTTTCGGGGCATTATTTTTATGCAGCTATTCCTGACAGGCGGGCAGGGCTATTGCAGTTAATGATTCAGGCTGTGTTAAATATTACGAATAACGTGTAACATTATTATCTTATAAGATAATTTCTATGAGCGATAAAAGCGTTCGCCTTTTTTGCAGCGTTTAAAAAAAAATCTTGATTTTTTTTCATACATGAGATTCAATAGAACATAGAAAAATTGTCGTTTCTTTCGAAATCTGATGTGGTATGCGCATGTATCCAGCTTCATGTGTTTTGCCACGTTTTCTCATTGTTTTTTCAAAAATATATAAGGATAACATGAAATCTTCAAAAGCTCGGACACGGCTTAAGCAACAGAGGATCATTAAGTATTTTATCGATGCTGCGCATGATATAATTATGGACGAGGGTCTCAGTGCGGTAACAATCCGGAAGACCGCGGATTTAGCAGGCTATACAAGTGCAACACTTTATAACTATTTCGATAACCTGCAGCACCTGATATTTTTAGCCACAATGACCTATCTCGAGGAGTATAACGAAGCCCTTCCCAGCTACTTGAAAGGCTGCGAGAATTCCATCGAAAGGTATATGGCCATCTGTAAATGCTTTGCAGAGCATTCTTTTGCTCAGCCGGAGATTTATGAGTTGTTGTACTTCACTCATAGTGACGAAAAGCTGGAAGAGTATACTCAACAATATTACGATCTTTTCCCTGAAAAAATAGTTAAGGATTGGCCCGCTCCGCTCAATAAAATTTATGTTTTGAACAGCATTTATTCACGCAGCTATATGATGCTTGAAGACTGTGTGCAGGACGGATTTATTACTTCGGAAAATGCAAAGGACTTCAACGATGTTAACCTCCGCATTTACAAGACTATTTTGCAGGATGTCCAGAGCGGGCAGCTTAACAGGGATGAGGCAATCGATATGACGATGAAATATTATGCCCAGCTCATGGAGTATTACATGAATTCTGAAGCACGGCCCCTGCTTAAGGTCGCCATGGATAAATTCTCCTGATTTAGAAGAAATTTGATATAGATTTTTCAAGGAATAATATGCAGATCAAAAAATTTGTTCTCAGTCCGTTTCAGACAAACGGCTACCTGCTTTACGAGAACGGGGATGCTGTCTTTGTTGATCCCGGTGATGATCCGGCCGAGGTTGTTAATTTTATCCAGTCAGAAGGACTCAATTTAACTCATATTCTCATTACCCATATGCACAGTGACCATTTTTACGGTGCAGCAAAGCTGGCGGCGGCTACCGGTGCTCAGATTATGGGTGGTGAGGGTGATGCATTTCTGGTTGAGAGTGAGATCAAGGATGCTCCCCGCTGGGGATTTCCTCCTTTGGCTGACAGCTTTTCCTTTTCCCCTATTGCACCCGGCAGGCATCAATTTCTCGGGAAAGCTTGTGATGTTCTTCATACTCCGGGACACACGCCGGGCAGTTTGACATTTTCTTTTCCGGAAGAAAGTGTTGCTTTTGTCGGTGATCTGATTTTTTTCAGAAATATCGGGCGTACAGACTTTCCCGGAGGAGATATGGATGCTCTTCTAAATTCGGTCAGGACGCAGATTTTCAGCCTTTCTGATCAGACAATTCTCTATCCGGGACACGAAAGGGAAACCAATGTGGGAGATGAGAAGACTTACAATTCTTATTTCAACCGATAGTTCCTACATCTGATAGCTTTTTTTTGGACATCTCATAAGGCAGGTCCATGGCTGTTTTTTACAGTCATGGACCTGCCTTTTTTTGTCTTGAAAGTTGTTACAGGTTTCACAATAACGAAGAACCTGCTCCTTCAAGATAACTGTGTTTGCTTTCTGCAGCATTCTTTTGTGATTTTTTAGTAAAAAATATACAATCTAACTCATTGTAATAATGTTTTAATTTTATATATTTGATTATCTGATCATGATTTTTTTATAAAAGCGATTGCAAAACAATCGCGATTGTGACAAAAAAAACACACAGAAAGTGATCGTGATCATTTTTCTTTGTACGATTAAGAGCTGCTTCTGAGGTGATGGCTACAGACTAGCTCAGGGATGTTGAGGTTGAGCGCATTGTTTTGAGCTCTGGGGGAGTACGGGCAGGTATCGGCTGCTCAGTACAAATATTTCTAAACTATGTGGAGTGTTTCGAATGAAGCCTAATAAAAGCGAAAAGGTGAAAATTGAACCGAAGGTTTTTTTTCCCTCGCTGATTATCGTAGGGGTGTTGAGTTACCTGACAGTAAAGGACCTTGATAAGGCCAATGAAGTCATTAACGCTCTGTTCAGCTATGTTACAAATACATGGGGCTGGGCCTTCGAATGGTACATGGTCATCATGATGGCCGGCTGGGCATGGATGGTTTTCGGGCCGTGGAAGGATAATAAACTTGGTGAAGGTGAACCTGAATTTAAAACCCTGAACTGGATTTTCCTGCTCTTCGCTTCCGCTACTTCTGCTGCAGTTCTTTTCTGGGGTACTTATGAAGCTTACTGCTATACTTCCACCCCGCCGTTCGGTTTTGAACCTTTCTCCGTTACCGCTAAGGAATGGGGGCTTGCCTACAGTTTGTTCCACTGGGGACCTCTGGCATGGGCAGGTTATGCATTCTTCACCGTTGCCTTCGGATATTTTCTCTTCGTAAAGAAAATCAATGTCATGCGTCCCAGTGGTACACTTGAGCCGCTTATCGGTGAAAAGCATTGCAAAGGCATTGTCGGCGCAATCGTCGACAACATGTACATTGTCGGTCTGATTCTCGCCATGGGTACCAGTCTCGGTCTGTCCACTCCGCTGGTTACCGAGTGTATCGAATGGCTCTTTGGTATTCCGCACACCCTTCAGCTGGACGCAACAATTATCGCCAGCTGGATTATCCTCAACGCTATCTGCGTTGCTTTCGGTCTCAACAAAGGGATCAAGATTGCATCTGACGTTCGCAGCTATCTCATGCTCGGTCTTCTGGTCTGGGTTTTCTGTGTAAGCGGAAGCACATTTATCCTGAACTATTTCACTGACTCTGTCGGTATCATGCTGAATAACTTCGCTCGCATGGCATTCTACACTGATGCCATCGGTGAAGGCGGCTTCCCTCAGGGTTGGACTGTTTTCTACTGGGCATGGTGGGTTATCTACGGCATCCAGACCTGTCTGTTCCTCGCACGTATCTCCCGCGGACGTACTGTCCGTCAGGTTTGTGTGGGTATCGTTGGTGGTCTGACTGCTACCACATGGTTCATTTGGACTGTTCTGAGCGGTAACACCATGCATCTCATCCACAAGGGCATTCTCAATATGCCTGAGCTGGTGGCAAAACACGGTGCTCCCCGCGCTGTAATTGAAACATGGGCAGCCCTGCCCCTGAGCACTGCCACCATGATCGCCTTCTTTGTGCTCTGCTTCATCGCAACTGTCACCTTGATCAACGCTTGTTCTTACACCTTGGCAATGTCTACCTGCACCGAGGCTGACGGTTACAGCGAGCCCCCCATGTGGGTCCGTGTAGGCTGGTCCATTCTCGTCGGTATCATCGGCGTTACCCTGCTCGCCCTTGGCGGTCTCAAGCCTCTTCAGACTGCGATCATCGCAGGTGGCGGACTGCTCTTCTTCGTTAACCTCGCCATTATCTGGTCCTTCATCAAAGATGCGAAGGCCTCTAACTGGTAAATAATCCAATGGGGGAGGCTTAGCGCTTCCCCCTTGATAAAAAAGGAGATTCTTTCATGGATTTTAATCTTTCTGATGAACAGGAACTGTTTGTTGCGGGTGTCCGCGACCTGATGGAAAGCGAAAACTGGGAACAGTACTTCGTTGAGTGCGATAAGAACCATGAGTATCCGGAACGCTGGGTAAAAGCACTGGCTGATCTCGGTGTTGATACCATGCTCCTGCCTGAAGAACACGGCGGAATGGGCATGGATATGGTTACCCTTACCGCTATCTGGGCAGAGCTCGGCCGTCACGGTGCTCCTACTTATGTCCTTTACCAGCTTCCCGGCTTCAGCACTATTCTCCGCCACGGTTCCCAGGAACAGATCGATAAGATCTTTGCATTCCGCGGCACCGGTAAGCAGATGTTCAACTCTGCGATCACCGAACCCGGCGCAGGTTCCGATGTAGGTAGCCTGAAGAGCAACTACACCCGTAAAGACGGCAAGGTTTACCTGAACGGACACAAGTGCTTCATCACCAGCTCCCTGCACGCTCCTTACCTTATCGTTATGGCCCGTGATGCTTCTTCTGAAAAGCCCATCTTCACTGAGTGGTTTGTTGATATGAGCAAAGAAGGCATCAAGCTCAACCCGCTTGATAAGCTCGGTCTGCGCATGGACAGCTGCTGCGAAGTTATTTTCGACAACGTTGAGCTGGAAGAAAAAGACATGTTCGGAACTGAGGGCGAAGGCTTCAACCGCGTTAAGGCAGAGTTCGATGATGAGCGTTTTCTGGTTGCCTGCACCAACTACGGTATCGCTCTGTGCGCTTATGAAGATGCTGCAAAATACGCCAACCAGCGCGTACAGTTCGGCGAAGCAATCGGTCGTACCCAGCTGATTCAGGAAAAGATCGCTCTCATGGCTATCAAGCTCAACAGTATGAAGAATATGATTTTCGAAACTGCATGGAAGACTGATCAGGGCACTGCTACTTCCGGTGATTCCGCAATGTGCAAATACTTCTGCGCTAACGCTGCTTTCGAAGTAATTGATACTTCTATGCAGATCCTCGGCGGTATCGGCGTAACCGGTCACCGTGTAGGCCGTTTCTGGCGTGACCTGCGTATTGACCGTCTCTCCGGTGGTTCTGACGAAATGCAGATCCTTACTCTCGGTCGTGCTGAACTCAAGAAATACCGCTAGGATAGCAAGAAGTAACATAAGCCAACAATCAGGATTAAAATATGTCCAAGAAATTAAATACCCCTAAATTCGGTCCGCTGGAAGGTGTCCGCGTTGTATTCTCTGCCATTGAGATTGCCGGCCCTTTCTCTGCTCAGATGCTGGCTGAATGGGGAGCAGAGGTTATCTGGGTAGAGCATTCCGCATACACAGACACCATCCGTGTGCAGCCCAATTACCCTGAATTGTCACGCCGCAACCTGCACGCCCTGTCCATGAACATTTTCTCGGACGAGGGCAAGGAAGCCTTCCTGAAGCTCATTGAAACTGCCGATGTCCTGATCGAGGCCAGCAAAGGCCCTGCTTTCTCTCGTCGTGGACTTACTGATGAGCTGCTTTGGGAACACAATCCGCAGTTGGTTATCGGACATCTGTCCGGTTTCGGCCAGTACGGTGATGACAAGTTCACCAACCTTGCTGCCTACAATACCATTGCGCAGGCATTCAGCGGCTACCTTATCCAGAACGGTGATGTTAACCAGCCCATGCCCGCTTTCCCGTACACAGCTGATTACCTGTCCGGTTACGCGGTAACCAGTTCTGTGCTTGCAGCCCTGTATAACGCACAGAAGACCGGCAAGGGTGAAAGCATTGATATCGCCATGTACGAAGTGATGCTTAATGCAGGCCAGTACTACATGATGGATTTCTTTAACGGTGGCGAAATGTGCCCCCGCCAGACCAAGGGTAAAGATCCTCTCTGGGCCGGTTGCGGTACTTACGGCTGCAGTGACGGCTTTATCGTTATGGAAATTGTCGGAGCTTCTCAGCTTGAGGAAATGTTCACCAAGATCGGTCTTGAACATCTTATCGATACTGAAGAGTTCCCCAAGGGAACCCAGCTCATTTCCAGAAAGCTTCCTTCCGCTGCTTTGGTGGAAGAGAAACTGGATGAGTACATGGCTTCCAAGACTGTTGCTGACATGCTGGCAGAACTCGCAGCAATCAAGGTTGCGGGTGCCAAAGTGCTGACCGTGGAGGAACTTGAGTCCAATCCCCAGTATATCGCTCGCGAGTCCATTGTTGAGTGGGAGAACACTGCCGGGAAAAAGGTCAAGGGCCCCAACGTAATGCCCAAGTTCAAGAACAAGCCCTGCAAAATCTGGCGCGGCATGCCTGATCACGGCATGGATACCGCGAATATTCTGGCCGATCTTGGATATTCTGACGAAGAGCTCCAGCAGCTCGCCGATAACGGCATCATCAAGCTGGGTTAACTAAAAATAATCGCAACTCTTGAAATAGATATAGACCGGACTGTTCAAAGCGCGCGGTAAGCATTCATCGCAAAAGTCGTGTCGTTAATCCTGACATGGTTTTTGGACTTCACCACCCGCATAAGCGTTTTGAACAGTCCGGGAAATTAAACGAAAATTTTCCAACGGATACAATCAGATCAGAGACGAGGATAGTTCAAGTGGATATTGTTGGGGATAAAAATCTAGGTCAGGTTTGGGAAGATCTGGCCGAGACGTTCGGTGCCAAGACCGCTTTGGTTTTTGAAGATGCGCATGGTGAAACCGCTGAGTTCAGCTACCGCGAACTCAATGGCGAAATCACTCGGACTGCATCCTTGTTTTTGGGTTTAGGCATTGAAAAGGGGGACCGTGTTGCGGTCCAGCTCAACAATAGTCCGGAGTTTTTGTTCTGCTGGTTCGGCCTTGCCAAAATCGGCGCGGTCATGGTGCCGGTCAACGTTCATTATTTACATTGCGAATGTGCGCATATTCTTGAGAAGTGTGCGCCGAAAGCGTTTGTCATCGAAGAGCAGTTCCTCACTACTCAAAAGGAACTGCAGGATGAATATGATATTTCCATTCCTCACGTATTGGTTGCCCGTGTTAATCCTGAACGTGAGATTCAGGGGGCATTAAATTTCAATAAGCTTCTCGCTGAGCAGCCGGTCTCTCTGGATAAAGAGATAGCCGTGAGCAGTGAAGATATCGCAGAGATTATTTTTACTTCAGGTACAACTTCGAATCCGAAAGGGGCGGTAATCACCCATTACAATCTCTGTTTTGCCGGACGTTATACTTCGTGGCAGGTGGGTATCCGTGAAGAAGACAGATACCTGACCATGATGTCCGCCTGTCATATCGATTTTCAATGTACAGCCGCTTTGCCTGCTTTCATGTCCGGCGCGACTTTCATCATGCTTGAGAAATACAGTGCCAGAAAATTCTGGCGTCAGGTCTGCCTGCACCGTGCGACACTGACAGAATGCATCCCGCTTATGATCCGTACTCTGCAATTACAGCCGGAGCGTTCATGGGAGAAGAATCATTGTCTTCGGGACGTTCTTTTCTACCTTAACCTTTCCGATGATGAAAAGGATGCATTCGTTAAACGTTTCAACGTCAGGCTCTTCACTTCATATGGTCTGACCGAAACTGTGGTCGGCATTATTGGTGACCGTCCCGGTGACGAGCGCAGGTGGCCTTCAATCGGCCGGACCGGTTTTGGGTATGACGTAAGGATCATTGACGGTGAAGGCAATGAGTTGCCGGCTGGAGATATCGGGGAGATCGTCATTAAGGGCGAGCCCGGAAAGACTCTTTTCAACGGATACTACGGCGATACTGAAGCAACTGCAGCATCTTTTACAGCTGATGGATGGTTTAAGACCGGGGATAAAGGCTACACGGATGAGGATGGATATTTTTACTTTGTTGATCGCAAGTTGAACCTGATTAAGCGTTCCGGTGAGAACATTGCCAGCACCGAAATTGAAAACATGTTGGTGGACCATCCTTTAATTACTGATGCGGCGGTAGTAGGCGTTCCTGATCCTATCTGCGATGAGGCTGTAAAGGCGTACGTCATCGTTAAGGATGGGGAGTCACTTACTGCCGGTGAAATTCTTGATTATTGTGCGGAACGCATTGCCAAATTTAAAGTTCCTTCAATTATCGAGATCAGGGAGTCCTTTCCCAGAACCTGCTCCGGCAAGGTCTGTAAAGGCGCGTTAAGGGCTGAGAACATTTAAAAGTTTGTTCCTCCGCTTCGGCGGATCAATTAAATAACCACAGGTTATAAGTGTGGCGGAAGTACATTCAGGTGGATGAATATAAGCTATAAACTAATCATGGTTATAAAATAAACTTGATTGTATTTTTTAATAAAAAACTTTAAAAGGAGAACGAACATGGCGTTAAAACTCGATATGGTGGGCAAATGGTACGGCCCCTTTGAACGTGAGTACGATTTCAGGGAACTCAGCATTTTTGCTCTGGGTTGCGGAGCCGGTGCAGACGGTAAGTCCGATCTGGAATATGTTTACGAAAAAGACATGAAGGTACTGCCCATGTTTGCGGCAATGCCCATTGTTGATAGTGAAGTTACCAAAACCATCGACTACGGCTTTGAGTGGGGCGGATCTCTGCACTGGGGTTTTGACCTGCAGATTCACGAGCCCATGACTGCATTGTCCGGCAAACTGACCACTAAAGTTCTGCTTAAGGCCCTGTATGACCGTGGCGAAGGTCGTGGTTGTCTTGCACAGCACATTGGTGAAACCTTCGACGAGAACGGTACCAAGCTCTTCACTAACGAAAGCTGGGACTGCGCCCTGTATGACGGCGGCTGGGGTGGCGAAAAAGCTCCCAGCGATATCGTTGAAATTCCTGAACGTGAACCTGATTTTGAAGTAACTGAGCAGGTTCCCCTGAACCAGGCACTTATCTATCGTCTTAACGGCGACTTCCATCCTCAGCACATTGACTGGGAATATGCCCAGAAATTTGATCATCCGAAACCGAACCTGCACGCAGTCAGCACCGCCGGTTTTGCATGCCGTCACATCATTAAAACTCTGTTCCCCGGTGAACCTGAGCGTCTGACCCGTTTCAAGACCCGTATCACCAGATCCCTGTATCCGGGTTGCACCATCAAGACCCAGATGTGGAAATGGGATGACAACTCCATCCATTTCCGGGTTATCGACGCTGACAATCCTGAAACTGCGTACCTTAACTACGCTCTGGCTGAGTGGAAGTAATAATTAATATTTGAGGTGTGTTGATAAGAGGGGGGCACCCCTTTGCAGTATTCCTCTCCGATCTGCAGTCCCCCTCAGTCAACAATAATCAAAATAGGAAGGAAATATATGAAAATTATAGTTGGTTGCAAATTGGTTCCTGAAGAGCAGGATATTGCTGTTCAGGCTGATGGAACCCTCGATACTAGCAAGGCTGCTCCGAAGATCAGCCAGTTTGACCTGAACGCAATTGAAACTGCTGTTGGGATCAAGGCTGAAATTGCTGATTCCAGCATCGCTGCCATGAGTCTCGGTGGCAAAGAGCTTGAAAATACCAAGGCTCGTAAGGACATTCTGTCCCGTGGACCGGATGAACTGGTTGCAATTATTGATGAAGGCCTCAAGGGAGCACTTCCCCACCAGACCGCAAGCCTCATGGCTGCAGCTGCAAGGAAAGTCGGATTTGACCTGATCATCTGCGGTGACGGTTCCGGCGACCTTTATGCACAGCAGGTAGGTATGCGTCTTGGAGCAGAACTCGAAGTCCCTACTCTTAACGGTGTAAGCAAGATTGTTTCCGTTGCAAGTGACAAGCTGACCGTTGAACGTGCCTTGGAAAGTGAAGTCGAAGTACTTGAAGTGCCGCTGCCCGCAGTTATTTCCGTTTCTACTGACATCAATGTGCCCACCATTCCCGGCATGAAAGCTATTCTCGGCGCTGGTAAAAAGCCCGTGAACGCTATGGCTCTTGCTGATCTTGAAGATGGCGGAGCTGCTTTGGTGGAAATGGTCGAAATCAAGGCACCCAAAAAGAAAGAGCGTAAGAACGTTATTATCGAAGGTGATGGTGACGATCAGATCGCAGAATTTATCAGCCACTTGCGTACAATAGTTAACTAGGGAGAGGGAAAATGAGTAAGATTTCCAACGTATGGGTATTCAGTGATGCAGAATCCCGTCTGCCCGAAGCCATTGCCGGCGGCGTGCAGCTGGGAGAGAAAGTCTCTGCATTTATTATCGGTTCTCAGGAAGATGTCGCTAAGGCATTCGCGCTCGGCGCAGATGCAGTTTACTACCTCGGTGAAAAAGATTCCGCACGTATTGTGGAATCCTACACTGACACCATGGCAAAAGTAATAGCAGAAGCCGACAAGCCCTCCATGGTCCTCATGCCGGGTACCAGACGCTGTAAAGCACTGGCTTCCCTGCTGGGTGTCAAGCTTGGCGCCGGTGTTGTAACCGAAGCTTCTGAGGTTACTGCCGAGAGCGATAATGTACAGGTTAAACACATGGTCTACGGTGGTCTTGCTATCGGTGATGAAAAGATCGTTTCTCCGGTTTCCATCGTAGTTTTCGGTGGCGGTGTTTATCAGGCTGCTGAAGCAGATGCATCCAAGACCGGTGAAGCTGTAACCGTGGATTTTGTTGAACCTAAAGTTTCCATCAAGTGCATTGACCGTCAGCCCAAGCAGGGCAGCAGTGTCGACCTGAACAAGGCAAAACGCATTGTAGCTATCGGACGCGGTATATCCAAGCAGGAAGACATGAAACTTGCAGAAGAGCTTTGTGCAGCTATTGAAGCTGAACTGGGCTGTTCTCGTCCTATTGCTGAAGGCGAAAAGTGGATGGAGCACGAGCGTTACATCGGTATTTCCGGTGTTATGCCCAAGCCGGAACTCTATCTTGCACTGGGTATTTCCGGTCAGGTCCAGCACATGGTCGGTGCTAACGGCTCTCAGACCATTGTTGCTGTGAACAAGGATAAGAATGCACCTATCTTTGATTATGCCGACTACGGCATCGTTGGCGACCTTTATACTGTAGTTCCTGCACTGGTTGACGCTTTCAAAAGCTAGTTAGTTTGAAAGCGTCAGGAGGGACCTCCTTCTCCGCCATAGTTGGAGGTCTTCCTTGCTGCTGCCGGGAAGAGGATTCAAAAAGTAAGTATCATATCAGGACGGCAATCCTATCAATACATACTAATAACCGACATCTTTGCACTCGACCATTCCCTTAAACTCCATAGCGTCCCGCCGGTTAGTGACGGAAGGACGGAGTCGAAATGCAAATGAATCTTTATCCGGAGTAGCAGATTATAGTCAGGAACATCCTGTTGGTTCTTCATCATCACATAGAATAAGGCTCGTTGTGATGATGAAGAACCTTATAGGGATGATTAAGGGAAAATGAGCTTTTTGATTTCAGGTAGGTATTTAGTTTTTTATTAAGGGCGGGTTGGAATAATGTTTTAATATCTCTTGCTGCTGTTCTCTATTAAAGTAAGAGCGGGAAGTATGGGTCAGCAGTATGCAGGGATGGAAACAGGGGTGTGTTATGGGTGAAATTATCTTTTCTTTATTTATAGGGTTGTGTCTCGTTGCAGTCGGCCTTTTTATGAATTGGACCTTAACGCGTGAACAGCGAGCGCATGAACAACTGAAGACGCGTCAGCAGGGGTAATACTATGAGTATTTACACTATTGGCGTTCTTATCTGCATATTTATCTATATGCTGATCGGTACCTACGCAGGCCGAAAAGTTAAAAATGTCGAGGATTATTACGTGTGCGGACGTAATGCCCCGACTCTTATGATCGCCGGAACCATGTTCGCGTCAATGCTGAGTACGAACGGTTTCATGGGTGATACAGCGTATTGTTTCGGCGGCAACATTACAACCATGATTCTGATCAATGCGCTGTGTGCATGCGGGTATGTACTCGGACCTTTGTTCTTTGGACGTTATCTAAGGCGTGCTGAAGTGAACACCATGCCGTCTTATTTCTGGCAGCGGTTCAACAGTAAGCGAATTCGTCGTTTTGCAGGAATTACAACCGTAATTTCCTTGTCCGCATATCTTCTTAGTGTAATTCAGGGAACCGGGATGCTTATGGAAACCCTGACCGGTTACCATCGCATTTCATGCCTCCTGATATCGTGGTTCTGCATCACTCTCTTCACATTCTATTCCGGTTCGCGTGGTGTGGTCATTACTGACACCTTGATGTGCATCTTCTTTCTCGGTGCAACCATTGTTGCTGGTCCTTTTGTCTTTGATGCCGCAGGAGGCTTGAACAATTTGCTTACCATTCTGGTTGCATCGCCTGAGACTCCCGCAGGACTGCTTGATTTCCATGGCAATACAGGCGGAAGTTCCAGAATGGATATCGTGATGTATGCGGTCACCATGGGAGTGGTCTGGATGCTGGCTGTCGGCGTCAGCCCTTGGCAGGCAGGGCGCAACATGATGGCAAGGAATGAACATGTTATCTTTCGATCCGGTGTGATTTCAGCTTTTCTTACTGTATTCTTCCTTCTCTATCTCTACCTGATCGCAATCAGCCTTATCCCACTTAATCCAAATATTGATCAGCCGGAGAAAGTCCTTATCTGGGCCGCTTTTGAGGTCATGCCGCAATTGATAGGGGTTGTACTTCTGACCGGGATTATGACCGCAGGCCTGTCTTCTGCTTCCACCTTCCTCTCGGTAGTGAGTTTCAGCATGTCCAGTGATGTCTTGGATATCGATTTCAAGAGTGAAGCGGCGCAGCTGAAATTCACCAGATTTGTTGTTCTGGGCGTCGGGTTGATAGCTCTTGGCTTTGCATGCATGGGTTTTTCGACCATCCGCATTACAACATGGTTTGCCAGTACCATTATCGCTTCCTCGTGGGGGGTAGTGGCAATCTCCAGTGTCTGGAGTGACAAGCTGACCGAACGTGGAGCCTATTATTCCATGGTAGGTGGGTTCTTCGGTTACCTGATTTCCAAGAGTCTTAAGGAGTTGGCCGGTGTCCCGCTCAATAACTTCTTCGATCCCTTTTTTATTGGCCTTGTCGTTAGCGCAGTGATGGCTGTGCTGGGTTCTAAGGGACAAAGCAGAACAGAAGAGGAAATCAGTTTCCATGCCAAGCTCCATCAGATTCCAGCCTCAGAAACCCTTGCTTCCGACTATAGGTGTGACAGGGTGTTTGGATGGGGACTTGTGGCTGCGGGCGTCGTCGTTTCCGTCTTCTTAATTTATTATTGGGCAGTGCCCTACAATTATCTCAAGGGTGCTGACTTATTGTCTTATCTTAAATAGGAAAAGCCAGCCTTAACAGGCAGAAATTATTGGGAATAGATCGCTTCTCTCCTTTTTGTTCAACGGAGAGGGCTCCCTTCACTCAACCCAAAAACATCTCAGAGGCCCCTCCGGCCATGTATGAGGTATCGTTATGTCTGAAGACAAATTTGATGTAATTATTGTTGGAGCAGGGCTTGCCGGCTGCACCAGTGCTTACCTTCTGGCTCAGGCCGGTCTGGAAATACTGGTTATTGAACGCGGCAACTTTGCCGGAGCAAAGAACATGACCGGCGGCAGGCTCTATGGCCACAGTCTGGAAAAGATATTCCCCAACTTTGCAGAGGAAGCCCCGGTAGAGCGTTGTATTGTTCACGAAAAGGTTTCTTTTATGGACGAAAGCGGCAGCGCAACCATGGATTACGCTTCTCCGAAATCCGAAAATCCTGCGGACCGTTCTTATTCCGTCCTGCGTTCGAAATTTGACCAGTGGCTCGCAGATAAGGCTGAATCAGCCGGAGCCAGCATTGTTCCCGGTATCCGTGTGGACGACCTCATTGTTCGTGACGGCAAGGTCTGTGGTGTTGTCGCAGCGGGCGAAGAGATGGAAGCCGATATGGTCATTCTGGCCGATGGCGTAAATTCCATCCTCGGTGAGAAGCTGGGTATGGTTGATAAGGTCACTCCCCACCATTGTGCAGTAGGCGTTAAGGAAGTGATCCAGCTTTCCAAGCAGCAGATTAATGACCGTTTCGGTTGTGCTGACGATGAAGGCGCAGCATGGCTGTTCGCCGGGGCTCCTTCTGACGGGCAGATGGGTGGCGGTTTTATTTATACCAACGAGGACACCCTCTCTCTCGGTCTCGTATTCGGTCTGCACAACATTGAAAAAGTGGGCAAATCTATTCCCCAGATGCTGGAGGATTTCAAGAACCATCCCACAGTCAAGCCTCTGGTTGAGGGCGGCAAGCAGATTGAATATTCCGCCCATGTTGTACCTGAAGGCGGTTACGGCATGATTCCGAAAATGGTTGGCGACGGCGTAATTATTGCCGGTGATGCAGCCGGATTGTGCCTGAACGTCGGTTACACCGTGCGCGGCATGGACCTCGCTATTGCTTCCGGTGAAGCTGCAGCCAAGGCTGTCATTGCTGCTAAGGAAAAAGGCGATTTCAGCGAAAGCGGATTGTCTTCCTACACCGCAGCGCTCGAGGACAGTTTCATCATGGAAGATATGAAACTCTATCAGAATCTTCCTGACTTTCTGGATAACACCCGTATGTATAACGAGTATCCGGCTTTGGTGACCGGGGTAATGAAAGACCTCTTCACTATTAACGGTCCCTGCATGCCCCTGCGCAAAATGGTCCTGCCCCATTTGAAGAAGGTCGGATTCCTGAACCTGCTTAAAGACGGCTTCAAAGGAGTGAAATCAATATGAGTAATCCGGTAAACGTTGACGTCAAACTGGGCGTGAACAAATTTTTTGTCGACGAAGGAAATCCACATATCGAACTGGTAGAGAATCCTGATCCCAAGGAGTTCGCCAAACTGGAAGCTGCATGCCCTGCCGGACTTTATAAGAAGGACGACAACGGCAATATCCATTTTGATTATGCAGGCTGTCTGGAATGCGGTACCTGTCGTATTCTGTGCGGTAAAACCATTCTGAAAAGATGGGAATATCCTAACGGAACTTTCGGCATCGAATTCCGTTTCGGTTAATTCGTCTATAAATTAAAAGTACCAAAAACATGCGAGTGTGCGAATAGCCATATCCTCACTTGTAGGTCCATGGACAATCCTGCGTCAGGCTGCTGAATCCCTTTATCCGGCTGACTGGCGAGTTGTTGATTGTCTCATGGTCTTCCTAAAGCCGGCAACGTTAACCAACGTTGTCGGCTTCTTTCAAAAAGAATGGAAGAGCTTGGTTGGTTTTGTAGGTCTAAGAGGGGATTTAATGAAAGAGCAAGTGCAGGACCCGCGTTTTAAGCAGGCTGATAAAGAAGCCCTGTTCGCGTTGGGAGCCTATGTAATATATTTTATCTGGTGGTATGTTTGTGCCTACGGCATGGGGAGCGGTGATCCCGATAATTATTCCTATGTTTTCGGTCTGCCGGAATGGTTTTTCTACAGTTGTATTGTCGGCTACCCCCTTATTACGATTCTCCTCTGGCTGCTTGTGCATTTCAAATTCAAACATATGCCGCTTGATTCCGAGTCTCCTTCAACGAATGAAGAAGACAAAACCGTGAACGCTGCGCCGATGGGGAAAGAGTAAAAATGTCTGCCAATATTACCACTATTGTTCCTGTTATCGGCTATCTGGCCCTCTCTTTTGCTGTGGCTCTGTGGGCCCGGAAAAAGAGCGAAGGGCGTGTTTCATCGCAGGGTTTTATTGAGGATTATTTCATAGGCGGCCGTTCCATGGGAGGCTTTGTGCTGGCTATGACCATCATCGCCAGCTACACCAGCGCCAGCAGTTTTGTGGGCGGTCCCGGAGTTGCCTATCGTCTCGGCCTGAGCTGGGTATTGCTGGCAATGATTCAGGTGCCCACCACCTTCCTGACTCTCGGCATTCTCGGTAAGCGTTTCGCTATCATGGCCCGCAAGACTGAGTCGGTGACCATTACCGATTATCTCCGCGCCCGTTACAAAAGCGATGCTGTGGTCATCCTTTGTTCCGTGGCCCTGATCCTCTTTTTCATGGCGGCCATGCTCGCACAGTTTATCGGCGGAGCACGTCTTTTCCAGACTGTGACAGGCTATCCATACATTGTCGGGCTGATGTTGTTCGGTGTCAGTGTGGTTCTCTATACTGCTGTCGGCGGTTTTAGGGCCGTTGTGTTGACCGATGCCATTCAAGGTATTGTTATGGTTGTAGCTGTTGTCGTTATTCTGCTGGCTGTAATCAAGGCCGGCGGCGGCATGGAAAAATGTATTTCGTCTCTGAAAGCTATTGATCCTGGACTGATCACTCCCACCGGGCCGAAGGATGCCGTTCCCCAACCTTTCACCCTTTCATTCTGGGTGTTGGTAGGGATCGGCATCCTCGGTCTACCGCAGACCACGCAGCGGTGTATGGCTTACAAAGATTCGAAAGCCATGCACAACGCTATGGTTATCGGAACCTTGCTGATCGGGTTCATGATCCTTTGCGCGCACCTTGCCGGAACCCTTGGACGTGCCGTGCTTCCGGATTTACCCGCAGGTGACTTGGCGATGCCCAGCCTGATTGTGGAGCTGCTTTCTCCGGTCTGGGCGGGTGTCTTCATTGCAGGCCCGCTTGCCGCCATTATGTCCACGGTTGATTCCATGCTTCTGCTTGTTTCAGCTGCCATCATTAAGGATTTATACATTCATTACAGGCTGAAGGGAGATGCATCCCGTATGACTCTCGGCGGGCTTAAAAAAGCAAGTTTGATCAGCACTGTTGTTATCGGGATGATGGTTTTTGTGGCAGCCATAGAACCGCCGGATCTTCTTGTCTGGATCAATCTGTTTGCTTTTGGCGGTTTGGAGGCTGTTTTTCTTTGTCCCATTGTCTTGGGTCTTTATTGGGAAAGGGCTAATGCTACCGGGGCTGTTGCTTCGATCTTGTGCGGAACCGGTTCCTTCATAGCCTTGACCATTATGAAGCCTGCTATGGGTGGTGTGCATGCCATTGTGCCGACTATCTTGGTGGCTATTTTGATCTTTGTAGCCGGTTCGTACATTGGTCATGCGACTGTGCCGGCCAAGCAGCATTCGTAAAGTTTAATTTTATATTACAGATGAAGCCCAAGCCTGACTGGCAGTCAGGCTTGGGCTTTTTTCTGTCCAAAAAGAGTGCCCATCGTGAAGGATGGGCACTCTTGCAAGAGGAGGGAAGTTCGTTTCGATTGATGGTCGGGGGTCTGATTATTCAATCCCGGTATTATGGTCGATGCGCATAGTTTGAGGTGGGTTGTATGGTAGGTTTTACACACACAGACTGGTATACCGCCCGGGGTGTAGGCGGTTGAGGCTTCCGGAATCTTTTCAGGGCACGAAACGAAATGCTGCTGAAGACAGCACCTGCAAGGGCTATCCCTCCTCCTAAAATTGCGAGTATGGGTGGAATTTCTCCCAGCCAGACATACCCGACTACAAGTGCCATCACTGGGATGGTGTATTGAGATATTACTATTTTGGATACATCTGCCTTGGAAACTCCGTAGGTCCACAAGGCATATGGTATTGCGGTTCCGAACACTCCGAGATGTACGGTTGCTGCGATAGAGTGCCATGAGGCTGCTGCGATCTGATCCGGCAGTCCGGGCAGGTAAAAGCAGAGCAGTATGGTTCCGGTTACCATTGTATAAGTGGTATATTCGTACGCAGTATATTTTTTGAAAAACGGTTTTTGCAACACGATATAAATACTGTCGGATATGGCTGCGAGCAGGACAAACAGGGCCCCTATGTTCAGGCTGATGCCGCCTCCTTCGCCGAATGAGATGATTCCGATGCCTACCATACTGATGAACAGCCCTACATATGTTCGCGGTGAGACCTTTTCCTTGAGGGTGATTACAGCGAGTATTGTCGCAAAGACCGGGACCGTGGCAATTATGAAGCTGGTTGATCCCGCGCTGATCAGAGACTCCCCATGGTTGATGGCCAGACTGAATGCCGTGTAGCCGAGAAATCCATGGAGGAATAGTGCGGGGATATCTTTAATGTGTGGCATGCGCACCTTTGCCCAAGGGGCGTAGAGCAGCATCGCTAGGGATGCCAGAATAAATCTGAACACGGCAAGGTGTTCGGGGCTGAAGTCTTGCAGGGCGGCCCGGATGCCTACAAAGCAACTGCTCCATAGAATCATTGCAAGACCGACCGCAATATATACGGGATTTATCATTATTTAACCTGACTGCTGTAAAATTATTTCGTTCAATATTTAATGTCAGGCGTTCTCACTGCTTGATTTACTTAGGAATAGACGTATTGGGTTGCTTTCCAAAATTAACGCACGACATTTTTACTTCCAGAACGAAAAGAATCATGCCATAATAAATAATCATGATCAAGTTTTTAGGAGCGATTAATGAAGCGAATTTTGACATTCGGAGATAGTTTTTCCGACAACGGTTTCAGCAACGGTTGCGGGTACAACCGATTAAGTAACGGCAGGGTCTGGGTAGAATATCTTGGGGAATTGCTGGGAGCATCCCTTGAAGACCGCGCATGGTGCGGAGCAACTTCCGGCATGGGCAATGCCTCCGGCCCGAAAGATTGGTCCGGCCTGAGCTGGCAGGTAGATACATATCAGGCTGATGCTCAGAGCGGTGATGTCCTTTGCACTTTACTGATCGGTATTAATGATGTGTACGAAGGGAAAGGGGATGCTCAAGAAGTGGTGTCCAATACTCTCTCTGCCTTGGAAGTACTGGTGGGCAAGGGTGTACAGAATTTTCTGTTAGGCAGTGTCCCTGATATTTCCGACGCCCCTGCGTATATTCAGGAATATGCAGAAGTGAAAGGCAAGGTGCGGGATACAATTCTGGATATTAATTCCCGACTGAAGAGCGCTGTCTTCGGCCGTGATGGTTTTGCAGAGCTGCATCCTGCAGTAACTGTGAACTATTTTGATGCATATAAGACTTTCAAATCATTCGTCACGGATGGATTATTTAAGGTTACAGATAAGCCTTGGAATGGAACTTATACCGAGCCTCAAGACAGTGGATTTCTCTGGTGGGATGACTGGCACCCGATGACCGAAGCTCACCGGAAGCTGGCCTTTGCTGCCGTTGAAGTTTTGAAGCGCGGGAAACAAAGCTCCTACCATTCAAATATATTCAGCGAGATATAGCCGTTATCTGTTTTAATAATCGGCTGTTTTACCGCTCCAGATATTCAATTACTGAAAATCTGGAGCGGTTTATTTTTATTTGGCGGAGTTGTGTGAATAGCCGCCGTACTCAGCTCCGAGGGAGTTGGTTACCGGGTTCTTTTCAAAGTAATCCAGACACCTTTTCATGTCTTCGATAAGCAGCGAGCCGAGGTCTCGGCTGACACCGTGGCGGACAAGAATGCGCATCAGCACCAAGTCTTCGCGGTGGGCGGGCATGGAGTAGGCCGGAACCTGCCAGCCTCTGGAACGCAGCTTGTCTGAGAGATCGTAGCAGTTGAATCCCGGACTGCTGCCTTCTTTCAGGGACCATGAAACAGCTGGAATTCCGCCTCTTCCATTGTAAACAATGTCGAACACACCCAGCTTTTCAATCTCATCTGCAATATATGCGGCCGTGTCGTAGCAGGCCTGATGTATTTTGCGGTAGCCTTCTTTGCCCAGACGCAGGAAGTTATAGTATTGAGCCACAATCTGGCCTCCGGGGCGGGAAAAGTTCAAAGCGAAGGAAGGCATGTTGCCGCCCAGATAGTTGACCCAGAAAATGAGGTCATCGGGAAGGTCCTCGCGGTCACGCCAGATGACCCAGCCCACTCCCAGAGGAGAAAGGCCGAACTTGTGACCGGAAGTGTTGATGGATTTCACGCGCTTGATCCTGAAATCCCATTCAAGGTCCGGGTCGCAGAACGGGGCGATGAATCCTCCGCTGGCTCCGTCCACGTGAACAGGGATATCAAGGCCGGTTTCTTCCTGAAGCTTATCCAGAGCTTCGCAGACTTCTTTGACCGGTTCGTAGTCGCAGGTGAATGTCACCCCAAGGGTGGGCACTACTCCGATGGTGTTTTCGTCGCAGCGCTTGATCACTTCTTCGGGGCTCATTATCAAGCGGTCCTTTTCCATGGGGATTTCACGCAGTTCAACATCCCAGTACTTGGCGAATTTATGCCAGCAGATTTGGACCGGTCCGCAGATCATGTTCGGTTTGTCCACAGTCTTGCCTTGTGCTTTCATCTTCTCGCGCCAGCGCCATTTCATGGCCATGCCGCCGAGCATGGCTGCCTCGGATGAACCCGTAGTGGAGCAGCCTAAGGTGTTTGCTGCATCCGGTGAGTTCCAAAGGTCGGCCAGCATGTGCACGCAGCGGTTTTCAAGTTCAGCTGTCTGGGGATACTCATCTTTGTCGATCATATTTTTGTCCACGCACTCGTCCATGAGCTGGTGGATTTCAGGATCTACCCATGTGGAGCAGAAGGTCGCCAGATTCTGGCGGGAGTTCCCATCAAGCATCAGCTCATCATGAACTACCTGATATACATCTCTTGGAAGGTGTTCTTCTTCAGGGAATTTATATTTGGGCATGGTCAGGGAAAGATCAGATGAGGCGTAAATATCATCCAGCAGTTCTGCCCTTATCTTGTCCTTTTCGTGCAGCATGTCATAGCTCCTGGTTAATTTGTTTTATTTAAGAGATGATGCCGGGCCGATTACCGGTCCCGTTTCCAGTCCGGTTTTTTCAAAGCGTTTATCAGTAAAGGAATACCCACAAATACAACCATGCCTGCGGCGACAAGGGCGACATACAGTGCCGGATTACCTACCTTAAGGTTTGTGGGCGGGAAGAATCCGACGATCAGGGCAAAGACCACTCCCAAGAGGCCGATGCCGGCGACAGCGCATAGACCGACCAGTCCACCCGGGACCTTATATGTCCGTGGCAGGTCGGGGCGGGTGTAGCGCAGTTTGATGGCTGCAGCATACATCATGATATACATGACCAGATACAGAGTCACGGTCATGGCTGAAATCATGAAGAAGGCCACGCTTACATTGTCCATGACGAAATACAGTCCGGCGAGCAGGCTTACTATCACAGCCTGAATCATGAGAATGTTGATCGGCATTCCGTTCTTGTTGGTTTTTGCCAGCAGGGGAGGCAGTTCTCCCTGATCTGCAGTATGCAGAAGCCCCCGGCTGGGGCCGCTGATCCATGACATAACCCCGCCGATGGCTCCGAAGGCTACAAGCAGTCCGATTACGGGAGTCATAAAACTGAGGTTGAATTTAGAGAGAAGCATTTTAAAGGCTTGCATTAGCCCTGCTGTCAGGCTGATTTCATGAGCCGGAATTACTGCAGCCACGCAGAGTGATCCAAGAGTAAAAAGCAGGAAGATTATAGCAGCTGCCAGAAACATGGATTCCGGGAATTGTTTGCCCGGATCTTCAAGTTCATTGGCGTGAACCGCATGAACTTCCACACCGGCGAAAAGTAGGATGATCCCGGCAAGGAAGGCCACGCTTCCAAGTCCGTTTATGCTGGGAAAGAGCCTTGCATGGGGAAGTTGTCCCGCTGCTTTTTCCGCAGCTTCAACAGCCGGTGAAACCTGCAGGAACTCAAGGGGATTGCCCATATTTACCCAGAGCAGGCCGAGCACGATGATCAGGATTCCGGGAAGCACTGTTCCCAGCAGGACCCCGTATTTGGTTACCTTGCTGACAAGATCAGTTCCGGCAAGAGTGATGAAGGTGGCCCCCCAGTACGCAACCAGAATTACTGAACCGGTATATGCGCCGCTGTTGGCCAATCCGGGGTCCATAAATAGGTATGCCAGAGCTCCGGCGGCAAATCCAAGCACCGTTGGGTACCAGACAACATTCTGGATCCATTGTAGCCAGATTGCCGTAAATCCCCATCTGGAGCCGAAAGCCGCTTTGACCCAGGTGTAGATTCCTCCTGATTCTTTGGAAAAGGCTCCGCCCAGCTCTGCTGCGACCAGCGAGGCTGGAATAAGAAAGATAAGAGTGGAAAAGAGGATGTAGAAAATCATGGATAAGCCTTCGCGGGCCATCATAGGAAGACCGCGCAGGCTGCATACCGCCGCTACGGTCATCATGGAAAGGGTAAACACCGACAATCTTTTTTTTGCAGGACTTGGCATAAGCAGTATTCCTTATACATTGTAATGGTATCCGTGATAAGATCTGTGCAGCCTTCTTCCAATATTTCTTAAGAGTTTACAGTTAACTTAAATTTCTACGACACTGAGTGGAAAAGATCAACCGGAGACAATAAAAAAGGCTGTAACTTATGTCTTTAACAATAAATTTGAGGAAGTTTGCGCAAAAATAAGGTGGCTCTTGTTACATTCGTAGCTTTCTTAGACTAAGAATAGATTGATGAGGTATGATATACAGAGGGTGTAAGTAATAAGTGACAGTTTTTGTTGTATGGCGACAAAAACGTCGTAAGGGCTTTCAAGCCTGATAATTCGATTGTTTTGCCTGTTTTTTACGATTTTACGACACTATCGTCGTATGCATCAGAGAATGTAAAATTCGACTATTGCGCCAACTTTCACAAGCTGTGCGTGGGTTTTCGTGAGTCCTTACTATTTTGGCCCGTTTATTGCTCAAAAGGGGTCGATGCGGCTGCAGACGCATTAGCATGGATCTCATGCACCAAAGGGGTGATTGCCGGATGACCGGCAGTTGCAAGATAGCACAATCAACAAATGCTCTTTACTGATAATTTTATATAAAAGAGTTGCAAGCGTACTGACTTAAGGGAGGAAGTATGGCTACAAATGGTAATGGTGAAGGGGCGGACCTTCGACCAGATTTAAAGATCCTTGTTCCGGCTACGCTGGTGCTTTTGGGCATCATCGCTTGTTCTATTCTTTTCACCGAGGCAAGTGAAAAAGTTCTCAAAGCGGCTTACTCCGTTTTCACCCATAACACAGGAACTCTCTACCTTTGGGTAACCGTAGGTATGATGATTTTGTGTGCGTTTTTCATGTTCTCCAGCTACGGCAATATCAAGTTTGGTGATGAAGATGAAAAACCTGAATTCAATAACTTCTCATGGATCGCCATGATGTTCTGCTCCGGTGTTGCCGGTGCAGTTATGTTCTGGTCAATTGTTGAGCCTCTGTTCAACCTGGCTTACCCCCCAAAATTTGCAGAACCCCTGAGCAGGGAGTCCTTTGAGTGGGCTATGTCCTACGTTCTGCTGCACTGGGGACCGGTAACATGGCCTTGGTACATGGTTACCGCATTGCCCATCTGCTACATGTTCTATAAGCGCAAAAAGCCTGTTCTTCGTATCAGTGCTGCTGCAGAACCTGTTCTCGGCGAGAGAGTCAACGGCGGCATCGGCAAGGGAATCGAGGTTTTCTTCATCATCGGTCTCATGTTCTCCAATGCCGCTGTTATGGGCGTTTCCGTTCCCATTGTTAACCACGCTCTGGCCCAGACTCTCGGCATCGAACCCAGCTTTACCCTCGAAATGATCATTCTCGCTGTCAGTGCGGTAATTTTCACTGCCAGTGTTTCCATGGGTCTGAGTAAAGGTATTAAGCTCCTTTCAGATGCTAACGTAGTTATCGCCTTGTCCATGGTTTTCTTCTGCCTCGTGGCAGGTCCCACCGTGTTCATCATGGATAACTTCACCAACTCTTTCGGTCAGATGGTTGGTAACTTCTGGTCCATGATTTTCTGGACCGATCCTTACACCAAAGGAACCTTCCCGCAGGATTGGACAATCTTCTATGCGTTGTGGATGGCTTCCTACGGTCCTTTCATGGGGCTGTTCATCGCCCGCATTTCCCGCGGACGTACTGTAAGAAACGTAATCGGTATGGGTCTGGCCGGCGGTATTGCCGGTTCCTACATGATCCACGCTGTATTCGGTGGTTACACCATGTGGGCACAGCTCACCGGTGTTGTTGATGCTGTAGGTGTACTCAAAGCCAGTGGCGGCCCTGCTGCTCTGGTTGCTGTTCTGAGCACCCTGCCTGCAGGTCATGCCGTACTCATCGGTTACTGCGTATTTTCCACCATCTTCCTGGCTACCAGTGTAGACTCCTGCGCATATGTAATTTCCTGCTCAGCGACTACCAAGCTGGTTCCTGGACACGAACCTACTCGTGGTCATCGTTTTTACTGGGCTGCCGTTCAGGCAGGTCTGGCACTTGCGGCGATTACCATGGGCGGTCTTGGTCCGGTTAAGATCTTCGCGAACTTTTCCGGAGCACTCATGCTTATCCCCATCGCATTTGCGGTAGCGGCATGGTTCAAGATGGTTAAGGAAGATAATGCGCTGCTAATGTGTTGCAAACCCAAGAATTAAACAACCTCGCGTAGCAAAGGGAAAGACCCTTGAGCCCTGACGGATAACCCTCTCAGGGGTCTGCCCTTGCGCAAGAGAAAAAACATAAGTAGTTGAAATAAAAGGAGAAATGAAATGGCAGCTAAAGCGAAAAGAGTAGCACTGCTCGGATTTGACTGCGCAATTCCCAAGAGACTCGAAGCTCTTATTGAAGAAGGCGCACTGCCCAACTTTAAAAAGTTCAAGGCCGAAGGCTCTTATATGACTGAAGGGTACAACATGCCTACAGTTACCCCGCCTTCCTGGGCTACCATCTGCACCGGTGCATTCCCCCGCACCCACGGAGTAGAGGACTACTACTATTACAATGAAGGTGAGTCCCTTCACTTCTCCAAGTGCGTTCAGGCTTTCGGCTCTGATATGCTGACTGCCCAGACCATCTGGGATGCATGGGATAAAGCCGGTAAAAAGTCTCTCGTTGTCAACTACCCCGTTTCCTGGCCTTCCAAAATGGAAAACGGCATCATGGTTCAGGGTGAAGGTCTTTCCCCTGCTGAGCACCGCTGGCAGATCGAAGGTTACGAACACAAGGAATGGCTCTGTGCTGAATCCTGCGTAGCTACCGATTTCTACCCCATCGGCGTTCAGGCCCGTTTCGAAGAAGCAGAAGGCTGGAAGAACATCCCCGAAGAAGTTGAAGATCAGGAACCTCTCGAAATGGTCATCCCCATGGAATTCGGCCATGCTATGGATCCCCTCAAGCCCCAGACCTGGTACGGCCTGACTTGGGAATCCGAAGATGACGGTTACGATATCTTCGCTCTTTGTCCTGAAAAAGACTTTTCCAAAGCTTTCTTCACCATCAAGCTGCGTGAGTGGTCTGATGTAATTGAATCCAATTTCACCATCGAGTCCGACGGCCGTGTTGAAAAAGGCTACTTCCGCTGCAAGCTGATGGAACTCTCCGATGACGCTGAAGATTTCAAACTGTACATCTCCGGCATCAACGGCACCAAAGGTTACTGCGCACCTGCAGATGCTCTGCAGAATGTGGACTTCACCAAAAACATCATTGCTAACGACATGGGCTTCGTAGGTCATGCCAACGGCATCATTGATGACGAAACCATTCTCGAGCTGGCACAGTTCCACTCCGAGTGGATCACTGAAGTTCTGACCACCCTTATGAAGGACAACCCGGATTGGGATCTGGTCTACATGCACACCCACCTCATCGACTGGTTCTACCATGGCTTCCTCGACAAGATGGACAGCGATGATGAAGCAGTTCGTGAACACGCTTACAACCTTGAGCGCGCAATCTACCAGATCGAAGACAGATTCCTCGGCAACATGATGGCAATCATGCCTGAAGATGCACTGACCTGCCTGATCTCCGACCACGGTGCAACACCCATCGGACCTATCCTCAACACTGCTGAAGCACTGAAGCAGGCCGGTCTGACCGCTTATGAAGCACGTGAAGGTGAAGGTAACTTCTTTGATGAGTCCGAAGGCTTCAACTACGAACTCATCCCCGAGAAATCCAAGGCTGTTCCCCAGCGCTACATGTTCGTCTACGTAAACCTCAAGTCCAAGTACCCCGGCGGTATTGTTGAGGACGAAGATTACGAAAAAGTACGTAATGAAATCATCGACGCACTTTACGACTACAAACACCCCGAAACCGGCGAGCGTCCTGTAATGTGCGCCATCCCCAAAGAAGACGCAAAAGTCTTCGGTATGGGCGGCGAGCAGGCCGGTGACGTTGTTTACGTTCTCAAGCCTGAATATATGGCTGAACACGGCTACGGTTTCCCCACCGGTGAATCCGGATGCGGTTCTCTCAAGAACGTCATGATTTGGCGTGGTCCCGGCGTTAAGCAGGGCTTTGTATACGACCGTCCCCGTTGGCTGGCTGACGTTGTACCTACCTTCTGCCACGCAACCGGCAACCCGGTTCCCGCAGATACCGAAGGTGCAATCTGCTACCAGATCTTCGAAGACGACAAGTAATTATATTTGACCCCCCATGGGTCATTTCACACCCGATTCCGCTTAAGCGGAGCGATTTTGTCTCTGAAATCGCTCCGCCAGCGGGGCCTGGATTCAACGGAACTTCGGCTCGTTCAGTCCGGACCCCGGAACAGGGTGGGGCATTCCTTGAAACAATCCCGCAGCTCCAGTGAGGGGGAGGTGGGGAAAAGAAATGGAGAACAATTAATGCTCTTTTTCGTAAATAAGCCGGAAGAGAAAGTCCTTGAGCGCATCGCGCTTGTTGGAGGCGATGAGGACAAAGCTCTGCTTCTGGTTGGTGATGCCGTTGTCCTCGGCACCGCTCACTGGGAAGAAAAATTCGAAGATATGGATGTGGAAGACATCTATGTGGCTAAAGATGCCGTGGAAGCCCGCAACATCGAACTCAGCGACAACTGTGAAGTAGTGGACTACGCCAAAATGGTCGACCTGCTGCTGGGCAGCGACGAAAAAGTCGTTTCACTTTAAGGAGAATGTGAGATGTCCAAGACTCTGACCATCATGCTTATGTCCGGTTCCGCTGAGAATGAGGATGCACAGTTCGCAACCAATCTCGCTGAAGCAGCCCTTGAGAAAGGGCACAAGGTACAGATGTATCTTTTCGGCAATGCCGTAAATATTTCCAAGAAAGAAGAGCCGATTGAAGGCGATCTGCATATTGCTCCCAGACTTGTTGATCATATTGAGCCCACTAAGAACTTCGAGCGTGTGGCCCGTCTGATTGAAAAAGGCGCTGATATTTCCACCTGCCACACCAACGAGCATGCCCGCGGCATTGAATCCAAGGAATACGTTGAAGGCGTTAAATGGGGCGATGTCGGCGGTTCTTTCACTAAATACCTGATGACTTCGGACGTATTGCTGTCCGTGGGCCACTAAGGAGGAATCCCATGATCAATTCTGCATGTCTGATTGTATCCAAGCCTCTTGGTGTAGAAATTTCCGCTCTCGGTATCCGCACTGCATGGGCCTGTCACCAGAACGGCTTCGAATGCAAGCTGGTTTTCGTCGAAGAAGGTGTTTGGTGTCTGACTGATAAACCCGGCTACCATAACTCCATGATCAAGGATTTTCTTGGCGAAGACGGTGAGGTCGTTTGTGTCCGTGAAGACCTTGAGAAGCGCGGTATTGATGAAGATGCGCTGGTGGATGGTGTTGAACTCATTGATGCTGATGAAGTGGCCGAAATCTGTGAAGATTTCGAAACCGTCAACTATTTCTAAAAGAATTTGAGGGAAGGAAAATGTCCAGAGTAGAATTCGAGCGTCTTGATGAAAACCGCGATTTTTTCAAAGTAGGTGCTAAAGCTGTTCCTGAAATCATCATGGATTTCTCAAGCATTACCCCCGAAGAGCGCAATCAGGAGAGCATGGGCTCCCGCATGCTCTGCGTTGCAGCTCTTGCCTGTTATACCAACACCTTTGTCAACGCTCTTGAGCGCAACGGCGCGGAAGTTAAGTCCATGACCGGCTCTGCTGAAGCCGGCAAGGACAAAGATGAAGTGATGCGTACTCGCTACACCGAACTGGAAATTAATATCGAAGTAGGTCTTGATGAAAAGGACCGTGAAATTTTCGAGACTGTAAAAGACAACATGCTCAACGGTTCCCTGCTGACTTACTCCCTCGAGGAAGGCATGGAAGTTGACTATAACCTGTCCATGAAGGCCGTTTAATTAAAACGACTTAACCAATACAGAACAAAAACAACTATTAGGGATTCATAAGGCCTGCAGCCGTTAGGCGAAAAGCGCAGCAAATCCCGACATAATTCAAGGAGAAAAATAAAATGGCAGATAAAAAAGTAATCCTCTTGGCTTGTGGTTCCGCAGCAGTAGACGCAGACGGCGCAACTCTTTCAAAATTCATGAAAAAGACCGCTTCCGTAGCTTCTTTCGACAATGCAGACGTTGCTGCTGCAGTTTCCAAAATTGAAGGCGCTGCTGTTGTCGCTCCCGAAGGTGTGGCGAAGGTTTTCGAAGAAGACGGTGCTTTCGCTGTTGTTGAACTCGGCGATGTTGACGGCGCTGCTCTTGAAGCTGCTGTTGCACATATTTCCGACGCTGCTGACCGCCGCACCCTGATCGTTATTTCTTGCAACGAAGGTCTCTACTTCGCAGGTCTCGGCATCAACAAGAAAGCAGGCAAAGTTGAGCGTTCTGCTAACGCTGCTGATGTCATCGCAACCATCTGCTACATAGCTGACCTGCCTGTTACCGCAGACTGCACCGGTGGTGTTCTCTATCAGGTTCTCAAAGACCCCAACATGAAGATCAAAGAAGTAACCAAGCTCAAAGAAGCTCTTGCACGCATGGAAGTTGCTCTGCAGCGTGACAACCGCGAGCCTTGGGACAAACATGATTGTGCTTAATCGCCAATCGGTTGATTAAAAGAATGTCAATGAAATCAGAGGGCCGGAGTATTCCGGCCCTTTTGTACTATTTATACAAGTGCCGTGAGCCGGGGGTGTGGTGTCACGTGAATGGGGGGATGAACATATGAGCACTGCAAGCGCGACCACCCTTGAAGGCCTGAAACTGAAACAGGATGTGGGGTTTGCAAAAAAAGGGCTTTTCTGGGCCCTGCTTTCCGGTATCACTTGGGGTTTTGATGGTGTTGTTTTGGCTCTGGCTTTCGGCATTGCTGCCTTTGCTGATGAAAGTCACTGGCTGCTGGCCCCGTTGACTGTAGCCGGTCTTCACGACAGTTTTTCCGCTTTCTGGCTGCTTATTTACAATGTGATTACCGGCAGGATGAAGGAATTGGGCCGCACTCTTCGCAGTAAGCCCGCACGTCTGGTTATGCTCGGTGCTGTTTTCGGCGGTCCGGTTGCCATGTCCTGCTATTTTCTGGGGGCTAAATTTGCCGGAGCGGCTTATGTAATGCCCATCACAGCACTTTATCCGGCTGTAGCTTCCGTCTTCGCTTCAATTTTTCTTAAAGAACGTATCTGCAAAAGAGCTTGGATCGGTCTGGTCATGTGTATTGTCGGTGGTATTGTCATCGGCTACACCCCTCCCGAGGGAGCTGTCGGCTCCGAATTCTACCTCGGCATCATGCTCGCTCTCATTGCCACTTTCGGCTGGGGAGTTGAAGGGGTGCTGGCTACCTCAAGTATGGACTTCCTTGATCCTGCTGTTGCCCTCAACGTTCGCCAGCTTACTTCCACAATAGTTTTCCTGACAGTTGTTCTGCCTCTTGCCGGCGGTTGGGATTTGATTATTCCCGCACTGACCAGCAACTTGCACTGGGTTTTCCCTGTTGCTGCTTTTGCCGGAGCTCTTTCTTACCTTTGCTGGTACCGGTCCATGAATATGACCGGTGTAAGCCGTGCCATGGCTATCAACATCACCTACTCCCTGTGGGGCATCTTTTTCAGTGCGATTTTCACCGAAATAGAGATCACAGTTTCACTGCTTATCGGTGCAGCAATTATCACCATCGGTATGATCATGGTTGTCGGCAACCCCAAAGATATGGTTAACCTTCGTAACGTGGATTAAGGAGACAAGTTATGAATGTGCAGGTCCATAAGCCTCTCAAGCTTTATATTGCAGAAATTTTCGGTAACGGTGAACCTCTCGATGTTAAAGGAATTCATGAACTTGTCAGCGCCTATTATCCCGGCGAGAAATATTGTTCTGTCTCCACCATTTCAGAACACCTTAAGTCTCTTAAGGCTGTTGGAATTCTGCATGAGGAAGGTTCTTATGTAGATGAAAAGGGTGAACTTGTGTCCGTTTACCGCATCTCTGAATATGGCTTGGATAAGCTTCACAAGGCTCAATAGTTATTTGCGGCTGGCCCATGGATTGGGTCAGCCGTTTTTTTAAGAATGTATTACATACATAATGGTATGCTTTTTTTGCTTGCACTAAATTAAATTGAGACATAAGTGTCGCGACATAAGTGTCGTACGCGTTTGAAGGAGGGGTGAGCATGAATAAACCTACATATGATGATCTGTTTGAAAAATGCGGTAATTTCGAAGAGCAGATCAAAGCTTTTAAGGAAACTGAGAAGGAGCTTAAAGAAAGCAAACTTCAGTTGACCCGGCTTTTTAATAATCTTCCGGGTATGGTTTACCGCTGTTCTCTTGACGAGAATAATCACCCGACACTCGATTTCGTCAGTAAGGGGTGCAGTGATCTTTTTGGTGTTGTTCCTGAGTTTTTCACAGACCAGCACACCAACGTCATGGAAACTCTGGCTCATCCGGATGATCTGTCTTCCATGCGTACGGAGCAGAATGCAGCAATCCTGAATCGTCGTCCCTACAAGCTTCTTTATCGTGTCTGCCTCGATTCCGACCGTCGTAAATGGATCTGGGATCAGGGTGAATGCGTCTATGATGAAGGCGGCAAGCCGACCTACCTTGAAGGGATCATGATTGACATCAGTGCCCAGAAGCTGCGTGAATACGAACTCCTGCAGGAAAACCAGAATTTACGCGGAACCTTGGAAGATAGGTTCAGGTTCGGTTCCATTATCGGCAAGAGCAATGGAATGCGTGAAGTCTTCAAGTTGATCATGAAGGCCGCCAAGCGCGACTCAAATGTAATTATCTTCGGTGAGACCGGAACCGGTAAGGATCTGGTAGCCCAGACTATCCACGAACAGAGCGGGTCTGAGGGGGCCTATGTTCCTGTTAACTGTGGGGCTATTCCTTCCAACCTTATGGAAAGTGAATTTTTCGGTCATACGAAAGGGGCTTTTTCCGGCGCTACATCAGACCGTCAGGGCTATCTTGCCGCTGCCGACGGCGGTACCCTGTTTCTAGATGAAGTAGGGGAGATTGATCTGGCCCTGCAGGTAAAATTACTGCGTGCACTTGAGAGCCGGCTTTATACCCCGGTAGGAGCAACTGAGCCTCGTTCATCAAATTTCCGGCTTATTGCCGCCACAAACCGTGATCTGAGCGAGCTGGTCCGGCAGGGGCTGATGCGTTCTGATTTTTTCTTTCGCCTGCACGTTTTGCCGATCCATGTCCCGCCTTTGAGGGAAAGGATCGAAGACCTGCCTTTGCTCATCAATGAATTTATGGCCCGTTATCTTGGTCGCACTGATTCCTTGCCCCGGATTCCCGGAAAGATCAGGGCAGCTATGGACCATCACCATTGGCCCGGAAATGTCCGTGAATTACAGAATGTGCTCGAACGTTACCTTACTTTCGGGGAAATGGTTTTCAGTGATCTGGGAATTCACACTCCGGAGGCCGGTCCTGATGTGGGAGAAGCTGTGAAGTTGTTCGAATCAGGATCAACTTTTACTGAAGCAGTTGAATCTTTTGAAAGGCATGTCCTGCTTAAAGCCTTGGAGCGTAATCATTGGAAAAAAGGGACTACAGCTGAAGAGCTGGGCTTAAACATGCGCACAATGCAGCGTAAATTAAAAAAATACGGGCTTTAGATCTTTAGTTGATATGTCATTTATGTCACGTTGCGACATTCATGTCGTTTTAGGTGAAAATGATTTGAATTAGGGTGTTTTATAGTATTTTATATGTGAAGGGCGACACTTGTGTCGTCCTTTTTCTGTTTTAGATTATGTAGTGTTTTAAAAAAACATATAAATCAATGCGTTATGTGTGTGGCACAACATATGCTTTATGGCAGAATGATTGTGCTACCGGTTTTTTTCGAAACAAGACATAAGCCTTGATCGAGTTAAGCTCTTGGAAAGCAGTTGGGCAAATTAAAGGTGAAAAGCCGTAGGACCCGCGGTTTTTTAAGCTTCGGGATATGCAGAATATTTATCTCTTTGGCTGCAGCATCCTCCTAACCGGAGTTCTCCACGCAATGAATCCGGTTTCCGCCAGAATCGTCACCTGCCCCACTTTCCAAGAGCTTGTCCGGTAACGAGATATTTGAACCGACATCCTTGAAGTACGGAAATTTTCCATCGGCATATTTCCCACAAAGAGGTTTAGGCCTGCCCGCTGCATAGCTGGCGGGCCATTATAATATTTTAGGAGCTGGACAATGAAGTGGAGTGAATTCAAGAAGACTCAGAAGGCCGGATATATTTTTATTATTCTTGGTATTCTTAACTGGAGTGGAAACTTTGTTGCTGCACGGGGACTTGCCGGAACCATAGATCCGGCAACTCTCAATCTGCTGCGCTGGATATTGGCCACGCTGATTTTTCTCCCTTTCGGAATCAAGGCATTCATTAAAGAGTGTCATCTTGTTGCCCGCTACTGGAAAGAGCTTTCCGTCATCGCTCTTTGCGGCATATCCCTTTACGATACTCTTGTTTTTATTGCCGGAGAGACTTCAGAAGCGTTGAACATGTCCCTTATTTCAACCATGTCTCCGCTGCTTACCGCTTTGGTCGCCCAGTTTTTTATGAAGGAAAAGCTCAAGCCGAGCATGTACGCCGGGATTGCCGTCAGCACCTTCGGAGTTGCCCTGTTGGTTACTGACGGCAGTCTTGATGCTTTGCTGAACATGCGCCTTGCCAAAGGTGATCTGCTTATCCTCTGTACAGCCATGATGTCCGCCATTTACAATACTGTTGTAAATAAAGTCGCCGGAAAGATCAGCCAGACAACCCTGCTCATGTCCTGCTGCCTGTTCGGATCCATGTACATTATCCCTTTGTATTTATGGGAAACCGGTGGTCGGATAGCGATGCCAGAGTTCACTTATAATCTCGTGGTTTCTCTTATTTATCTTTCTGTGTTCGCTTCAATTCTCTGCTACCTGTTCTGGAATATGGCAGTTGAAGCCATAGGAGCTTCCAAGGCAGCCCTGTTTTATTATACACTGCCTCCGGCTAGTGCGGTGGTGGCCTGGTTTGTTATTCATGAGCCGGTGAATATGAATCAGGTTTTCAGCGGTATGATAATTCTTGCCGGAATTATCTTTGCTTTATATGGTGGCTCTTTTAATTTTATGAGGCGTAAGGCACATAATTATGGATAATAAATTCAGAAAGATCAGCGATTCCATTGCTTGGAATATTTTCCTGATGGCTGTGGGGTCGTTTGTATTCATCATAGGATATAACGGCATTGCCGCACATCACGATTTTGTGCCCGGAGCTCTTTACGGGTTTGCCGTTGTAATGCAGAAGATATCACCGGAACTTTCTTTGTCCCGGTGGTATTTGCTTTTGAACGTTCCCTTATTTATTCTGGCTTGGAAAGGGGTCAGCCGCAGGTTCTTTTTTCTTAACCTGCTGACCATGTCTCTGGTTACATTGATGACTTCATATGTTCATCTTGACCTTGGCATTCAAAATGAGATGTATGCGGCCATCGCTTCCGGTGCCATTATGGGAGCCGGGTGCGGGATAATTTTACGGACCTACGGCGGCGGGGGCGGACTTGATGTTGTGGCGGTTATCCTCAACCAGCGTTATGGGATCAGGTTTGGTGTTTTTTATTTTGTAATCAACGCCTTTGTCATGAGTTTCGCGCTGAGCAGATTCACTCCGGACAAGATCATTGCTTCGCTGGTCATGCTCTTTATCAGTTCCGTATTGACTGAGTATGTGCTTTCGATTTTTAACCAGCGCAAGGCTGTGCGTATTATTTCTCGTAAGTCAGAGGAAATTGTTAACGAGATTACCCAGAATAGGAAAATGCACGCGACCATTATTCAGGGCAAGGGCGGCTATTCCGGTGAACGTATCGATATGGTTTATTCCATTACCGATAACCTGCGTTTACGTTCCCTAGAACAGGTTGTTTTCGATATAGATCCCGAAGCCATTTTTGTGGTTGAGAATACCTTCAGCGTGATCGGACAGAATATAAACAGGCGCAAGGCTTATTAATATTTCCATCTCCACATCCACATCCACATGAAGGGGGCTCGGCGTTTTGCTGCAGCCTCCTTTTTCTTTTGGGAGGACCAAGTCGCCTCCTTGCTGTTGAGCGTTGAGCAATAGAATAATTACGGTTTTGTATTGTACGTGTATCTCTGCTTAAAAGTATTATGAATATAGTTTATACGTAAAATAAAGCGTGAATAGTTTGCTTCTTAAAATCTTAAATGATGCTCTTGCGAGGCGAATATGATTCGAAAGACAAACTTTTTATATGTGGTCTTAATGGTAGCGGAGCTGTTCTTCCAGACACCTAATACCTATGCCGTAGATGTACCCGGATCGATTGCGGACATGATGCCTGTTAAAAATACCCCGGCTGTTGTTCAGACTCTTCCGGAAAATCTGTCACCGGAAGAGGTTGATTCTATCCTTCTCGGAATGCCGAATGAGCAGGTCCACCAGATGCTCATTGCGGAGATGCAAAAAGAAGCCGCCAAGTCGAAATCTGTAGCTGTACAGCCTGTCGGGTTCCAGAAATTCAAGAACGGGATGGCCCATGCTTGTGAGCGTATTTTTGCTTTTCTTTCAGTGGCGGCTGTTGCGCAGGATGAAGTTCCCAATGTCTTTCGTTCTATTCTGGGCAGCAACCGGAATATGAATCCGGGGGAACATGGATTGGTTCTGCTCCTGCTGACTTTTGCCTGGGTCGGGGGCATGTTCGGTTATAGGGAAATGACTGCCGGGTTGCGGGCTAAGATTTCGCAAATCCCGGAATATGCACTCTGGTACACGAAGATGGGCCGTCTGTTATTTCGGGCCTGTATCAATGTTATAGGACTGGTCTTTATCTCTTTTGCTCTCAGTGCAATTTATCTGCTTCTTTTGCATGACGGAACCTCCGGGAGGCCTGTGCTTGCTGCATGGCTGCTTTCAATGGCAACTTTCGAAATGATCGGTCTTGCTTCCCGTTTTCTGCTGGCTCCTGATGCGCCTTCCTTGCGTTTTTTTAATCTGCATACAGATACCGCCCGGTATATGCATCGCTGGACCCTTCGTATAGCTGTTGTGATTGCTGTGGGTGTTCTTTTGGATACCCTCATCCGGTTGGAGCACAAAAGCGAAACAATATATCTGTTGGTCGGTTCATGTGCTGGATTTGTCGTAATCTCAATCCTTTCAACACTATTCTTTATTAACAGGTTCAATATCAGGGCGTTCATAATTGCCCGCACCAGTGTAGAAAGTATGGGCAGGCAACTCGCCGGATTCTGGCATGTCGGTGCTCAGGTCTATCTCTGGAGTCTCTGGATTTTCTGGGAATTGACTCTTGTCGTACTTGGAGCTGATGCCATGCTCCCCGGATTCATGACTCTGCTGGCCTTACCTTTCTACTTTCTGGCCGATTTGGGAATTCGGAAGCTGATAGTTTTTGCTGCTGATTTTGTTGTTTCATCAAATGATGCAGATGATATGGATGGTAATTATATCAGCCGTTTTCAGTCGTTTTTGGTATGCAGTTTCCGGGTTCTTTTGTTTTGCGGAATTGCTTTTGATCTTATTGATGTCTGGGGATTTGATTTCGATCTCGGCGAAAGGGTAGTCAGTGCGGCTTTTGAATCAATGTCCGCTCTGATCATGGCCTATGTGGTCTGGATTTTTGTCAGCCGCTTTTTTGAACGTAAGATCGCCGAAAAAAGGAAAGATGAAGGGAATTGCTATGAGGGTGATCGTTTCAGCACCCTGTTGCAACTGGTTAAGACGTTCCTGTTCGCCACAATTTTTGTAGTGACAATGTTGATCGTCCTTGCGGCTCTTGGTGTGAATATCGGTTCGCTCATTGCCGGGGCCAGTGTTTTCGGTATTGCCATTGGCTTTGGTTCTCAGACTTTGGTTAAAGACATAATTTCCGGTATTTTCTTTCTTATGGACGATGCCTTTCGAGTCGGCGATTACATTGAGACCGCCGGAGCCAAAGGAACCGTTGAGGCTATTTCTGTTCGTTCCATCAAGCTGCGTCACCATCGCGGTTTTTTGTACACTATCCCCTTCGGTGCCATGGAAGTGGTTAGAAACAATACCCGCGACTGGGCAATCATGAAATTGCATTATCTGGTGCCCTTTGACACCAACGTGAAGAACGTCAAGAAGATTATCAAACAGATTAATATGTCCATTCGTGCTGATGAAGAGTTCAATGAAATGCTTCTCGACGATATTAAGTGCCAGGGCGTTGTGGCTATGGAAGAGTATGGCATGCGGATGCGTCTTAAATTCATGACCCGTCCGGGCAGCCAGTTCACAATCCGTAAGCACGTGTTGGCAATGCTCAGGGAGAAATTTGTGGAAGCCGGAATTGAGTTCGCCCGGCCCCGCGTCTCGGTACAGATTCCCGACGGTGCGGAACTTTCGGATGAAGAACGGACTTCCATTGCTGCTGCAGCCTCAAATGATGAGGATAAGCGCCTGAAAGCAAAGGTGGTTATTCCTGAGGCCACTGCAGTACCATAAAAGGATCAAGCCGGTTTTTTTCGGGGGCCGGCTTGATGTTTATGTGTGTAGTTGGTGCAGCTGTCGAATCAGGAACGCAAAGCGTCAATGGGGCTTAAGGCTGAAGCCTGCCGCGCCGGGTAGTAGCCGAAAAAGATGCCTACCGCCGCTGATACCCCTACTCCGAGTATGACCGCTTCTTCGGAAACAAAGAAACTCCAGCTTGCAAAATTGCATATGATGGCCGTGGCCCCGACCCCCAATGCTGTTCCCAGCATTCCGCCGATGAAGGAAAGGATGATGGATTCCACCAGAAACTGGAACTGGATGTCTTTGCGTTTGGCGCCGATGGCCCGACGGATGCCGATTTCTTTTTTACGTTCTGAAACCGAAACCAGCATAACGTTCATGACTCCTACGCCGCCCACAATGAGTGAGATGGAACCGATGGCTCCCAGCAGAGCCGTGAACATGCGCATCTGCTTTTTCATCTGGGCCACTAATTCTTCCGCGCTGGTGACCCTGATTTCGGTCTTGGATGTCAGTTTGAAATAACTTTTAAGCTGTTCGGTGGCCTGCTCACTGATGCCGCTTTCTATCATGCGGGTTCCGAAAGTGTTTATCTGCGGGCGGTCCTGACTGCGCATGGCGGTCTTGACGGGGATCATGATCCCTTCGTTTATTTCGTAGGGAGTAAAGGTTCCCATGGGTACTGCATCGGCAATGCCGATTACGGTGTAGATGCGTTCGTCAAAGATTACCTGTTTACCGATGGGATTGCTTTCCCCCTGCTCGCGCAGCCATTTTGCCTTACTGTCACCAAGGACGCAGAAGGCGGAATGTCCGTCCAAATCGGAGATAAACCTGCCTGCACCGATAGGGATCTTGTAGAGACGCGCAAATTCTTCCGTAACGCCCAGCGCGGGGCAGGATGTGCGTTTGCCTGAAAATTTAAGGTCACTGTAAAATGAGACATAGGGGGCCACCGTGCGGATGGTGGAACATGCCTGCGGAATCTTGAGTACATTCTGGAGATTAAAGCCAGTATCTATGCCCCCCCCGTATTCCTGCTGTACGGAGCAGACATCGGTCCCCATTTCCTTGAATTGGCGGATGACTTCATTTTCGACAATCTGACCCACGGTGACCATGGCGATTACCGAACCGATGCCGATGACAATCCCGATCAGGGCCAGTAAAGAGCGTTGTTTAGCGCCCATAAGTGAACGGAAGGATTCCCTTATGTTTTCACCCAGAATCATGCTCCCTCCAGTCTGCCGTCCCGCATGCGGATGGAACGTTTACAACGTTTTGCCAGACCGGGGTCATGAGTGATGATAACCACGGTTATGCCTTCTTCTTCGTTCAGGGTCAGGAAAAGGTCCATGATGTCTTTTCCTGTCGCGGTATCAAGTGCCCCGGTGGGTTCGTCAGCCAGAATAAGTGAAGGCTCCCCGCACAGGGCGCGGGCAATGGCGACCCTCTGCTGCTGGCCGCCGGAAAGTTCATTGGGACGGTGGTCTCCGCGTTCGCCCATGCCGACCTTGGTCAGCATTTCTTTAGCCAGCGTTTCCCGTTCTTTTTTGGGCACCCCGCGATAAAGCAGCCGCAGGCAGACATTATCAAGGGCGGTCAGCTTGGGCAGCAGATGAAATTGCTGGAAGACAAAGCCTATTTCGTGATTGCGAATGGCGGAAAGTTCATCATCACTCATTTTATCGGCCAGTTTGCCGTTGAAGCGGTATGTGCCGGAACTGGGCTGATCAAGGAAGCCCAGAATGTTCATAAGAGTTGATTTTCCGCAGCCGGACGAGCCGAGGATAGCCAATAGTTCGCCTTCGTCAACCTTGAGGTTGACCCCTTTGAGCACTTCGACTTCAACCGTGCCCAACAGGTAGGATTTATGTACGTCCTCAATGTTGAGCATCAGAACGCTTCCGGATTAAGCAGGATGGTTGTTCCCGGTTCTATGCCGGAGAGGATTTCTACTTCATTGATGGTGGTGTATCCGGTTTCAACCTCCACTTCGCGGATGGTTCCGTTCTTCTCCCTGATCTTCAGAAATACCTTGCTTCCATCCCGGTTGATGGCTGTGAAGGGGACCATGATTGCGTTCATGTTGGAGTATGTTTCCACCTGCATATTGGCTGTCATGCCGATGCGAACATTTTTGCTTACATCCTTGGGCAGGTTGGGCAGACGGATGGTGGTCTCGAAGGTAGGCACTTTGCCTTCTCCACCTGCCTGTGAGGAAATCATGGCGATTTCGCCTTTGAGTTTGTGGTCCGGGAAGGCGTCTCCGGTAACTGTGACCGGTTGGCCCAGTTGCAGGCTGTTGATGTTCAGTTCGTCCACCTTTGCAGATATGGACAAGCCTTCAAGGCTGGCAATGGAGAGCAGCGGCTGTCCTTCGGTTATACTCATGCCGCTGGTGATCTCCTTGGCATCCCCGTTTTTAGAGTTGGGCCGTAAGGCTACCCCTGATACTGGGGCGGTCACCATTGCCCGGGACATTTTTTCTTTGAGGGTGTTGTAGTTGGTCTCTGCGTTGGCAAGTTCCATGCGGGCTATTTCAATATATTCATTATCCCCTTTGTTGAGCACATCGCGGTAGTTTTCCTGACATGAAACGAGCCGGGATTCATTATTCTTCAGTTCCTGAAATGATGTGTCGTACTGGTTTCTGGGGATAATGCCCTTCTCAAACAGCATCTTATCTTCATCTGCCTTGGCTTTTGAACTGCTCAGAGTACGTTTGGCCTGTTCCAGTTCACGTCTGGCCTTGAGAACTTCGGATGTGTTTTTCCAATTGGTCAGCTCATAATATTTCTTACGGGACTTGATGTATTCGGTGAATGCCGAGCGCATCTTGCTGGCGATTTCAGAGGTGTCCAAAGTGATGATAGTCTGATTACGGGGTATTCTTTCCCCGTAGAAAAAGTCGGTTTTGGTGACGATTCCGCTGAAGGGAGCGACGAGAGTAAGTTCCTCCAGCGGGGCTACAACCCCGGAAAGGGAAATGGAACGAGAGAAGGGACGGGTGCTGACTACCATCTTTTGGTATTCTGTTTTCTCGTTTGATGCGGGCGCAGGCTTGAATGTCTCGGGTATTTCCACGAAAGCCGGGTTGAACCAAAAGAATGCCCCAACTGCGCAGAAAAAGCAGAACACGGCTGCTATAATTATGAAGCGGACTTTTTTTCCTTGGGTGAGCGAGTTTTGCAGGGCCTTGTTGGACTCGTCGGCATCGCGCATGGCCTGCGTCAGTTCTTGATTCAATTGTTTTTCATCCTGACGCATTTTTTCTATTTCAGTGATGTCGCGCAGGACCAGAACAGCTCCGCAGGATTCTCCGTCTTTGTCTTTCAGGCGCGAAACGCTGACTGAGAGGTAAATTTTTTCTCCGTCTTCTTTGTAGTAGGGGGTTGCCCTATTGCTGATGGTGCAGTCTTTGTAAATCGTGTCCAGCAGGGTCTGCATGAATTCATCATTCTCTTCGACCGGAGGAACAACAGCCATAAGTGGCATGCCTTCCAGTTCGTTTCCGGAAATACCCAGCATCTTGGCAAGAGCAGGATTGGCTCCGGTTACGATCCCTTTATTGCCCAGGATCATGACTCCATCGTTCATGACTTGAAGTATTGTTTCCCGAAGAGGGGTGTCGAGCATATTATCCATGAATCTTCCTACCACCATGTCCAGACCAGTGGGCGGATTTTGTTATTGAGGTCTTCTTCCAGTTGCCTGTCATTATGTTTGAATTCAACATGCCATGTTTCCATGGTTGTGCCTAGGAGCTGGTCAAGAATAAGCAAAGATTGAACATAAGTAATCTGCTTGGAGGTTTCCGCGAGCTGGGCCTGTACCAGTTGGTTCTGATATGAAACCACCTCGAAGTTGGTGGTCCGGCCTACCATCAGTTTGGTGTTTTCATTTTCCAGCTGCAGAGCTTTGAGCTCGGTGTTCTTTTTAGCCAGTCCAATCATCTTCCAGCGCATTCTTACGTCCCGCACGGCATTGGCAACTTCGGTCTGTAAATTGGTCTTGGCCCGTTTCAGTTCCAGCTTGGCCTTGCGTTTATTCACCTCGGCAGTAAGAAGCTTTCTTTTTCTCTCCAATTGATCATCGCCCCATATATTGATGGGTGCCGAAAGTTCAATTCCGGCTGAGAGTTCATCTGCACTGGTGGAGGCGGAGTAGGAGTTCTTTGATGTTTGTGTTTCTTCATAGCCGCCCTTGAGGTCCAGCTGCCATTCGCGTTCATTCTCAGCCATCATTGCGTTGATGTTAGACTCTGTGACCGCAAAAACCTTGTCCATGTATGTCTGGTTGTTTTTCAGTGCCACCAGCATGCATCGTTCGTAATCTGGCTCAACGTCCCGTATTTCGTCCTCTACCGGCTCAATTTCAAGATTGGGGTCCATTTCAAGATGGTTAAGCAGGTCGCGGCGCGCTTTATCGAGGCTGTTGCGTGCTTCTTCAAGTGAAAGCCGTCCAGAAGCCACATCTGCTTCGGCTTGAACCACGTCACTGGCGGACATGCGGCCCATGCTCTGTTTGAATTGGTTGACTTCCAGCAGCCGTTCCGAGCGTTCAAGAGCCTGTTTCTGGATTTCCAGATTCTCTTTGGCTTGTTTGAATGTGAAATAGTAATTGAGTCCTGAATTTATCAGCTGGCTGAGGTTGTCGCGCAAGCTGAGAATATTACGTTTGTCGGTAATGCGGGCCAGCCGGATGGAGGCCATGTTGTAATCAATTCCCGCACCTTTGAGCAGGGGCTGGGTCAGCTCGATACGCCACTTGGAGGATGCTTCACGGGTGTATTCTTTTGAGCGCGTAACAGAAGAGTCCCCGTCGTAGCTCAGGGTTCCGTCACTGTTTTCGGAGTATTTATTATCCCAGACAAAGGAGAGGGTGCCCCCGGTGGGGATTTTTTGGGTAATGGAAGCCTTGCCTCCGGCATTCCATTTTGAAGCCGGGGTCTGGGTGCCGTTATCGGAAATGCGCATGTTGCGCTGGAAAGCTTCAGCATTGAAGGAACCGTCAATATTGATGACCGGTTCGAATTTGGCTTCCGCTTTTTCAAGATCAAATTTTTCTGTAACGCGTTGCAGGTAGTTGGTTGCAACATTGGAGTTGTTGCGGATGGTCAGCCTTACCACTTCATCCATGGACAGGGTTAAGGTGCCGTTATTTACATGTGCCGTTGTTTCGTTCTCCGCATAAGCCGGTAGGCAAAGGGAAAAGGCACAAATAAATGACAGCAATAGAACCGTCTTGATTTCTCGCAGTAGCTTGGCAGTAAGATTCATTGGAGTAATAGGTACAGAAATATTGTTGTTAGGTTCTCCGAAGGTAAAAGTAATGGCCCAACTTAATACTAAAGCCTCTTTTCGTAAAGGAGGGATCGATTGTTGGGGTGTTGAAATGAAAAAAGGGGTGCGTGAAAGTTGGGTTGAATTTTGCTTTTTGATTTATTTCAGATAAAAAAACGGACCTGCAAGGGAGGTCGCAGGTCCGTTAATTCGCGAAAGGAGTTTTCGCTTAAGGGGTATATGGTTCTTTCAAGGAGTTATGCGCTGAGTGCAGTCAGAACAACTTCCTTGTTCTCGCTGAAAGAGAGGGAAAAGTCTTTTCCGTATTTGGTGAGGAAGTCTTCTTCTGCGATAAATGAAACATCGCTGACTTCAATTTTAACGTCATCATCTTCATCTGCTTCGTCAATGCCCAGACCGAGCACGATTTTAGCGTGTCAGCCGCCGCCTACCTTGTATTCTCTCAGGCGAACGCAGCTTTCCTCATCTTCGTCTTCAAGCATATCCCGGAGCTTATCAAGCATTTCTTCGGGAACAGTTACATTAAACATATTTTCTCTCCATTAATGTTTTATTTATATCAAAGCGGTTTGATCCGCTGTTGAGTCTTTTATGAAGGGTGCGGAGCAGCGTTCTTCATGCTGAACCACTGCTTCCGGGTTAAGGAGCAAACGGGTGCAGATTGCTGTTGCGGACTCTACGTAATCAAGGCATATGCCTTTGGTTTCTGCTTCATGGTCGCGGTCCCGGCTTAAGATACGGCAGCAGACTGATCCGTGTTCAGCCATAAAGCTGTCGTGCAGTTCCTTGGAAAGGGAACGAACCTGATCCTCGCCGGCGGGGAGTGGCCCATTGCAGAGAATCAGGGATAAACCCATGACCGCACCGGACAGGGCTCCGCAGATACAGCCTGCGTCACCGATGCCGCCGCAGAAACCTTTGCTCAGCGCAATTGCCATTTCTTTGCTCAGACCTCCGCCGAATTCATGATTGATGGTCCAGAGCACTGCTTCGGAACAGCACATGGCATCGCTGCCGTAAAGTTCCCTGGCATTGCGCCCGGTGGATTCGCAGATCAGCTTTTCAGTCTTTGAACAGTTCATTTCATTGCGCCGTTAAAAAAGATTAGATGATCTCGGTTTTCAAGCCGTAGTCGGCAAAGCGTTTGAAAACCACATCCAATTGTTCCGGGGTGTATTCCCGGTCCATTTTATATTTCCAGCCCAGAGCAGCGTATTTATTGCGGCCGAATGCGTGGCAGGGCATTACTTCCACTTTGTCCCGTCCGTATCCTTTCAGGAATTCAGCCATGGCTGCGATGTTTTCTTCTGAGTCGTTCATTTCCGGCATGAGCGGCATGCGGATGCGTACTTCCTTACCTGAAGAAAGGGCCGTGCCCATGTTGCGCAGGATGATTGCGTTATCCACCCCGGTCAGTTTCTTGTGCTCTTCCGGATTCATGTGCTTGCAGTCAAACAGGAAGAGATCTGCCAATTCAATGGTTTTATCGAAACGTTCTTCGGGACAGTAGCCGCAGGTATCTACGGTTACGTGATAGCCTTCATTTACCGCAGCTTCGACCATATCGAGGAAGAATTGTCCGCCGGAGGTCGGTTCGCCGCCGCCGAAGGTTACCCCGCCGCCGGAGTTGTCGTAGAAAAGTGCGTCTTTGCGGACAACGTCCATCACTTCTTCAACGGTCATGATCTTGCCGGATATTTCACGGGCCTTGCCTGCGCAGTTCTCAGTGCATGCACCGCAGTTGGTACACTTCTCAGTGTCGCGCCCGAACTTGCCGTCGATCTCAATGACTGCCCCGTTGGGACAGACTTCAACGCATTTTCCGCATCCGGTGCACAGGTCGGTAAAACACATCATCTGCGGTTTTACCTGCTGCGATTCAGGGTTACTGCACCATAAGCAGGTCAGCGGGCAGCCTTTCAGGAAAACGGTAGTTCGCAGTCCCGGTCCATCATGGAGCGACATACGCTGAATATTGTAGATCATACCTTGGCTCATCATGGTCTCCGCTTTTGGTTTTTCAGGCCTTGCGCGGCGGACTGAGCCGTCGTGAAGGTCTGCGAAAGGGAGAGAGCGCCGATGACGTCCTCTCCTTCGCAATATGAATGTTTCTTATCTAGCAACGGCCAGCGTCGTATTCAGTACGTTTGATGATTTCGTTCTGTACGCCGCAGTCCAGTCTGGTGAAGTAGGCGCTGAAGCCCGCAACACGGACGATGAGGTCGGAGTAATCCTTGGGGTTCTGCTGCGCATCTTTCAGGGTATCGGAGCTTACGCAGTTGAACTGGATGTGGGATCCGCCGAAGTCGCAGTAAGTCTTGATCAGGGAGATCAGTGTCTTAGCACCCTGAGGACCTTCCAGCACGGAGGGGGAGAATTTCACGTTGAAGTGGTTCGCGCCGTAGCGGACGGTGTCGATTGCTTCTGCACCGGATTTGATCAGAGCAGTGATACCTTCCTTGTCAGTGCCGGGCATTGCGGAAACACTACCGTCGGTAAGAGCCACACCAGCTTTACGGCCGTTGGGCAGAGCACCCATCATTCCGCCGAAGTAGTTGTGGTAGGACAGGGAGTATGCATCCAGCGGGGTGCGCTGTCCAAAGCAGTCCGGTCCCTGAGCGTGGTGGATTTCATCCACATCGCGGTAGAAACGCTGTACGAATGCCTGTACGTCTTCGTAGTCGTTGCCGTGCTTGGGAGCGTCAAAGCACATCTGGCGCAGTTCTTCGTAACCTTCGAAGTTGGCCTTAAGTGCTTTGATCAGTTCGTCCATGGTTACAACCTTGGTGTCGTAAACAAGGTGCTTGATGGCAAGGATGGAGTTGGCAGCGTCAACTCCTGCGGTCATGATGGGGTTAACCTGCGGGTAGCGGGTTCCGCCTGCTTCTTCGCACATACCTTTCTCAATGCAGCCGTCGTACATGGCGGAGCGGAATACGCTCGGTACAACCTGCAGGCGTGCCATCTGGCTGAGATCGGAGTGGGCGCGGGAAATGCGGAACAGATTGTCCAGCTGTCCTTTTACTGCTTCGTAGAGGTCTTCAAAAGTTTCGAAGGTGGTGGGATCACCGGTTTCTGCACCGACCATTTTCTTGGTCACAGGGCATTTACCGTTGTTGAGCACCAGTTCGACTACTTTTGCGAGGCAGGGCTGGTCTTCCTGAGTGATGAAGCTTCCTTTGCCGCAAACGCCGGTGGATACGCAGCCGTAGTTACCGCAGTTACGTGCATCTTCAAGGGTTATGCCGTCGGGGTACTGTGCGAAACGGGCAAGAGTACGCTGGATGACTACGTTGTTGTTCAGGATCTGGGGCTGGCCGGAACCGCCGCGGATGCACTCAACAACTTTCTGCATGTAAGATTCTTTGAGCTTCGGATGGTAAAGCAGGGTCAGAGTAGGCTGAATGCTCTTCATCTGAATCTGGGTTTCGAGCATGAGCTCTTCCAGTTCGGTGGAAGCGTCGCGGCCGTCTTTGTCTACGCCGCCGATGGTCATGGACTGTCCGGTGTGGCCGGAAAGGGTCAGTGCGTAGGAGTTACCCTGATATTCACCCAGTTCAAGGTGACGAATCCACTGGAACTTGAGCATGGTCAGAACCTGCTCGCGGGTCAGGTTGCCTTCATCAATGTCTTTCTTGAAGAAGGGGTACATGTACTGGCCGTAACGACCGGGGGAAACAGCGCAAGCCATCTGCTCGGTTGCTACACAGAGGTGGGTGAACCAGAAGGACTGGATAGCTTCACGGAAGTTGCGGGCCGGGTGTTCAGGAACGCGACGGCAGATTTCTGCGATTTCAAGCAGTTCTGCTTTTACTTTGGGATCGGACTCTTCCGCAGCGGTTTTTTCAGCAAGATCAGCATAGCGGTGGGAGTGTTTGATTACCGCGTCAAAAGTGATCAGCATGGAACGGTAGAGATCGATTTTGTCTCTGTTTGCAAGAGTGTTCTGGGTCTCGGTGAGACGGGTGCGAACTTCTTCGATGAGGTGGCGAATACCTTTATTCAGCACCAGGCCGTAGTCGGCAATACCGGAACCGGAAGCAACGGAAACGTTTTCGTAGTACATGCCGGCTTTGGCGTACTTTTTGGCGCTTTCTCCGTACTTTTCCTTGTACATGGTGTTGTTCTGGTCGACGCAGGTGCGGCCTTTCCAGAGCTTGTAGGTCTTTTCGAGCAGTTCCTGAGTCTCGGCGGGAATTTTCATTTCACCGAGGGAAGCCATTTTGGCCATCTGCATTTCTTCTTTGATCCAGGAAACGTTCCATTCTGGGTATGCGTAAACACCTGCGCGGACACCTGTAAGGGTACCTACGATGGGGTTGCCGTCGAGAAATATTTTTTTCTGGGTCAGTACGCGTTCGAAAAGTTTGGCGCGGATATATACTACAGGTTCACCCTGATGCTTTTCATAAATTTCGTTCAGGAACTTGAGACGCTCGGGGTCCATGATCTGGGGAGCGTTCATGAGAAAATTTTTGAGTTCCTTGACGCGGTCTTCAGCTGTATCCCAATTGATGCCGTATCCTGCGGCAGTCTGGGTTTCTTCTTTTGCAGACAGAGTTGTATTCATTTCCATCTCCTGTGATTGTGCTATTGTTTTTGGTCTTTTAGGTAGATTGAAAGTGCGATTCGTTCGCTTGTTAATTTCGTCACTAGCACGGGCTGTGCCAGAGATGCTTTTTTTGAATAAAATTATACCTAACATTCTGTAATTATGATGTTTAAATACTCACAATCTGTTTTGATTGTGTTGTGTGTGAAAAAAAGTAAAAAGAAAGAAATTTTTCTTTTTTAAAGAAAATTTTGGTTTGCTAAAAAATATTTTTTTATTTATCGACCCAATCAGTAGCCGGAGATTCAAGCCTTGTCTGGCTTTTCCGGATAAATAGAGAGGTTGTGAAAAATGTATTTTAGCAAGGACAAGTTTTTTAATGTCAGTCGCCGCAGCATGCTCACTCCTGAGATGATTGCTATCTGGGATGATCTGGGACTCGGCGTGGCTGTGGTGGACGCCGAAGGTTACTGCGAGTATATGAATCCCATCCAGCGCAGGGCGGACGGCTTTACCCGAATTCATGTGGAAGGGCAGCATATTACCAAACTTTACGTGCCGCATGAATTGGATTGCATTCCCACTGTGGAGTGTCTGCGCAAAAGTGAACCCATCCTGCGCAAAAGCTATCTCTACAAGACCACCAACAATTACCTTGCCGGGACTGTTTCCGACTTCTTTCCGCTCTATGATCAGGGTCGCAAGGACGGGGTTATCACCTTTACTCTCTGGACCGGTTCAGTTCCCTTGGGCGTTAGCAATAAGAGATCACGTAAGCCTGCTTCCCGCGATAAGGATTATTCCTACTACACCTTTGATTCCCTTGTCGGCGAGGATGATTCCCTGCGCGAAGTGCTGGCCGAGGCCCGAACTGCTGCCAAGTCTTCCTCCCATGTCATGATCTGGGGTGAGAGCGGCACAGGTAAGGAGGTCTTTGCTCAGGCCATCCACATGGAAAGTGACCGTCGGGACAAGCCTTTCATTGCCGAGAACTGTGCAGCTATTCCTGAAAACCTGCTTGAGGCCATTCTTTTCGGTACCTCCAAAGGTGCCTACACCGACGCCCCTGACAAGCCCGGTTTATTTGAGGAAGCCAACGGCGGAACCCTGCTGCTTGATGAGCTTAACTCCATGCCTCTGGGCTTGCAGGCCAAGCTTTTGCGTGTCTTGCAGGAGAAGCGGGTTCGCAGGCTCGGTTCACAAAAAGAAATTCCCGTAGATGTGCGGGTGATCAGCATTCTTAACGAAGCACCTCTCAATGCTGTAAGTGAAGGTATTCTGCGCAGTGACCTTTTTTATCGTCTGGCCGTTGTCGGTCTGGCCATCCCTCCTTTGCGGGAACGCAAGGAGGATCTGGCTGTGCTTACCCGTTCTTTTATTGCCCGTTCGGAGCAGACAATTTCACCAGCTTTGATCGGGGTGGAACCGGATGTTGTGCAGATGTTTTTTGATTACGACTGGCCCGGTAACGTGCGTGAGTTATTGCACGTTATTGAGGGAAGTCTGGCTTTACTGGGGAATCGCACTTCCATCGGTGTGGAGAATCTGCCTCGCCATTTTCGCGAGGCCTGCGAGAAGTCGTTTATGCCCGCTGTTCCGCGTTCTGAAATCGCAGCTCCGCAGCAGATCAATGATTCCATGCTCGGGAAGAATTTCTTTGATTACAATATGATCAAGCGTAACAGCGTGGTTCCGCTTAAAAGCTGTGTGCAGCAGTATGAGACCGAGTGCATCAGGAATGTGCTTAAGGTAACGGGCGGCAATGTTGCCAAGGCCGCCCGGATAATGCAGATAACTGGAGCCGGTCTGCGCTATAAGATTCAGCAGCTTGGAATTGAAGACGATTATTAAATCTACAGAAAAGATCGAAATAAACAGACGACCCCGGCTAAAGCAATCACAGTCATGAGCACTTTGCGGAACAGGTCCTGATTGATGTGCTTGGTGACCGGGAAGGAAAGCAGGGTTCCGATGAGTGTGGCCGGAGCTCCGTAGATGGCGTAATCAATTACAGCGGGGGTAATCAGCCCGGCTCCGGCTTGGAGTACGCAAGTGAAGGTGGCACGGATTACGAAGAAGACGCCGAGGGTGCCGAGGAATACCCGCGGCTGCCATCCAACGTAGAGTCCGTAAGCTCCGATGGGCGGTCCGTCAAAGGATATGGCGGTGCCGAGCAGACTGGCACCGAATCCGGCGGCACTGCCCCGCGACCATGATTCCGGGTGAGTTTTTTCGACCTTGAAGGTGAGTTGCCAGTACACATAGTAGATGAGCAGCGCACCAACGGCTCCCTGCAGGATGGAGCTGGATACAAAGGTCAGGATGTACAGTCCGGCAAAGGCTCCGGGTACGGAACCGACCAATAGCGGTTTGAGTGCGGACCAGCGGCAATGGCGGAAATGCATGGCCGCGATGGAGCCGTCCATGATTACGTTCAGCAGGCAGGCAAGCGGCACCAGTTCCTGCATGGGAATAAACACGGCCGCTGCCGGAACAGCGACCATGGCCCCGCCGATACCGCTGACCCCGGATACAAATCCGCCGATCAGCCAGAGCAGGAATACAAGGGTATGGGGTGAATCAAACATGAAATTTTACTTTGCGGGTTTGGCTATGGATTCTTCGCAGTGGGTGAGGGATTCGTAACCCAGCATGCGCATAAGGATTTCGTATCTTTCGCGTACGAGGTTGCCGTGTTTTTCTTGCACGGACTGTGCGTAAGCAAGATAGATGTCCAAGGTTTTGGGTGAATAGGTCTGCAGTTCGCTGCCGAGATAAATGCAGAAGGACTGGTGACCGTCAGGGTGTACCGAGCGTGGGAACTGGGCGGCAACTTCTTTGCGCCACTCGCTTTCCATGGATACGATTTCGGTAATTGCCGGGGAATTGTTCTGCACCGGGATAAGGCCTTCCATGAGCGCATATTTTTCAGTCATGAGGTTGCGCTTGTCCGTGGCGGCCTGCTCAAGGTCCGCGAGATATGATTCAAGATACTCGTCCGGGAGGACAGAGTGGGTCATGTTGCGCATGATGCGGAAGGATTCGGGACGCTCCTGACAAAGTGAGGTGCCGCCGCGGTTATTAACAGCAAGGAACATATCCAGTTCCAGTTTGATGATCTGCTCAATGAGTTGGGTCCGTTTATTTTCGGCCATGGGAGCCTCCTTAATGAAAAAAATAACGATCTTCCGGGTTGCAAAGGGGATGCCTTTTCGGCGATTTTTCATGATGAGATTGGATGTTTTTAGATATGGTCTTGATTTGATTGGTTAAGTCAATGATCACCTTGGCGCGGGTGAGTAATCGGCTGCTTTTGAATGGGATTTAGGAGAATTAAAGAAATTTATAAAAAAATAAAAAAAACTTTTGAAAAATAAAAAATTATTGAGTTTGCGTTATTGGCATTGATGATAGTTTGAAAAAATAAATCAGTTATTTCTGAATATTAAGATGATGGTGAAGAATTTCACGAATTGGCATCCTGTTTGCTTAAATGATCAAGCAGCTTTTGGTAGGGCTGCTGAATCAGGTGATTGAAAGTGTACAGATATCGTTCGCTCTTTGCAAAGGAGAGGAGAGCCATGCTGCTTTAGCAGAATCATGGCGGAATGTGTCCGGTCAATGTTGGATGGTGCAGCCATTTTTCGCCGACCGGAACGCGGCAGCAGGCAGTTGCCGGACATTGTTCGAGGAGGAACAACTGCCGGGGTTGGACACCTTGAAGTTCAGGGGAAGTCTGCCGTGAACTCATAAAACAAAGAGATAATCTGATGTCACAAGAAAAACTGGAATTAGAAAAATCAATGTCGCCCGCTCAGGTCTGGGCACTGGCGCTGGGGTCAATCGTAGGTTGGGGTTGTTTTGTTCTCCCCGGTGATATGTTTCTTCCGCAGGCCGGTATCATGGGGACCCTGATCGGCTTCGGTGTCGGCGCATTTCTTATTTGTTTCGTAGCTGTCTGCTACAGCTACATGATTAAGTACGCCCCTGTTGCTGGCGGCGCGTTTGCATATGCTTATGTCGGCTTTGGGCCGACTGCGGCTTTTGTCTGCGGGTGGGCACTCGTGCTCGGGTACATAGCTATCATCGGCATCGACGTTGCCGCTCTGGCATTGATTTTCCGTTTCCTATTCCCGGGTGTTTTTGAGTTCGGTCCATTGTATTCAATTGCAGGATGGCAGGTTTATACCGGTGAGGTAATCCTGATGACTGCCGCAACACTGCTCTTCGGTTGGATGAACTACCGTGGTAACAGCTTTGCAGGTAAATTTCAGGTCATGCTGACCTTCCTGCTGACCATCGGTATTGTTTCCCTGTTCACCGGTTCCGCTTCCCTTGAAACTGCTGAAGTAGGAAACCTGCTTCCGCTTTTCGCCGAGCACCGCTCCATGATTTCCTGCGTGCTGATCATTTTTGCTATCTCCCCCTTTCTTTTCGCCGGATTTGATACTGTTCCGCAGGCTGCAGAGGAATTCACTTTCGAGCCTTCCCGCGCACGCAACATCATGATCATCGCCATTCTCTGCGGTCTTGTTCTTTATGCTCTGGTTACCCTTGCAGTAGGTATTGCCATCCCGGTTCCTGAAATGCTGGCTAAAATGGATGCCATGCGCGCTGCCGGCGGTACTGCATGGGCTACTGGTGAAGTTGCAGCCATGGCTTTCGGTAAGCTTGGTGCTGTTGTCTTGGCCTGTGCCGTTATGGGTGCTGTCTGCACCGGTATTAATGGTTTTTACATTGCTACTTCCCGTCTGCTGCTTAGTATGGCCCGTGCCGGAATCATGCCTTCATGGTTCGGCGATATCCATCCCAAGTACCGCACACCCTACAAAGCAATCCTGTTCACCATCGCCATTGTCCTGCTCACTCCTTTTGCCGGACGTTCCGTTATTGTCTGGATTGTTGATATGAGTTCTGTTGGTACCGGTATCGGTTACCTGTTCTCCTGCCTTGCTGCACGTCGTGTAATCCTCGGTTCTACCGATGTTGACCAGCGTTCTCTGAAGATGTTCTGCTGCGGCATGGGAACCCTTGCTTCAGTTTTCTGCATCGTATTGCTGCTTATTCCCGGTTCCCCGGCTTACATCAGTGAAGCTTCCCGTTGGTGCATGGTTGTATGGGTGGCAATGGGTGTGTTCTTCTACTTCTCCAACAGGAGCGCTTGGGCTGAGCTTCCCGAAGATCAGCTGCGTAGAAACGTTTTGGGCAGCGATGATATTCCTGTCTTTTACAAAGGCGCAGCTCAGGGCCAGCCCCAGACCGTTTCTGAATAATTAAAACACGGGCAGGCTTTCTGCCTTGCTCAGTACATAAGAAACCCCGTCAGTCATGCTGGCGGGGTTTTATTATTAGCGAAGATATAGTTTTTCTGAATGCATGTTATGTTGAATTATCTCTAATTCCGATTGGAAGTATTTAAAATGGTGATGTATTTGTAGCTCCTTTAAAGGAATGGCCAATCTTAATCAGGAATGGAGTTGTTGTATGGAACCATTGGCGGTTAGATTCAGTCCGGGGCAGGACCTCCTGCTTGAACTGGAACGTATTGCGCAGGAAAAGAAAATTGAAGCCGCATGTGTGCTTACCTGTGTGGGCAGTCTGACCAAGGCCGTCCTGCGTTTTGCCAATCAGGGCGAAAGCACGGAGCTAAGCGGGTATTTTGAGATAGTATCCCTGACCGGGGTGCTCTCACACTACGGCTCGCATTTTCATATCGCCATATCCGACGGGGAAGGCAAAACCATCGGTGCGCATCTGATGGAGGGGAGCAGGGTCTACACTACTGCTGAAATAGTGCTGGCTGTCTTTCCGGAATATTCCTTTCTGAGAAGTTTCGACCCCCAGACCGGTTATCCGGAACTGGAAATCAAATCACAAACCGGTAAATAAGGAGTGAGTGGGATGGGTGTTAGCGAGCAGATTAAAAAGGATTTTACAACATTTACATGGGTTCTGATTGCCGTGGCAATCGTCATCAATATTGCCGTTGGTCAGCTTGTCTCTTTGCTTAAGCTGCCAATTTTTCTTGATTCCATAGGAACAGTAATGGTGGGTGTACTTGCCGGACCATGGGCAGGTGGACTTGCCGGACTTATCACCAACCTGATCTGGGGCGTTATTTCTTCCCCCGTTGCCGCAGCTTTTGCCCCGGTAGCAATGGTAATCGGTATTGCCGCCGGTGTCTGTGCCCGTATGGGTATGTTTAAAACATGGTGGACCTCCATTATCGCTGGTCTGATCATTACCGTATTCAACTCTGTTGTTGCCGTGCCTATCCGCCTGTACATGTTCGGCGGTATTACCGGAAGCGGTGCTGACTTTGCCATGGCATATCTGTTGGCATTGGGCCGTGATCTTTTCGGTTCCGTTGTTGTGACCGTGTTCACCACTAATGTTATCGACAAGGTTGCCACAGCCGTGCTGGTCTGGGGTATTGTGAAGAGCCTTCCCGCAAGAACAGCTGCACGTTTTCCTGCGCTGGCAAAGGCATAAGGGAAAAGTCTTTGTCGAATGAAAGTACTTCCCTTTTTAATGAGGGAGAATCCTGTATCCATTCCGTCCACCCCCTGAGCAAGCTTACATTCGTACTGCTCACGGGGGTGGCGGTTTATTGTGCTCCGGGCGGACCTTGGCCGGATGCGGTGTTGCTGCTTTTAAATGCGGTACTGGCATTAATGGCCGGGGTTGCGGGACGGGTCTGGAAGTTCGTCTGGCGTACCCTGCTGCCCATTGCCCTGTTCATGATTACGATTCACGGGCTGCTTTATCCCGGTAACAGCAGTGTCTTGGTTTCATATTATGGGATTTCACTTTATACCGAAGGGTTGGCCTTTGCCGCAACCATCCTGCTGCAATTGGTTACAGTTCTGACTGCTTCGCTAATTTTTGTGTTCAGTACTGATCCGGCGGATTTGATCACATCCCTGATTCAGTCCGGTTTGCCGTCATCACTTGCTTATGTCTGCGGCAGTCCTTTGCTCATGCTTTCGGCTATGCGGGCACGGGTGAAGACTATTCAAGATGCGCAAAGGGCGCGGGGCCTTGATTCCGAAGGGAGCTTCCTGAACAGGGCGCGTTCTATTGCCCCATTGATTTCCCCCCTGATTCTGGGAGCTTTTGCCGAGATTGAACAACGGGCCATTGGCCTTGAATTGCGTGGATTCAGCTCCAAGGGAGTCCGAACGTCTATACGGGTGGTCGCAGATTCCCCGGCGCAGCGGATTGGCAGATGTTTGATGTTGCTGCTTTGCGTGTTGCTCCTGATCTACAAAACAGTGCTTTATAGTTATGTCACCTATTGAGATTGAAAATTTTACCTACAGCTACGCTTCCTCGGCTTCTCCTGCCTTGCATGATTTGAATTTTGAAATCGGTGCAGGGGAATTCGTAGCCTTGATCGGAGCCAACAACAGCGGAAAATCAACGCTTTGCAATGCCCTGTGCGGAGCCGTTCCTCAGCTTTATCATGGTGAGTTTGATGGCAATGTACGTGTTTGCGGTAAAGATATTTCTGCCACTTCCTTGGCAGAACTGTCCGAATCCGTGGCTTTAGTCATGCAGCATCCTGAACGTCAGCTTTCGGGTATTCGTTTCACCGTTGCCGAGGAAGTCGGTTTCAGCCTTGAAAACCGGGGTGTGGACCGTGCTGAGATTTTAGAGCGCGTTGATGAAGCATTAGTTTTGACAGGGCTTTCAAATCTTGCCGAACGTTCTCCGCATCATCTCTCCGGCGGGCAATTGCAGAAAGTCACTCTTGCTTCTGCTCTGGCCTGCGATACACCTGTGCTTGTTCTTGATGAACCGACCACCTTTCTCGATCCCATGGCGGCGCGGCAGGTTTTTGAAATTTTGGACAGTTTGCGCAGTAAGGGGAAAACCATTGTCCTCGCTGAACAGCGTTTGGAAAGCATCGCCATTTATGCCGATCGGGTCATAGCCTTCCATGAAGGCAGGATCGTTTTGGACGGGCCGCCTGCTGAGGTCCTTGTCTCTCCGTTAATCAAGGATATCGGTTTGGACTGGACCCGTTTCAGTAAGGTTGCCGAACTGGCCCGGAAGCGAGCACGTTGGGCAGAAGGGCGGGCGCTGGCAACGACCTATGGTGAAGTTGTTGAAGGTCTGGAGGTTCGTAATGACAATTGAGGTAACGAATCTTTCTTTCTGCTACGCGTCCGGTGTTGAAGCTCTTAAAGATATTTCGTTGACTCTGAATCAGGGCGAAATTGTAGCTCTGCTCGGTCATAACGGCTCCGGTAAGAGCACGTTGGTCCGTCATTTCAACGGACTTCTGCATCCAACCAGCGGCAGTGTGAAAGTAAATGGTATTTTAACCGCTGAGGAGAAAGTTTCGCGGCTGGCAGGAATGGTTGCCATGCTTTTTCAGAATCCTGATGATCAGATATGCAAGGCAACTGTATGGGATGAAATTATTTTCGGACCAAAAAATCTGGGTTATGAAGCTGATCGTATCCAAGGACTGGGCGAGAGATTTTTGTCTTCAATGGGCCTGCAGGAACTGAAGGATTGTAATCCTCATGATCTTGGTTTCAGTGAACGTAAGCGTTTGGTCATGGGTTCGGTTCTGGCAATGGATACGGGTATAGTTGTTTTTGATGAACCGACTGCCGGACTTGATTCGCGCGAGATTCTGATGCTTGAGAGCGAAATTAGTAAGCTCAGGGATGCAGGGCGGACAGTGGTTGTTATCAGTCATGATATGGATTTTGTGGCTGAAAATTGTTCAAGGGCCATTTGTCTTGAGAAGGGTAAAAAACAGTTTGACGGAAAGGTTGCGGACCTTTTCATGAATAATGACTTGCTTGAGCGTTGCGGCCTGCTACCGCCGCAAGTTGTTCAGTTGGGCAACCATTATGGTTTGCAACTGGATGAAATCACTCCGCAGGGTTTCATCGACAAAATGCTGGGCTAAGCCGTCTTGCCAAGCCTTACCCTACTTGTGTAGAAAGCCTCTATGACACCTGCAATTAATATAGCTAAGAAAAAGAAAATAAAGTTTAACGTCCACGAATATGAACACGATCCGTCTGCCGAGGCTTACGGCAAGGAAGCAGCGGAAAAGCTGGGCGTTGATCCGGCTCGGGTCTTCAAGACGCTGGTAGCCGGAAGCGGGAAAGATCTCTTTGTAGCGGTAGTTCCGGTCATGAAAATGCTCGACCTGAAATCTCTGGCCAAGGCCGTGAAGGTCAAGAAAATAGCCATGGCTGACGTAAAGCTGGTTGAACGCACCACCGGATATGTGGTCGGCGGGGTAAGTCCGCTTGGGCAAAAGAAGTTGTTGCCCACGGTAATTGACGTCTCAGCAGAAAATTTTGAAACCATTTATGTGAGCGGTGGCAAGCGCGGTTTGGATATCGAGCTGAGTCCGCAGGATCTTGCTGGTTTACTGCGCGGTTCATTTGCTGAAATAGCAAAGTAGTTTTAAACTACGAAAAATACAGCTTACAGGCCCGTCCGATTAGATTCGGACGGGCCTTTTTTGTAAGAGTAATTTTATTTCGCTGTACAAATGGTTTGACAATCAAATTAAGTTGGAGCTAAGTAGCTTGAAACAAGTTTAATTCGATTTTCGAACTATATGGAGTTCAAAGTGGATTTTGATTCAATCTTTCTAGTTGCCATGCAGTCCAGCCTGTTTCTTGGTTTGATTCACGGGATCAACCCTTGCGGTCATTCATGGCTGGTGCTGGCTCCTTTTGTGTACGGCGAGAAGAACGGTAAACGGGTCTTTTCACTGACCAGTGCGTTCATTCTGGGGACGACTCTCGCCTGCCTCGGTATTGGGCTTACTCTGGGGTCTATATCCTTGACCATCCCGGACTCACTGACATACATCGTGGACATCATAACCGTCTTGATTCTGGTAATCTTGGGGGCAATCCTGATTATCAAGCCGGAACTGCTGCATAGCCATGACCATGATCATGAGCACGGGGAGCATGACCACCATGTTCACCATCAGCACGATCATGATCACGGTCATTCCCATCACGGTTGCGGATGTTCATGCAATCACGGGAAAACATCATTGCGCAGCGTGACCGTTTGGGGACTTTTTTCCATCGGGTTTGTGAATATGATCGTGCCGTGTCCTACTGTCGCTATCATGTATAAATATGCCCTTGATTCCGGCAGTGTCTTCAAGGGAACAGCGGTGTTCGGCAGTTATGCCGTGGGAACCGCTATTGCGCTTGGGGCTGTGATCTATGCCATTTACCGGGCGGCATCATTTGTACGCACCCTTGAACAGGATTGGGTGGAGCCTCTGGTAATGCGTACTGCCGGGGTGATGACCATCGCATTCGCGATATACAGTTACACAACTATTTAAATATATGAGGTGGATGTGCTCGACAAGCTCAACCATGCGGTGATTGAATTTTACGAAAAGCTTTCTTCATGGGAGCATGATGTGGTCCGTGAAAAAGGGCTGACCCTGCCCCAGATGCATACCCTTGAAGTGCTCGGCATTCATAAGGCTATGCGTATGAAGGAACTGGCCCAGCGCATGGGTATTACCACCGGAACCCTGACTGTGCTGGTAGACCGCCTTGAAGATAAAGAGTTTGTCTGCCGTAAACCGCACCAGACCGATCGTCGTTCCATTATCGTTGAGCTTACTGAGAGCGGGCAGGAAATGTTCGAGGAGCATGACCGGCTGCACCTACGACTCATAGAAGAGTTGACCTCTGAATTTTCTGAAGAAGAAAAAGTGATCCTGCTCGGCTGTATTGAAAAAATGAATAGTGCGTTTTAGGAGTGTGTTTGGCGTTATGAACATTTTAAGAACAATTGTGGAAAACTTTTGTTCGAAATATGAGCCTTGAAAAAATGTTTTCAAGGCTCATATTTTTTCCTCAAAATCAGGATCTTAAAAGTTTTTGAACACCGAAGGAACAACTGTGGAAAACTTATGTTCAACACCTGCTATGCCTGATGGCTCTAAGGCTGAACTGCAATTATCTAAGAAAAAGTCTAGAGAGTCTTGACCGAATTTTTCAGTCTGGTAGACTCCATCAAGTCGTCAGCACTTCAGGAATCTGTTTCTGCTTTCTGAGCATATGGAAACTGATTAGTCGGGAACCCGGTTTGAATCCGGGGCGGTACTGCCGCTGTCAGGGAAGCACTCTGTGTGACCCCGAGCCAGCACCTCGGCCTGAAGCATGCCTGCCCGGTGCTCCCATGCAAATTCATAGGTATGTTTTTGTTTAGAGGAGGTCACACCAGCTTGGCAGGTCGGTTCAAACTGACCGGAATCTTATGTTTCTGACTTTCTTCCGGTTCTAAAAGTCCTGCAGGATGCGCCTACCGGGTCACCTGCGTCAAAATGCACACCACCATAAGGCACGGTTCAGCCGTGGGCTTGCAATCTGGGGAGGTTGCTTCCTTTTCTGCGTTCTTTTTCTGGCGCAGGCGATGATGGGTGCGGACAAATTTTACAGGTAATTAAATGCCCAAACAAATTCTCAAACGTGACGGTTGTCTCGAATCATGGTCCACTGAGCGAATCTCAGAAGCAATTTTTAAAGCTTTGAAAGCCAGCGGAATCAAAGATCCTCTGCTGAGTAAGCGTCTTGGCCGCAAGGTTGAGGAAAAGCTCATCGATGTTGATGTTCCTGAACAGGAAATGGTTCAGGACATGGTTCAGCTCGTTCTCATGGAGAACCGTCTTTACTCTGTAGCCGAACGCTACATCATATATCGCGAAAAACGTCGCGAACTGCGCCGTCAGGATGAAACCTACCTCGATATCGCCGGAACCATTGAAAGCTACCTTGACCGTTCCGACTGGCGCGTAAATGAAAACTCCAACATGGGCCATTCCTTTCAGGGATTGATGCTGCACATGTCCGGAGCTGTTCAGGCCCGTTACTGCCTTGAAAAATATCCTGAGGAAATCAGGCTTGCCCACGAGCATGGCTATTTTCATATCCATGACCTTTCTTTCGGCCTTGCCGGATACTGCGCAGGCTGGTCCCTGCGTGACCTGCTGCTGGACGGTTTCGGCCTTAAGGGACGTTGCTCTTCCGGTCCTGCAAAGCATTTCGATTCCATCACCGGACAGATGGTGAACTTCCTCGGCACTCTCCAGAACGAGTGGGCCGGTGCTCAGGCTTTCAACAACGTTGATACCTACCTCGCTCCCTTTGTCCGTCATGACGGTCTGGATTATGACCGCGTGAAGCAGATGGTGCAGAAGCTTATTTTCAACCTGAACACCACCTCCCGTTGGGGCGGCCAGAGCCCGTTCACTAACTTCACTTTTGATATGGTTCCGCCCAAGCACATTGCTAATGAGCCGGTAATCATCGGTGGAGAGTTCCAGGATACCACTTACGGTGAATACGAAGTGGAAATGGAGATGATCAACCGTGCATTCGTTGAAGTCATGCTTGAAGGTGACTCCGACGGCCGTATCTTCTCCTTCCCTATCCCCACCTACAACGTTACCCCGGATTTTCCGTGGGAAAGTGAAGTGGGCGAGCTGCTGCTGCAGATGACCGCCAAGTATGGCGCACCCTATTTCCAGAACTTCATCAACTCCGACCTCAATCCCGAGGACGTTCGCTCCATGTGCTGCCGTCTGCAGATGGACCTGCGTGAAATCCGCAAGAAAACCGGTGGCCTGTTCGGCGCCGGAGACCTTACCGGTTCCATCGGTGTTGTTACTCTGAACCTGCCCAAGCTGGCTTATCTTGCACAGGGTGAGGAAGATTTCCTCGATCTGATCTCCGAATACGCCACTCAGGCCAAGGATTCTCTGGAGTACAAGCGTAAGCTGGTTTCCGCCAATTTTGAGAACGGCATGTTCCCCTTCTCTCAGCGTTACCTGAAGAACGGTTTCAAGGGGCATTTCTCAACCATCGGCCTGATCGGTGGTAACGAAGCCTGCCACAACCTGCTGGGTAAAGGCATCGATACCCCCTCCGGTTCCCGTTTGATGCAGAGGGTTCTGCATCACCTGCGCGACCTGACTGTTCAGTTTCAGGAGGAAACAGGCAACCTCTTCAATCTTGAAGCTACTCCGGGTGAAGGTACCTGCTACCGTCTGGCCAAGATCGACAAGAATCTCTATGCCGATATCTACACTTCCGGTAGTGATACCCCGTACTACACCAACTCCACCCTGCTGCCCGTAGGTGCTACCGAGGACGTTGTTTACGCTCTTGAACACCAAAACGATCTGCAGACCCTGTACAACGGGGGAACAGTGTTCCATTCCTTCCTCGGTGAAGCAGTTCCGGATACCACCGCACTGAAAAACTTCATCATCAAGGCTATGACCAACACCAAGATTCCTTACATCTCGGTAACCCCGACCTTCTCTGTCTGTGAAGATCACGGCTACCTTTACGGTGAGCACTTCGAATGCCCTGAGTGCGGTAAAGATGCTGAGGTTTATACCCGCATCGTCGGTTACTACCGCCCGGTTAACCGCTGGAACAAGGGTAAACAGGAAGAGTATCGCGAAAGGACTGAGTATAGCTACAGTTCATGTACTTGTGGCTAGTCTGGCTCCGGTGCACAGATTGATAATTTTAAAGTCCGGGAAAGTGCTTTTCCGGACTTTTTTCTTATGTGCCTTTATATCGTTTTATAAGTGCTTGCGTTGAAAGTTGTCAGAATGTAATTTGTGTACTGACCGGAACCATTAACCGCTTATGAGTTATGATATTATCAGCAAGTCAGTTACGCGCTCTGCGCCAGAGAAATGATGAAGAACTTCGTAAGGGAAGTTATGCCAAGCATGGTTATCCCGCCAACACGATTCAGGATCTGCTGCATACCATTGAGGCTTTGAAGAGTGAAAAGAAGAAGTGGAAGAAAGTAGCGCAGGAACGCGGTGAAATTCTTAATAAGATGAATGGATTGTTGGAAGATTATAATAAATCAAAATAAAGACGCCTTATATTATAAGGGCCCCGGACTGCGTATGCGGTTCGGGGTCTTTTTTTTGATAAAATTACCCGTATTTTCAGGCTGTTACCAGTAAGTGCTTACGTGTTTGATTTTATTTTCATTAAGTGTATGGGGGTTATTTGCAAATTAAAACGTAGCAGAGAGGGAATCATGATTAAATTGAATAATATAAACAGCAGAATCGCTGTTTTGATAGCAATTGTTGTGTTTATTGCTATTGTATCTCTGGTTTTAGTAGTCAATACAATGACCAGATCTGCTGTATACAGTATACAAAAGCAGAACATGGAAGTGCTTAATAATGAACTCGGGCAGCAGATAGAAACTTTTGCATCCGGAGCAATTGTCAATTTGAAAACAATTTCCAAAAATAAGGAATACTACCGTGCCTTTGTTGATTCGTACTCATTGAGCAGCGCCAGCAAATCTCTTAAGGAGGCTTTGGATCAGCATGAAGGAGCCAATGCTATCGGTGTTGTCGATCGTAACGGGAAGGTGGTTTACGGGTGGACCAAGTCCGGACAGAGCCTCAAAGGTATGGATCTTAAAAACCGTCCTTATCTGCAGGAAATACTTGGCGGTAAGGAATATTCTGTTTCAGACCTGTTTAAATATGATGGGTTGAAAGGATATAATCTCGCATTTGCAGCACCCATCAAAGACATGACCGGACGGGCTTTCGGTGGTGTCTTCTTAGTATACAGTTGGGAAGAATATGTTGAGAAATTAATAGGTGATATCAGTATAGGAAAGCATGGATATGCTTTTATGCTGGATAATGAAGGCCATATCATCGCTCATAACGATACCAAACTTATTATGAAAGATGTTTCCTCCTACGACTTTGTGCGCAGGAGTTTGTCTGCGGATAACGGTTTTCTCTCTTATTCGTGGGAAGGGAAGCAAAAAGTAATTTCTTTTAAAAGAGTTCCTCTGGTTCATTGGGTTGTCTGCCTGTCGGCTTATGAATCGGACCTGACGGAGGCTGCAACACAGCAGCGCAATGTTCTCGGCGGATTGGGGATATTGTTGATCATTATTCTGGTGAGCATGATTGTATTTGTTATTCGCAGGCAGGTAACCAAGCCCATGGAGGTTATCAGGAATTATACCGGCGAGATCGCTGCCGGTAACCTGAAAGCAGAGTTGAACGGGAAGTTTGTCTGCGAGCTTAAAGATCTTGCTGCCAATGTTGAATATATGGTTGTGGAATTGAAGCATAAGCTTGGCTTTTCAGAAGGTGTTCTTAATGGGCTTGTTCTTCCATGTTGTATTGTCGGTCCTGACGGAAAAATTGCCTGGGTCAACTCACAGATTTGCGAACTGATCGAAAGCAGGGTCAGAGTTAAAGATGTCGTCGGCATGATTGCGGGCGAGTTCTTCTTTGGAGATAGAAACAGGAAAACTCTTTCACAGCAGGCAATAGCTAAAGAATGCCAGATTCAGCAGGAAACTGAATATACGACTTTTTCCGGTACGCATAAGAATATCATGGTCTCGACCACCCCGTTTTATGATATGGACGGGCAGATGCTGGGCTCCGTGGCTATTTGGTTTGATGTGACGGAAATTCGCACTCAACAACGGAAGATTGAAGAGCACAATATAATGATCTCTGAAGCTGCAGCCAGTGCCACGGAGGTTTCCAATCAGGTTTCCAGCTTTTCCGAAGCCCTTGCGGCGCAGGTGGAGCAGTCCAGCCGTGGTGCGGAAGAGCAGTCGGTAATGGCAAGTGAGGCTGCCACTGCCATGGATGAAATGAATTCCACTGTTCTGGAAGTCGCACGAAATGCCTCCTCTGCCGCAGACCTTGCCCTTGAGTCTCAGAAAAAAGCCGGTGAAGGTGAACGCATGGTTGCCAACGCGGTTTCGACTATCACCGAGGTGCGAGCCCAATCAGAACAGCTGCAGGAAGATATGGCCGACCTCGGTAAACAGGCCGAAGGCATCGGTAACATCATGGGGGTTATCAGCGATATTGCCGACCAGACAAACCTGCTGGCGCTTAATGCCGCCATTGAAGCTGCCCGCGCCGGTGATGCCGGGCGTGGTTTTGCCGTGGTTGCTGATGAAGTCCGTAAGCTGGCAGAGAAGACTATGACTGCCACCCATGAGGTTGGAGAATATATTTCCAGCATCCAAGCCAGTGCCCGCAAAAATATTGAAAATACGGAAAAATCTACTGAGGCCATCATGGAAGTTACCGACTTGATCAATCGGTCCGGTGAAGTCTTGAAGGATATAGTGGATAAGGTTTCCGAAACCAATGATCAGGTGCGTTCCATTGCAACTGCATCGGAAGAGCAGTCCGCAGCCAGCGAACAGATCAGCCGTTCTACCGGGCAGATTAATTCTATAGCCGGAGAAACAGCACAGGCTATGAATGAATCCGCAGAAGCGGTCAGTCGTATGTCCGGCTTGGCCAGAGAATTGGATGCGATCATCGGGCGTATGCAGAATTGATATTAGTAGTACTGTTGCTACTGTAACATGTTATAGTCCCCATGCTGTAAAATCAGTATGGGGACTTATTTTTGAGACAATGATCTTCTCCATGCCATCGTAAGAGCAATTATAAATTTATGTAACACAGATGAAAATAATATGATTTTAGTCTGGGAGTATTAATGGTTTTACCTAATGATTAATGGCGTGTGTTAATAGACAATCATAAGGGGTTCAATAATGAAATTTAAGAGTATCAATAGCGCTCTTGCAGTCTTGATTACTGTGATAGTTTCAGTTTCGGTTATATCTTTAGTGGTGGTAGTCAGCTCCATGACAAATTCAGCAGTTCTGAAAATTCAGGAACAGAACATGGAAGTGCTGAACAATAAAATAGTCAACGAAGTGGAGCAGTTCTTGGAACTTTCCAAAAGTGACCTTGCTGACTATGCCAGCAATGCAGAGCTGCAGGATGCATTTACAGATGAAAGTTACCGGGAAGGGATAATGACACATCTTCGTAAGAAGATGGGGAACAACAGCAAGCTTGCTTCACTCGGAGCTTTTGGCCTTGATGGAAAGATTCTTTTCGGGCTTAAGGAAAATGGCCAGTCCGCAGCAGGGGCAGATCTGAGCTCCCGCAAATATGTGCAGGAAGTATTGAGTGGCAAGAATTTTGCCATTTCCGAAATTTTAAAGTCCAAGCTTGATGGTCGTTACATTGTAGTCATGGCCGTCCCGGTCCGTAATGGACAGGGACAGCTTCTGGGTGGTTTCTTCTCTTCAGTGGACTGGCAGGAATATTCATTGGCCATGATCGGTGATATTTCCATTGGGGATGATGGTTATGCCTATATCCTGGATAAAAACGGGCGCATGATCGCGCACAAGGTTAATCAGGAAATTCTCCTTAAAGATTTTACCAGCCATCAGTTTGTAAAGGACAGCCTTGCCTCACAAAAGGGAAAGACCGCATATGAATGGGAAGGCCGGGCTAAGGTCCAGATGTTTCAGGTTGTGCCTTCCACTGGCTGGGTGGTCTGCATGTCCGCCTATGTTTCCGACTTGAGTCGGGCCGCAATTGAGGAACGTAACATTCTCATTGCGATGGGTTCTGTGATGGTCCTGCTTCTTGTCGGCGTTATTGTTTTTACTATTCGCAGGTTGGTTACCGGACCCATGGCTACTATCCGCGATTTCACCAGCGAAATTGCACATGGAAATTTCAAGGCTGAATTGACCGGTAAATATGTATGCGAACTTAAGGATCTTTCCGAGAATATTGACCACATGGTCGCGGAATTGAAAAACAAGCTCGGATTTTCCGAAGGTGTACTGAATGGTATTTCCATTCCATGTATTGTGGCTGATGCAGACGAAAAAGCTCTTTTTCTGAATCAGGATATGCTTGATCTGGTGGGCAAGCGCGGCAATCCTCAGGATTACTTAGGCCGTACTGTCGGGGATATTGTGTATAGTGAGTCCAGCAGGCCCACAACTGCCGGTAAGGTAATGGCTGAAAATGCTGCTCAGAGGAATATTGAAGCAGAACTCCCTGTAGAAGGTGGCGGAATCAGTAATGTGCTGGTGAATGCTTCACCTCTTTTTGATTTGGATGGGCAGATGCTTGGCGCCTTTATTATGATTACCGATATGACTGAGATTAAGCAGCAGCAGAGGCGTATCGAAGAAAACAACATTATGATTTCAGAGGCTGCGGCTAATGCGACTGAAGTCTCCAATCAGGTGTCCAGTTTTTCTGAAGCCCTTGCTGCACAGGTTGAGCAGTCGAGCCGCGGTGCAGAGGAACAGTCGGTTATGGCCAGCGAGGCCGCAACTGCTATGGATGAGATGAATTCCACTGTTTTTGAGGTTGCGCGTAACGCTTCTACTGCCGCCGAACTTGCAGATGAGTCTCAGAAGAAGGCTGGTGAAGGTGAGCAGAAAGTTGTACAGGCTGTTGAGACTATTGCACTGGTTCGTGTCCAGTCCGATCAGATGCAGAAGGATATGGCGGATCTTGGACAGCAGGCTGACGGTATCGGTAATATTATGGGTGTGATCAGTGATATTGCTGACCAGACCAACCTGCTGGCGCTCAATGCCGCTATTGAAGCTGCCCGCGCCGGGGATGCCGGACGCGGTTTTGCCGTTGTTGCCGATGAAGTTCGCAAGCTTGCAGAGAGCACTATGAATGCCACCAGTGAGGTAGGCGAATATATAGGCCGCATTCAGGAAAGTGCGAAAACAAATATTGCCAATACCGAGAAGTCAACCAAGGCTATCGGCGAAGTTACCGAATTGGTTAACCAGTCCGGTGATATCCTGAAGGAGATTGTTGAGAAAATTTCCGAGACCGCTGATCAGGTTCGTTCCATTGCAACTGCTTCGGAAGAGCAGTCTGCAGCGAGTGAGCAGATCAGCCGTTCTACCGGACAGATCAACACTATCGCCGGAGAAACTGCGCAGGCCATGAATGAGTCAGCGGAAGCTGTCAGTCGGATGTCTGAGCTGGCAAAAGAACTGGACGGAATCATCGCCCGCATGCAGCAGTAAGCAGTTTTCAGGATTTGAAACTAAAAAGGCCCCTGCCGGAGAACCGGAAGGGGCCTTAATTTTTCTGACTTGGCCAGTTTTTACAGGAAGTACCATACAGCGGCTAGGCCGGTGATAGACATGGTTACAGTGTAAGGGAAGGCCAGCTTGACCATTTCGCCGTAGGAGAGCCTGATAAGAGGCGCAATGGCGGAGGTCAGCAGGAACAGGAATGCAGCCTGTCCGTTAGGAGTTGCAACACTGGGGATGTTGGTACCGGTATTGATGGCAACTGCGAGCAGGTCGAACTGCTGACGGTCAATGATGCCTTCCTGGAATGCTTTCAGAGTTTCGGAAATATATACGGTTGCAACGAATACGTTGTCCGAAATCATGGAAAGGAGTCCGTTGGCAAGGTAGTAAGCTGCCAGCTGGGTTTTGCCTTCAAGTTCGAGTACGTAGTGAATGATCGGGGCAAAGAGGTGCTGGTCGTGGATTACCGCGACAATGGAGAAGAAAACAACCAGCAGAGCGGTAAAGGGCAGAGCCTCTTCAAATGCGTGTCCGATCTGGTGTTCTTCAGTTACGCCGTTAAGAGCGGTCAGAGCAACGATAATAGCCAGACCGATCAGACCGACTTCTGCGATATGCAGTGCCAGTGCGATTACCAGGAAGACAGCTGCACAAGCCTGAGTGAACAGGGCTGCTTTTTTCTTCAGGCTCATTTCAGCATCGTTTTTACGTGCTTCTTCTTCAAGGATTTCACGCACGTTCTGGGGCAGCTGGAATCCGTATCCGAAAATACCGGTTACTTCCAGCATGATGCAGGTCAAAAGGCCTACAGCAAGAACAGGCATAGAAACAGGGGCAACCTGTACGAAGAATTCAACAAAGTGCCATTCCATCACGTGCCCGATGAGCAGGTTCTGAGGTTCACCTACGATGGTACATACGCCACCAAGAGCTGTACCTACTGCACCATGCATGAGCAGGTTGCGGAGGAAACCACGGAATTCTCCAAGGTGGCTCACGCATTCGCCTTTAAGCAGGGAGTCATCTGATACGGAGCATTTACCTGTAGAGGCAAAGCGATGGTATATTCCGTAGAATCCGTATGCCACAGCGATGATAACCGCGGTAACTGTCAGCGCGTCAAGGAATGCTGACAGGAAAGCGCCTGCAAAGCAGAACAGCAGTGAAAGGATGATCTTGGATTTAATTTTTGTCAGGATCTTTGTGAAAACATACTGGAGCATGTCTTTCATAAAGTAGATACCTGCAACCATGAACATTAGCAGCAAAATGACCGGGAAGTTGTGCAGGGTTTCCTTGTACACTGTATCCGGTGAAGTCATACCGAGCGCCACGGCCTCGATTGCGAGCAAACCACCTGCGGGCAGGGGGTAGCATTTGAGGGCCATAGCAAGGGTGAAGATAAATTCACCGATCAACACCCATCCGGTGATAAACGGTCCGGCAACGGCCAGAAGGATTGGGTTGAGTACGAGAAAACCGATAATGGTCAGTTTGTACCAGTCGGGAGAATTACCTAGTAGGTTCTTCTGCAACGCCTGTGATATTGTTTTGGGCACGGGTTACTCCTTTTGCCTTTTGTGTGGAACCTAGTGAGCTGTGTTTTCTAATTTAGCATAGATCAAATCCATCTGCATGAATTTGGTCTGGTTTTCCGAAAAAAAATACTTCGGAGATGCTACCTTACAAATCACTGGGAACCAGCGGGTCGATTGTCAGTTCCGGATAGAGTCCCTGCAATTCTCCTTCAGGATAAGGCTGAAGGATATTGAAGGAGATGTCTTGAGTCTGCTGGGAATGGCCCGCGGTTTCTTCGGTACCATCCCAGAATGCACCGTTTGCTTCGAGAATATGTTCGATACGGTGCCGGAATCCATCAACAAATTTTGCTCCGATACCTTCAAAGGTCATGTTTCCGAGACGGAACTGGCCTTTGAGTGCAGCGAAGTCAGATAGAGGAATCGAGTGCATTTCGAGATCTTCTTGCTTGCTGATATAGCCCCAAACAAGAGAATTGTCAGGTATTTTCAAGGACTCTGATGCGTCGATTATAGTGTGAGGCATGATAATCGATCCAGCTCCGATTGTTACCTTGGCATTCTCTTTTCCATTGAGGAAAGAATTGAAACCTACGAATACCTGCTGTCCAAGGTGGCAGTGGATAACCTTACCGCCGTGAGCGGTAACGTCATTTCCTTCATAGGTGGAATTGATGATATAGCAGTTTTCCTGCGCATTGGCGCCGGGGCCGAGGGTAGAGTTCTCAATGTATGATCTCTGGGCCACGAGAACATTTTTTTCAACCTTGCAGTCACCTTTAAGGACGGCATAGGGGCTCACCGATGCTCCCTTGGGCACGTTGACTGCGAGTTCGGGCTTAACCGAAGAGTAGATGGGAACAAAGTCTTCTTTGCGGTCATCAAAGAAGTCCATGAGAATTCCTTTGGGCCTGTTGTTCTCCATGCGGATGTACTTGGAGAGTACTTCTTCGGGGTACTGGTAGTTGAACTCAAATGCGCCGTCCCTCTTGACCCATACACGACCAGCTTTAATGCGCTTGTGGGAAAGTTCTCCGGCCTGAACGTATGAGTATGCTCCAACTGCACAGTCGTGGCAGATGGAAAGGTCAACTGAGGAGAAAGGCTCTAGGAAACAGCCTTCCACGGAAGTTCCGTGAATATTTGCGTAGTGCAGAGACACTGTGTTTGAAATTTTGAAACATTCAAGGTTTTCAGGGTCGTGGGAGTTGTTGTGCACGAGGGTTTTCATCAGAAAACTGTCGCGGATCTTAATGACTTCGTCGTCGCGGAGCTTGATTTTCTGCCCGTTGACTTCTACCTCGCAGCCTTTTCTCTTGAGTTCATCTCCACGGATATCACTTTTATAGAGGATAGAGTGGTTTACTTTACACTTGCCGAGGAAGTACGTCCCGCCAATGCTGGAGTGGCGGAAGTTAAACATGAGAGGGTGGTTGTAGGTCAGAGAGTAGAATGCGTAGTAAAGAGCGAAGCTGTCTTCGGGGATAAGGCCCTTAATGTAAGGTCCTACATCCACAAGCGGCTCGCGCAGGTTAACGTTTACTCGGTTGACAATATGGTCAATAAGCTTATCCAGCTGTTTCATAAATCCTTCTCGCTTTTTGGTTGAGCACCGGAAGTCGTAGGCGGAAACCGGCTGCAGGGTTTTCACAAGTCGGACGGTTCCGGCATGCCTTGCCGGAACCGTCCTGCCCTATGTTTAATAGTCCCTTATAACTTGATATTGCTAACCCGGCAAGAAGACGGGCATACCCATAATGGGCCAGATGATCTTGACGAATATCGCGACAACAACCAGCAGCATGATACTTGCGGGGATACCGTACATAAAGAATTCCCCGGTGGTGAACTGCTTGGAGTCGTAGGCAATGGCGTTGGGAGCCGCACCCACCAGCAGGAGGAAAGGCATACCCGCAACAACCAGAGCTGCGAAGAGGATTACTTCCGGAGCCACGCCGAGGTAAGGCGCGATAACAAGGGCCACCGGGAGCGAGATTGCAATTGCCGCTACGTTCATGATGAAGTTGGTCATCATCAAGACGAAGAAGGCGATGGACATGATGAATACGAATCCGCTTGAATCCTGGAAGAGAACCAGCCAGTTGACCGCCATCCATTTAGCCGCGCCGGTATCCCAGAGGCAGAAGCCGATGGACATGGCACCAGCAAAGAGAAGGATGATGTTCCAGGGGATATCTTCAAGGTCGTTGATGTCCAGAATCTTGAATACAAAGAAGGAAATGGATGAAAGCAGGATAATGGAGGTCTTGTCGATGGCCTTCAGTTCGGGGATGAAGGATCTCAGGCTCATGACCAGAATTACACCACCGACAAGAACTGCGGCCAGCTTTTCATCGCGGGACAGCGGACCCATCTGCTTGTTGAGTTCTCTTGCCTTTTCTCGCAGTCCGGGAATAACTGCCTTTTCAGGCTTCAGGAAAATCATGAAGAAGCCCCAAAGCAGGAAGATCATGGTCCAGCCGATGGGGGCCATGTAGTAGGACAGTTCAAAGAAGGTGATGTCCTTGCCCAGAATCTCGTTGTAGAAGCCGATGGCAACTGCGCCACGGGCAGCACCGAGCAGGGTGACGATAGAGCCGGCGCCGGCAACAAAAGCCATACCGATAAACAGGCCCTTACCGAACTTGGTGGGCTTGTCCCCTTCGCCGTAGAGGGAGTAGATTGCCAGCAGCAGCGGGTAGACAGTCGCAGCAACAGCGGTGTGAGCCATGATATGGGTCAACAAGGCAGTTACAACGAATACGCCCAGATAGATGCGGCTGGTCTTTTCGCCGACAACCATGAGCATCTTGTAAGCCAGACGCTTGGTCAGTCCGGTTTTGGTGAAAACCAGGCCGATCATGATGGATGCAAAGATAAAGAGAACGGATGGGTCCATGAAATCTTTGAAGGCGACCTTGGGGTCACGGATAAAGAACATGGCCTGAAGTACGCCGATGGCCAGTGAGGTTACGCCGATGGGTACAACTTCAAAAACCCACCATGTACCTGCCAGCAGAAAAACGCCGATAGCGCCTTTAGCTTCTTTACTTAAAACAAAATGCTGCCCGCCGGGGTCTACTGCATCGGGCCATGCCGGGCAGTAATAGACAATAGCGAACAGGGCAATGCCCAGCAGCATGAAGAACAGCCTCTTGAAATCAAATCCGGGCTTGGTTGCAACTTCAGCAGTCATTATCTCAGCTCCTTACAATTAGGCTGTTTCAATCTCGCAGGCGAGAATTGCTTTTCTGATGTTTTCAAAAATGTCCCCAAGGCGCAGCACCCCGGTTACATTGCCGTCTTTTTGGACCAAAATTGGTTGGTGGAGGCCGAGTACAAATGAATGCAGAGCCTTATCGATGCTGTCATCCTCGTTAATCATTTCAGTCAGGTGCGGGGTATGCATCAGTTCTGAGACTTTCAATGCTGCACATTTCTGGCAGAGAGTGCTCAACGGTTCAGACCAGAGGTTGAAGTCGGTATAAATTTTCTGGACGTACTCTCTGGTTAAGGCGTTTTGGTGCCTGCCGGTTTCCTTTTTGAAGTAATTCGGCTCCATAGATTTAAAAATATCGAGCATGGTTACTTTTCCGATGATTTTGCCTTCTTCGTCCTCGACCAGCAGGTCACGATGCGGATGTGAAAGACCCTTCTTTTCACTCTGTATGACCAGTTGTGCCATTGCTTCGTGAAGTGTGGTGTCTTTTTTTACCCGGCAGTATTCATCTGCTGGAATCATCAGGTCTTTTGCTTTGAAATTTTTCACATTTTCCCCCTATTTAGGTTGTCCGGGCAGGACTTTAGCGCTTAGTTTTCAGGTGCGCAGAATCTGCGCAGTGTCTTTATTAGCGCGGCAATATCCACCGGAACAGAAATTTCAGCACATGCCCCCAGATTCATTGCTTCAATGGAAAGCGGAATCTTATTGTGCCGATTAATTAGAACAACTTTCAAATCAGGAACGGTTGTTGAAATATCTTCCATGAATTTTAAAGAACTCCGTCCGAATTCAGAGAGACCCAGCACTATGCCGTCCAGTTTGTTCTTACGGATGAATTCTTCTGCCTCGTCCAGATTACCGGATTCTGTGACGTTCAGGCCTTCACTCCTGAGTCGCAGTACAAGGTGTTCACGAAATTCCGAGTCCTTTTCAACAATCATTATTTTCATGCTTCAGAATGTTGTCTTCGCCGCTGACCGGGGATTCGGCCTTTGCAGCACCCGACTTCCTAAAGCACTCGTTGTGCCAGATAAAATAATTCCATGTATAACAGAGTTTTAAGCTTGGAGGAAGATTTTTTGTTTCTTTTTGTTGAAACAAAATGAAATATTGTGAAAAGTTTCTCAAGAAACAAAATGAAACAAATAGAAACAAAACAGGGTGACGTGATAAAAACGTAGTTGTTTTATAGGGAGTTATATTGCGGGCTATTTGCGATAAAAATTATCGCCGCGGGAAAGGGTCCCGTCTTTGTATGCTTGAAGGACGTTTTCTACCGGGCCGATGACATCGTCGAGAACATCAATCCCTTTCCACTTTAGATACTGGTAATGCTCGTCATCAATTCCGCCGCAGACCACGGCGTTTGTGTTATCGGAAGTCGCAAGAGCACAGAGGTCATCAGCGGAAGCCTGCGGTAAAACAATAATGCGTTCGCTGAGTTCTCCGCCGGATTTCACTTTGACCAGCATTACGTCGGTAGCAAGGTCGAAACGGGGGGCTACCTCATTGTTAAGCAGGGGGATCATGATCTTATGCGACATAATTTATCCGCTGATGGAGTGTTTTTTCATCTTGCGCCAGAGGGTGGCGCGGGACCAGCCCAGTCTTGATGCGGCTTCACCTTTCCTTCCTCCGCATTTGAGCAGAGTATCCATGATCATTTGCTTTTCAGCATCATCCCAGCTCTGGGCCGAGGAATATCCAAGAGGGGCGGTTATTTCCTGAGTTGCATGGACGGATTCGGTGACCGGGCGCAGGATATCCTGTTCGGTCAGATATGCAGGCAGGTGTGCGGACCCGATTAAATCCCGGTCACAGAAGTTGACCGCGTATTCTACGATATTGCTCAGTTCGCGCACGTTGCCGGGGTAACGGTAGGCCGATAAAATTTTGGCTGATTTTTTGGAGAAACCTTTGATCTTCTTGTTGAATTTATTGCAGTATTCCATGAGGAAATGATTTTTGAGCAATAAAATATCGTCGCCGCGTTCCCGCAGGGGCGGCAGGTGCAGATGGACCACGTTCAGCCTGAAGAGCAGGTCGGCGCGGAAGGTCTTGTCCTGAACCATCTTTTTCAGGTCCCGATGGGTGGCCACAATGACACGTACATCGGCATTAAAACCACGAGAGCTGCCCAGCGGGTAGATTACCTTATCGTCCAGAAAGGAAAGCAGTTTTACCTGCAGGGGAAGTGGCAGGTCTCCGATTTCGGTCAAAAAGAAGGAACCGTTATGGGCCAGTTTGATTCGTCCGGGACGGTCTTCGTTCGCTCCGGTAAAAGCTCCTTTCACATGTCCGAACAATTCGGATTCGAGCAGGGTTTCCGGCAGGGCGCCGCAGTTCACCTTGATGAAAGGTGCTCCTGCACGGTCCGAGGCATTGTGGATGGCTTCGGCCAGTACGTCCTTACCTGTTCCGGTTTCACCGGTGATCAGCACTGATGAGTCCGTGGCAGCAATGGAAGGGACCATGCTGAAAATTTTAACCATTTCCGGGCTGGTACCGATTAATCCGCCCAGCGAGTATGCTTTGCTGGCTGTGCTGCTAAGTTCCGCGACCTGACGGATATCCTGAATGGTTTCGATGTATCCGGAAATGACATTGTCGCTGTTGACGATAGGAGAAATATTGAGCCGGATGGGGACCTTGGCCCTGGTGCGGTCGATAATATCCGCATCTACAGATACTGTTTGGAAATCCGCCTTGTCGGCCATGACCGGGCAGCCTTTGAAGCAATAGTCGCAACGAAGTCCGAGGTAGCATTTCAAGTCCTGCATGGAATCGGGATCAGCTCCGGTGATGGTCTGCCATGCGCGGTTGACCAGTTTGACCCTGCCCTCGATGTCGAGCACAGCAATACCGATAGGAACCTCGTTTAAAAGGTCCGGGAGTTTGAATTGCTGGCCCATCAGGCCGCTGATTATATATTGGGCTTCGTTTGTCACGTTGTTTTGATAACATGAATGTTTTTGATGCGCTATCGCGCTTTTGATGCAAAGATTTTTAGAATCCCCAACTTTTTTAATAGGGTTTCACTGCTTTGTTTGGGATAGTTGTTGTTTAATTGGATCAGTTGTATGTTCCGTCCAAGGAAACAAATTATGAAAACATATATATTTATACCTCCGGTTCGTAAGCCTACCGGTGGGATCACAGTATTTTGCCAGATTGCTTCAATTCTTGTCCGTCACGGGAAGGATGTTCAGCTTGTCATGCGGGAAAAAGGGAGTTGGATGCCGCAGATCGCGGAAGGGTATCCTGATCCCGTTCATTGGGATGATGTTGAACTGACCCCGGAAGATCTCTGGCTGGTGCCTGAGGGTTGGGTGAACAGCCTCGCGCCGGGATTGAATGCCGGGGCGCGTTGTGTGGTTTACTGCCAGAACTGGGCCTATCTGTTTTCGTCTTTGCCGGATGGTGTTTCGTGGGCTAATCTGCCGGTTTCTTTTTTGGCTGTTTCCCATCCTGTTGAATGGTTCATGCAGCAGACCGTTGGCAAGGTTTCGCCGATCCTGAGGCCGGGGATTGATACGAAACTGTTTTCTCCTCCAGAAAAAAAGCCCGGCGGGAAGATCAAGATTGCTTACATGCCGCGCAAGAATAAGGCTCTTGTGAGCCAGATAAAATCAATTTTTGAATCCCGTAACTCCGGTGCTGAGGTCCGCTGGGTGGAGATTTCCGGGATGGATGCGCAAGGCGTGGCTGATACTTTGCGTTCCTGCCACATTTTTCTTGTTTCCGGTTTTCCTGAAGGCTGCCCGCTGCCGCCTCTTGAATCTCTAGCTTCCGGCTGTATTCCCGTAGGATTTTCCGGTTTTGGAGGTTGGGATTACATGCGCCAGATTAAAGGCGCAACCTTCAAACCATGGTGGCCGTTGCGTGAAGTGCCGTGGTCCGGCAACGGATTCTGGTCCGCAGATGCTGACGTGCTTGATGCTGCTTTCAACCTTGAAAAAGCCATTAATCTCTGGCGCGATGGCGGTCCCATCCTTGACAGTGCTCTTGAAGCAGGGCAACAGACCATCCGTTCATATACTATGGAAGAGCAGGAAAAGACTGTTCTGGATATCTGGGACAAGTTTTAAGATTTTCTTATTCGTTTCAGATTGAAATTTGTGCCTCTCAGACACAGCCTTCCGTGAAAGTTCAAATCCCCTACTAAAAGTTTTTGGGATTCTTAAACACTTTTTACAAAAAGGGTTTAAGCCGCCGGAGGCAAAATCTTTTCAACAAAAAGCGCGTAGCGCATCAAATAATAAAATGGCTAAGAAAAAAAGAGCATTGCCCCAGAACGTGGGCATAAATATTCCGGGCGTTGAAACCCATGCCCATCTGGATCAGGATGAATTCCGCGAAGACCTGCCGGAAGTTATGGCCCGGGCCAAGGAAAGCGGAATCGGCAAAATCGGTAACGTATTCTTGGGGCCGCAGGCCTACCATGAAAACAAGGGACTCTTTGCGGATTATCCGGAAGTGTTTTTTTTGTTGGGCGTACATCCCAATGATTCCGGTAAATTCGTGGAAGAAGATATTGATGCCATGCGCGAGGCTTTCAAGGCTGATCCGCGTTTGAAGGCGGTTGGTGAGATCGGGCTTGATTTCTACTGGGACCGTGTCCCTTACGATGTGCAGGAAGATGTGTTTCGCAAGCAGCTCCAGCTGGCTGAAGAGTTGGAGCTTCCGGTGGTTATCCACAGTCGTGATGCCCATGAGCGGACCCTTGAGGTGCTGGAAGATTTCGGTTGGTCCGGCAAGCCTTTGCTTTGGCACTGTTTCGGCGGTGATGCGGAAACCGCGAAGCGCATCATTGATCACGGCTGGTACATTTCCATCCCCGGTCCTGTTACCTACAAAAAGAATGAGCTTGCGCAGGAAGCGGTTAAGTCCATTCCGGTAGAGCGTATGGTTCTGGAAACTGACTGTCCGTACCTGACTCCTGAACCGTGGCGCGGTAAGCGCAACGAGCCTGCATTTGTGGTTTTCACTGCCGCCAAGGTAGCGGAATTGAAGGGCATGGAAGTGAATGAACTCTGGAAAGCCTGTTCAGACAACGCGCATGAGTTCTTTGGGCTGTAGCAAACGTGTAGACGAGCACACCGGGCGAATTGAAATTTTGATGGACTGGCAGCGTTAAGCTGTCAGTCTTTTATTTTACTACCACCCGGTTACGCCCGGACTCCTTGGCGTTGTACAGACGTCTATCTGCAATACTCAGCAAGGCATCGGCAGACGCTTCCTGACATTCTTCAACAGAAGCAATTCCGCAACTGGCAGTGATCCGTATTCTTCCTTCCGGTGCGGAAATGCTTGCGGCTTCACAGGCAGCCCTGATCCTTTCCGCTACAATTTCAGCTTCTTTTTTTTCTGAACCGGGCATGAGAATAACAAATTCCTCTCCGCCGTAACGACAGGGAATATCTACTCCCTGACGGCTGTTTTCGTGCAGGATATGGCCCACGGAACGCAGGACCACATCCCCGGTGGCATGCCCGTATGTGTCATTTACGATCTTAAAATTGTCCACATCAATCATAATCACGGATAGCGGACCACCGCGGCGTTTGAATCGTTGTATTTCCTCGCGCATCCTGATGAAAAGATAGCGGCGCATATACAGTCCGGTCAGGCTGTCTTCTATGGTTTGGCGGAAAAGTCTTGAATTTTCGAAAGAAATTGCTGCTACCGTAGATATTATTCCCAACTGAAAAAGTTCGGAAATATCCCACTGTTGTTCCTTGGCACGGTAAAGAGTCACAAATCCTCTGATGCGGTCTCGGGAACCGACCAGTGGTACACAGAGGCAGGTTTTGTCCGTATCGCAACATTTGGACGGCAGGGGATATACTGAATCGTCGCAGACCGGACGGACTACCGGTTTCAGGGATTGGGCGGCCTCTTCCATTGCTTTTGTCAGCGGGATTTCTTCATCAATTATGAATCTGCGTCTTTGCAGTGAAGCGGCAATTCCTTTGAGCTGGTCATATTCATCATACATCATCAGGGTTGCGTCCTGACAGTTGCCAAGGTCGCAAAATGCTTCCAGAACTCGGTCAACAAGAATGTCCCGGTCAACTTCCATAGCCAGAAGACGGGTCGCGAAATTCACGGTCAGCAGGGTCGAGTCAAAATCGAATTTATCAATGGACATATTCAGTAAGGTGTTGATGTTGGAAGGTAATTTAAAGCATACAACGGGTGCGAACAAAAATACAGTGTTAGGTTTTAGTGAAAATTTGCGCAAATCGGTTTTGTTAAAAGTAGGATTGACAAAAAAATTATCATGAGTACAAAAAATTCTGGAGCTGATAAAAAATTATTATGAGGGAGAGTCTTTTGCCAGCCAAATCCAAAGCTAAACCAAGAAAGATTGATAACTATGTTCCTTTTGTTGAGTTCTTGGGAACATTTCTGGGCGAAAATTGCGAGGTAGTCCTGCATGATACTACCAGCAAGGAAAATTCGGTACTTGCCATTGCCAACGAACATATTTCCGGGCGCGGAATAGGCGCTCCGCTGACCGATCTGGCCCTTAAGTTCATGGTGAATGAGGTCTACCGGGAGAAAGACTGGATGATGGGCTATACCACTGAGGGCAGAAACGGCCATATCCTTCATTCAGCAACATATTTCATCAAGGATTCAGAAGGGGAGCTGCTCGGCATGCTCTGCCTGAACATGGACACCTCCGACATGCTGGCCGCCCGTGACCTTATTAATAAAGTTATTCACAGTGCCGGGTTTGATCGCAGTGTACGCAAAGAAGATTTCTCCGCTTCAGCAAAAGAGGAAGAGCACAGCGAGACTTTTCCGAAATCCATGGAAGACCTGACAGAATCGCTGATTGTACGGGTTATATCAGATACCAATATCCTTCCGGAGCGTATGACTTCCGATGAAAAAATGGATGTGGTTTCAACTCTTGATGAGCGTGGAGTATTCATGCTCAAAGGGGCTATCAAGGATGTAGCCAGACATTTGGCTGTCTCAGAGGCCACAGTTTATCGTTATTTGCAGAAGATTAACGATAAATAATTCTCACGGTCATAGCAGTTTTGAACCGGGCTGAACTCTTGCGAGTTTAGTCCGGTTTTTTTGTTTTTGAGTGTTAAAAGGTCTATGTTTACTTATTTCGAAAAAAAGTAAGTGTTCATTTACTCAATAGTGTATTTTTATCTTTTGATAATAAATTTTTCTTGTTTGAATAAAAAATTATTGACGTGTGATTTTCTTATCGCTATACGTGAATTCGTAGCAACGTGAAGGTTGTTTTTGAACATAAAGAAAATATCCATATAGGAGATAGGAATGAAAAAAGTAGTTGTAAGTGAGAAGGCTCCCGCAGCAGTAGGCTGCTACTCTCACGCAATCGAAACAGGAAATATGGTTTTCACTTCCGGCCAGCTGCCCATTGATGCTGAGACTGGAAAAATGCCTGAAGGCCCTGCAGCGCAGGCTAAGCAGGCTCTCGACAACCTGAAATACGTTCTTGAAGCAGCCGGCGCGACCATGGATGACGTGGTTAAAACCACCGTGCTGATCCAGAATATCGGGGACTTCGCTGCCATCAACGAAGTTTACGCGACTTATTTCTCTAAGCCGTTTCCCGCACGCAGCTGCTTTGAAGTAGCGAACCTCCCTCTCGGTGCTCTTGTAGAGATTGAGGCTGTTGCGGCTAAATAGTTAATCCGGCTGGGGTGCTGCCGGGTGAAATTTCAGGGCCGTTTGCGGCTCTTACAAAGGAGTGGAAAATGTCTAAGGAATCAAAATTCAAAGAGTTCGGGCTGATCATCAAATTGCTCATCGGTATTGCGGCCGGTGTTGTAATCGGTCTATTTGCCAACCATGCGGTAATGGAAGTTGTGGTTACTGCTAAATATGTAATGGGTCAGTTCATTTTCTATACTGTTCCCCTCGTTATTCTGGCTTTTATCGCTCCTGCGATTACCAGACTGGGCCAGAACGCTTCCAAGATGCTGGGTGTAGGCGTAGGTCTCGCTTACCTTTCCGCCGCAGGTGCTGCCACCATGGCTGCAGTTGCCGGATATGTTCTTATCCCTCATCTTTCCATTGCCACACAGGTTGAAGGTCTTCGCGAGCTTCCTGAAGTTGTATTCCAGCTGTCCATTCCGCCGATTATGTCTGTTATGACCGCGCTGGTAACCGCAATTATACTCGGTATTGCAACCATCTGGGTTAAAGCCAAGACTTTTGAAAGCATGCTCGGCGAATTTGAAGGCATTATGATGCAGGTTGTAAACCGTATCATCATTCCTGTTCTGCCCTTCTTCATTGCAACCACCTTTGCCGGTCTTGCATACGAAGGCAGCCTTACCAAGCAGCTCCCGGTTTTTCTCGAAGTTATTGTAATCGTCCTCATCGGGCATTTTATCTGGCTTGCTTTCCTGTACACCCTTGCCGGAATCATTTCCAAACGTAACCCCATTGAAGTTTTCAAACATTATCCTCCCGCATACCTCACTGCGGTAGGAACCATGTCCAGTGCCGCAACCCTGCCTGTTTCCCTTGAATGTGCAGGTAAGTCCAAGGCGCTGTGCAAGGATACCGTTGAATTCATGGTTCCCCTCGGTGCAACCATCCACCTCTGCGGTTCCGTTCTGACTGAAACCTTCTTTGCCATGACCATCTCCATGATGCTCTACGGCACCCTTCCCTCTGTCGGCACAATGGCTTTGTTCATTCTGCTCTTCGGTATCTTTGCAATCGGCGCACCCGGTGTCCCTGGCGGAACCGTTATGGCTTCCCTCGGTATCGTTGTAGGCGTACTCGGCTTCGACCCCGCAGGAGTAGCACTGCTGCTGGCAGTCTTCGCCCTGCAGGACAGCTTCGGTACTGCTTGTAACGTAACTGGTGACGGTGCACTTGCTCTGATGATGGAAGGTATTTTCAACCGCAACGGTGAACTCGATAAAGTCCGCGCATCTTAAGCCCGGTCTTCCATTATACCCTGCGGAGTCATGTGGCTCCGCAGGGATTTAAGAAAAGCACAAATTTAATATTTACAGCGGCGAAGCCAAACTAAAAGGTTTTGGGATTCTTAAGCCCTTTTGAAAAGGGGTTTAAGCCGCCGGAGGCACCATAGTATGATCAATAAAAAATGGTCTGAATTCGCAAAAATTCTCAAACGTGAAGTTGTTCCTGCTCTGGGTTGTACAGAGCCTGTTGCCATCGCCCTTGCCGCTGCCAAGGCTGCTGAAACCCTCGGTAAAGAGGCTGAAAAGGTAGTTGTGAAAGTAAGCGGCAACCTGCTTAAGAATGGCATGGGCGTGGGTGTCCCCGGCACCGGAATGACCGGTCTGGATATTGCCGCTGCTGTAGGTGTTACCGGCGGTAAATCAGAACTGGCACTGGAAGTTCTGCGTGACCTTGATGCCCAGCAGTTGGCGGCAGGCAAGAAACTTATTGCTGACGGCCTTCTGCATGTTGAACTGGCTGATACTGAAGAACTGCTCTACGTGGAAGCGATCGTTGAAGCCGGAGAAGATTCCGCCCGTTGTGTGATCGCACGTGCGCATGCAGCCATTGTGCTGGTGGAAAAAAATGGTGAAGAAATTTTCTCTGCGCCGTGGCTCAGTGAAGATAAAAAAGACTCCGGTTGCACCATGAGCATGAAAGAAATTTTTGAATACGCTACTGAAGCTCCGCTGGAAGACCTGCGTTTCATTCTTGAAGCTGTGGAACTCAATGAAAAGGTTGCCGCTGAAGGCCTTGCTGCCGATTGGGGCCTCAGAGTCGGTAAATCCATTGCCAAGGATATTGAAGACGGTATCCGCTCAGATGATATTGTCTCCTACGCTATTAAACTGACCGCTGCAGCTTCCGATGCACGTATGGAAGGCATTCAGATGCCGGTAATGAGCAACTCCGGCAGCGGTAATCAGGGCCTGACTGCAACATTGCCTGTTGTGGCTTTTGCCAGACGTCGTAATGCCAGTGAAGAACTGCTTATCAGGGCTTTGATTCTCAGCCACCTTTCCGCAGTGCATATGAAGAGCCATCTCGGTAAGCTTTCCGCTCTCTGCGGGGCCAGTCTTGCAGCAACAGCTTCCGGTTGCGGCATTGTACTTATCCTCGGCGGCGGACTGAAAGAAGTGGAAAGTACCATTAAAAACACTCTCGGTGATATTGCCGGAATGATCTGCGACGGCGCAAAGACCTCCTGCGCTCTGAAGGTATCTTCCGCAGTTGAAGCGGCCATCAATTCCGCTCTGCTGGCTATGAAAGGTATTTCCATTCCCGGTAAAGACGGTATTCTTGATGATGACATTGAGACCTGCATCCATAACGTGGGCCAGCTCGGTTCCGTGGGCATGGCTCAAACTGATAAGGTTATCCTCAAGATTATGACCGGAAAGCACACCACTGCCCCTGCAGCATAGTTTTTAAGAACTACACCTCCCCCTTAAGATCCGACCTCACTCGGGTTGAATAAAAAAGCCCCCGGTTTTACCACAAACCGGGGGCTTTACTTTGCTTGAGTGGAGGAGGTTGTTTATTACTCAAGCATAGTTCTGCTGATGATTTCGTCCTGAACTTCTTTGCAGAGCTCGACAAAGAAAGCGCAGTATCCAGCCACGCGAACAATGAGGCCGCGATAATCATCAGGGTTCTGCTGGGCTTTGAGCAGGGTATCGTTATCAACGTAATTGAACTGCATCTGGCCGTTGCCGAGCACGGAGGCAGTGCGCAGCAAAGCGATGAGTCCGTTTTCACCTTCCGGTGAATCGAGGGAACCGGGCATGAGTTTGAAGTTATGGGCCATTCCAAGGCTCATGGATTCCACATTGAGTTTGCCCACGGATTTAATCACAGAGGTAGGGCCTTTTGTATCGGCTCCCTGAGTAGGACTCATGCCGTCGGAGAGGGGCATTCCGCTCATGCGTCCGTCAGGGGTGGCCCCGATCATTTCTCCCAGCGGGGTGTTGAATGACTGGGAGAGGGTTCCGTGGATCATGCGGGCGTATAATGATTTGTGACCGTTCATGGTCTTTTCGGTGTAGTCGATGATGTCGGAGGTAATCAGGTCGACGTAGTCATCATCATTACCGAACTTGGGAGCAGCGAGGCAGTCTCTTTGCATTTCCTCGTACCCTTCCCAGTTGGAGTCAAGAGCGTGCTTCAACTGGGCGAGGGTGTACTTCTTGTCATCGAAGATCAGCTTCTTAATGGCAGCCATGGAATCGGCGTAGGTGTTCAGTCCGGCAAAGATGGTTCCCGGACCTTCGTACAGGCAGGCTCCACCGGCGGTGACGTCCTTACCGCTCTGCATGCAGCCGTCCACAAAAAGGGACATGTACGGGGTGGGGGCCAGATCCCGGACCAGCTTCTGGTTAATAAGCGTTCCCTGCGCGGTGATTTCCATGATGTAATCGAGCTGCTTTTTGACTGCGGCATCGAATTCTTCATAGCTGTTGAACTGTTCAAGGGAGCCTGTGTCGAGTCCTTGTCTATTCTCACCGTAGGATTTGAGAACACCACGGTTAAATACAAACTCAATGGCGATGGGCCACTGGGTGAATCCCCCTGCGGTCCATTGGTGGATGCGGCCTGATTTCTGAGGTTCAACACAACCCATGAGGCAGTAATCGCGGGCATCTTCGAAATCGAAGCCTTTATGGAGCATCATTTTGATGTGGGCATCGTCAAAATGGCAGGCGGGCATGCCGATGCCGGATTTAACAACTTCCACAATTTTCTGCAGATATTCACGGGGTGACTGGTTATGGATGCGGCAGGCCAGCGAAGGCTGGTAAACACCGACTTTGGCTACGGCATCCATGATCAGGTAGGTCAGATCATTGGTGCCGTCGCCGCCTTCGCGTTTGATACCACCAACACACATGTTGATGAAGGGCATGTATCCGGCGAAGTATTTTGCGGTCCCTTCCGGTGTGTACCAGATCATTTCGGAACATTTGAGTATGAAGCAACTCATCAGTTCAAAGGCTTGCTGCTTATCCAGTTCACCGGATTTGATGCTGGCTTCGTAGCAGGGCAGCAGATACTGGTCAAAACGGCCAAGGGAGGTACTGCACTGGTTCTCTTCCAGCAGGAACAGGGATTGAATAGTCCATACAGCCTGCAGGGCTTCATGGAAAGTCTTGGGCGGATTGGCCGGAACTCGTTCGTTGATCTCGGCTATGAGTTCCAGTTCAACTTTGCGTACCGGATGTTCTTCTTTTGCAGCCAGTTCTTTTGCGTAATCCGCAACACGCTTGGCGTAGAGCAGGATTCCTTCACAGGTAATGATGGAAGCTCTGTAGAAATTGATCCGTTCCTGATCTGCATCTGCAGATTTTTCAAGTTCGGCAAGATGTTCTTCTGCTTCTGTTTTTACGCCGTTTATGCCTTTTTTAAATAGGATGATGTCATAGCCGGGGCTGGTGTCACCACCGCCGCTGGAAATGTGGTAGGTCAGGTCGCTGACGCAGGATTCAGCACCGAATTCCCAGATTCCGGCTTTACGGAACTCTGCTTCGCAGGCTTCGGCAATGGATTTACCCTTCCAGAAGGGGAAGATTTCCTCCTGCAAAAGTTTCTTGTCTTCATCGTTTATCTGGTAGGGGTCCTGAGAGCGTGTTCCGATGGTATCCAGTTCGTTGCTGATCAACTGCCAGTCGGTATCTGGGGAAAAAGATCCGGTGCGCGGTTTGCCGCAAGGATGACCGACAATGAGTTCGCCTTCCTGAATGTACATGGGCGCGATTTCACAGGCACGTTTGAACCCCATAGCTCTACGAATGGTGACAGGCAGCTCGGGATTGTCGCGGGTAACCTCAGTAAAAGCCTGAGCGCGGACAATTGAAATGCTGGGTTTAACCTTAAGGTATTCAGCTTTAAGTTTATTAATCCTGTCAGTAATAAAATTCTCTGTGTAATCTGTCTTCATTGTAGAACCCCATTCCCGTAGAAAACATTATCAACAGCAGAAGCATAAAGCGTAACGCAATTTCTCCTGATCCCTTCCTATTGTCTGCGTTTATAAAAAAATTAGAACAGGGCAAACCCCCTCCAGCTAAGGGGAACGTTAAAATTTTTGCATAAAAAAGACGAAGCAGAAATGATCCTGCTTCGTCTTTAAGATTTTTAAAAAATTTTTAAGGGAGTCAGTACAAAATTAAACCCTTAAAAGTTTCTTTGGCCCTCGGATAGCCGCTGGAGGCAATTAAACTCCCAGTTTTTCCGCGATAGTCTTAGCCGCGCGGCGACCTGCGCCCATGGCTGAGATTACTGTTGCGGACCCGCCTGCGATATCACCGCCAGCGTATACATTAGGAATAGAGGTCTCGCCTGTTTCGGCGTTGGTTACGATGTAGCCCCATTTGTTGAGCTCAAGGCCGGGGGTAGCTTCGAGCAGTACCGGGTTGGCTCCGGTTCCTACTGCGAGGACAACCATGTCGACTTCAAGCTCCTTGGTTTTTCCTTCTACAGCAACGGGACGGCGGCGGCCGGAATCATCTGGTTCGCCAAGTTCCATCACCTGCAGGGTCATGGACTTAACATGTGAGTTTTCGTCACCGTTGATGGCAATGGGGGAAGTCAGCAGCTCAAGCTGTACGCCTTCTTCAATGGCATGATGCAATTCTTCGAGGCGGGCAGGCATTTCTTCCTGAGTACGGCGATAGGTGATGTACACGTTTTCAGCGCCGAGACGCAGGGCGGTGCGGGCAGCATCCATAGCCACGTTACCGCCGCCGATTACAGCCACGTTGCGGGCTTTGGGAGCGGGGGTGTCGTGGTTGGGGAAGTCGTAGGCACGACCGAGGTTGATGCGGGTCAGGTATTCGTTGGCGGAGTATACGCCGACAAGGTTTTCACCGGGAATGTTCAGGAACCACGGGAGTCCTGCACCAACGCCGATGAAGACAGCATCAAAACCGTCTTCGAAGAGATCGTCCACGGTTACGGTCTTACCGCCCACGTAGTTGGGCTGAAAGGTAACGCCTTTGGACCAGAGCGCACCCACTTCACGGGCAACGATGGATTTGGGCAGACGAAATTCAGGAATACCGTAAATCAGTACACCGCCGACTTCGTGCAGGGCTTCGTATACTGTTACAGGAACTCCGCGTGCGGCAAGGTATCCGGCTACGGTCAGGCTGGAAGGCCCGGAGCCGATGCAGGCGACCTTGAACTGGTCGTTGGGCAGGGCGCAAGCGGTGTGTCCGGTGATCATTTCACATGCGGAATCACTGTCGAAGGTGTCGGCAACAAAACGCTCAAGGCGTCCGATGGCAACAGGTTCGTACTTCTTGCCGAGGATACAGGAGCCTTCACACTGGGATTCCTGCGGACATACACGTCCACAGACAGCAGGCAGGGCGTTGGTTTCCTTGATAACGCGGTACGCGGAAGGAATGTCGCCGTCAGCCAGATGCTTGATGAATCCCCTGATGTCGATTTCAACAGGGCAGCCTTTCTGGCAGAGGGGTTTCTTACACTGCAGGCAGCGGGCAGCTTCAGCCATGGCTTCTTCTTTGGAGTAACCGAGGGCTACTTCGCTGAAGTTCTTGTTGCGGACATCAGCCGGCTGTTCCGGCATGGGGGTACGGGTAGGGGTAAAGTTCTGTTTATTCACCATGGCAGCTACAACTCCTGAACATTTGCATTGAAAGGTCTTCCTGCTCCTTATACTGGTTAAGGCGCATTCTCAGTTCATTGAAATCAACTTCATGACCGTCGAATTCAGGGCCGTCCACGCAGGCGAATTTGGTTTCTCCGCCAACACTGCAACGGCAGGCTCCGCACATACCCACGCCGTCAACCATGATTGAGTTCAGGCTGACTGTGGTTTTAACGCCGAAAGGTTCGGTTACTTTGGCAACCGCTTCCATCATGGGCACGGGGCCGATGGCAACGACTTCTGAAACATCCTTGTCCTGTTCAAGGCGTTCGCGCAGGAGGTCGGTGACAAATCCTTTGTGGCCGCTGGAACCGTCATCTGTGGCGATGAGCAGTTCTGGGCAGAAGAAGCCCAGCTCGGTACAGAAAAGGAGCATGTTCTTGCTGCGGGCGCCAACAATGGCGACAACATGGTTTCCGGCAAGGTGATGTCCTTTGGCGATGTGGTGCATGGCCGCGATTCCGGTACCACCGCCCACACAGATGACAGTTCCGGATTTTTCAATATGGGTGGGTTTACCCAAGGGACCGCAAACATCTAGGATGGTGTCCCCTTCATTTAATGATTCAAGCAGGGCTGAACTTTTGCCGACTACGAGATATACGATAGTGATGGTGCCGGCTTCTTTGTCAGTGTCAGCAATGGTCAGCGGAATGCGCTCACCTTTTTCATGGATGCGTAGAATTACAAAATTTCCCGGTTTAGCCTTTTTGGCAATTTGAGGACAGTCAAGGACCAGCATGGATGTCTGGCCTGGGATAAGTGCTTTTTTAGTCAGAATTTTGTTGCTCATAATCTCCTACACTGCTTAAGTTTCAGGGGAAGTTAAGGTTTTCCCCACCGGATTGCAAGTTTCAGACTGATTATAAGGTCTTGGCTTTTCCCTTTCTGTGAAAAAACTGAAATATGCGCTTCCCTCGCTAAGTTTTTTTCAGTCTTTCAAATTTTTTCCCGCTTTTGCCGGCCAAAGCCTTACCATCAGTTTGATTACATGGTTCGCCCTCTTGCCAATTCTGCACTGAAGTATTATATCTTAATACAACTTAGCAGAAGTTTATTTTCATCAGCTTCCACGGACGGAAGCCGGAAATACCGCGTATCCTTCATGGATGATTGCGAAAAATCGCAGATACGGCGGATTGCCATCAATGGCAGTCGGCCTTTTTTTGTGTACGCGGAACGGTTTTTTCTGGTGGAGTGAGTAGTGAGAATAGCAGCGCAGGGCATCAGCCAATATGCTGATAATGCGAAAAAGTGGTCCAGAGACACCGCAGCCGAAGTTGAAAAGGTGAAGGCACGCGTGGTTACGCGTAAATTCGGCTTTAATATCGGCAAGCTCGGTATTAACTTCACTGCAAAGGACCTCGAATTTGAACCGGACGAAGCTGCAAAGGCTTCGCGCGAATTCAGATCAAAAACCTATCCCCGTACTCAAAGCGAAGAGCAGCACGTACAGAATGTGTATCAGCAGCTCGCTCTTACTCAAACGGCTTTTTCTGAGGATTCCGCCATGTTCAATCCCGGGAGCACCGGTTACATGAGGACCAGGGCAATCAATGCCTATTCCCGACAGTCCGGCGCTCTTGAATATACGCTTCCGGGCAGCGCTCTCGGCAAAGTCTGATTCCAGTAGTATTCATAGTCCACAGTCTTAAGCCGTTTTCTTGCACGGTGCAATCTCCCATTCCCTTTAACCCTGAGAAATAACTAACACCTGACTGTGAAATGCAATGCAGTAGCAGTATCAATTTTTATAGACCTGATTTTTTCTTTAATATAAATTGATGGGTCAATCAATTGATTTTGTGAAAATTTCGCAACATTTCTTTATGAATGTAATAAAGTTATCGGGTTAATACTGCTTTCTATCCAAAGGCGAGCAGTTATTGCTTGCCGCAGCCTCAATTACATATTAGACAGCGGCTCACAAATACCGTAATAAGGAATCCCCTTTCCCTTGCTCGAAACCGGGACGGGGAAATTTAAAGAAGATAACATAAGGCGACGACCCTTGGAGGCCGCCGACTTTTTTCATATGGCCAAATTAGATAAAATAAGAAATTTCAGTATCATCGCGCATATTGACCACGGCAAGTCCACTCTGGCGGACCGTATCCTTGAACTCACCGGAATGGTTTCCGAACGTGAGAAGAAAGACCAGTACCTTGATAAAATGGAACTGGAACAGGAACGCGGAATCACCATTAAGGCCCAGACTGTACGCATTCCGTACAAGGCCAAGGACGGCGAAGAGTATATCCTCAACCTGATCGATACTCCCGGACACGTGGACTTCAGTTATGAGGTTTCCCGAAGCCTTGCCGCGTCCGAAGGCGCGCTGCTGGTGGTCGACTCCACACAGGGTGTGGAAGCGCAGACCCTCGCAAACGTATTTCTGGCACTGGACCACGACCTTGAAATCGTGCCCGTGCTTAACAAGGTGGACCTGCCCAGTTCCGATTGTGAACGTGTTGCGCAGGAAATCGAGGAAGTCATCGGACTGGATTGTTCCGAGCCGCTCATGATCAGTGCCAAAACCGGCCTGAACGTGGAGGCTGTTCTTGAGTCCATCGTTAAGGATCTTCCCGCACCGAAAGGAGATCCTGATGGTCCGCTCAAGGCCCTGATTTTCGACTCCTGGTATGATTCCTATCAGGGAGTTGTTGTTCTGTTCAGGATTCTGGACGGTACCATTAAGAAGGGCGACAAGATTCAGATTCACTCCACCGGACGCACTTTCGATGTGACCACCCTTGGTGTTTATACCCCTGAACCGCAGAAGGCCAAAGAACTGTCTGCCGGTGAGGTAGGTTTCCTCTGCGCCAGCATGAAGGAACTTAATGATGCGCCCGTGGGTGATACCATTACCCTCGCTGCCAATCCGGTTAAAGATCCTTTTCCCGGTTTTCAGGAAGTTAAGCCCATGGTTTTCTGCGGACTCTATCCGGTGGAACCCGCCGAGTATGAGCCTCTCAAGGCCGCGCTGGAAAAATTGCAGCTCAACGACACCGCGTTCTCCTTTGAACCGGAAACATCTACAGCCCTTGGCTTCGGTTTCCGCTGCGGTTTTCTCGGTCTGCTGCATATGGAAATTATTCAGGAACGTCTGGAACGTGAGTTTCAGGCCAAGCTTATCGCTACTGCTCCTTCCGTTGTCTATCAGGCAAGGTTGAACAATGGTGACGTGCTTGAAATTGATAACCCCAGTAAGATGCCCGATGCTGGAGAGCTTGAATCTCTGGCTGAACCTTTCTGTCGCCTTGAAATTCACGTGCCTAACGATTATGTTGGCGCGGTACTCAAGCTCTGTGAGGAGAAACGCGGACTCCAGAAGGATATGCGTTACCTGACATCTTCAAGGGTTATCATTACTTATGAAGTTCCCTTCGCGGAAATCATGTACGATTTCTTTGATAAGCTTAAGTCGCACACCAAGGGCTATGCTTCCCTTGATTATGAAATTATTGATTACCGTGAATCGAATCTTGTAAAGCTCGACATCCTCATCAACACTGATCCGGTGGATGCCTTCTCAGCTATTGTCCATAAGGATTCTGCATATCCTTTCGGACGTTCACTTGCCCTTAAGCTGAAAAGAGCAATCCCGCGTCAGATGTTTGAAATTGTTATTCAGGCCGCGATCGGTCGCAAGATCATCGCCAAAGAACGAGTGGCCCCGTTCAGGAAAAACGTTACCGCCAAGTGTTACGGCGGGGACATTACCCGTAAGCGCAAGCTTCTGGAAAAACAGAAGGAAGGTAAGAAGCGCATGAAGAAGATGGGTAACGTCGAGATCCCGCAGGAAGCTTTTATGGCCGTTCTCAAGGCCGGCGAAGATTAAACGACCCGCCCTGCGTTAAGCGCAGGAAACTATAAGGATATTAATTATGAATCCCAGATGGCAGAGCACTGTGAAGGAATATATTGAAGCTCTTTTTATAGCACTCATATTGGCTCTCTTTATCCGAACTTTTATTGTGCAGGCCTTCAAGATTCCGTCCGGTTCCATGTTGCAGACCCTCCAGATCGGAGACCACCTGCTGGTAAGCAAATTTTCCTACGGCGTGAAAGTTCCCTTTACCGGGAAGGTTGTTGTGCCGGTGGGCGATCCCGAGTATCAGGACATCATTGTCTTCAAATACCCCGGGGACCCCAGCAAGGATTACATTAAAAGGGTTATCGGCGTACCCGGTGATACTGTGGAGATCAAGAACAAGAAGGTCTTCGTAAACGGCAAGGAGCTTGTTGAGCCTTACGTGCAGTACACCGATACCACCCACGTTTCAACACTGCGCGACAATATGCCGCCCCGGGTAATTCCCGAAAACGAATACTTCGTAATGGGCGACAACCGCGATGGATCCAACGATTCCAGATTCTGGGGCAATGTTCCCAGAGAGAACATCTTAGGAAAGGCGTGGATTATCTACTGGTCTTGGGGCGGTCCCAAGACCGTTCGCTGGGATCGCATAGGTGACATCCTGCACTAAGCGCACACAGTTGAAATCTGGATACATGAAAGCCCCGGTACGTTTGTACCGGGGCTTTAGTTTTTTGGACAATTTTCTTGCTATTAATTAAGTAAAAAATGAAATGGACTACATTATAGTTAGAGTAATTATGTGAGCTGTGGTAGATTTTAGTCCGGAGGATTTATGTTTTCTGTCCCTCGATTCCTATTTTCAGCCATCTGCGGCGCAGTTATTCTGTGTCTGCTCTCCGCTGCCCAGAAGTCTTTGATGGGCTGGCCCTTAGCTCCGTTGGCCTTCGTTGTTCCATTTGTTTTCGGGATGATGACGGGGGCTGTGTTCTATTCCTATACGTTGTTTAGCCGTAAGCAGAGGAAAACAGAGGAACTTTTGGCTGCACGGGAAACACAATTGGAAACAGTGCTGGCAGCCGCGCCCATAGGTATCGGAGTGGTTGTGGACCGTGTCTTTCAGGAAGTGAATGACTTCTTTTGCGAAATGACAGGATATTCCAGAGAGGAATTGGTCGGGAAATCCTCACGGGTTGTTTATCCCAGCGAAGATGATTTTGATGGCGTCAGTAAATATAAATATGCCCAGATAAGAGAGAAAGGAACCGGTTCGGTCGAGACTAGATTCCAACGTAAAGACGGTAAAATTATACATGTCATTCTGAGCTCAAAGCCTTTGGACTGCAATGACTGGTCAAAAGGAGTTTCTTTTACTGCACTGAACATTACCAAAAGGAAAGAAGCAGAAAATTTACTTTCCAGACGTATCGTCTTTGAGAATCTGGTCAGTAAGGTTGCCTCGGATTTTCTTAATTTGTCTGTCGGGGATATAGATAAAGGCCTTACAGAGGCTTTAAAAAAAATATGCCTATTTGCCGAGGTGGGCAGGGCATATATCTTCCTTATGCGGGGCAACAGTTCAGTTTGCGACAATACCCACGAATGGTGCGCAGAAAATATAGAACCCCAAATTCAGGAATTACAGAATTTAGATTTAAGGGAGTTCGGTTCCCTGCTTTGGGAAACCCTTTGTAAAAGGGAATCATATTACATTCCAGATGTGTCAGCATTGCCTGATGATTTGCCGGACAAAGAAATTCTTCAAGTACAGGATATATGGTCTGTGCTTATTGAACCAATGTATTTTAACGATCAGCTTGTCGGCTTTGTCGGTTTTGATTCTGTGCTTGAGCACCGGAAATGGTCCGAAGAGGATATTGATATCCTGTCCTTGTTCAGTAAGAACGTAGCCTTGGTTCTGGAACGTAAAAAAGCAGACGAAAGACTCATTGCAGCGAAGTTGGAAGCTGAGGCAGCTAATATTGCAAAGTCGGAATTTCTGGCGAATATGTCCCATGAGATCCGGACTCCTTTAAACGGGGTTATGGGCATGCTGCAATTGATGCTAATGGGCGGAATGAATCAGAGGCAGGAAGAGCATTGTGGGTTTGCAATGGAGTCCTGTAAGCGGTTGAACAAACTTTTAGGCGATATCCTCGATATTACAAGAATTGAATCCGGGCATCTGCAAATAGTTAATGCAGAATTTGATCTTTCGAATGTTTTGAATTCCATTCATGCACTTTTTAAGCCTGCTGCCATTCAAAAGAATATTGAGCTGCGAGTTGATATTGCGGAGAATATTCCTGCAGCAATAATTGGCGATAGCAATCGGTTGCACCAGATTTTTAATAATTTGATCGGCAATGCTTTGAAATTCACTGATTCCGGTTCAGTTTTAGTGGAAGCATATCTTTTGGATAGCCGGAAGAATGGCAACCATTTGATTTTATTTTCTGTGACTGATTCAGGGATTGGGATCGAAGACAGTATGCTGGATTCAATTTTTAATTCATTTACACAGGTAGAAAACAGCAGAACCCGTAATTATGAAGGTGCGGGGTTAGGGCTTGCCATTGTAAAGCAGCTGTTAGAATTGATGGGTGGAAATCTTTCCATAAGCAGTGAGATTAATGTCGGGACCTCGGTTTATTTCACGCTGGAATTCGAGCCTGTTAGAGGGTCTTTCAGGGCTGATGAAGGTGCCCGCATTTTTGCTAAGAGTTCCATCAGGGAATTTGAGGTCCTTGTTGCTGAGGATGAAAGGGTTAACCAGCTTACGCTTAAGAGTTTTCTGGAGCAATATGGCTGTAATGTTGCAGTTGCAAGTGACGGGTATGAGGTTATGGAGATTCTGGGCGCTGGAGAAATGAAGTTTGATTTGATTTTCATGGATATCCAGATGCCAAAAATGGGCGGGCTTGAGGCTGCTCACCGGATTCGCGGTGGAGAGGGGGGAGAAACAGCTAAAGATGTTCCGATCATAGCATGTACCGCATACGCCATGACGGGAGACAAAGAAGAGTTTCTTGCTTCCGGAATCAATGACTATCTGGCCAAGCCCACACAGATTGGTGATGTTGAAAAGATACTGATCAAGTATTCGAGATAGAGAGAAGTTGTTTTTATCCGACTTACATTGACTACCTTTTCTGCTCTGGTATTATTTAAGTTAATAAATAATCCAGCACCGCAGGAGGGCGGCAATATGAAATTATTCACTTATAGGAAGTCTCTTCTTGCCTTGTGCCTTACAGTAATGGGGGTGCTAATTGCCGGCGGGGTGAATGTATTTGCTTCCGCAGCAACAGATTCAGATAAATGGTGGGAGTCTATTACTCCGGAAGGCAAGCTTTTAATTATTGCGTTTGCTGTTGCCGGAATTGCTGTGGTGATCGTATATTTTTCTGTCTTGAAGCCCAAGATGCCCGGTGTCGGGAAGGCGGATTTTACCCTTAAGAGGTACGAAGAAGATCTGCGTGACAAAGTAGCTGAACTGAAGGTTGACCTGCAGTTGCTTTGTGATGTTGATTCTCCTGAATCCCGTAAAATATCCGCAGCCCTGAAAGAAGCTGAGCAGAGGTTGTTCTTTATTGAGTCTGGATATGCAGATTCCCTTAAAGCCATCTCCGGGCTTGCAGAGGAATTGGAAATTCTGCGTGGCTGGGTTTCTGAAACCGAGATTGAATCTGCCGAATCCATGCTCGCTTCCGGTGATAGCGCAGAGGCACGTTCTATCTGGACCAGAATTGCTGAAGAGTCCGGTGTGAAGCGGGATGCTTATGCCCGGCGCGAAGCTGATGCCTATTTTCATCTGGGATTGCTCGCTAAGAATGATCTTGATTATGATGGAGCCATGGATGCACTGATCAAGGGTATCGAGACCGGTAAGGCCGGCGTGGTTCATGTTTATGAAGCCGGTCAGCTTGCCTTGATCATTGAAGATTATTGGCAGGCAGAGGCTTTGTTCAAGCAGGGCTTGGGTATGGCCTGCGATACTCATGAGTGTACCCGGAATATTATCAGTAAATGCCAGACCGGGTTGGGTGATGTCTTCATGCACTCTAATAAATTTACCGAGGCCCTGCCGCTTTATGAATCAGCACTTGCCGCTGCGGTATCCATTTATGGCGAAGAGTCTATACCTGTTGCTGATGGTTGTACCCGCGTGGCCCAGTGCAAGAGGAAAAGCGGAGATCATGATGGAGCTGCCGAGCTATGCCGCAGGGCTTTTCGTATTTACTCCAATCTGTTGCCGGACGCTCATCCCAAGTTTATTACTGCCCGAAAGCGCTGCAAAGTTAATAAATAACTATGAAAGGTCGGCAACTTAGAGTAACGTGCTTATTATGTTGTACGCTGATTCTATTGCTTTGCTTAATTTGGAATTCAACTCTTCCTGTAACCTGCGTTGCCAGTGGTGTTCGTTGGATCATACTAAGGAACGAAAAGTCATGCCCCGTGCTGTGCTCGAAAAGGTAATGCAGGAACTGAGCTCGGGGGTATTCAAGAATCTGCGGCGCATCGACCTGCATAACGGTGGTGAAACCCTGCTGCATCCCGATCTGCCGGGGATGCTTTCCGTAATCCGTCGCTATCGGCCTTCCATTCCTTCGTCAGTAACCATCGGTCTTCTGACTAACGGCATGTTGCTGACTCCGAAAGTTTCCGAACAAATCTGCCGCAGCAGGGCGGTTACGCAGGTCCGCTTCAGCATTGACGGCGGTTCTCCAGCTGCATTTGAGTCAATTCGCAAAGGCGCAAAGTGGGACGTGGTCCGGCGAAATGTTCAGGCCTTCATGGACATTAACAGCCGTTCCAAGGATCCTGTGCAGACAGAGATAATCTGTATGATTCCGGCAGAAGGTCTTCCCGATGGCGGAATGGACCCGGAATTCGCCGCACTCCTGCACTTGGCGGATAAGGTCAGCGTGCGGAACCCGCACAATTGGGACGGCAGTATCGATCTCGGTGTTGATGACAGCGGCTACCGGGTAATTGCCGAGCAGCGTGTAGGCGAGGTTTGTTTCCTGTTGCAAAAGAATCTGGTGATCCTGCCTGAGGGTAAGGTGACAGTCTGCTGCAATGATCTTAACGAGCGCGGCGTATTTGGTTCCGTGCTGGATAACACCCTAGAAGAACTCGCCGCTCACCCCACCCGGTTGGAAATGATCCGGGCATTCAAGGAAGGGTGTAAGGATGAGATTGAGCTGTGTAAGGGGTGTACTGGATTTTATGCCCCTAAACCTAGAGTAAAATAATGTTACCTGAGTATCCATATATAACTAGATTTGCTGCAATATCAGGCGGACACGGCGGTAATAGACGGACAAGGCAGATAGCTGAACTCTTGGTTGGGATCGGAGTGGAACTTGTCGACCTTTCCCTTTATAAAAGAGCGATGAAGAGGCCGTTGACATCAGAGCTGTTCTCTCCAGATCAGGATTTTGATTCACTTTATGGCTTCAATCAACACATTCTTTCGCAGTTAGATTTGGATCAGAACCTATCTGAAGCCGTTATGGAGGCCGGTATCAAAGGCGCTGTTGTTGATGATCCTGTTTTTTTTCCGAAAACAATGCGGGTTCTTGCAGATAGGAATATCCCAGTCGTATCAGTCATCCATAATATCGAATCTTTTTTGCCCCGTACCCTGCAGGTAAAACCGCAATGGAAGTTGTTGCAGGAAGAAATTTGTGTTGTTTCAAAATCTTCCTTATGCGTGACCATAGCCCGCGAGGATGCTTGGTTTCTTCGAAATAATGGTGTTGAATGTTATAATTATCCATATTTTCCATCTGAGGATAGCGAAGCTATGTTGGCGAAAGTCCGTATCGCCCGTCGTAAGTCTAAGAAAAAATTTTGTCTTTGTATGGGGACAGCTTACAATCCACCGACATTATTTGGAATGAAAACGTTAATTAATAACTGGCCTGAGATAACTGGAGAAAATATTCCTCTTATCGTGGCCGGATACGGTGTGGACCAGTTCTTTGGCCGGGAAAATGTGCCTGAGATGGTTAATGTTGCAGGCGGAGTAAGTGATGCCGTACTGGGGGATATTTTGACAGAATGCGGTGCTTGCGTATTGCATCAGGATGTCGGTGCAGGAGCATTAACGAAGATTCCCGAATTGTTGCGGGCTGGAATCCCTGTCGTGGCCAGTCAACACGCAGCCAGAAGCTATGGGGCGTTTGACGGGGTATATGAATATCAGGATATGAAGGAAATTCCGAAATTATTAATGCGGGCAATGCAGAGAGATTGTGCTCCTGCTTCACTGCCGAAGGTAGATGGTAAGCAGCTTTTGGCTCATGTACACAGAGTATTTAAATCCAGACATCATTCTGAGCAGTAAGTTCCCCGCCATCAGCATTGCCTGTATTCACAACTCCGCGCGGTTCGATGAGCATGACCTTGCATTCTTCTGCTGCAACGGGCTTATGCTCAATCCCTTTGGGGATAACGTACATTTCACCTGCATTCAGAGTAATTTTCCCGTCCCGGAAGAGGATGTCCATTTCTCCTTCGATGACCATGAAGGTCTCATCTGTGTCTTCGTGGGCGTGCCAGACAAATTCTCCTTTCAGCTTGACCAGCTTGAACTGGTAGTCGTTCATTTCCGCTATTACGCGCGGGGACCAATGTTCTTGGAATTTCGAAAGTTTGTCCTTGAAATTGACGGCCTGATACTTCATGGTGTCTCTCCCTATTTTGAGCGATATTTTTGAATTTTCTTGATGGTATACGGCTTCAGTTTGTTTAGCCAGTGTGAAATTTAAAGTCCTATTTGAACCCGGTCCCATTTCCAGTTATACCTTGAATATAAAATTTCCTTCATCCAACGGAGAGAGCGTATGAAGTCTTTTAACGATCAGTCCTTAAAAGAACAACTTGCTGAAATTGAAGCTGAAAAAAGGAAATATACCCACGGTGGTAATTTGCGCCAATTGGCGGACAGGGCCGGGTGTCCTTCCTCTGCTATTGTGGATTTTTCTGCCAATATCAATCCGCTGGGACCTCCTGCATGGTTGCAGCAGGAAGTGAGCAGGGCTCTTGCCGAAGTGGATCGTTATCCTGACCCGGAATGTTCGGAACTTACCCTTGCCGCCTGTGAAAAGTTTTCGGTCTGGCCCACGGAGTGCGTGGCCGGGAACGGTGCTTCAGAGTTGATTGCGGCAATTGCACGGGTGGGTGGATTCAAGCGGGCAGTTATCCCGGTTCCCTGTTATGTTGATTATGAGCGTTCCTGTAAGCTTGGCGGGCTGAAAACTGAGCATATTCCGCTTGATCCGCAAAATGCTTTTGCACCTGATTTTGAGACTCTTTCGTCTTTTCTTGCTGCTTCTCCGGCATTGGTTTTTCTGGCTCAACCTAACAATCCTACCGGTACAGCCTTTGATCCCGAAGAACTCAAGGCACTGGCCCGCAAGCATCCTGAATCCCGGTTTGTGATTGATGAATCCTTTGCCGATTTTGTGCCGGGACTGCAGCGGCTGGCCGGGCAACGCCCGCCCAACGTAATTACCGTTGTTTCCATGACCAAATTTTATGCTATCCCCGGCTTGCGGCTGGGGCTGGCATTTGCTTCGCCTGAGATCATCATGGAGATCAAGAATGTGCTGCCCTGCTGGTCTGTGAATATTCTGGCTCAGAAGGTCGGTCTGCGTTGCCTGCGCGATGAGGAATACGAGCGCAAAACAATTGAGACTACGGCCCGCTTGCGTGAAGAGTTGGCGCAGGAAATTCTGGAGGTTCCCGGTATCAGGGCTTTGCCTTCGCAAGCGAATTTCATGCTTTGTCAGGTTCAGCGGGTGGGCATGGATGCTTCCGGGCTCATTGAGCACCTGATCAAGAATCGTGTAGCTGTACGCCATTGCGATAACTTTGACGGATTGGATTCCACTTATTTCCGCATTGCCGTGCGTACAGAAGAAGAAAACCGGATCCTCCTAGATGGATTGCGTTCTTTCTCCGGTATGGAAGTTGCCGCTCCCAAACCTAAAAAGACCCCGGCCCTCATGATTCAGGGCACCTGCTCCAATGCCGGTAAATCAATTCTTGCTGCGGCCTTCTGCCGCATCTTCTTACAGGATGGCTTTAAAGTCGCTCCGTTTAAAGCCCAGAATATGTCACTCAATTCTTTTGTTACTGATGACGGTCTGGAAATGGGCAGGGCGCAGGTTACTCAGGCCGCGGCCTGTAAGATGTCGCCGGATGTACGCATGAATCCGGTCCTCCTAAAACCGGGGAGTGACATAGGTTCGCAGGTTATTGTTATGGGTAAGCCCGTGGGCAATATGAAGGTTCAGAAGTACGTGGAGTACAAGCCCACCGCTTTTGAGGCGGTAAAGGATGCTTACGATTCCCTGAGCAGCGATGTTGACGTGATGGTTATTGAAGGTGCGGGAAGTCCTGCGGAGATTAACCTTAAGCAGCACGATATCGTAAACATGGCCATGGCTGATTATGCCGAAGCCAAGGTAATCATCACTGGGGATATTGACCGGGGCGGCGTATTCGCCTCCCTTGCCGGGACCATGGATTTACTGGAGCCGAAAGAAAGGGAGTTAGTCTGCGGATTTCTTCTCAATAAATTTCGCGGGGATGCTTCTCTTTTGACCCCGGCCCTTGATTTTACGCTCAGCCATACCGGAAAGCCCGTGCTTGGGACTATCCCGTATATAGTTAATCTCGGTTTGCCGGATGAGGATTCTGTCTCATTCAAGGAAGATTTGAAAAAATCAGGATCCGACAGCAAACGTAAAGACTGTGTTGATGTGGTCTGCATTGACCTGCCGCGTATTTCCAATTTTACGGATCTTGATTCACTCAAGGGTGAGCCGGATGTAAACCTGAGAGTTGTTGATACCCCTGATGACCTCGGAAACCCTGACGCGATAATTCTTCCGGGCAGCAAGTCTACTCTTTCCGACCTTGCCTATCTGCGTGAATCAGGGTTGGCAGAAGCAGTGAAAGGACTGCGTGATAAAGCTGTTATTGTAGGCATCTGTGGCGGTTTCCAGATGCTGGGTCAGTTCATAAGTGACCCGGATGAAATTGAATCGGGTGGTTCTGCTGAAGGATTGGGGATGTTGCCGTTGCAGACCACTCTTGCCCCGGAAAAGACCCTGACTCGAACCATAGGCATGCATTCCCAGAGCAAGCTGGAAGTTGTCGGTTATGAAATTCATCACGGTAAGACCGAGCCGTTGTTGCCCACAGTGCGGGCGGCCATTGTCCCGCAAGGCATTACCGGGGGAGTTCCGATTTCCAAGGTTTTGGGATTCGGCTCCAAGTCCGGTTTGATTTGGGGAACTTACCTGCACGGCATCTTTGATGCCGATGAATTCAGGCGCTGGTTTGTTGATTCACTTCGCGTCCGCAAAGGACTGCCCAAGCTGGGCAAGGTGCAGTCTGTTTTCAATATGGAAGAGGGGCTTGACCGTCTCGCTTCCGTGGTACGCGAGAATGTGGACATGAATGCAGTCTATACTGCCCTCGGTTTTAATATCTAGATGTTGTCTTGCTGCGATCCGTTAAAATAATGTATACTTCCGGTGAGAGAACTTGATTTTTTAGGGGGGCTCATGGGCAGGATTGAATGGAATGACAGCTTGAATATCGGGGTTAAGGAAATAGACGAGCAGCACCGAGGTTTGGTGCAGATGATAAATGAAATTCTTGAAGCCTTTGCAAAGGGTGAAACGGATACTGCGGTTGACCGGATGCTGGGGCAACTGCATGAATATACAGTCGTGCATTTCAATGCTGAAGAAAAATATATGGAAAAGATTGAATACCCCCATATTCAAGAGCATCGTAATTCCCATGCAAGGCTCAAGGGCTCTGTAAAATCTTTACGGGCTGCCCGTTTCCACTATGAAGAAGTTACCCCTGATGAGATAAAAGAGCTGCTGTCCGGTTGGCTGCTGGAGCACATCCTGCGAGAAGATTATAAAATTGTGAAGTTTATCAAGCAGGGCGGCGCAAAAGACTGGTCTGAAAATATTAAATAGTATCCCTATCTATATGATTTTAAATGTATGTTCTGCTACCCAGATAGTGAACTCCCTTTGTTATCTTGCCTTAAGCTGTTAAACCGGATATCTAAAAGCCGATTATTAATTAGATACCAATTTTTACCGCTGGAAGTTCAATGATTGCCAAAGTTTCCTGTGCCGCCCTTATGGGGATTGATGCCTTTAAAGTTGATCTGGAAGTTGATTTGACCCGGCAGGGCATGCCTGCATTCACCATGGTCGGTCTTGCCGAGGGAGCGGTTAAGGAAAGTAAGGAACGTGTCTTTTCAGCGCTGAAGAATTCCGGTTATCGCATTCCTCCATCACGCATTACCGTAAACCTTGCTCCTGCTGATATCCGCAAGGCCGGGTCAGCTTACGACCTTCCGCTGGCCGTCTCTCTGCTGGGTGCGGCAGGCGTGGTTGACCAGTCTGCCTTGGAAGGCTGGTTTCTTGCCGGGGAACTTTCACTTAGCGGCGGAGTCAAACCTGTGCACGGGGTTCTGCCTCTGGCTATTGAAGCAAGGCGCAAGGGTGCAAAGGGTTTGATCGTCAGTCCTGAGAACGTCAATGAAGCTGCTGTGGTGGAAGGACTTTCCGTATACGGAGTTCCTACACTTTCTCAATTGGTTAACTTCCTCATCGGTGAGGATAACCTTGAACCAGCAACGGTGGATACGGACCTGCTTTGGTCCGGGCGGCAGTCCTTCGGTATGGACTTTTCAGAAGTCAAAGGACAGGAGCACGCCAAGCGGGCTATTGAGATCGGGGCGGCGGGCAACCATAATCTGCTAAAATTGTATTCGCAATACCCAAAGATGTATCAGTCCCAACATGCCTAAATTATGAGTATTTACAAAACTATTTAAATGAAGATGGCTTTCAAAATACAGTAATTATCAATATTTTGCTGGTTAAGGAAAATTTAGATTATGAAAAAATTATCATTAGCTCCGATTCTACTACTCCTTCTCCTGATTCCGGCTATCTGCTTTGCTGGGACTTTGAACTCTAAACAGGGCAATAAATGGAACCAATCTTTCAACAAAGCAAAGAGAACTCTTGAACGGCAAGTTTATTTCGACCACCAAGAAACAATATACTGTGGTGCAGAATATACAGGTAATAAACGAGTTATTCATCCACAAGGTTTCAGTACATCCAAGTATTCTAAGAGAGCAAACAGAATTGAATGGGAACATGTCGTTCCAGCAGAGAACTTCGGACGCACTTTTACTGAATGGCGTGACGGTGATTCCAAATGTGTGGACAAAAGGGGTAAACCATTCAAGGGCCGTAAATGTGCTGAGAAAGTCAATACTGAATATCGGTACATGCAGAGTGACATGTACAATCTGTACCCGGCTATCGGTGCAGTTAATGCCATGCGCCAAAACTACAACTTCACCATGTTACCCGATGAAGAATCCGACTTTGGTTCCTGTTCTATGAAGATTGAAAACAGAAAAGCAGAACCGCCAGTGAATTCTCGTGGCAGGATCGCTAGAACCTACAAATACATGGAGTGGGCATACCCCGGATATAAGATGAGTAAGGCCCAGAGAAAACTAATGGATGCATGGGACAAGATGTACCCGACATCGAAGTGGGAATGTGTGCGAGCCAAGCGGATTCAGGATATTCAAGGTAATATGAATCCGTTTGTGGTGTGTGAGTAGCTTGTCGTTCACGAAACCGCATAGCGACCATTTGATTATTAATCACAAAAGTCATGATTTGGATCGTGGGCTCAAATCTCCTTCAATTTCATATTGTTAAATAATCATGAAAATTGAAGGTTATCCTGATTGGTTTGATTTGGTCACTGGGGTGGGCTGATTATCTTTCGATTTTTTTGGTGATTCTGTGGATCAGACGGTGGTGGGCTGGTGGAGTTTGGATTGTTAGGGTTGTTACTGGTGCTTCGATTCTTCGGTTGACCGAAGGTGACGGTGACGTATTCAAGCAATTAAACAAAAAAGAGAAAGCCGGAAATCCAACTTTCTCTCTTTGTATTATTTTTAGTAGAACTACACAGGCTTGACATCTATAGCAATATCACGCCCCTGTGCATTTTTAGATATTTTAAAACTTACAGTTTTTCCATGTAAATTATCAAAAGAATCAATTTTAGATGTTCTAGAATGGAAAAATAAATCTGTTGGGTAATAATCAATAAAACCATAATAGTATCCGTATCGATCGAAACCAACTTTAGCAACTCGTCCTTCAGTCCGTATATTTTCAGGAGGATGATTAACCATAGGCGCAGAGAAAAAACCAAGTAAGTGGTTTAAAAATTCTTTATTGTCTTTAATTCCATACTTACTATGTCCCATTGCAATCCATTTATTCTTAGCATCCCTAAAAAACTCCATCGACCTAATCATTAGAGTCTCATCACTCTCCATTACTTTAATAATTTTATTGCAATGTTTATCTATAGCCTTTTCATTATTGATATCAACATCACTATCATCAATTAACATTCTCATGACAAGTAAAATATGATGAATATAAGCTTTAAACTCTCCCCTAAGAACCCGTTCATTAATAATTTTATGTTCAAGAGTCAGCAGCATAATTGCTGCAACATAGTAAGGATGCTTTGATTGATTTTCTAAAAAAATTCTCCCACCAACTTCTTCTATAAGCTTTGATTCATGCTTGTACGATATATTGGGCATTTTTAAAAATACAGCAGTAAAAGACTGAATTAAAGACCTAAAATTTATTTTTTGATGTTGTTTAATATTCAAAGATGTTTGAAATTGCTTAGAGCGTCTTTCATAATAATATGATGTTTCGTTAAATTTCATTGCTTCGAAGTACGCTTCTAATTCTTTATGAAATGGCTTTGTTGTCTCAAAAGCCTCATTATAAACGATATTCTGTCTATTAGTACCACGCAAAATCTGGTTAGCAATCCCACTATTCTTAGTTGATATTATTTTTACAACAAGAGGCACACCAGAAATATTAAATCCTTCCTTATGTGCATAGTATAAAACATGGCTCGTCTGACATCCGTTTACAATTTGAGGATTAGTAATTTTTATAGTTCTATTTCGAGGTTTGAAATCATCACAGACAACAGTTAAGCCATTATTCAAAAGAATAAATTTAGCAGGTTCCTCTTTTATCGTTTTAACAATTTCTTTATTAATACTTGTTTCACCCTGAAAGTCTCTAACATTATCACTAAAGACAGTCTTTCTTAAACTACCATCACTATTTTTAAATACATTTATAAATTCATCTGCATAACATAAAATAATATTAGAATCATCTACATTTTCAACTTCGGTAAGTGACAGGCTTTCCAAAACGCCGATTGTAATATCTATATTATTTTCATTGTTATCACAGATAAGCTTGAGACCTTCACCATCGATTACTTCGATAGAAGCTTCACTATATGTTTTTAAATTCTGAATTTCACTATTGAATGTACGTGACAAACCCGCAATATGCGGCAAGTCCTTCTTCTTTTCAATACCAACAAAATAAGCTTTTACAGTTGGACTATCATTCCACTGCGGCATTAACTCATCTCTAAGAACATACTCTTTAAGTTCTAACAAATGCTTAATTTTATCATTACTAGGCAAATTATGTTCTTCAGAAAGAAAATCTTTTACACCAGACTGGAAATTATTAAACTCTCCCATGTCATAACGAGACTTAAGTTTTGATTGTATAAAAATAAAATCTATATCTATTTTATGAGATCTACCGCAAATAACATCTATATCTTCTTTACTCTTAACAATAATGCCATTGACTATTACGGCTACACCATCAATAGAAAGGTCATTATGCCCACCGGTAGACACAACTTCAAGAGTATCACTATTGCCCCAAAATGCATCTGGCTGTTGCTGATGTAAAATTTGATAATTAACAAACAATTCAAACGAGTCAGGGTCGCTCAAATTTTCATATTCATACTGGTTTTTAAATTTTGCTAGCTTTGCACGTATAATCGGTTCAAAATTCATAATAACCTCATAAAAAACACCTGAAAATTTTATCTTTAAATATAGAAAGAACCCGTATCAACAACAAAACAGATATAACATAGACACTTACTATCCTTTTGTAAACTCACACCCAAAATGAACGCACCACAATTTTTATATAGTAACAATCACAACATCACTCACCCACTCCGGTTGGCATCAAAGGTTGGCAGCAGCCCAAAAAAACCGCAAATAAACGCAGAAAAGGGTTAGCTCAAAAAATGAGTTAACCCTTTAATATTGTACTACTTTTGTACTAGATGGTGACCCCGGCAGGAATCGAACCTGCGGCACCAGGATTAGGAATCCTGTCCATTCCTAAATCACTCCTATTCCAAATTTATCACCTTCTCTTCCCTATAAAGCTCACCATACACCTTTGTTTTCTCCCTCCCGAAAAACCATTCATATCCTTTGAGACGCAAGCTTCGCAAAATCATTATCGAAAGCGGACTCAAGGAAATCACACCAGTAAACTACGAAGACCCTATCGGATGGTAAGGAGGAAACACCATGCTTAAACTTAAGAAGAAAACCGGAGAAGAACTCCTGACAGAAGCTACTGCCTTCGTTGAGAAAACCATAGATCAACTCGACGCAGCCGCAGAGAAACTCAATGAGGAAGCTGATGAAGTCGAGCGTCAGATCATTGAGCTTCAAGATAAGAGCGACAGGCTCAACGGTCAGTATCTGCAAGCAGCAAGAATGAAGGAAAAATTCGAGCAACTTCTGTATTAAATTCAGCGTCTTAGAATTGGGACGCACTATGTAACCAGCCCGACGGCTGGCGAAAGATAGGCAATGAGAAAGAGGTGGATCACTCCAAGTGGTCTGCCTCTTTTCTTTTGGTCAACCACCAACAGAATTTCAAAAGAAAAAGGAGAAACTACAATGGCTAACATCAACAACAAATTTGACAACATGACCCCTGCACAGTTCACCCACGAACTCTTTGGAATTATCCGTGTTCTTAAAGATGCTGATGGTGAAATATGGTTCGTTGCCAAGGATGTGGCAGTGGCGTTGGGGTATAAGAATACTTCCAAAGCTATAAATGACCACTGCAAAAGAAAGGGGGTAACGAATTGTTATACCCCTGGTGGGCAGCAAGCTGTTGCTATCATCCCCGAATCTGATGTGTATCGCCTCATCATGCGCTCCAAGCTCCCGTCTGCCGAACAGTTCGAGGAGTGGGTATGTGAAGAAGTCCTCCCGTCCATCCGCAAGCATGGGGCATACATGACACCGGAGGTAATCGAAAAGGTTCTCCTTAACCCTGACACCGTGATCCAGTTGGCACAGAATCTCAAGATGGAACAGGAGCGTAACCACATCCTGGAGTCTAAGAATCAGGAACTGACTCCCAAAGCGATCTTCAATGATCTCCAGACTGACAACGGTAGACGTTACCTTTTCAATGATGCCTACAAAGCCTTTGAGATTTCTTCAACTGACCTGCGTGAGACTCTTCTCAAGTACAACGTCTTCCAGAAGAAATCCTTCCCGAACCCTGTGATGAAGGGAGGCGTACAGTTCCGCTACGTCCCTCACCAAGCTTATGTGGACGAAGGTTTCTTCATGTGGCGTCCTATTAAGAGTGGTGGTGTCAATCGTGCTTCCTACTACATCACTCCGAGGGGCATGTGGTTGATCAGCCAGCTTCTCCTCTCCGAAGGGCTGATCGACGAAGAACCTGCATGGCTCGTTCTGGACGAGGTGGAGGCAGCGTAGGCTCATGGAAACTCTACTCGAACTCATAGCGTGGTTCTTTGCAGGCTGGCTCACAGCCCTTGCCATATCAGGCTTAGTGGGAGTGGGCATACTCACTGCCTGTCTCTACAAGGAACTTAAAAAATGGCGAGGTAAGCGTAATGGATAACAGAGCAGCAACTATCAACGGCGTTGAGATTCGTTTCGATGGAGAACTGGTGAACCTGACCTCGCTGTGGAAAGCCGCTGGTGGTGACGAACGTAACAAGCCTGTTAAGTGGCTCACTAACGAAGGGGCCAAGGACTTCATATCTTCCCTGGCGAAGGAGTTTAAAAGTCAGAAATCTGACCTTTTGAAAATCACCAAGGGACGCTATGGCGGCACCTTCGGTCACTGGCAGATCGCGCTGGCCTACGCCAAGTATCTCTCCCCTGAGTTCCACATCGCTGCCAACAAAATCATCAAGCGATACATCGAGGAGGAGATCGACCCGTCCAAAGCGATTGACCGTGCCGTGAATCGGTATCGCCGCATGGGTATGACCGATGCTCAGATCGAAGCACGTCTCAAAGGAACCGTGTCCCGTAACAGTCTCACATCCACTGTGGCTCGTGTTCTCGACGACCCTGGTCAGCATGACTATTCCCGCTTCACCAACCAGATGTACTTCCTTCTGTTTGGTAAAGACGCCAAGCAGCTCAGTAAGGAGCGCGGCGTGAAGATCGCCAGGGATGGCATGACCGAGACCGAGCTGCGTGTGGTCGATGCGTGTGAAGCATTGCTCAAAGATCGTCTCGCAGCGGAGGGCTATGTTGACCGTAAGGAACTGGCCCAGGCTGTCAGGACTATCGCTGGTCCCTTCGGTATGGTCTTGAACCATGGGGAGGCCGCCTAATGGATAACCGTGTCGCAATCATCGACGGTGACATCCTTGCCTACCAGATAGCATCCAGAGAGGAGAAACCGATCAACTGGGGTGACGGCTTCTGGACCCTTCATGCAGAACAAGGGCCAGCCGAAGTTGCTCTGGAGGATCGCGTTCTCCAACTCCAGGAAACCCTCAAGTCAGACAGGGTAATCATTGCTCTGTCTGACGACGACTACAACTTCCGAAAGGACGTCTATCCGAAATACAAAAGTAACCGGAAGGAGAAACGTAAGCCAATGATCCTTCCGGTTCTCAAGGAGTTCCTTATGGAAACCTTTGAAACCTTTCGGCGTCCTGGGCTTGAAGGTGACGACATTCAGGGAATCCTGGCTACCAATTTATTATTTTAAGAACAGAGCTTATCATTCTGATATAATGGGGTTTAAAAATTTTATTTAGCATTCTTGACAGCTCGAAACTCTGCTTTATTTTTTTCTTGCTGACCCTAACTGTAAACACTTTCAAGGAGGATGCTATGAGCATTACCAAGCTGAATCCCTGGAACTGGTTCAAGAAGGAAAGCGAACACGAAAGAACCCTTCCGATTAAACAAACGGAACAGGGCGTAAGAGGTTACGCTTCTCCGATTGACCGTTTCCACACGGACTTTGATCGTATGGTTGATTCAATGTTCTCAGACTTTGGCATGCCATCACCGAGGCAGCTCTTCAACAAAGTTGAGCCGAACTTTGGTAAGGCAACAATCAAGCCCAAAGTCGACGTATACGGAACAGACAAAGAGTATGTAGTTGAAGCCGAGCTTCCTGGCATTGAGGAAAAAGACTTATCCATTGAGCTTAAGGATGATGTTCTGGTTCTCTCTGCCGAGATGAAACATGAAGAGAAGACTGAAGAGAAAGGCTACTACAGAGTTGAGCGTTCATACGGATCATTCAAAAGAGTACTGAATGTTCCTGAGGATGCTGACAAAGAAAAAATAACTGCCAAGTTAAATAAAGGCATACTGCGCGTTACTATGCCCAGAACAAAGGCAGTTGAAAGCAATTCTAGAAAAATCGCAATCGAGAGTTCTGCTACTCAATAATCCCCTTAATCCTGTTATACGGCCCCAGTTTCGGCTGGGGTCTAATCTCATGCTCAAAGGAGGACTTATGGCCTACAAATGTTTGAATTGTGATTGGACTGGACAGTGGTATGAACTGATTCATGAAACGATGTGCCCCAAATGCAGGTGCAGTGCCCTGCGTATTCGTGACGCCAAAAATAAAGAAAGCATGCATCAAATGATACAATCTACCTTTGCACATATGACAACAGCTTCCCCGCCCCAATAATCAGGGTTAGTTTCAACACCTTGGCATCTCTATAAAAAGGCAGGTCATTCAGCATATTGTTGTTTGGCCTGTCTTTAAATTTCCATAAGAGAACGGCTGGCAGATTTAAGGATTATTCCGGTCACCAGATGGGTGACACAGATAATTAAAAACGTAACACTAAGAAGAAAGAACCCTGTATAGGGTCTGACGACTGACTCCATATTCCTCAGCCAGAGCCTTCTTCTCGGACCCTGCTGCAACCTTATCCTTTATCTCTTGCACCTGCTCCGGTGTTAGCTTGGCTTTCCTTCCGCAATGCTTGCCCTTTGCCTGAGCCTTTGCAATTCCTTCCCTCTGACGTTCCTTGATGATCTCCCTTTCAAACTGAGCCACTGCACCTATTATCTGCAATTGCAGTGTCTGGAATGGGTTATCTTCTCCGGTAAACGTCAGGGACTCTTTATGAAACCTTACAGCAACTCCTTTTCCCGTCAGTATCTCAAGAAGGGACAGAAGGTCACTCAGGTTCCTTGCAAGGCGATCGATTGAGTGAACGTGGAGAGTGTCACCTTTCCTCAGGAATCTAAGACATTCCTCAAGGACAGGACGCTTAGAAGTTGAAGCACTGGCCTTCTCTTCATAAACGTGGTCAAGCTCTACCTTATCAAGCTGACGGTCTGTTTTCTGGTCTGTTGTGCTTACACGGATGTAGCCTACTTGTGTCATGTCTTTACCTCCTGTTGCGTTGTCGTGTAACAAAAGGTTTAGACATGATAAGAAGTAGTGTCAATAAATTAAATTACAAGGTTGTGTTACACGGTGTTATGCGGGTTAACTGAGGCAGTGTAACATGTCACAGAAGGTGTACCTTTTGAGATAAAGGAGCTAGCCTTCACAGTATGAAGGGTATCGTATTTTGCGACTCCCTTTGCATGGTTTAAGGGTGTCACTAATCGTTACACCCTTTGAATACAGTAGCGAATCACGACGGTATCCAGCCCATTGGTAAGCCCCTCCCTGCCCATCACATACCTATTGCTGACTCCAGGCTCCTATAGGAGAGCGAACGGCCCTATCGGGGGAAAACCGAGGTAGAAATATATTGTAAAGCGTCTCAAATTTTTCAGTCAAAATATTTACGAAGGATAGATAGACTTGACCTCTTCAATTTGAAAATTATCCTTACTTTCAAGGAGGTTCACATGTACAGAATGTTGTTTTTTGGAATTCTACTTGGCTATGCAATCGCAGTTCTACTTTTTAACCAATTTGGAGGTCCAGGGCGATATCAGTTTACGAACATCAGAACTCCTACAATTCTGGATACACGAACAGGGATCGCTAAAAGTTTTAGTCCCAGCAAGAAAGGAGGTAGGGTCATAGCCATTTATGACTACAAAAAAGGCACTGCAACTTTACAATAGCCATGAGGAGGGGACGCAATTTAAGCGATCCCCTCAAGTCACCCCGTAGCCTACCTACGGCCCACTTTAACAAGCCCCATCTTAACGGCTGCTTTCCACGGTATTTCACCCATTGTAGCAGTCTTAAGGACAACTTCATTACCAACCTTACGGGCCTCAAGGATACCATTACCCAGGTCAGCATTAAGGATTGCATCAGGATTCATCTTATCCATGTCTGCAAGGAACTCTCCGGCAAGTTGTTTGTAACCGGAGGTTGTACGCTTAACAGCATGGTCCATAATGGCTTGATGGAGTTCTCTCGGCTTATTGTTTCGTACCCATTCAAAGCACTGCTGAGGATCCAGGCCCATATCCGAGACAACCTTATATGCCTGTCCTTCAAACTGTGAGCGTAGGCCATTAACGATCTCTGCCATTTCTCCAGGCTCTTTGCCTACCTGAGAAGATGCACGACCGAGATAGCTATCAATGTCTTCACCTGCTGCTATACGGTTCAAGGCTCCCCATATCGTAGACTGATCGACCATGCTGCCAATGGCATTAAGAGTATTTTCTGTGTCGTCACTGAAATATTCAGGCTGGTCATTTTGCTCATAGTCTTCCTGTTCAGAGACTTCCGGCTTTTGTGATGGAGAATGACGAGGAGCTTCACTGTAGGTTCCATCAGGGTTCACCTGGAGGATACCAATGTTCACAAGGTCTTTAACTCTGGCCTCTGTCCCATCAGGAAGGGTAACAATAGAATCATCAGTCAGGTTACCTCGGCCCCTGATCGGAGTTCCTGAGGCTGTCCTTCCAGTATCCAAGTAGTGTGCTCCACTTTCTTTGGCTTTCTGCTGTTCATCCCAGACATCGTATGAGTGGCTTCCATTGTCGACTATGGTCTTACCGCTGTAGACATCACAGGTCATGCCAGGACCATTGTCCTCAATGCTTCCCTGAATGGGAGTAGAAGGGGCTTTAGGAGCGTAAAGCTGTGACATTGCTTCATCGTAACTGGTCATATTCTTTTACCTCTTTGCGTTGATTAATTTGGTGGTTAAAGATTGAAAGGTTTGTCCATGTCTTCAAGATGGGAAGGAAGTGTTTGCCGCTCTTCTCGCTCTTTCTTGATCACCTGTCGTGCGACATTGAGGGCAAAGGAGCCAATGGCAGAATCACAGATACGATCAGCCAGAAAGTCCTTCACGCCTACGGTAATCCTGTTCTTGCGATAGATGGTCTTTCCTTCCCATTCCTTGCGGGAAGATGGGAGACGTAGAATCCGAGTAATCAAAGAGTGTCTGAACTCTCTGTCATTATGAAAACGCCTGGGTTCATCTTCCTGCATGAGGAACATGGCTATAATGACTGTGAGAATATCCGAGGGCTTAACCCCGGCATTGCGGAGGGTAACGAGCCAGTTGCTGACACGAGGCCATACCGCTTTCGATTTGTGATTGATCTCGTGCCATTGAGCTTTCGCTAACAGATCGCCGAGGACAATCCTGGCTCCTACAAGAGCACCGTGATTTTTATTGGCCTCGGTAAATGTTTGAGCTTTTTCCAGGTATGGACGTAGCTCACCTTTGGTCACTGTCTTGCCAAGTGGATGCCCTGTGCTTCTGTTACGATCATCATGGTATTGGCAATACTGGCTAAAGTTCTTCCGGTATCCAAAACACCCTGGTACTGAGCAATGCTGAGGGTTTGCCTTGAGATGAGCTAATCTTTTTCGATCTTTATCATTCATCGTCTTTGTAGAATCTGTGGTAGTTCTCTAAGGCAGAAGCTCCGATGGAAAGACCTGCACCCAGAAGGCTTGGACTCGACACAGGAGCCGGGGTATACCTCTGGAAGCTTGTTCCACGGTTCTTAGCTTCCCTTCGGAATCCCTGAATCTGCATGTCATTCTGTACTGAATCCATCTCATAGCCATGCAGGATGGAATCTTTGTAACGAGCTTCCTGTCTGTAGAAGTCAGCCATAAGGGAATCAAATGACAGACCAGCGGATTCACTGGAAGCCATTGCAGTACCAGCTTTCTGGAGGGCTTCAATGTGCAGGTCTTGTACTTCTTCTGAGGCAGCTTCCTGTTTCTGCATGAGTTCCATGTTAGAAGCTGCGGCCTGTTCAACGTATGTTTTGTTTGCGATCTCAGCGTTCTGGAGCATGGCTCTCTGGTTCTCTTTCGCAAGACGGGCTTGATACTCGGCCTGTGCGTTGGCCTGTTCCTGGCCCTGCATGTAACTTGCTCCGGCAGATGCTGCTGCCACAGCCATTGAAGACCAGAACGCTGTCGTTGCACTTATCGGTTCACACATGGGCGTAACCTCTACGCAATGCCCATTAACTTCCTGTCTTCATCTGAGAGCTTTGTTCGGGAGTTAAAAGGGTTTTTCCCAAAGCGGAACGGGAAGAGAGGACAGGAAGTGATTGTGCATTTCTTAACTTCATTTGAGCTACCGCCAGAGCAATCAAGACACTTGGCTCTGACAGCCTTAACCGGAGAGGTAATTGAGGTGTCTGTTTCAGTATTCATAATTTTCATTTTTCGGGACTCTGTGTCCCATTTTTTTACACAAGGGGTTTAAGATGAACTTTGGTAAGGGAAGAAAGCTAAAAATTCATGGAAGGGGTTATAGACCCTGGTTCACGAGCAAAAACGGGTATATCTGCTACTGGTTCCAGGACTCATCATCGTAGGTAGGAAGATCAGCCGTAAGTTTCTCCAGAGCCTCACGCATTGCTAAGGGATCACCTATGGTGTCCTGAGTGACTCCATTGTCTCGGAGGAACTGACGGACCACGTTAAGAAACGAGGCTTTTGGTTCATCGTCATTTTCCAGTTGTTTCATCATGGTGTCCCTGAGGGCATACCAGAGAGACTTTAGCTGATCTTGATCTGCTTTTGACATTCTTGACCTCCTGTCGTGTTAAACGATTGAGCTTTTACCTCTGGCCCCTGCAAGCATGAGAAACTTGATAAGTTCTCGGTCTGACTCTTCACCTGACTTGAGGTTCCTGAGGTGTTCTGCATGAATGACCAGAGAGCGGCGAACAATTGCAGAAGCCGACAAGGAACGACCTCCAAGCTTTTCACTGTACCAATCACGGATGAACTGGAGGTCGTCTTCAAGCTCTGGAGTGGTACAGAAAGCATGCTTCTGTGTTTTGCCTGCACCCTTGAGGCGAACCTGAGGCTGAGTATTGCTGCTGCGGGGAATCTTCAAAGTATCGCTGTTGCTTTTGACGGTCTTAGACATAGCTACTCCTGTATGTGGTTAATGGTTTACTTTGGACAAAAGAAAAGCAGGACAGCCGTAATGACTGCCCTGCTGTACCCAACGCAAAGAGACGGTGGGAGGGAGGATCAATTGTGAAGAAGAATCATAATCGAAGAAGCTCACCGCTCTGACTGTCCACCATCAGACAATCAAAGTGATGAGCTTCTTAACTCTGTTCTGGTCTACCGAATAGCTACCAGGAACTGAGACAGACCTCTTGGTCTTGCTTCAAAGGAGAATTACATGAACAAAGAATATCTTTAGAACACCTATGGTATTCTTATGGGTTAACTTAAGATAGGGATATAAGAAGAAGATAAGTAAGATTAAACTTAGGTATAACTATAAGAAGACTATAGATTACCTATGGTACTCTTATAGGTATCTTATAGGGAATCTTTCTTCATCCCTGGGTCTCTCTCCTTACATAGTGCGCCCCAATTCTATCTATCTGTAATAAAAGACAAAATCAGGATCAGTTATTTTAAATTTAAATATGCCATTTCGTTCTTCTTGAATCCCTGACGGAACCAGAGGGTGAGGACGTGAGACGCATCGTCACGATTTCCTTGCCGTCAGCGGCAACCGTGGTGATTTCCACCACAACTGACGAAAGCACCGTATCAGCCTTGAAGAAAAATATCTCGCAACGCTGCACCGTTCAATATACGGTCCACCGGAGGCCACTGAGCATCGACTACCACAACCTCAGGCATCGACAAACCTTCTCCATTGTATCCCTCAGAATCCTTCTGACCTTCTTTTACGAGTATCTTCCGAGGCTTACCTTTGATACCCTTCATGCTTATTGAAATTGTACCGTGTGCTTTTTCCTCAGGGGTAGCCGGGGTAAACACAATTTTGTCAATGGATTTACGGAGTAGGTGAAAGAGCTTGCGTCTCACGTCAAGTTTATCTGACTCAGAGCCTTCACGCTCTATCGTGATAAATTTTATCATTGCAGACTCAAGCTCCTCATACTCTTTGCCTACACTCTCATAACGCTCTTGCTCATTTGCAAGATCACTTTGATATTTAGCCAATGATTCTTGAAGTTTGTCTCGCTCTTCTTCCAATGCATCGAGGCGGGTAAGCAAAGCATTACTGTCAGGACGCTCAAGCAAAAGGTCTGTAAGACGTTCTATCTTGCTCTGTGTTGCGTTTAATCTGCTCTCGGTAGTGTTTACACTATCTTCAAGTTTTTGAACGCTCTCACGGCAATTTTCAAAGACGGATGGAAAGAGTTCCCTATAATCAAGCTCAAGTAGATTCAGAATTATATGGGCTTGTGTCTCCGGGTATCTCCATGCGTAACGCTTGCAATTTAAGTTCATTCTTGCATGAGAGCATACGAGATAACTTCCTCCCTTGGGCGGCTTTCCTTTATTTTCAAAGTGCATCTTTCCACCACAAGAGCCGCAATAACATATTCCACTGAATAAGTTTGAATACTTCTTAGCAATATTCCCTCCTGGTACAGCTTTGCTTTTCCTTATTTTCAGTGCTCGGAGAAATGTTTCAAGAGGTACTACAGTCGGAAAATAGTTGTCTATGGGATCGCCTACAGGGACACGCCTACGTTTACCTTCTACGTCTTTCATCTTATGCGGTTGATAGCGTCCTATCACAGCTTCATTCTGCAATATTTTATCCACATAAGAATATATCCATCCCTTAGATCGTCCGAATGGTTTTATCCCTTCTTCGTTTAAGGTCATTGCAATTTTACGCTTCCCAATACCTTCGAGTGTCATTTTAAAAATACGTCTGACCACCTCGGCTCTTTCTTCAATGACAACATATTCGTTATTCTTTTTGTCCAGCTTCAACCATGCAGGACAACGAGAAGTCAGTTTCTGTTCTCCTGCTGTAGCCTTTCTACGTTTTTCCTTCCATGATTCAGATAACCTTTTAGATTTCGTGAGTGATTCATCATAGGCCCTCTGCATGATGGCTATTGAGATCATGAGATCAGAGAAAGCAAGATCACCTTCGTTTGCTGAATAGACCTTACGATCTTGGAGAGTGACGATATTAACTCCCATATCCAGGATACTTGAGAACTGCTGAAAAGCTCGATATGGAGATTGCCTTGAGAGACGGTCCAGGCTCTCAACGAGAAGGTATGAGCCTTTCTTAACCTTACCCTGGTGGACTGCTTCAAGGAAAACACTGAGAGCACCTTCCTCGGCATTACGGCCTCTAAAGGCTGATACTCCGAGGTCTTGAAGGTTCAATGTGTCGTCGAGATCAAGATTGTTTTCTTCTGCATATTTGCGGCTAAGTTCAGTCTGCCTGCGGAAACTGTCACCTTTCATTTGATCAGGTGTTGAGAACCTTAAGTAGCTGTATGCTTTGGGTTTAATGTTCATTGTTGGAGTCCTCCAATCAGTGTTATGTATATCAGTTTTGCGTCGGGTACTCAACACATAACATGCTTTTCATCGGTCCTCCGGGCAGCGGTAAGACCATGTTGGCCCGGCGCATTCCTACAGTGCTTCCTCCGCTGGTATTTGAGGAAGCGTTGGAGGTCACCAAGATTTACAGTGTTTCAGGACAGCTGGAACGTGATAAGTCACTCATGGTTACCCGGCCTTTCCGCGCTCCGCACCACACTATTTCCGATGCCGGCCTGATCGGCGGCGGGGCTTACCCGAAACCGGGAGAAGTTTCCTTGGCTCATCGCGGGGTTCTCTTTCTGGATGAACTGCCGGAATTCAAGAAGAATGTCCTTGAAGTTTTGCGACAGCCGCTTGAAGGTGGTGAAGTGACCATCTCCCGTGCAGCCATGTCTCTTTCCTATCCTGCTGACTTTATGCTTGTCGCCGCCATGAACCCTTGCCCCTGCGGATATTTTACTGATGAACGGCATGCCTGCACCTGTTCCGCACAGGCTGTTGCCCGTTACCGCTCCAAGCTTTCCGGCCCCTTGCTGGACCGCATAGATTTGCAGATTGAGGTTCCGGCTGTTGAGTATAAAGATTTGCGGGATTCTTCCGGGCTCGATTCAGGGTCCATGCGAGCAAATATCGAGCGGGTGCGGGGAATTCAGGCTGAGCGTTATATAGATATGGGCATTTTGACCAACAGCGAGCTGTCCGGTTCCTCTTTGGATAAATTCTGTAAACTCAGCGAATCCGAACATGCTTTTCTGGAGCAGGCTGTGCGCAGTCTTGGTCTTTCTGCACGTGCTTATACCCGTATTTTGCGTATCTCGCGGACCATTGCCGATCTTGCCGGAGCGGACATGATTCAGGTTCAACATTTAGCTGAAGCTATCAATTACCGTAGTATGGATAGACAAAGCTGATTCTTGGCGTAATCAGTGTTTTAATATGAACGTGATAATGTCGTATTTGATGCTTGATTGCCACATTTCAGTAGTTGCCAAGTCCGACAGGCTGTAATATTACCTACCGTACTGGTTCTTTCAGGGAGGGGTGATGAAGCCGGTAATGAATGCCTTTACCAAGCAGCAAGAGCTTTGGAATCAAATCTTTACAGAGTCCGAAAGTTATTTTGGAGAACAACCCAGTATGTTGGCGCAGAAGTCGCTTGAGTTGTTCCGGGAAAATAACGTTTGTTCCGTATTGGAGACCGGGTGCGGACAGGGGCGTGATACGTTTTTGTTTGCGCAAGACGGTATCAAGGTTACTGCTCTTGATTATTCCCCCCGGGCTGTTGATGAAATTTCCGCCAAAGCCACTTCTTCCTCCCTCTCATCCTGTATTGATTCCCGTTGCTTCGATATCCGCAAACCTCTTCCTTTTGACTCCGAATCCTTTGATGCCTGTTACTCCCATATGCTTTTATGCATGGAGTTGACCATGGCTGAGATTTCCTGTGCCTTGAGTGAATTGCACAGGGTCCTGAAACCCAGTGGACTGGCGATCTATTCTGTGCGATCCATCTTTGACCGCCATTATCGTGCAGGTGAACATCTGGGCGAGAACCTGTATGAGGTCGGAAAGTTTGCGGTTCATTTTTTTAGCGAGGACAAGCTTCGCGGACTGGCGAGCGGCTTCAAAATTAAATCCATTGAACGGATTGAAGAAGGCGCGCTTCCCAGAGATCTTTTTTGTATAGTGATGGAGAAATGCTCCACTCGCTACGCCCCGACATTTGAATCCTGTTTCGGCGGAAACAGTCAAACGGATAACGTTCCGTTTGCCCGCAACCGGGCGCATTATCATTGCCCCGGCGGAACGTGATAGTCTTTCCGCGCTTCAGTTGAGGCGTCCGAAATAAAAAAAAGTCTGACCAAATATGGCCAGACTTTTTTTATGCTATATCCAGTGAAAGACTAGAGCAGTTCTTTAAGGTTGGGAACAATGGATGGAACCTGCTTTTTATAGTCCATATATTGTTTACCGAAAATTTCTTCCAGAACAGCTTCCTCTTCGGGAATATGGTGCAGGAATTTGTAGTAGGCAACAAAACACATGCCAAAGAGTAGCCAAGCCTGAGTGGCAATGGCGCTTCCGGTGAAGATGAAGGCGATCCATGCAAAATAGAGCGGGTTGCGAACTATGGCGAAGGTTCCTGTTGTTTCCAGCCGTTCTTCAGCAATTGCCTTTTTTACAGTTACTCCGGAGATAAAAAGAAATGCTATACCGATTCCAAGCAGCATGCCGCCCAGAATATTGAATGCTGCACTGGGCAGGAAAGTCATCAAGAAAATTTTGGGAAAGATCAGTGTGATGATCAAGGATGCAAGGCCGTAAATAATTGTGGGCTTGAAGATTTTCAGGCCGACTCCGAATACACTTCTTTTGCGTTCTTCCATTATCTGCTCCACTATTTTTCCAGTTGATATCAGCACCGCTGTACTTGAATGTGAATATAATTCCTCACAGGATCATAGTCTTACAGTTTAAATAAAAGAGCAACAAAAACCGTTTGTTGAATACTATTCTTTTTTGAAAAGATATCGCTGGCACATCTCGGTCAGTTCGGTAAAAGTCTTGTCCGCGTCCGGCTCTCCGGTTTCTAATATGCAACGGTGCATTGTTTCTTCTATTGCTCCGCTGACAAGTCTTGCCCCTATGTTTATGTCCTTGATCCTGACTTTGTCCCCGCAATTTTTCAGTATTTGGGTCACTCCCTTCTCTAATGCCGAAATGATGTTGCGGTCCAGATTTGCCATATGGGATTCTCTGTTTTTCAGGGCCAGCATTTCGCGGTGCAACTCTGTTGACAGAGTGTGGGCCTGCTTTGCGGTTTCCACTATGTAAGCAGTGATTTCGCGTGAACTTTTTGTGTATGGTGCATTGTCTGCAAAATTACCATAAACGCCTTTTGTGATACTTGTCGTATATGCATCACTTACTTGATCCAGCAGGTCTTTCTTGTCTTTGAAGTAACTGTAGAATGATCCTACTGAGACTTTAGCATCGTGTGCAATTTCAGTAACTCCTGTTTTGTGAAATCCCTTTTCGGAGAACAGTTTCATCCCGGCGACAATGATCCGGCGCTTTTTTTCTTGGCTTCGTTTCTGGGTTGGTGTCCGGGTCATGTTATCTCCTGAGTTTTATAATTTAATTTTATGAATATAAATTCATATTCACATTGTCAATAAATATGAATTAAAATTCATGTTTTTAGATCTTACATGAAAATAAGAAAGCCCGGCACTGTTAAGCACCGGGCTAAAAATGTTTGAGCAAATCAGTTATGCCGGATCTGATGGATTGGGCAGGAATTTGATGTCGATTTCCTGCTTGAGTCCATTCATGAATTCACGGAATTCGCGTTCCTGATGCGGACTGTAGCGCAGCAGGAGGATTCCTTTGAAGCGGTCGGCAATAGTGAAAAGTGCGAGATTGTCCACGGCCTCCATGAGGAAACGAAAGATTGCAATATCAGAAGGTGCAATCTGGATATACATGCGGGAGGAATTCTCCGGCGGCGGTGGCAGGGGACGCGGACGAGGTTTTCTTTTTCTACGGGCCATATAAAATATAGTGCTTCGTTCCTTACAAGGAGGCGAAGCCTTATTAAAAGTTTTTGAAGAGTCCAGAGAAACTTTTTTCAAAAAGTTTCTCTGGCCGCCAAAGGCCTCTTCTATAAAATTTTATATCCGTCTTCAGTTATGAGCACCATGTATTCCCAGCGGATACCGCCCCAATCGGGGTAGTAGAGACCGGGCTCCACAGTGATAACCATGCCCGGTTTAAGTTCACCGGAAGCAATGGGGCTTACACTGGGCGGCTCATGCGTTTCAAGGCCGATACCGTGTCCGAGCGAATGGGTAAAGTACTTTTCCACTCCGTATTTTTCAAAAACAGCTTTGGCGGTGTGATAGGCGTGCTGGATCGGCAGCCCGGGACGCAGAACCTTGATGGCTTCCATCTGTGCTTCCTGCACTTGATCACGCACAGTGAGAAAACGGTCGGAAGGCTTGTCACCGACCCAGAATGTACGGGTCTGGTCGGAGCAATAATCTCCCATGCGACCACCCATATCGATAAGTACCAGCGAACCGTCCTCAAGTTTGTCGTTTCCGGGGATGGCGTGGGGCAGGGCAGCGTTGGGGCCGATGCCGACAATGCTGGGGAAAGCCAGTTCGGACGCACCGTTGTTACGGAAAAGCTGTTCCACGTCCCATGCTATTTCAGCTTCAGTGCGACCGGGAACCAGCTTAGTCTCAAGCAGTTCGTATACTTTGTGGTTCAGGGCGCAGGATTCTTCCATGATCTTGATTTCTGTTTCGTCCTTGATCTGGCGAAGATCTTCCACCAACCCTGAAACAGGCTTAAGATCACAAAAATCGTTAAGCTTTTCATGCTCGAAAATATTGATGGATTTCGGATCGTAGGAAATTTTCTTGAAACCGTTTGATTTAAAGAATTCGCGCAGGGCATCGAATTTACGGCCTGAATAAATGAAGATGTCATCTTCTTTCCAGACCTTGCGGGCCGCATCAAGGTAGCGGGGGTCAGTGAGCAGGAAATCCCGGCCTGCTGGATCAATGATCAGCCAGCCTGCTGATTCGTTGCACTGGGGATCATGAAGTTCAAAGCCGCTGAGGTAGTAGCGGTTGGCTGCGAAGCTGACCAGAAGAGGGGGATGTCCGCGATCCTTAAGGCGTTTGCGGACATCCTCCCGCCGCTGTTCGTAAGTGGCGGTGGAAATTGTCATGTGCTTAACTGATCCTGTATGTGGTTTCAGGCTGTCCGTTAATCATCCGTTCAGCCCATTCTACTCCCTGCATTACAGAATGATCCATGTTGGAAACTTCGTATTTCCAGCCGCCGAAACGGCCGCGGGAATATATGTTCATGGATTCAAGGGCAGGCTGAAGAACTTTTAACGCTTCATCGCGTTGCAGGCAAGGGATGGGATAGCCGTAATCCACATTAATTGACCAGCGCGAAATAATGTCTTTACGGTCTTCTTCTTTCAACATTTCTGTGTTGACCAAGCCGTCTTCTACTTCTCTTATTATATTGTTCTTATCGATAACTTTGTTATTTGAGTATGACACCTCACACATAAGAGCCCGTCCTTTGCCGGGTTGCGGTGTGTTGTTTGGAGAGTAGTTGTGGAAATTGGTAACCCTGTAAAACGGGTTGTCATTTTCAGGAAAGTACATCCAGCAGCGGGAATCCGGTTTGGAACTGGACAGTCCGATACCGGCTACAATTACGCTGTTGTGTTTAAGGGCTTGAGTTGCGTTGACAAGTTGCGTGGCCGGGGCGGCCAACCAGCGGGAAGCAAGAATATCTATGGGCCCGGTATTGAGCAGGTGTTCATATTCATATGAATTACCCTTGCTGTCGGTAATTGTTTTAGCCTGCGGATCAATGACAGCCACATTGGTGTTATATTTAATGTGATCGGAAACAGTAGCCGCAAGTTTTTTAAATATGGTTCCGGTTCCGCCTTTAAGCGGGAATTTGAATTTGTTGTTCGGTCCCCATGAAAGTTGGTCCTGTTCAAGAAGGATATTCTTGAGCACAGAACGAAGGTCAACCACGCTTACCCGTTCACCTATCCATGAGAAAGACATTTTTTCGGGATGGGTGGCCCATACCTTATAGTTGTATGGCTCCATGAAATGTTTGGCGATGCCCTTACCGAAGATGGAATGAATCCATTCAAGAAAGTTGTGCGGCTTATCCTCAGAACGCTCTCCAGGCAGAAGACCGCGCACACATTCCCATTTCTCCTGATTGGGCAGGTAACGAATATTGTTTTGGAAAGGGTAGGGAACCCAACTCTGAAGAATGCGGACCCACGATTCGCGCAAGTGCTCTATATATTCACCCTTAAGCACGTCTTCGATCATTTTGTCATAATAGTCGTAATGGGAAAACATCACATGCCCGCCAATGTCCCAGGTAAATCCTTTGGAATCGGTAAAGCTGGACGCCAATCCCCCTGCCCAGGAATTTTTTTCCAGTACGAGGAATGATTTTTCACCAAGTTCAGAAAGGCGACGAGCCGCGCCAAGGCCGGTTGGACCCGCGCCGATTATGACATATCTGCATTTCATAGTGCTTACTCCGCAACATAAAATTTTAATCTCATGTAATTGAAGCAATCCCTATGCCAGACATATTCAAGAGCTGTTTCTGAGTTTTGTCGCAAATATTTTTAAAAAACTACTTCTTTTAACATGCTGCTTTTTAAGGGTTTGGCTGAGTGCGATGGGGTAGAAGTTACACTGTAACTGATCTTCCTTTTACGCGTAACAGGTTTGTAACTAAGTTCGGATAGACCATTGCTCAACGCTAGAAAACGGACGCGGTAAAAATGAACTGAGTCTGAAATCAAAATTCCATTATTTGGAGGAAAACAAGAATGAAAAAAATTATTGCTCTCGTTGCTGTGATGGTAATGGCTTTTACAGGTTCTGCTTTTGCAGGTTCCATTCAGGTTAAAGGTTCAACTACTGTTCTGCCTCTCATGCAGAAATCTGCTGAAGCTTTTATGAAAGCCAACCCCAATGTTTCAATTTCCATTTCCGGTGGCGGTTCTTCCAACGGTGCAAAAGCACTGATCGACGGTACCACCGATATCGCCATGATGTCCCGCGACATGAAGGGCAGCGAAATCCAGAAGGCTACCGATAACGGTCGCAAACCTTCCCAGTTTATTGTTGCTCTTGACTGCATCGTTCCCGTTGTACACCCCGGTAACCCCGTTTCCAAGCTTTCCAAGGATCAGCTCTGGGGTATTTACACTGGTAATATCACCAACTGGAAAGAAGTTGGCGGCGAAGATGCAAAGATCGTTGTTATCTCCCGTGACACCTCCTCCGGTACTTATGACTGCTGGAAGAGCAAAGTAATGAAGCACGACGGTAAAAAACACCGCGTATTCCCCGGCGCTCTGCTTCAGGCTTCCAACGGTGCTGTTGCACAGGCTGTATCCAAGAACAAAAAAGCCATCGGCTACGTTGGTCTTGCTTACCTGAACAAAGAACTCAAGGGTGTTGTCGTGAACGGTGTCGGAGCTTCCGTTGCTACTGCTAAAGACGGTTCCTACCCCATCTCTCGTGGCCTGAATCTTTACACTCCCGGTGCTCCTACCGGTGAAACTAAAGCCCTCATCGACTTCATGATGAGCCCTGCAGGTCAGAAGCTTGCTGCTGACACCGGTTTCATCCCCGTAAAATAATACAGGCTTTCCGGAAAGCCGGGTCCGATAGAATAAGCACAAGGTCCGGGGGGATTTCAAAAATCCCCCCGGAATTTCAAGTCTCTAAGACAAACAGTAAAAAACAAATTTTTATATCAGGGGAAAAGTCGTGATAACGTCCCGCAATATCTGTTTACTGCTCATCACCCTTGCAGTTGTGACCGGAGTTTATGCTTATAAGCTGGGTGTGCGCACTGAAGCCGAACAGATTTTTATTTCCTCAGCTGAGAAGGTGGCCCAGAGGGGAGATTATTCCATGAGTGCTGCAGGAGCACTCAAGAAAGTCATGATGCTTTCAACCCATGAAGTTGCTGAGTCCACAGAAGAATCAAATCTCAGCAAAGCAGAAAAAGAATTCCGGATGAAAGAGCTGAATGCCGAATTGAACAGGGTTTACACCTTTGTTCGCACTGATCCTGCTGTTATGGGTAAAAATAAGGCCGATGTTGAGACTATGGCCAGTATTAAAGCAAGTGCCGAGAACATGGTGTCTTCCAGATCAACAGGTTGGTACGTACTTTGTGGGGTTCTTGCTCTGCTGGGAGCAGTTATCTTCGCTCTTTCCAGTCTTTCGCTCAGCAGGCGCACAACTGAGCGCATAATCCATTCTATATTTCTGGGGACAGCTTTTACTTCGATTCTGGTCCTCTTTCTGATCATGATGTTTCTTTTCATCGAGGGGCTGCCCATATTCAAGCATGTTTCCGTCTCCGACTTTATTTTCGGTCACGAATGGTATCCTACTGATGAAGAGCCTGCATTCGGAATCTGGCCCCTGATCGTCGGTTCCGGAGCGGTGACCATGCTTTCGTCACTTATCGCGATTCCCCTTGGTGTAATGACTGCGATTTATCTTGCTGAGATCGCCCCGCTCAAGGTGCGCAATATTGTTAAGCCTGCAGTCGAAATGCTTGCCGCTCTGCCTTCGGTTGTTATCGGTTTCTTCGGCATGGTCGTTGTTGCACCCTTCCTGCAGGAAACGTTTGGGATTGCGGTTGGCCTGAACCTTTTCAATGCCTCGGTCATGCTTGCCTTTATGGCTGTACCGACCATTACCAGTATTTCAGAGGATGCCCTTTATTCTGTTCCGCCGGAACTTAAAGAGGCTTCCCTCGCTCTGGGGGCCACCCACTGGCAGTCCATTTATAAAGTTCTCGTACCGGCTTCGCTTTCCGGTATTTCTACCGGGGTTATCCTTGGTATGGCCCGTTCAATCGGTGAAACCATGGTTGTCCTTATGGTCGCCGGGGGGGCGGGTCTGCTGCCGACTTCTATTTTTGATCCAGTCCGCCCCATGCCGGCATCAATTGCTGCTGAAATGGGTGAAGCTCCTTTTCACAGCGATCATTACTATGCACTTTTCGCAATCGGCATGGTGCTTTTCCTGTTTACCATGGCTTTCAACCTCATTGCGGATTACGTGGCCCATAAATATAAACAGGTCGGTTCCGCCTCCCTGTAACGGAAACGCACGGGAAAACAATTGGTGAAAGAAATGAATAATGCTGAAACAATAGAACAAGTGGAATCCATGATGGAAAGTAATATTGAAGTAGCCGAGACCATGATGGAACCGGGAAAAAATAATTATTCAATGCGGGAGAAGATCCAGAAAATTGTCTTCATGCTGTTCAAGGGTGCAGCTGCCATTAACGGTCTTGCGCTGCTGATCATTGTCGGTTTTGTGCTGTATTACGGCCTGCCGGCCATGAGCTGGGAGTTTCTGACCGAATCCCCGCGCGAGTCAATGACTGCGGGCGGTATTCTTCCCTGTATTGTGGGGACCATCGTGCTCAGCTACGGCGCGCTGATGATTGCCCTGCCTTGGGGCATTGCCACTGCCATCTACCTTAATGAGTATGCAACTTCCCCCAGACTGGTGCGTATCATTCGTCTGGGAATCAATAACCTTGCAGGTGTTCCATCTGTTGTTTTCGGACTTTTCGGGCTTTCCCTGTTTGTTACCGTTATGGGTATGGGCGTAAGCATTCTGGCCGGGGTCTGCACTCTCGGTGCACTGGCCCTGCCGCTGGTTATCGGAGCATCTGAAGAAGCTCTCCGTTCCGTCCCCCAGACCTATCGTGAAGCGTCTCTCGGTCTCGGAGCGACCAAGTGGCAGACTATCTATAAAGTCGTGCTCCCTGCGGCTCTGCCCGGAATGCTCACCGGAGCAATTCTGACCCTTTCAAGGGCTGCCGGGGAAACCGCTGCGATCATGTTCACTGCAGCCGTCTTCTTCACCCCGGAAATGCCGGAATCTCTTTTTGATGACGTAATGGCACTGCCCTACCATATCTACGTTCTGGCAACCGCCGGTACTGAGATCGAAAAGACAAGGCATATCCAGTACGGTACATCCCTCGTATTGATTACCCTTGTGCTGAGCATGAATATGCTGGCTATCTACATCAGGGCTAAGATGCAGAAAAAAGGTAATAAGTAATTTTCATCCTCACCCTCTTGACCGTGCTTGGAACGGCCCGTGCGTATATACGTGCGGGCCGTTTCTTGTTTATTGTCTCCGTCGGCTGGGGAGGGAATAATCAAAGATAGTGGTTGGGAGTGAATTATGCTATTTTGTAGTCTGTCTAAATTTCTATTGAAACAGGTGGTTATGGTCTTGAACATCAAGAAACTCGGTTGGTTGATTGCCCGACTTAGGCGGATGAGTGTTCCTGAAGTGTTGTATCGGGTACGCATGGTCTGTCTGACAGAGGCGCAGTCACGAGGCTGTTTCATTGCTGAACCGGGCGATGCTGCAGGGAAAAGCTGTCCCGTGCTTGATGTTGATTTAGCCCTGCCTGATGCCGGCAATTATCTTCAGGCGGCAGACAGAATACTCAATGGGAATTTTAATATTTTTGCTCTGCGGGATTGCAGTCTTGGCTTTCCTCCTAATTGGAACAAAGACCCACTGACCGGAATTGCCGCCCCTTTGGTTTTCGGGAAAAAGTTGAATTATCGCGATGAGGCTATTGTCGGTAATATCAAATATCTTTGGGAGCCTAACCGACATTTGGAATTGGTGACTCTTGCTCAGGCATATACGTTGTCCGTCGATGAAAAGTATGCCCATGTCTGCAGAGAAATGTTGGATTCATGGTTTGAGCAGTGTCCGTATTTATATGGGCCAAATTGGACAAGTTCCCTTGAACATGCTGTACGGCTGATAAACTGGGCCTTTGTATGGCAGTTTCTGGGAGGAGAGGATTCTTTCCTATTTGCAGGCAGTGAAGGCATGGCATTCAGAGAACGCTGGCTGAGATCAGTTTTTCAGCATTGCCATTTTATCAACGGTTATTATTCCCGCTATTCGTCGGCCAACAACCACTTGCTGGGTGAATACATGGGCCTTTTTGTCGCTTCAACGGTCTGGCCTTGCTGGAAAGAAAGTTCATATTGGCAGGAGAGTGCGAAGGCTGGCCTTGAAATTGAGGCTCTGAAGCAGAATTTTACTGATGGCTGTAACCGGGAACAGGGTATCTGGTATCATCATGAAGTTGCGGATATGCTTCTGCTCTGCGGTCTTGTGGGCCGTACAAACGGAGTCGATTTTTCAAAAGATTACTGGGCTCGCCTTGAGGCAATGATTGAATTCATCGGGTCCATGGCAAACGCTAAGATGTCAGTGCCTATGATCGGCGATTCAGACGATGCGGTGATGGTCCGCTTTGTTCCGGACGATGGCTTTTCCGTTTATCAGTCACTGCTTGCAACCGGGGCAGTGCTTTTCAATCGCTCCGATTTTGCGCGGAAGGCTGGATTTTTTGATGACAAAAGTAGATGGCTCTTAGGTAAAGAGGGCGAGTCGGTTTTTACAGAGTTACTGTCTGTCTCTCAAAATGATAGCATCGTATTTCGACAGGAGTATCCTGCAGGAGGCTACTATATTCTCGGGAAGGATTTCGAAACTGATAAGGAAGTGAAGCTTATCGTTGATGCCGGACCTCTGGGGTATACCTCTATTGCGGCGCACGGCCATGCCGATGCTCTTGCCATGGTTTTGTCCATTGGCGGGGATGAGATACTAATTGACCCCGGGACGTATGCCTACCATACAGAACGGAAATGGCGCGATTACTTTAAAGGAACATCCGCGCATAATACGGTTCGTATTGACTTTCAGGACCAGTCAGTTTCAGGCGGTAATTTTTTGTGGACAACACATGCCAAGGCTTGGTTTGATTTATTTGAGGTTTCGACTGAGCAGGATTGTTTTAGGGGAGCTCATGACGGCTATACTCGTCTTGCTGATCCTGTTGTTCATTACCGCAGTGTGAGATTTGAAAAAGAGTCGGAAAGGATTGAGGTCTGCGATAGTTTTGATTGTGCTCAGGAGCATGAAATTGAATTGTTCTGGCATATTTCGGAATCCTGTTCTGTTGAAATCAGCGAAGGGAGTGTGTTCATACACTCCCCGAAAGTCTGTCTTGAAATGTCAATGCCTGAATCCGAGATGGAACCGAAGATGGTTCAAGGTAATGAGAATCTTCCGTTGGGTTGGATTTCAAGGCGATTTGACTTCAAAGTCCCGTCCCCAACTATAGTCTGGACTGGGAAGATTGAAGGTAAGAGTAAGTTTTTAACGCTTTTAAAATATACTTTTAAGTAGAGGCGGAAATGAAGGTTAGCGTATTTGGTTTGGGTTACGTCGGCACAGTGTCTGCCGGTTGCTTAGCCAAAGAGGGGCATGAGGTTATCGGTGTTGATCCGAATCAGGTTAAAGTCGACTTGATCAACTCCGGTCAGACTCCTATCATTGAAGATCATATCGGTGATATTCTCCAACAGGCAGTTCAGGATGGTTCCTTGAAGGCAAGCACTTCTGCCGAAGAAGCGGTCTTTTCATCTGAAATTTCCCTTGTCTGTGTAGGAACGCCGAGCCAATTCAACGGTAGCCTTGATTTAAGCTATGTCCGCCGGGTTTGTGAGGATATCGGTGCTATCCTCAAAGATAAGGAAGATTTTCATGTAGTTGTTATCCGTAGTACCGTCCTGCCGGGTTCCATGCGTGCGTTGGTTATTCCAGCCTTGGAAACCGCTTCCGGCAAAGTCGCCGGCGTAGACTTCGGCGTGTGTAATAACCCGGAATTCCTGCGCGAAGGCACCTCTGTTCATGATTTCTATAACCCACCCAAAACTGTTATCGGGGAAAGTGACTCGAAAAGCGGGGATGTTCTTGCCTCACTCTATGCAAATATTGATGCGCCGCTGATCAGGACTGAAATGGAAGTTTCTGAAATGGTAAAGTATGCCGATAACAACTGGCATGCCGTCAAGGTGGCTTTTGCAAATGAAATAGGTTCGATCTGTAAAGAAGTCGGCATAGACAGCCACAAGGTTATGGATATTTTCTGCAAGGATACCAAGCTTAATATTTCCAGTTACTATATGAAACCGGGTTTTGCTTTTGGCGGTTCCTGCCTGCCAAAAGATGTGCGGGCCCTGACTTACAAGGCGAATCAATTGGGTTTGGATTTACCTCTTTTAAACAATGTGTTGCGCAGTAATAGGCGTCATATTGAAAGAGGGGTGTCCATGATCATGGGCAAGGGCAATAGAAAGGTCGGCTTTCTTGGATTCAGCTTTAAGGCCGGTACCGACGATCTGCGGGAAAGCCCTTTGGTGGAAGTAATCGAACAGCTTATAGGTAAGGGGTTCGAGCTTAGATTGTATGATCGTAATGTTAATGCCGCCAAGCTTTTAGGTGCCAACCGGGATTACATCATGAATCGCATTCCGCATATTTCGAAGCTTATGGTTTCAGATATCGAGAGTGTTTTGGATTTTGCGGAAACGATTGTCGTTGGTAATAATTCTGCTGAGTTCAAGGACCTGCAATCTAAAATCCGGCCCGGTCAGGTCGTGGTGGATCTGGTCAGGGTTGATGAGCCTTCATCCGAAAATGAGCATATTGACGGTATTTGCTGGTAAAGCTGACAGTTTAAACAGTGTGGAGAGCCTTGTGTCTCGAAAAGTTTTGATTCTTGTCGAAAATTTACCTTCCCCCTTTGACCGCCGGGTCTGGCAGGAAGCTATGTCTTTGTGCAGCGCAGGATACCATGTCTCCATCATATGCCCTACAGGTAAGGGGTATGAAGAGTACTATGAAGAAATAGAAGGGATTCATATCTACCGCTATGACCTGCCATTGGAAGGGGAAGGGGCAAAGGGATACGCCGTGGAATACGGTGCGGCACTGTGGCACACCTTCAGGCTGGCTTGGAAGGTACGCCGGGAGCAGGGCTTTGATGTCATCCATGCCTGCAATCCGCCTGATCTTCTTTTTCTGGTCGGGATTGTTTTCAAATTGCTCTATAAAACCAAATTTATTTTTGATCATCACGACATCAATCCGGAACTGTACGAGGCCAAGTTCAACAGGCGTGATTTTTTCTGGAAGCTGATGGTCTGGCTTGAACGGGCAACCTTCATGGCTGCTGATATCTCTATTGCCACCAATGAATCATATAAGCGTATCGCCATTGAACGAGGCAAGATGGACCCTGAAAAGGTCTATGTGGTTCGCAGCGGACCCAAGCTGGATCGCTTGAAGTTTCTCCCTCCTGTTGATTCACTCAAGAAAGGGCGGACCTATCTGGTTGGCTATGTGGGCGTAATGGGCAAACAGGAAGGACTCGACCTGCTGCTGCGCGCGGTTGATTACATAGTTCATGGCTTGGACCGTCATGATATTCATTTCGGTCTTGTGGGCGGAGGTACTTCTTTGGAGGAAATGAAGACTCTTGCAGAGGAATTGCGGGTATCCGATTATGTCACTTTTACCGGTAGAGTTCCTGATCAGGAGCTGCTGGAGATGCTTAATACCGCCGACATTTGTGTGAATCCCGACCGGGCCAATGAAATGAATGACAAGTCTACCATGAATAAAATCATGGAATACATGGCTCTTGGGAAGCCCATTGTTCAGTTTGATCTGACTGAAGGACGATTTTCCGCTCAGGGGGCATCTCTTTACGCTGCGCCGAATGATTATAAGGACATGGGCGATAAGATCGTGCAATTGCTTGATGCTCCGGATCTCAGAGAGAAAATGGGAGCATTGGGATACCGCCGGGTACGGAATGAGCTTGAGTGGAAGTACGAAGAACCTAAGTTGTTAAAAGCTTATGAAGCTGTTTTTGCCGCTAAGGATTAAAGTTCTGTTTGGTGTTGAGCTGGGTGTTTTATTCATCAATGTGAATGCAGTTGCGACCGGCCTGTTTACTTAAATAGAGTTGTTTATCGGCTCGCTTGATTGCCGAGGCAATTGTTTCATTTGTTTTGACTACAGCCCCACCTATTGATGCGGTGACGGAGATTCGTTCATCGTCAGTATCAAGCCATGACATTTCAATCAGCCTGCGGAGACGTTCTGCAAGATTTGTCAGTTTATCCGTCTCCACGTCCGGAATAAATATTACAAATTCTTCTCCTCCCCAGCGACCGGCGAGATCCGTTGGGCGCAAGGCAGAAATAATCGTTTTGGCTACCATGGTCAGAACCTTATCTCCGGCGTCATGTCCGAATATGTCGTTGACCGTTTTAAATTTATCAATATCCACAAACAGGATTCCCAGCTTTTGCCCTGTGCTTCTAAGAGATTCTTCAAAATGTTCGGTTGCCATGTCCATTCCGCGCCGGTTTGCCATACCGGTGAGAAGATCGGTCATTGTCTCCTGACGCAATAAATCAAGTTCATGGGCTAATTCGTTAGTGTCAGTGACTCTTGTAAAGATTTCCAATGCTCCGTCAATTTGCCCGAGTTCATTTCTCAATGGAAATGATTTTACATGAACCAATACCCTGTGTCCTTGTTTGTGGTGCATATATACATTTGCTTCTCGAGTTTTTCCGTCTTTCATTGTTGTCTCAAGAGGGCACCCGTTAATGCAAATTTCAATTCCATTCTCGTCTAAGTGACGAAGAAGATTATCTTTGCAGCGTTCCCCTTCTGCTTCAGCCGCTGTGTAGCCGGTCAGTTTCTCCGCTCCCTTATTCCAGAAGGTTATGCGCCTGTCTTTGTTAAGACAGTATATTCCATCTGTTATTGCGTTCAGGATATCTTTATTTTTTGATATATCTATCATGGTGAATTCAATTTGTTGCTGTAGGCCGTTACTTACTCTCAATAGAGATAAAGCTTATTGACAGTCAAAAGACTAAAATAATCATGTCTAAGTATATTATAAATTGAAATAGGCTGCTATTTATAAATCATTTGTCAAAATCATAATTGGGATCGAACCATGCTGGCGGTTCTTGCGGTGCATCGGCCCGTGCGCAACCCTGCCAGATGCCCTTTTCCTTCATTGCTTTTTCAATCTCGTTAAGCACAGTGCGCTTCATGCGCACCCATTCCGGAGCGACAAGTCCGCCGGGGACAGCATCAGCCTTGAGGCGGTGGATGACGATGTCGGTGCGCAGGATTGAGATGGCTTCCACCAGCATGGAAATGTATTCATCCTGCTCAAGGGGAGTATATTCGCCCGCTTCGTAGAGTTTGGTCAGCGGAGTTCCCTTGCCAACGAAAAGATTGTGGAATTTGATTCCGGCAATGGGCAGTTCGTTGAGGAACCGCACTGATTCAAGGAAATCGTCACGGGTTTCTCCGGGTAAACCCGCTATAAGATGCGCGCAGACATCCAAGCCGTGGTCATGGGCCATTCTAACGGCCTCGGCAAATTGTTCGGCAGTATGGCCGCGGTTGATGTGTTCAAGCGTCGTATTGTTGGAGCTTTGCAGGCCGAGGTCCAGCCATGTCTCCTTGAGCCCCAGATTTTTGATCAGAGCAAGTTTGTCGTCATCGAGACAGTCTGGGCGTGTGCCAATGCAGAGTCCGGCCAGTCCGGGAAGTCCGTCCAGTTGGTCGAGAGCGCATTTCAGCTCATCATGACTGCAATAGGTGTTGGAGTAGGATTGCAGGTAAGCCAGATAAAGCTTGGCGGTGTAAAGTTTAGAAAGTTTTTCCTGCCAGTGGGCCCATTGCTCCGGAATGGACATGGAAAGGCTGTGCAGTCCCGAACCTGAACCTTGCGGGCTGCAGAAAATACACCCCTTGCGGGAAATGGAACCGTCCCGGTTGGGACAGGTGAATCCGAAATCAAGCGGGATTTTCTGGACCCGTTCTCCGAAACTTTGTCTCAGCCGGGCAGCTAAACCGTAAAAACGGTGCATGAAATCTCCTTATTTGTAGTTTTTAAAACTGTTTATTTACAGTTTAGTTGTAAAAGTTTGTTTTTACGGACTGTTATGATGATGGGACAGTAACTGATCGAAGTACTGTAATGTGTTGCCTGCTACACTTTCTTCTGCTAGTTAACTCCTAGGATTTTCTTTTGATAGACGTTAAGTCCGCCTCCTGTGAGGTGTTTTAGAATCACATTTTTTTTGGAGTTTCCAGTTTAATATGGCATCGATTTTCGACAAGATACTCGGTTCGTTTTCCAGTGACCTTGCAATCGACCTCGGTACAGCTAACACACTGGTTTATGTAAAAGGTAAAGGCGTTATGCTCAGCGAACCTTCTGTGGTCGCTGTGAAGAGAGACGTTAACGGCGGTAGCAAGGTTCTCGCCGTTGGGTTGGAAGCCAAGAGGATGCTTGGTCGAACTCCCGGTAACATCGTGGCTATCAGACCCATGAAAGATGGCGTTATTGCTGACTTTGAAGTCACTGAAGCCATGTTGCGCCATTTCATTTCAAAAGTCCATAACAGCCGCAGGCTGGTCCGTCCGCGGATCATGATCTGCGTTCCCACCGGAATTACTCAGGTGGAAAAAAGGGCGGTCAAGGAAAGCGCACAGTCTGCCGGTGCCCGTGAGGTCTACCTCATTGAGGAGCCCATGGCAGCGGCTATCGGTGCCAACCTGCCGATCACCGAACCTACCTCCAACATGGTTGTAGATATCGGCGGCGGTACTTCCGAAATCGCGGTTATCTCCCTTTCCGGTATTGTTTACGCCCGTTCCGTTCGTGTGGGCGGTGACAAGATGGATGAAGCCATCATGCAGCATGTAAAGCGCAAGTACTCCATGCTTATCGGTGAATCCACTGCCGAATCCATCAAGATCAAGATCGGTTCCGCATTCCCGCTGGAAGAGGAACTGGAGATGGAAGTCAAGGGACGTGACCTCGTGACCGGTATCCCCCAGAATATTCTGATCACTTCCGAAGAGATCAGGAAAGCAATTTCCGAACAGGTGGATTCCATTGTTCAGGGCGTTCGTGTGGCCCTTGAACAGACTCCGCCTGAGCTTGCAGCCGACATCGTTGACCGCGGTATTGTGCTTACCGGCGGTGGAGCACTGCTTAAGGGGCTGGACCAGCTTCTGAGTCAGGAAACCCATCTGCCCATCACTGTGGTTGATATGCCTCTTGATGCTGTTGTTGTCGGTTCCGGTAGAGCTTTAGATGAGATAAACATCTATAAAGACGTAACTATTGATTAATTGTCCGCTCCTTTTGCCGCGGATGGGATCGAGTGCACCAGTTACGGCTGAGGGCATAGTTTTTTGCGGATTCTATCTGTAAAAAGCTATGTCCTCAGAAATTAACCGCACCCGGATTTGAGATTGATTCCAATTTTCTCAGTCCGGATTTTCGTCTTTCTGGTTATAGCTATTTTCAATTTGTTTTTTAATCTCTGCTCTCAATTACAGAGGATTAAGTGTGAAGCTTAAGCGTGCCGCTATAGCCGTCATTATTGGCCTGTTTGTCTACCTCAGTCTTTATTCATGGAACTTGAGGTCCGGACAACTGGACCGTCTCGCCGGGTTTACCGGTCTTGAAATCGTCAAATGGGTTCTGTGGCCCTGTGAATATGTGCATGACCAGTCGGTGGAGTTCTGGGACAAGTATGTTTATCTGGTGGGTTTGAAACAACTCAATGATCAACTGAGTTCCCAGAATGATTTGATGCGTCTTGAGATTATGAAGCTGCGTGAAAAGGCTGCCGAGGCCGAACGTTACCGGAACCTGCTTGAGATCAAGCCGGTGCATAACTGGAAAACAGACGGAGCCCGGATTATCGCCCAGCGGATGGGGCCTACAGCAGCCCTTGATACAATGATCATCAATAAAGGTGTAGTCTCGGGTGTCGATCCCGATACCCCTGTGATCACTCCTCTCGGAGTTGTGGGCCGGGTTGTAGAACCTGGACTCAGTGCTTCAAAGGCGATGCTGCTGACTGATTTGAACAGCAGGATTTCTGTTCGCGGTCAGATCCACCGTTCAACCGGGCTTCTGGTCGGAAACGGAGATGGCGAGCCTTTAAGTGTAAAGTATATGAAGATCAATGCCCCGGTCACAGAGGGGGAAATTCTGGTCACCTCCGGACTTGCCGGTCTGTTCCCTCCTGGATTGCCGGTCGCCAAGATTATTTCTGTTGAGCGATCTGATATTTCGCTTTTTCTTAATGTGGAAGCTATTCCATTGGTGGACATGGAGAATACCGAAGAGGTGCTTCTGTTGCACAGGGGTGCTCCCGATACCAATTCTCCTGCCGGGAATGCAAACGCCACGTCCCGCACCGGAAATTCCACCACAGATGAAGGGAGGTAGGCCATGTATTCCGCTTTTTGGTGGGCCTGCTTCAGCTTTTTAGCAATTTGGGTGCAGAAGATTATACCGGGAGTGGATTTCCTTGCTCCGGGATTGTTGCTCTGCATCCAGTTGGAGAAGAAGTATCATATCGTCTGGCTGATCCTGATCTGGTCTCTTGTTCAGGACGGTATCGGCGGTCTTCCCTTCGGTTATTCCGTTCTCTGGTATTCCTCAATACTCGTATTGTATCGTTGCGGAGCGATGTTTTTTGATGTGCAGTCCATGATGTTCGCCCTGCTTTGCGGAGTTGTGCTTGGTGCGTTGCATCCTGCGTTGACCGCAATGATGTCTATGCTCGCGGATATGATCTGGGTGCCGGACCGTTATATCTTTGAAGGAGTCCTGCAGGCCGTTATTTTTCCAGTTGAGTGGCTCCTGTTGAAATATATTTATCCGCAAAGGTTTAGACATGAGCCTGTATGAATCCAAAACCCAGCAACCTCCCAAGAACGGATTGTTGCTTTTGCAGGGGCTTATTCTGCTCCTGTTTTGCATTTTTGCACTGCGTTTCTGGTACTTACAGATACATAAGGGCGAATATTTTTCCGAACAGGCCCGCAATAACCAGTTGCGTCAGGACAATCTATATGCCCCGCGCGGACTGATCAGGGACCGTAACGGTCAGCTTCTGGCTGTAAACGAACCTGCCTATGCGCTCGGAATTGTCCGCGAAGACTGTAAGGATCTCGATGCCACTTTGAAAACCGTTTCCAAGTGGACCGGTGTTGAACTGGCTGAAATCGAGAAAGTTTTCAAAAAGTCCAGGCGCAGGGTCAAGCCCTTCGAACCTCTCATTCTTGTTCCCAACCTTACTTTTGAACAGGTGGCAGTGATTGAAGCCAATTCGCTGCACTGGCCCGGTCTTGAAGTTGTTGTCCGTCCCCGGCGTAAATATTTGCAGGGGCCGCTCCTTTCTCACGTCCTCGGATATGTGTCAGAGGTTGATGAGGCGGAACTGGAAGAGGATTCTGATTTGGCTGTAGGCGATTATGTCGGAAAGCAGGGTCTTGAGTCTGTGCTGGAAAAAAGGTTCCGGGGGGTCAAGGGCCGCAGGCAGAGCGAGGTCGATGCCACCGGACGGAGACTCAAGCAGCGCATTCTTAATCCGCCAATTGCCGGGGAGGATATCGATCTTTCAATTGATCTCGGCTTGCAGGAATTAGGTGGAAAGCTGCTTGAAGGAAAAGCCGGCGCAGTAGTGGTCATGAATCCTGATAACGGCCAGATTCTGGCTTTTGTCAGTGCTCCTTCATACGACAACAATGCATTCACTGACGGCCTCAGCCAGAAACAGTGGGTTGCCTTGCGTGATGATCCGCGTACACCGTTGCAAAACAGGGTTATCCAGTCGGTATATCCTCCGGGATCGGTTTTTAAGATGACTGTTGCCGGGGCTGGGTTGCATTACGGGATGATTACTCCTGAAGATACTGTTTATTGTCCCGGACATATGAAGCTCGGTAAATATGTTTTCCGTTGCTGGCGAAAGGGCGGGCATGGTGAAACAGACCTTGAAAAGTCGTTGGTTGAATCATGTGACGTCTATTATTACAAGCTCGGACTTAAGCTCGGTGTCGACAGGCTCAGTGAATTTGCCTTTGCCGCCGGATTCGGTAAGCCCACAGGAATTTCACTTCCGCATGAAAAAGGCGGCTTGATCCCGACCCGTGATTGGAAAAAACGGCGCTTCGGTGATATCTGGCATCCGGGTGAGAATCTCAACTTTTCCATTGGACAGGGATATACTCTGGTAACCCCCTTGCAAGTGGCCCGCTCCATTTCATCGCTCATTAATGGAGGCAAGCTGCTTCGTCCCCAGCTTCTGGCCGGTGAACCGGCTGAAGAGCAGGGCGAGCTTCCGCTTACAGACAAACAACGTGAAATAATTCGCAAGGCCATGATCAAAACAGTTGATGGTCAACGGGGGACTGCCCGCAGGCTGCGCATGAAAGGGGTTGTTGTAGGCGGAAAGACAGGCACCGCACAGGTAGTTAAGCTTACTGATGAGCTTAAAAAAATGAAGGATGAAGATATCCCCTATAAATACAGGGACCATGCCTGGATGGCCAGTTTTGCTGAAAAAGGGACCCAGCGCTATGTGGTGGTCTGCATGGTGGAGCATGGATTGCACGGAAGCTCCGGCGCCGGTCCGATAGTAAAATCCATCTATGAGTATCTTTTCAAAGAAAAGAAGGAAAAGAAATAATGTCTCCCATTGACCGCAGATTACTTATTCATATGAACTGGTTCCTGCTGGGACTGGCGGCAATGCTTTTCTTTGTCGGTGTCCTAAATCTTTATTCCGCCAGCGGGTTCAGGCTGGAGCAGGGCATGAGTGTAAGTTCCTTCTATCAGAAGCAGCTTATCTGGGGCCTGATGGGCTTCGCCGGAATGATCACTTTTATGCTTTTTGATTACCGGCACTTAAGGACTATTGCATGGCCTTTGTTCTGGGTGACCGTCATTCTGCTGGCCTGCGTTCCCGTAATTGGTAAGACCATTTACGGTGCCCGCCGTTGGCTTGATCTGGGTTTTTTTAATTTCCAGCCCAGTGAAATGGCTAAGATCACCATTCTGGTTATCGGGGCCAAGATTCTGTCACGCAGCGGTGATCCCCTGAATCTTAAGAGTCTCGCTTATGTCGTCGGTGTGGGGCTTATTCCCGCAGGTATGGTAATTACTCAGCCGGACCTTGGTTCTGGTCTGAACATCCTGCTTATTCTTGGCGGGATGATTCTTTATCGAGGACTTACTCCCAAGCTGTTTAAGACATTGGCAATTATAGGACCGTGCCTGATTCCGATCGGCTGGTTTTTTCTGCACGATTACCAGAAGCGGCGTATTGTTTCATTCATGAACCCGGCCAGCGATCCGCTGGGAGCGGGATATCATATCATCCAGTCGGAAATCGCTATCGGTTCCGGACGTGTCTGGGGTAAAGGATTTCTGGGCGGAACGCAGTCTCAGCTGCGGTTTCTGCCCGAAAAGCATACTGACTTCGCCATCGCTGTTTTCGGTGAGGAGTGGGGCTTTGCCGGAGCCATGGCTCTGCTTAGTCTTTTTTGTGTGTTTTTGTATCAAATGGTTGTGACAGCCAGAGAAGCAAAAGACCTGTTCGGAAGCTATCTTGCGGCAGGCGTATTCTTTTATTTCTTCTGGCAAATCCTTATCAATATGGGTATGGTCCTCGGACTAATGCCGGTAGTAGGCATCCCTTTACCATTCATCAGTTATGGCGGCAGTGGTACCGTCGTCAACCTTTGTCTCGTGGGGCTCGTTTTAAACGTTTCCATGAGGCGTTACGTATTTAAACAGGGGTAAGCCGCATGTTTGGGTTTTCAAAAACCGGCTCTGGGGAAAAGGAGATTAAAATGGCAAAAGATGAAATAAATGCATTCTTAGGCAGCGGAACCGATTATCAGGGTAAGCTGAACTTTCAGGGTGCAGTACGTATTGACGGTAATTTCAACGGTGAAGTTGAATCCGAGGGAACTCTGGTCGTAGGCCGCGAAGCGAAGGTTGAAGGCGTTTTGCGTGTAGGTCAGCTTGTTCTTAGCGGGCGTGTGACAGGTGAGGTTTATGCTGGCGAAAAGGCAGTCCTGCATAAGACTGCAAATCTGCAGGGCAACCTGGTCACCCCCACATTGGTAGTGGAAGAAGGTGCGGTTCTGGAAGGGCGTGTAACCATGAGTTCTAGCTCGTCTTCTGCAACTGAAACAGAAACAGAAGAAATTAGTTAAAAAAATAACAAGCCAGTGTTGACGGGGGTTAATGGGCGAAAAGTAACCGATTCATTTTCAAAAACCCTTTGACACAAGCTCTAAATTTAGCTACACCGCAACTGACTTTGGACAAAAATTCACAACCTTTTCGGGAGCAGGCATGATTGATTTAGATATTAGCTTTTTTATCCAGTTAGCGAACTTCATCATCACCCTTCTTGTTCTCAACCTTCTTATGTTTCGTCCTATCCGTGAAATCATCAGGAGACGCGCAGAGCTTATGAGCGATCAACTCTCCAAGGTGGAAAATTTCAACGGACAGGCTGCAACCAAGGTTAAGGATTACGAAGCTGCTCTGGACTCTGCCCGCAAAGAGGGAATGGAAATCCGGAACGACTTCAAAGATCAGGGAGCTGCTCAGGAACAAACATTGCTTGCCGAGGCCGGAAAAGTCGCAGCCGCGACTATGAAGGAAGCTCGCGCGGAGGTTGCAGCTGATAAAGGTGCAGCAATGAAAGTTCTTGGTGGCGAAGTTGAAGCTTTTGCTCAGAAGGTTACAGCCAAGGTTCTTGGCTAGGCCTAATCAATATCGAAGGGGGGTTTAGCCTTGAAGCGGAAAAACATGATCATGGCAACAACCGCTCTTTCCGTACTGCTGGCAGCAGGCGCAGCCTATGCAAGTGGTGGAGAAGGGGCGCACGAGATTCCCTGGGCAAACTTCGGTTGGCGTGTACTTAACTTGATCCTCGTCCTCGGGATCCTTTACAAGTTTGCTGGCGAGAAAATCGCCTCTCTCTTTAAAGGACGCCAGGCAGGCATCAAACAGGAGCTAAACGATCTGCAGTCCCGCAAGGAAGCAGCAGAGAAAAAGCTCCGCGACGTCGAATCAAGTATTGCTAATCTGGAACAGGAAAAGGATTCCATCCTTTCCGAGGCCAGATCTCAGGGCGAGGCCATGAAGGCGGCGATCATCCAGAAAGCCGAGCAGACTGCCGAGCAGATCAAAGCTCAGGCCAAAGTCTCCGCAGAGCAGGAAGTAAACGTAGCACTGGACGAAATGCGTGCAGAAATGGCTGACAAAGTCATCGAAGCAGCTGAGAAAATCGTCAAGAGCAAGCTTACCAAAGCTCAGCACGAGACTCTGGTGGATGAATACTTAACAAAGGTGGTGCTCTAATGACCGGGAACATAGTCTCACGCAGATACGCCAAGGCGCTGTTCTCCGTTGGCCAGAAGCAGGGAGAAACTGACCTTGCGGCGTATGGTAAGGCACTGTCCGAGTTGTCCCAGATACTGGAGGAATCCCCGGAGGCCCTGAGGCTCTTCCAGAATCCTGTTTTCAGTGCGGATGAAAAGAAAGCCGTGCTTGAAAAACTGCTTGAGAAGACCTCGGCAGGACCTGTGGTTAAAAACTTTTGCAGCCTTCTGGCCGACAAAGGACGTCTGCCGGTTATTCCCGAGATCGCAAGCGACTTCGCAGGAATGCTGGACAACGTTCAGGGTGTCGTCCGTGGCAAACTGGTGACTGCAATCAAGCTGACCGTTAAGCGTCAGAAAGAAATTCAAGACCGTCTTGAAGAACAACTGAAAAGCAAACTTGAGCTCGAGTTTGCTATGGATAAAGACATCCTCGGAGGTGTTGTTCTCAAGGTAGGCGATAAAGTTCTTGATGCAAGCATTCGCGCACAGCTGCAAATGATGAAAGAACAGATTAAAAGGGGTGTGTAGGGCCATGCAGATTAAAGCGGAAGAAATCAGCAAAATCATTGAAGATCAGATTCAGAATTATGAGTCTAAGGTCGAAATGAGCGAAACCGGTACCGTACTGTATGTTGGTGACGGTATTGCTCGTGTACATGGTGTTGAGAACGCAATGGCTATGGAACTCCTCGAGTTCCCCGGCGGCCTGATGGGCATGGTTCTCAACCTCGAAGAAGATAACGTCGGTGTTGCTCTCCTCGGTGACGACACAGGCATTAAAGAAGGTGACCCGGTAAAACGTACCGGCAAGCTCTTCTCCGTACCTGTTGGTGACGCTGTTATGGGTCGCGTTGTGAACCCTCTCGGACAGCCCATCGACGGTCTCGGACCTATTGAAGCAAAAGAAACCCGTCCTGTTGAGCTTAAAGCTCCCGGTATCATCGCACGTAAGTCCGTACATGAACCCATGTACACCGGTCTGAAGGCGATTGATGCGATGACTCCCATCGGACGTGGTCAGCGTGAGCTGGTTATTGGTGACCGTCAGGTTGGTAAGACCGCTATCTGCGTTGACGCAATTCTCGCTCAGAAAGATTCCGGTATCCATTGCTTCTACGTAGCTATCGGTCAGAAAAAAGCATCAGTTGCTCTTGTTGCTGACATTCTGCGTAAGCACGGTGCAATGGAATACACCACAATCATTTCTGCAACAGCATCTGAGCCTGCACCTCTGCAGTTTATTTCTGCATACACCGGTGCAACCATGGCTGAGTACTACCGTGACGGTGGTAAGCACGCCCTCATCGCTTACGATGACCTTTCCAAACAGGCTGTTGCTTACAGACAGATGTCTCTCCTGCTTCGTCGCCCTCCGGGACGTGAAGCATACCCCGGTGACGTTTTCTACCTGCACTCAAGGCTCCTCGAGCGTTCTTGTAAAGTAAATGATAGCCTCGGCGCCGGTTCTCTGACCGCACTGCCTATCATTGAAACTCAGGCAGGTGACGTATCCGCATACATCCCGACCAACGTTATCTCTATTACCGACGGTCAGGTTTACCTCGAGCCTAACCTCTTCAACTCCGGTATCCGTCCTGCTGTTAACGTAGGTCTGTCCGTATCCCGAGTTGGTGGTGCTGCTCAGATTAAAGCTATGAAGCAGGTTGCCGGTACTCTGCGTCTTGACCTCGCACAGTATCGTGAACTGGCAGCTTTCGCAGCTTTCGGTTCCGACCTCGATAAGGCCACTCAGCAGAAGCTGAACCGCGGTGCCCGCATGGTTGAGCTTCTTAAGCAGCCTCAGTACAAGCCCATGAACGTCATGGAGCAGGTTGTATCTCTGTACGCCGGTACCCGCGGCTACATGGATGAAGTTCCTGTTTCCGCAGTACGTAAATATGAAGATGAACTCCAGGAATTCATCGCTAACGCGAAGCCTGAAATTCTGGAAGGCATCAAGACTAAAGGCGCTATTGACGACGATATCGAAGGCAAGCTGAAGGCCGCTCTGGAAGAGTTTAATAAAGGTTTCACAGCTTAATCCTGGGAGGTACTGATGGCTTCTCTTAAGGATGTCCAAAACCAAATCGTCAGTATTAAAAAGACTAAGCAGATTACCAAAGCCATGAACATGGTTGCGTCGGCTAAACTGCGTGGTGCTCAGGACAGAATTGAGCGCTTCCGCCCCTACGCAGACAAGTTCTATGAAATGCTTGGCGATCTGGCAGCAGGCGCGGATTCCTCCGTTCACCCGTTGCTCGAAGTCCACGAAGAGATCAAGACCGTAGGTATCGTACTTACTACCTCTGATCGCGGACTTTGCGGTAGTTTTAATGCGAATATGATAAATGCAGCCCTTAAACTGGCTGCTGCAAAGAAGGCTGAAGGTAAAGCTGTAAAGTTTTACTGCGTAGGTAAAAAAGGCGCTGCCGCCGTTAAGAAGACTGAGTTCGAAATCATTGAAGCATATACTGATGATATGAGCTCCTTCGACTTTAACCTTGCTGCATCCATCGGTAACAAAGTTATCGACGCCTACCTTGCTGAAGATCTTGATGAGGTTTTCCTCGTCTTCGGTAAATTTGTAAACGTTGGCAGCCAGCCACCGGAAACCCTCCAGATCCTGCCCATGTCTTCAGACGCCGCAGGTGAAGAAGCTGAATCCGGTGCTAGCAGCGAATACATTTACGAACCTTCCGTTGAAGGCCTTCTCGCGGAGCTGCTGCCCCGTTTTGTTAAAGTTCAGGTTTACCGCGGTCTGCTCGACACATCCTGCAGTGAACACGCTGCACGTATGGCTGCCATGGATAACGCATCCAGAGCATGCGACGATATGACCGAGACTCTGACTCTGCTTTACAACAAAACCAGGCAGGCCGCTATTACCGCGGATCTTATGGACATTGTCGGCGGCGCAGAAGCGCTGAAAGGATAATATAGGGGGTTACTCTGATGAGTAAAGTTACAGGTAAAATTGTTCAGGTTATCGGCGCGGTTGTTGACGTCGAATTTCCTGAAGGGCAATTGCCCAACATTCTGACTGCGGTCGAGATTGATAACCCGAACAACTCCGATGCACCTGATCTGGTGTGTGAGGTTGCACAGCACCTCGGTGACAATGTTGTTCGTACCATCGCTATGGACGCTACCGAAGGTCTCGTTCGCGGCATGGAAGTAGTTGCAACCGGTAAATCCATCTCCGTACCTGTCGGTGACGGCGTTCTCGGTCGTATCCTCAACGTTGTTGGTCGCCCTGTTGATGAACTGGGTCCCATCGACGCTAAAGAATCTATGTCTATTCACCGCGCTGCTCCGGAATTTACCGAGCAGTCCACCAAGGTTGAGCTGCTGGAAACCGGTATCAAGGTTGTTGACCTTCTCGTCCCCTTCCCCAAGGGTGGTAAGATGGGCCTCTTCGGCGGCGCAGGTGTTGGTAAAACCGTTATTCTGATGGAAATGATCAACAACATTGCGAAACAGCACGGTGGTAAATCTTGCTTCGCAGGTGTTGGTGAGCGTACCCGTGAAGGTAACGACCTCTACCATGAAATGAAAGACGCAGGCGTTCTTGAGAAGTCTGCTCTCGTATACGGCCAGATGAACGAACCTCCGGGAGCACGTGCTCGTGTTGCACTGACCGCTCTGACCATCGCTGAGTACTTCCGTGATGTAGAAGGTGAAGACGTTCTTCTCTTTATTGATAACATCTTCCGTTTCACCCAGGCAGGTTCCGAGGTATCCGCACTTCTCGGTCGTATGCCTTCCGCAGTTGGTTACCAGCCGACTCTCGGTACTGACCTTGGTGGACTCCAGGAACGTATTACCTCCACCAACAAAGGTTCCATTACCTCTGTTCAGGCTGTTTACGTCCCTGCGGATGACTTGACTGACCCCGCACCTGCTACCACCTTCTCTCACCTTGACGGTACTCTCGTTCTTTCCCGTCAGATTGCAGAGCTTGGTATTTACCCTGCGGTTGACCCTCTTGACTCCACCTCCCGTATTCTCGACCCCAACATTCTTGGTGCCGAGCACTACAACACTGCTCGTGAAGTTCAGATGGTTCTGCAGAAATACAAAGACCTTCAGGACATCATCGCCATTCTCGGTATGGACGAACTGTCCGACGAAGATAAGCAGACTGTTGCACGTGCACGCCGCATCCAGCGTTTCCTCTCCCAGCCCTTCCACGTTGCTGAAGTATTCACCGGTACCCCCGGCGTATACGTAAAGCTGGAAGATACTGTTAAGGCTTTCAGAGGAATCCTCGACGGCGAATACGATAGCATGGCTGAAAACTCTTTCTACATGGTTGGCGCAATCGAAGAAGCCATTGAAAAAGAGAAAAACAAATAGCATAGGACGCGATTATGGCTAGTAAGCTCCTTTTGGAAATCGTTACTCCTGATCGCAAGGTCCTTTCCCAGGAAGTCGACTATGTCGGCGCACCGGGAATTGAGGGTGAGTTTGGTATTATGGCCAATCACATACCCTTTCTTTCGGCTCTCGGCGTAGGTAACCTCTACTTTAAAGAAGGTAACCGCACTCACTATATCTTTGTTTCCGGCGGCTTTGCCGAAGTAGGAAACAATAAAGTGACCATTCTCGCTGAAGTTGCTGAAAAGGCCGTTGAGATCGACATCGCTCGGGCTCAGAAAGCTCAGGAAAAAGCGAAGGCTCGTTTGGCTAAAGCACAGGATCGCATTGAATCCGCTCGCGCGCAGGCCGCTCTCCAGAGAGCTCTTGCACGCTTAAGCTGCAAAGATGCGGCCCAGAAGGCCGGAACTACCACTCACTAGAGCTTAGTTTCAGCCTCAAGCCCACATGGCTATCAGGGAGCAGACTGTTTAAACAGTCTGCTCCTTTTTTTATGTAATCTCTTAGATAGCATACTGAAATCATGTAAAAATTAAATTCAATAAAATTTTATTACGCATTTACTCAAGTCCGGCAACCTGATAACAAGTTGCGAGCAAATAATATTGGAGAGTAATTTATTATGAATAAATCATTTGCCTGCGCTCTTGTTCTCGCCGGAGGGAAGGGTACCCGCATGCATTCGGACAGCCCCAAGGTGCTTAAAACCTTACTCGGTGAGTCCATGCTCTACTATGTATATAAGGCCTTGAAACCTGCTCTTGGAGAGGATGTCTTTACCATTGTCGGGTTTGAAGCCGGACAGGTTGAGAGTGCTTTTCCCGACATGAAGGACCGTTTTGTCCTTCAGGCCGAACAGCTTGGAACCGGTCATGCCCTCCAGATGGGCTGGGATCGGATCAAAGATTCCGGTGCTGAATACTGCTTGGTTATTAATGGTGATACTCCGCTGATTCAGGAACAGGCCGTGACAGATTTTCTTGAAGCGGTTAAAAATGATGTTGCCGATCTTTCTTTTATGAGCATCACTCCTGATAAACCGGCTGCTTTTGGGCGTGTTATCCGCGATAAGGCCGGTCGGGTTACCGCCATCGTGGAAGCCAAGGATTATGACGAATCAGTACTCGGTCCTGCGAGCGGCGAAGTCAATGCCGGGATCTATTGTCTTAAAATCTCTGCTGTGGACAGCTTACTTAGTAAACTGACCAACAATAATAAGAGTGGTGAGTATTATATTACTGATCTTGTTGACCTTGCTGTGGAATGTGGCATGAACGTCACCGCAGTGAATGCCGGAAACTCCATTGATCTTATGGGGATTAATAGCCCGCTGGAGCTTGCCAAGGCAGAGTCGGCGCTTCGTTTGAGGACAGCTGAAAAGTTGCTTGAAAATGGGGTTACCCTGCACAATTGGGAATCGGTTGTAGTCGGTCCCGGTGTTGAAATTGAGCCGGGTGCTGAAATCACAGGGCCTTGCGAGATTTATGGTTCGTCAAAGATCTGTCGTGGTGCTGTACTTCAGTCACATGTGCGGATAGTGGACAGCTTTGTTGAATCCGGAGCAATAATTAAAGCATACAGCCACCTTGAGGAAGCTCAGGTTGGCCGTGACTGTATGGTCGGTCCATACGGACGTCTGCGCCCGGGTGCTGTTCTTGAGGAAGAGTCCAAGGTGGGCAACTTTGTAGAAGTAAAGAAGGCAGTTCTCGGTAAGGGAGCAAAGGCCAGCCACCTGACATACCTCGGAGACAGTGAAATCGGGGCAGGAACAAATATTGGAGCGGGTACTATCACCTGCAACTATGATGGGGTGAACAAACACAAAACCGTTATCGGTGAAGGTGCGTTCATCGGCAGTAATACTGCTTTGGTGGCCCCGGTGACTATAGGCAAAGGTGCCTTGATCGGAGCCGGTTCCACAATAACTAAGAATGTAAAAGATGGTGACCTCGGTGTCGCAAGAGGCAGGCAGGTCAACATTTCCCGGACTTCTAAGAAGTCTTGATTTTGTAAAGATAAGGTATTAGGGTAGAACTATGGAAATAATCGCTCATTTGGAAGAACGTTTCGATAAGATGCTGCAAAAAATTAAGCAACTCGAAGAAGAAAATGCTTTTCTTCTTGAGGAACTTGAGCAGGAGAAACAGCGTAAGGACGAGGTCCGCGATCGCATTGAAGTTCTCCTGAACAAAGTTGAAGGTACCATCGAATAAGGGTTTTCAGATCCGTTTCCCTTCAAAAGGAGGGAACGGATTTATATAAATTCTACAGGAATACTGCCGCCGGATTAATATGCCCCGTTATACTATTCCCGTTCTCGGACTTGAAATTTCTTTCAAGACCGATGCGGACAAAGAAAGAATTGAAGCCGCGAAAGATGTGCTCGAAGAGAGATTTGGCGAGCTTACCCGGGGCGGAAAAAATGTCAGCAGGGAGAAATTACTCACCTGTCTGGCTCTTAGTCTGGCCGATGATTACCTTGAACACAGCCGCAAACTCGAAATGATGGAAGAGAAAATTAACGCGCTGTTAGAGAAGTGATAAGCTGTGCACGGCACTGCTTTTTAAGATATAAAGAAATTTCCCTGGGGAGTGCGTGATTGCCCTATGGCTTTTGAACCAATATAAAAAGTAAGGGAGCAAGCTTCACCGGAGTGGTGTGCAGGCCCGGTTTTGCCGGGAAGCCTGAAATTCCGGGGGCGGCGCCCACCTGTTAGACTAGGTTCTAACGTATACGGCAACACGGCATCTCCGGGGTCCCAATATGGGTATTCTCGGTCTTGGTATGAATTAACAAGTTTAATTTATTAAATTTCTACCGAACCACTTAAAAACACCTCATTCAGCCTTTAGTTCTCTTCTTTCCATTGCAGATTGTTATAATCGTCCGATTGTATTAATCGGTAATGACGAATCAGGTCCTTTGAGGCCTGTCAACATACAAAGGAGAAAGGCATGTTTGGGGATTTTTTTCTGATTTTATTTGGAATCGCCCTGGGTGCCGCAGGCGGATACGCCCTGCATCGGTACGTGAATTCCAAACGTCTGGCTGATTCTCAAGGATTGGCTGACCGTATTGTCCAGGAAGCCCGTAAAGAAGCTGAAGCCATGAAAAAGGAAATCAAGCTTCAGGGTCAGGATGAAGTTTATGCTCTGAAAAAAGAGCAGGAAAATGAGTATAAAGAGATGGAGCGCGGCCTGAAAAGGCAGGAGGAACGTCTCCAGGAAAAAGAAGAGCGTCTTGAACACAAGCTTGAGAAAGTAGCCAGTAAAGAGTCCGAAGTTGTGGCTCTTGAAAAGCGTATGATCAAGCAGGAAAAGAAGCTCGAAGGTCTTCGCGAAGATCTCGAAAGAAGAAAGGATGAGCACGAGCGCAAATTGCAGGAAGTCTCCGGACTGACTGTTGAAGAAGCGCGTGAAAAGCTCATGACCGAAATTGAAAGCAGGACCCGCCACGAGGCTGCCAAAATGGTTCGCGCCATTGAAATGGAAGCCAAGGAAGAGGGAACCCGCAAGGCCCGCAAGATTCTCGCCCTCGCTATCCAGCGTTACTCCGGCGATTACGTCAACGAACAGACTGTTACAGCTGTAACCCTTCCTTCCGAAGACATGAAGGGCCGCATTATCGGACGTGAAGGCCGCAACATCCGTGCTCTTGAAGCTGCTACCGGTGTTGACCTGATCATTGATGATACTCCGGAAACAGTTGTTCTTTCCGCTTACAGTCCGCTGCGCCGCGAAGTGGCTAAGCAGGCTCTTGAGCGTCTGATCCACGATGGACGTATCCACCCCGCACGCATTGAAGACATAGTCAACAAGGTCGAGCAGGAAATGGACGTCAAACTGCGTGAAATTGGTGAGCAGGCAACTTTCGATGTAGGCGTACACGGTATTCATCCCGAAATCGTCAAACTCATCGGTCAGCTGCAGTACCGTACCAGTTTCTCCCAGAACGTGCTTCAGCACTCACTTGAAGTGGCTTTCCTCTGTGGAATCATGGCTGCAGAACTGGGCATGGACGAGAAAATCGCCAAGCGCGCAGGCCTGCTGCACGATATCGGTAAGGCTGTTGACCACGAAATCGAAGGTCCTCACGCTGTTATCGGTGCCGACCTTGCCAAGAAGCATGGTGAATCCAAAGAGATCATCCACGCTATTCAGGCTCACCACGAAGATGTTCCGCCCAAATCCGTACTCGCAACCCTCGTACAGGCTGCGGACTCCCTGTCCGGTGCCCGTCCCGGTGCACGTAAGGAACTGCTGGAAAACTACGTTAAGCGTCTTGAAGAGCTTGAAAACGTGGCTACCGGTTTCGACGGTGTTTCCAAAGCCTACGCCATTCAGGCGGGCCGTGAGATCAGGGTTATGGTTGATGCTGAAAAAGTATCTGACGATAACACCCATATGCTCTGTAAGGACATTGCCACCAAGATTGAAAACAACATGACCTATCCAGGCCAGATTCGTGTGACCGTTATCCGCGAACGGCGCTCGGTGGGCTATGCAAAGTAAGTAACTTCCTGAAAGGCCCGGTTAACCGGGCCTTTTCTTTATTATCACATTCCATGCGCATATTATTTCTCGGTGACATATTCGGCAGGCCCGGTCGTAAGGGGATCGCTGCAAAAGCTAAGGCGCTTCGTGAGGAGCTTGGTCTTGATCTGATCATTGCCAACGGGGAAAATGCGTCTCAGGGAATCGGGCTTTCAATCAAGAATGCCCAGCAGCTTCTTGATTACGGGATTGACCTTTTAACTTCCGGTAACCATATCTGGAAGTTCAGTAATATTTATTCTTTCTTAAAGACCAATGACCGGATCGTGCGTCCGGCGAACCTGCCGGAAGGAACTCGTGGAAGAGGCTGGACTTCTTTTGCTGTCCGTGGTGAAGTGCCCGTTGCGGTTATTAATCTGCAGGGACGGGTCTTTATGGACCCGGTGGAATGCCCGTTTAAATGTGCGGATAAAATTTTAGAGGAAATCGGCCCAGAGATTAAGGTCATACTGGTTGATTTTCATGCTGAGGCCACTTCGGAGAAGCAGAGCCTCGGGCGCTACCTTGACGGGCGGGTCAGTGCCATGCTGGGCACCCACACCCATGTTCAGACCAATGATGCCCGCATTTTTGAAAACGGCACCGGCTATATAACCGATGCAGGTATGTGCGGTCCGGTTGAATCCTGTTTGGGCTTAAGTCCCAATCCGGTCATCAAACGCTTTGTGACCGGTCTTCCCCAGAAATGGAAAGTTGCTGGCGGCCCCATAGAATTACAAGGCGTGCTGCTAGAAATAGATGAAGAAACAGGTCGGACTGTCTCAATTGAGACATACAATTCGGGCCGGATGACCGTATAAGAAAAGTTTCTATAAAAATATTGCTTATCGACGATTTTCCCCAGCAAAGCTTAACAAAAGGTTTTGGGATTCTTGCTCTAGCCCTTAGGCGAGAAGTTCTGTTTCGAGTCTTAGGGATAGCGACAGTGGAACAAACCCTTTGCAAAAAGATTTGAGTCCGCCGGGAGGCTCGCCGAAGGCATAAAAAGCCTAATGCAGGCAAATAAATACATTCTTAAAGAGGTTTAACCAAATGAACATTTATGATGAACTTAAGTGGCGAGGGCTGATCAATCAGGTGTCTGACGAAGAGAAGGTACGCGAGTATCTGGATACTCCGGGTCAGTACATGTATTGCGGCTTCGACCCCACTGCCGACAGCCTGCATATCGGTAACCTTGTTCCTTTGCTCAGCCTTGTACGTATGAAGCGTGCCGGTCACAATCCGCTGTTTCTTCTTGGTGGTGCAACCGGACGTATCGGTGACCCCAGCGGTAAGGACAAGGAAAGGGAATTCTCTTCTATTGAAAAAATTGAATCTCAGGCTGCAAATATCAAAGCCCAGATTGAATCTTTTGTTGAGCGCAATACCGGTGAGAAGGCCGAAGTAGTTAACAATTACGACTGGATGAAAGAGATCTCCTTTCTTGATATGCTGCGCGATGTGGGTAAGCATTTCACCATCAACTGGATGATGGCCAAGGAATCCGTAAAAGGCCGTTTCGGTCGTGATGATGTTGGTATTTCCTATACTGAATTCAGCTACATGCTTCTGCAGGGCTACGATTACTACCATCTTTTCATGGAAAAAGGCTGCCAGCTCCAGATTGGTGGCGGCGACCAGTGGGGCAACATCACCGCAGGTTGCGAACTGATCCGCCGCAAGGCTCAGGGTGAAGGCTATGCAGTAACCTTTCCGCTGATCACAACCGCATCCGGCCAGAAGTTCGGTAAAAGTGAAGGCAACGCCGTATTCCTGAATCCTGAACTGACTTCTCCGTACACATTCTACCAGTTCTGGATCAATACTGATGACCGTGATGTAATCAGTTTCCTCAAGTACTTCACCTTCCTTACCGAGGAAGAGATTGCTGAGATCGCAAAAGAGCATGAGGAAGCTCCGCACATGCGTGCCGCTCACAAGCGTCTTGCCGAAGAAACAACCATCATGATTCACGGTAAGGAAGAACTGGAAAAGGTTCAGGCCGCAACCGCAGCTCTGTTCGGCAATGGCGATATCATGTCTGTTGATGCCGCAACCCTGCGCGGTGCCATGGAAGCTGCTCCCGGCGTTGAATACGCTAAGGCAGACCTGCCCGATCTGCCCCAGATCCTGCTCGACCTCGGCATGGTTAAATCCAAAGGTCAGGCCCGCAAGGATATTCAGGGTGGTGGATTGTACATTAACAACGAACGTGTCTCCGAGTTCGATTATGTTCCCGGCGAGAATGACTTTATCGGCGGTGAATGCATGCTCATCCGCAAAGGTAAAAAGAACTACGGTTTAGTTACCGTTAAATAAATAAAGTCCAATACGGATTGATTTGGCCCGCTGGAAGATCCTTTCAGCGGGCTTTATTGTGCATACTGCTTTGCAATCAGGATTAAGCAATGTATTGTGTGCATGCAATTTGAGTAGAGGGTAGTTTATGCGACTGTTTTTCATTGTAATGTCATTTCTCTTTGGTGCTCTTGCGCCAACTCAGGCCGGAGTTAACCTCAAGCTGCGCGGCTTTGTGGGCGATCCTGTTTTAGCTGCCATTGTTTCTTTTGCTGTCGGGACATTGAGTCTGCTGGTTTATGCCTATTTTACCAAGGTTCCGCTTCCGGAAGGTTCGACTGTCTTAAAAGGACCGTGGTGGATGTGGACCGGCGGATTTATGGGCGCTTTCTTTGTGGCGGCGGCAGTGGTTGTTGCCCCGGTGCTGGGTGCCGGAACAATGATGTGCTGGATGGTTGCCGGGCAAATGGCTGCTTCCCTTGTGCTGGACCACTACGGAATCATAGGGTATGCCGTGCGGGAGGCAACGATGGGCCGTATTGTCGGCGCTTTGCTGGTCGTTGTCGGCGCAGTGCTGATTGAGAAATTTTAGGTTAAATATCAAGGAGTGGGGTTTTGAAGGATATTCTTTGCAAGTACTTGAAGAAGCTATGGGAAAATACTGTTCTGGTCTGCCGGATGGTCAAGATTGAACACTCCATTTTTGCTCTGCCGTTCGCTTATATGGGTGTTTTTTTGGCCAGCGGAACTTGGCCGGAATTCAAGCCTTTTGCCCTGCTGACCGTGGCTATGGTGGCTGTGCGCTCCTTTGCCATGGCTGTGAACAGGCTTTTTGATATCAATATCGACAGTGAAAATCCGCGTACCCGGACTCGCCCGCTTGTTACCGGGGAACTTACTCCTTTCTTTACTTTCTGCTTTATCGCGGTTTGTGCCGTTGTTTTTGTTTTCGCTTGCAAGGGCATGAATGAACTTTGTTACAAGCTTTCCTTTTTTGCGCTGGGTTGGTCGGCTTTTTATTCCCTGACCAAACGTTTCACCATGCTTTGTCATTTTGTGCTTGGCTCAGTGCTTGGTCTGGCTCCTGTTGCAGGCTGGCTCTGTGTTGATCCTAATTTTTCCCTGCCCGCGATTTTGTTCTTCTTCGGGGTTACTTTCTGGGTGGCCGGATTCGATATTCTCTACGCTACTCAGGACCGTAAATTCGACCGTAACCGGGGACTTAATTCCGTTCCGGCTAATCTCGGTATCCAGAAGGCTTTGACCATATCAACCTTCAGTCACATTAATACGGTCATCTTTTTCGCGCTGGCCGGGCTGGCAGCCGGACTGGGCTGGATTTATTTTTCCACCCTCGCTGTAGTGGGCGGAATTCTCATTTTTGAACATCAGGTAATATCTGCTGAAGATATGAGCCGGGTTAATATGGCTTTTTTCACTTTGAACGGAGTGATTTCAGTACTCCTGTTCTTGGGTACTTTTGCCGACATAATGGTTTAGACTGCCGTACGTAAATATTTGCGTAGAATCCGCAGATTAAAAATATCTTAGTTACGAATAGGTTACGGAGTCAGTGTAATACACTGACTCCGTTTGTATTTTTTTAATATATCAAAACGAGTAGACAAGCTCTTATATAGTGTTTAGAAGCGAATTTGCGAGGTTTATTGAAGGTTCGGCTTTGGAAGGCTAAAAATACTCTTAATTCTACCGATATATTATTGTATCATATACGAATATAACCTTCGTTTGTGGAGACGAGGTGAATCGGTAGAAAGGGATGATCGGATAATTCAGTTGGTTATTCGCATTTAGCTGGGAGAAGTTGATATGGAGAATGGAAATGGAAAATTCATGCGTACTGTCGCATGGATTTATTTTGGGGTGTTAGTTGTCGCTGCAGCCTTTTGCGGCGTGATCTTAACTGGTTTCAGCAATGAACCGTGGGCTATTACCGGGCTGGCTTTCGGCTTGATAGCACTTCTGGCCTTGCTTGGAATATGTATTTTTACCGTTCTTAAAAATCAGGTCGTCCGACCTGTTGAATGCCTTACAAATTTTGCCAATCTGGTGATCAAGGGTAAATACTCCGAAGCTGATAAATGCTCCAGTCCGGGGCTTGACGGCTTGCGTGCTGCTGTGAGCGATTTGAGTGATTCTTATAAGGAACGCCTTGGCTTCAGCACCAGTATTCTTGAAGGCCTGCCTCTTGGTTGCTGCATTGTAGACACTAAGGAACACATCACTTTTCTCAACAAAGAAATTCTGGAAATGATCGGTTCCCGCGAGAAACCTGCTTCATATCATGGACGCATGATTTCCCAGATTTTTTACCATGATGATCGCAAGTCCCTGATCGGTCACTGTATGGATGACGATACCCGGGCTATGAACCGCGAAGTCATTTTCAAGCATGTGGACGGTAGTGATATTAATATTCTGGCCAACCTGTTTCCCCTGCATGATGTGGTTGGCAATGTTATCGGCGGATGCTGTCTGTATATCAACACTACAGAATTAAAGCAGCGTGAAGCGCATATCCTTGATCAGAATGAACTTATCGCCAGAGCTGCTGACCAGGCCGATTCTGTTGTTTATGATTTGAGCAGCGCGGCTGAACAGTTACGTGGATTGGTCGGTGAGGCCCGCAAGGGAGCCATGGTTCAGAGTGAGGAAGCCGGACAGGCCGCTACTGCCATGGAAGAAATGAATGCCACTGTGCTCGAAGTAGCCCGCCATGCGCAGGAAGCCGCAAGTGATGCTGATAAAGCAAAGGCTGAAGCTGAGAAAGGTGAAGATATTGTTGCCGGTGTTGTCAGTGCAATTGATGAAGTTTCCGGGCAGGCCAATTCGCTGAAAGCGTCCATGGAAGATTTGGATATCAAAGCTGAAGCTATCGGTAATGTGCTCAGCGTGATTGAGGATATTGCTGACCAGACCAACCTGCTGGCTTTGAATGCTGCAATTGAGGCTGCACGTGCCGGTGAAGCCGGACGAGGATTTGCCGTTGTAGCAGATGAAGTCCGCAAGCTTGCGGAGAAAACCGTACAGGCAACAACCGAGGTTCATCAGGCTGTTTCAAATATTCAGCAGGGAGCTAAGACTAACGTTAAGGCTACCGAAGCCGCGGTTGAGTCAGTTGCCCGCAGTACCTCGCTGGCCGGGGAATCCGGTGAGGCTTTGGCGCGCATCGTCTCCATGTCCGAGGAGACTTCCGACCGGATCAGGTCTATCGCTACCGCTGCTGAGCAACAGGCTGCAGCAAGTGAGCAGATTAACCGTTCCACTGAGACGGTTAACCGCATTTCAAACGAGACCGAACAGGCCATGGTCGAATCCTCAGCGGCCATTGAAAAACTGGCCAAGCTGGCGGATGATCTTTCCGGTATTATTCACGGAATGCAGAAGAAATAAATTAAAAAGCGGGGCAGGTTCTACAGAACCTGCCCCGCTTTTTGTTAGGCGTTGAACGCACCTATCCCCTCAGCCTGAGGAGTTTTCGTTTTTTTTGTCAAAATCCGTAGCGCAGGTAGTCCTTGTCTTTGCGGTTGATCAGCTGAATGTAGCGGTAGCGGCTTTTGACCTGTGCTTCTTCCAAAAGCGAATAGCCTTGATTACGGCACTTGTCGCAGGCTGCAGCAGGTATTTCAAGGCCAAAACCCATAGGACCGCCTTCGCGCTGGGTCTCCACCTTAAGTAATCCCCGGCAGTCCTCGCAAAGCATCAGGGATTCGGTCTGTGATTCAGTGAATCCTTCAGTATCGTAGAAAATATTACGATGGCGAACGGACCAGCCTCCGCTGATGACGCCTTCACTGCTTTTTGTGGGAGGATTGAAATAGATGTCCTTAACGCCTTCGCAGATGTTTGCGATATAATTCATTATTTCTTCGGACTCCCTGAGGGTCTCAGGGTTGAAACCCGGCTCGCGCACATGGGAATAGTCCACTCCGGCCATGGCCAGACTGATGCCCAGATTTACGTAAGGCAGGGCTCCCTGAATAGCATAGCCGCCTTCAAGTACGGCAATATCGGGCTTGAGCATGGAGTTGAGAGCTGCATAGCCCTGTGCCGAGAAATTCATGTTGGTGATCGGATCGGTGAAATGGTTGTCCTGTCCGGCGGAGTTGATGATTAAGTCCGGTTTGAAGTCTTCAAGAATAGGCATAACCGCATTCTCCATGACCATCATGAATCCGGCATCGGATGTGCCGGGGGGCAGGGGGATATTCACCGTGCGTCCGAGCGCTTTGGGGCCGCCTGATTCCTTGGGGAATCCGGTTCCCGGATAGAGGGTGCGCCCATCCTGATGCAGGGATATGAACAGGGTGTCGGGGTCATGCCAGTAAACATCCTGTGTGCCGTCTCCGTGATGGCAGTCGGTATCCACAATGGCGATGCGCTTGGGACCGTAATGTTCACGGATGTATTCGCACATAATAGCTTCTATGTTGATGGCGCAGAATCCGCGTGATCCCTGTACTGTCTTCATGGCGTGGTGTCCCGGCGGCCGTACGAGTGCAAAGGCCCGGTCCCTTTCGCCTTCCAGAATAAGTTGTGCTGCTTTGATGGCCCCGCCTGCGGAAATGTAGTGCGAACGGGTTGCAACGGCCTCGGCTTCGGGAAAGCAGAAATGAACCCGTTCAATATCTTCGCTGGAGGCAACTTCGGGCTTGTATTCGCGGATACCTTCGATGTCGAAGAGTCCTTCTTCGCGCAGCTGGTCCTGCGTGTAGAGCAATCTTTCTTCCCTTTCCGGATGGGTGGGGGAAATTGCCCAGTCAAAGGCGGGGAAAAATATGATTCCCAGACTGTTTTCAGCCTTGAGCATTCTAAACTCCGTTTATGAATATGTCCGGTCCACGCCGGGTTTTATCTGACATTTTACCCTGATATTGCGCCCGACAGTACTGGCCCCGTTAACCATATTAAATGATGAGGAACTGGTGATCTGGGCATTGGAACCGTCTGAGGCCACATGCATTTCGCCGAGATGGGCCAGCAGGTGGTTCATGGCGTCTCTTTCCGCATCTTCGATCTTGTAATTGCGGGGGATGTTCTCACGGTGTCCCAAAGAGGGGATGAACATGAGTCCGCGTTCGGTGTCGGCGAAGAGTTCCAGCTCGGTGGTTGTACGGGTCAGGGCCGCGCCGATTGCGTTTGCTACGTCGTAGTTTTGCGGAACTTCAGTCGAAAGTCGGAACTTGCGGAAGATATCCATTTTCATGGCCTGTGCCGGGCCGCCCATTATGTATATCTTGCGGGGGATAATTTTTCTGTTCTCCAGCAATTCGTGGATGGTGTAGACCGGCTGCTGGTTGATCTCGTCCACTAGGCAGCGGGTGGAGTCATGGATTTTCTCTATTGCGTATCCGATGGCCTGATCTGCAAGTTCTTCAGCTTCAAAGCCGTGTTTAGCGGCAAAAGCACTAAATCCTGATTTCGAACGTTCTGTGTTGCCGCAGTCGCAGGAACCCTTCCAGATAAGCGCGTCAGTGAGGGTCGGGATTTCACCTCCGAAGGCAATGGACGGGCCGAGACGGTTGGGACCGACCCGGACGCTGCCGTCAAACATTGATATGGCCGAATCCCCGCCGATGCCGATGGAGTGGACTTTTAATGCCCGAACAAGGGTGGGGTGGGAGCCGATGTGGATGCCTTCCTGCTCTATAAGCGGGCTTCCCCCGGCGAAAATTGCAATGTCTGTGGTGGTCCCGCCGATATCGTAGATGATGGAATCGTGGGTGATGTTGCACAGGGCAATGATGCCCATGACACTCGCTGCTGGGCCGGAAAAGATGGATTGCACCGGAACCCTGCGTGAAAGCTCCAGCGGCATGGTTCCGCCGTCCGCTTTGAGAATGTTGACCTTGATCTGACCGAGTCCCATTTCATCAAGGGTCTCGGCAATGGCATCTGCGAACTTGTTGAAGACCCGCCAGACCGCACAGTTATAGAAGGCGGTGGAAATGCGGCGCGGGAAGTTAAGTCTTCCGGTGAGCTGGTGACCTAAAGTGATGAAGTCCGCATTGTCGCCGATGGCCAGTTCAATGGATTTTTCATGGGCCGGGTTGCGGGGGGAAAATTTGGTGACTGCTGCATATACTTTGATTCCGGATTTACGGCAGGAAGCAATCGCTTCTTCAAGGGAGAGGTTGTCAAGCCGTTTGGTTTCCGAACCGCGGTGATCCAGCGATCCGGGGATAACGTGGAAATCCTTGCAGATCATGAAAGAATGGGGGTCGAGCCCCGGACCTGCGGAGACTATTACGCCCACATCTTCGTAGTTTCCTTCAACAATGGAGTTGGTAGACAGGGTTGTGGACAGGTTCAGCTGGCGTATGCGGGAAGGGTCGGTGTGGCGGAGAATTTCTCCAAGGCTGGTCCTGATGGAGGAGAGCAAGTTGTCATGTTCTGTGGCAACCTTGACCTGCGCTTCCAGTCCGTCTGGGCCTATGGCAACAGCGTCTGTGTGGGTTCCGCCGACATCAATTCCAAGAAGGAGCATCTGGTAATTCCTTGAATTCTTCCCCCGTTTCATGCGGGAGGCTGGTGAGCAGTATTACATTAATGAATAGATCCATTTATTTCTCTAGCACCCGGCCAATGTTGACGTCCAGAGCTTTTACCGTCAGCGGCTTGATGTGTTCCGTGAGCGGTTTCATGCTTCTACTTTGCGGAGGACGTCAGTTGTTTTTACTTATGCCGAGCTTCTTCATGCGTGAATCAAAGGTGGAGCGATTAACTTCGGCAGCACGGGCTGCACGGCTGATGTTCCAGCGGTATTTCTCCAGCATTTTCATTATGTACGAGTATTCCATCTCTTTCCATGTGTAAGAGCTGAGGTCTTCCTGCGGTCCGTCCTGCAGAATTGTTTTTTCGCTCTGTTTGCGGGCTCTATTCTCCACGGGCGGTTTAGTCCCGGGGTGCACGATGTGCAGTGGAAGGTCTTTGATGGATATAGTGTCGCCGGGAACCATGGCTTGAAATTGTTTGACCATGTTTTCCAGTTCGCGGATGTTTCCCGGCCAGTTGTATTTCTCCATAACAGCCATTGCTTCGTTAGACATATTTTTAGGCAGCATATGGCTATGGGCAGCTTCTCGGCTCAGGAAATGTCCGGTCAGCAGGTTGATGTCCTCTCTTCGTTCGCGCAGGGCGGGCAGCTTGAGGGGCAGGACGTTGAGCCTGTAGTATAAGTCTTCCCTGAATCTGCCGGAACGTACATCCTCTTCAAGGTTGCGGTTTGTGGCTGAGATGATGCGGATGTCGATTTTTTTTGTATGGGTGCCGCCAAGGGGTTTGATTTCACTTTCCTGCAGGACCCGAAGTAGTTTGGCTTGCAGGTTGATGTCCATGTCACCGATTTCATCAAGAAATACTGTGCCTCCATCCGCAGCTTCAAACAATCCGGATTTATTGCTGGTGGCGCCGGTAAATGCCCCTTTTACATAACCGAAAAGTTCACTTTCAAGCAGGTTCTCGGGAATGGCACTGCAGTTTTGGGTCAGGAAAGGTTTCTGGGCCCGCGAACTCTGGGCGTGAATTTCTTCGGCGAATAGTTCCTTACCTGTCCCGGATTCGCCGTAGAGTAGGACCGGATAGTTTGTAGCTCCGTAATTTTTGACCAGTTTGAGGGCCTTGTTTACGGATTGGCTATTGCCCACAATTGTCTTGTTGTTCCGGATGCTGCTCAAGGTCCGGCTGAGTTGGGCGAATTCAATGCGCTGTTTTTGAAATTCAATGGAATTGCGTAAGGAAATTGAACCTATATCCACCATGTCCTGCAGCATGGTCAGGTATGCCGGGTCAAGGTTGAGCTGTTCCCCTGCTGCACTGGTGTCGATGACCTGCACAGCTCCATAAACATCCTGTCCTTCAAGTTTAAGTGGAAAGCAGAGGATCAGACGGCTTTTAATTTTGAAGTCTTTTTCCAGTGAGCTGTAATGCCGCGAGTCTCCTGCTTCGGCAATGGTCATTTCGCCATTTTGAATAACCCAGCCCACAATGCTTTTTTCCTGCGGAGAGATTCTGACTCCTTTCACGTTCTCGCTTTTTTCACCCAATGCTTCAACGCATTCATACATGCCGTCTCGTTCCAGCCAGAGGGAACCGCGTTCAACATTCTGCAGTTTAAGCAACAGGGTCAGAATTTGTTGCTGCAATTTTTCCGGGTCTAATTCTTTAGAAAGGGCCTTGTAATCATTTACAGATATAGTCATAATAATAAGTTTTTATCAGGTTATACGATTCTTTTATTTAGAGATATTTATGATATATCGGTAAAATTACTCTTGGTCAACAATGATTGCACGGTGAATAATTAAGTTGATGGCGTTTTTGGGAGAACGATCCCTTTGAAATAGTGCTGTCAGCAGTTCTTGATAAAATTTGGCACGGATGGTGCTGTAGGGAAGATAGCTTGTTAGTCAAGTATGGACCGGAGAGCCCACTCCACCTCCCCGACCCCTCCGGGCTTTCCGGTCCATAACCTTTTCAAGAACAAATTCGACGCAATTCCTCGAATATACGGAGATGGTCTGATGAGTAGTGTTGAAAGTTTAATATCCATGCATCGCGAAGATATGTCTCTCTTGAGAATCGAAGCCAAACAGGCTCGGAGAGAACGCTTGGATAGCTGTCGTGAGATGGATCAGGCATTTAAAGACCTGCGCAGCAGGCTTTCCGCTGAAATGCCGGTGACAAGTTCTTATTCTTTTAAGCTCCGTGCTCCCATTGCCTTTATGGCTACCCTGATGGGAGTGATTAGTTTTTAGTAGTTTTGTGTACCCGCTATTTTGCGGGATGATCGCCAGCTAAAAAAAAGCCCGTTCATCAAATGATGAACGGGCTTTTTTAGTGTTGTGTTGCAAATGCGCTGGCTGTACGGCGCATGTTGGCGGCCCAGTCTTCGGCTAGCGGATCAGCTGTCAGTACGCGTGCTCCGATAGAGTTTGCTATGGTTTTTGCGCTTTTTTGGGAAAATTGGGGTTGGATGAAAATAGCTTTTACTGAATTGGCTTTGGCGAATTCGATGAGCTGGGCCAGCTTTTTGGGGCTGGGTTCCTTGCCTTCCAGTTCTATGGGGATCTGATTTAAACCGTATGTGTCAGCAAAGTATCCCCATGAAGGATGGTAAACCATGAAACTGAATTCCTGTCCTTTTTGGGTAAATGTTTTCAGGAGCTCGGAGTCAATTATGTTTATTTCAGCTGCAAAGTTCAGGTAGTTGCGGGTGTAGTCTTCTGCATGTGCTGGGTCGTGCTCAATCAGGGTGTCTCTGATTTTCTGGCTGATGATTCTGACTAAGGGTGGGGCAAGCCAGATATGAGGGTCTTTGATTTGTGCTTCGCCATGGTCATCATGGTGGGCGTGTTCGTCTCCGTGGATGTGAGTCTTCATTGTCCGGTGAACAGCTTCTTTTCCAAGATTTATGATTTCAAGGTTGCTGTTGGCGGATTTGAATCGCGGAAGCCAAGCCTGTTCAAAGGGGACACCTATTGCAAAGTAAACCTCTGACTTGCTTAGGTCAGCCATCTGTTTAGGCTGTGGTTCATAGGTGGCAGGACTGCTTCCGGCTTTGACCATAATGTTTATTTTTATTTTGTCTCCGCCGATTTTTTCTACGAAATATTTCAGAGGTGCAATCGAGACTGTCGCCTGGAGTTGTTCGGCGCCAGCTGCTGAATAGCCCAATAGTATGGTTATTGCGGTCAGTAAGATTGTTCTGGATAGTTTCATGTCTTCTTCCTGTGTTTGAGATTCAATTTCATCTAGTTGAAGATGAGCCATATCTTATATGATGTCAATTGTGATTGTCATCAGTTTTGCCAAGTCTGATCCTCCCTGTTTTTTCGCTTTCTTCGAATCTGAAAATTTAATTACTGATTGGGTCGCTGTTTTCGAATCTTAGTTGTGGTTCTTCTGCGATTTGATTTATTTAATTGTCTATGGTTAATAAATGTCAGTTGAATTTTCTGCCGCAATTTTCCAAATATGTTTTTTATGTGTATAAAAGTTGTCTTTATGTGTATGAAGTTTCCAGTTTTGGCACAGAGCGTGCTTTGTTACTAGCTAAAATGCATTTTTGAAGGCTGATTTGTCTAAAATTGTAAAATAAGAAGCGTTAAAAACGATTTTAGAGACGAAATTGTAAAAAAGAGACATTGAATCAACGGGGGTTGATCAGAAATGAATGCGGCGGATACTTCATTTATACTTATTTGTGCAGCTCTGGTTATGTTTATGACTCCGGGGCTGGCCCTTTTCTATGGTGGTATGGTGCGTAGCAAAAACGTATTGGCTACGATCATGCAGAGTTTCATCATGCTCGGACTGGTTTCAATTGTCTGGGCGGTCATCGGGTATTCCTTGTCCTTTGGGACTGACATCGGCGGTGTTATCGGCGGTATGGATTTCTTCGCCCTTAATGGTGTGGGCATGGATACAGTTAACAGCCCCGCCAGCAACCTGCCTCATCTTCTTTTTATGGTTTTCCAGTGTATGTTTGCGGTCATCACCCCCGCACTTATAACCGGAGCCTTTGCCGAGCGTATGAAGTTCGGTGCATTGCTGATTTTCAGCGCCTTCTGGGTTATCCTTGTTTATGCTCCCATGTGCCACTGGGTCTGGGGCGGCGGCTGGATGGGGGACCATGGTGCTCTCGACTTTGCAGGCGGCGCGGTTGTTCACATGAGTTCCGCAGCAGCAGCTCTTGCCGGATGTTTGGTCGTGGGTAAGCGCAAGGGATATGGTAAAGAGCCTTTCATTCCCCACAACCTGCCTATGACCCTGCTCGGCGCGGGTATGCTCTGGTTCGGCTGGTTCGGTTTTAACGCCGGTTCCGCCCTTGCTGCTAACGGTCTGGCTGCCAATGCTTTTGTAACCACTCACCTTGCCGCAGCTGCCGCAGTTCTTGGCTGGTTGCTTGTTGAAGCCATGCATGGTGGCAAACCTACCACTCTCGGTGCTGCTTCCGGTGCTGTGGCCGGGCTGGTTGCCATCACCCCGGCAGCCGGTTTTGTAACTCCCATGGCTTCTATTGTTATCGGTTTCGGTGGCGGTATGGTCTGCTATGGTGGTGTGCTTATGAAATCCAAGTTCGGCTACGATGATTCCCTTGACGTTGTCGGTATTCACGGTCTGGGCGGAACTTACGGGGCTATCGTTACCGGATTGTTTGCCAGCATCGGTGCGGAAGGTCTCTTTTACGGCAACGCCTCCCAGCTTTGGATCCAGATTGAATCCTGCATTGCCACCTGGGCATACTGTTTTACTGTAAGCTGGATTCTTTTCAAATTGATCGACAAGTTTTACGGCTTGCGTCCTTCTGAAGAAGAGGAAGTTGCAGGGATGGATGTCTCGGATCACAGCGAAACCGGTTATCAGATTTAAAACAGAGACTCGATGCGCCTCGCGCTTTTGTCAGATGATTTCGCCTCCGGCGGCCAGAGGAGCTAAGCCCCTTTGGAATCCCTAATAATGGGTTTGATCTTATAATATAGGATAGTTCCAATGAGAAAGATTGAAATAATTGTACGGCCTTTCAAGGTCGATGATGTAAAGGACGCCATTGCTGCTCTCGGACTTAAGGGCATGACCGTAACTGACGTGAAAGGTTTCGGGCGTCAGGGTGGACACAAGGAAGTTTACCGTGGTGCCGAGTATCAGGTGGACTTCATTGCCAAGACCAAGGTTGAGATTGTGGTCGATGCAGACCGGGTTTCCGAAGTGATCGACGCAGTCAGTGCCGCTGCCAAGACCGGAAAGGTCGGCGATGGTAAAATCTTTGTTATCCCGGTTGAAGAAGTGGTGCGTATCCGTACGGGCGAGACTGGGCCGGAAGCCATATAAATGAATACTGAAAAATCCCCCGGATTGTCCCCTGAGACTTCCATTGACAGGTTGTTGGCGGGACGTGAAATACTCCTCGCGGCATGCTCCAAGAGCATGCCGCGGGACTTCCCGCAGCAGCTATGCGCTCTGGTGGATGAATACTTCAGGGCAAGAGTCAGGGAAGCCGTTTCCGAGGGACTCCTTTCTTCTTATGAAGACCTGTGTATTGTGGCCGTGGGTGGTTACGGACGGGGGCATCTTGCACCTTTTTCTGATATTGACGTCCTAATTCTTACAGATCAGACCCCACTGGAAGATCTTGAGGATTTGGCTTCTTTTCTATTTCACCCGCTCTGGGATCTTAAATTTGATGTTGGTCACGGTGTGCGCACCGTGGAGCAGAATATCGAATTGGCAAGGTCAGATTTCAAGGTACTGGCTTCCTTGCTGGATTTACGGTTCATTTCCGGTCGCGACGAGCTATTTCAGCTTATTTCTAAAGAATTCAGAGCAAAAGTTCTCCCCGGTGCAGGCGATGAGTTCTGCCGTATTCTGTGGGAGAACCGTTCCAAGACCGGGAAGGGCATGGATTCCGTTGTTCTTGAGCCTGACCTGAAAAACGGCTGGGGAACCTTGCGCGATGTGCAGTTCATCCGCTGGTGTGCAGATATCAAGGGGGATTACTTCCCGCTGAACGAGAATGATCTGACAGATCTCTGCAGGGACGAAGCCTTGCTTATGCAGGCCCGTTCTGCTGTTCATCTTTTGCGTAAACGCAAGCAGGATAAATTGATCATTGAAATTTTACCGGATACTGCTTCGCTGTGCGGAGTTAAGGGGTATGATCCGGCAAAGCGCGGCAACGATCTGCTCACCTCAATCCATCAGGCGATGGTTCGGGTACGTTCCATGGGTGATGCCCTTTATCGGGAATCATTTGATGCCGATTCGCGCTGCTTTATTGATCATCGCGGTATTGCCGGCCTCAAAGCCGGACTGGAAGTTTTCGGTATAAAGTCCAGAACCGGTGCGCCTCTTACACGTGAAGCACGTAGGGCGGTTTCAGGAATCAATTCTGCAAATGATATCAGTTTAACCCGCTCTCTGAAGATTATCATTGATATATTCAAGGGCGAGTACGGCTGGCGCGCCTCAGTGGAAATGCTTGATAGCGGGGTGTTCAAGTCTTTCCTTCCAGAATTTTCCAAGGTTTCCGAGCTGGTTCCTTATGACGGATACCATCAGTATCCTCCGGGCAGGCATTCATTGCTTACAGTCCATAAATGTTGCGATATTTTTCGCAACGAATTTTCAGAAGGTGGAAAATGTATTTCCGCTGCAGACTTCGATGCTTTGCTTCTCGGCGCGTTTTTTCACGATATCGGCAAGGGCAAGCGTAATCACAGTGAACGCGGGGCTGATATTGCTGATGAAATTCTCTCCCGCACGGATTTTCCTGCGCGTTTTAAGGAGGATGTGGTCTTTCTGGTTCGCGAACACCTGCTTCTGATTCGTTCTTCGCGGTCTATTGATCTCAGCTCAGTTGAAGCCTTGCAGAAGATAGCTGAGAAGGTCGGCTCCCTGCGTCGCTTGCGTATGCTCTTTATCCTTTCCATGGCCGATTCCATGGCAACCGGACCAAGGGTCTGGAATTCATGGAGTGAGTCTCTTTTACGGGAGATATATGCCGGATTGGAGCTGGTGCTTACTGACGAGTCTTTTGCTGAAATTGTCTCAGGAGAACAGCTTGGTGAGACCATGAACCGCATCCGCGAGTGTGCCGTTGACCTTATTGATCCGGAATTAGTGGAATCCATGATCAGCTGCATGCCCGAGCGTTATCTGCTGGTTGAGGATCCGGATGAGATTGTGCTGCATATGCATCAGGTTCTGGAGTTTAACCGGGCTTATGAGCTGGATATGGTGCGTAAGCCTTCGGGCAAGGGTGGCCTTGGCTTGAGTCTGGTTCGGGTTTTTGAAACCGAAGACGAAAAACGCATCAAGCTGGTTATTACTGCCAGAGATCAGAATTTTTTATTTGCTGCCCAGAGCGGCGTGCTGGCCCTGCACTCTGTGAACATCCTTTCGGCAGAAGTTTTCTCATGGGCCGACGGGACAGCGGTGAATATTTTCATTGTGGAAGCTCCGGCGGAAAATTGTCCTGCCGATATTTGGGGCAGGGTGGAGCGTTCCATTATGTATGCGCTTACCGGAAGGTTGGCCCTTGATTACCGTCTGCACAAGAAGCGCAATTCACTTCTCGCCAAGTCTGTGCCCAGCAGGGTTCCTACCCGGATCAGTGTGGATAACGAATCCAGTGCCGAATGCTCGCTGATTGAAGTGATTACTCAGGATCGTTCCGGTCTTCTCTATGATATGGCGGCCTTCTTCGCGAGAATGAATATTAATCTGCGCATGGCCCGTATTTCGACCACCGGTCAGTCTGTCTTTGATGTCTTTCATGTAGAAGGACCGGAGGGTGGCAGGATTGAAGATCACATCCATTTGCGGGAGCTTGTCAGCGCCCTTGAATACACACTTACAGGAAACAGTTGATTCTTTGCGGTTAATCCCCGTCCGTATTCCCGATAATTTATACTTAATAGGAGTTGTTTATGCCCGGCAGGATTGTTGTTCATATTGTGATTAATGTGTTGGTCCTGTTGGGGCTTTGTCTTGCGTTTGTCCTTGTTCCGGAAATATTCGTGGGCGGGAACCTTACTCCTTTGCTGGCGTTGTTTGCGGGAGCCGGTGCTGTGATTCTTCTTTCCGGATTTATGCTCAGGCGTATAATTAATGCTCAGTGGGCCGGTGTCAGCCGGTGGATTGATGGACTTATTTCCGGTTATGAATCTAAAAGTGACTTAGATTTCACTTTCATTTTGCTGCCTTCTGCTGACAGATTGGAGGCTTATATAAGTGGGCTTCGTGCCGAGCTGGATAAAGCTGACAAGCAGTGTAAAATTGAAATTTCCCGACAGCTTGAGGCTTATAAAATGGCCGAGGATGCAAGGGTGCGTGGTGAACAGGCTCGAAGCAAGGGGCTTCTTTCCGCAGCAGGGACCCTTGAAAATGCAGTCGAGGGCATCCGCTCCAGTTCTGAGATGCTGGGAGAATCTTCTTCGCGGGCCAGTGAGGGAGCTGAAAAGCAGCTGGAGTACCTGTCATCAGTTGTAGCTTCCATGGAACAGATTGATGTTTCCATCCAGTATTCAGTGGAGCGGGCTGATTCCGCGGCGGTAGATGCTGAGTCCGCTGCTGAACGCGCAAGGGCTGGTGAAGATGTCCTTGAGCAGACCATCGAGTCAATCAATACGGTTATGAGTAATACCAATGACCTTAACGGAAGGGTTGAGGCTCTCGGTAGGCAGGCTGAGGGCATTGGAAGCATCATGTCCGTTATCTCTGATATTGCCGATCAGACAAACTTGTTGGCGCTTAATGCCGCTATTGAGGCTGCTCGTGCCGGGGATGCCGGGCGCGGTTTTGCCGTAGTTGCTGATGAGGTCCGCAATCTTGCGGAAAAGACAATGGAAGCCACCCGTGATGTGGGTACCGAAATCAGCAGGATTCAGGAACACGTTGAAATGACAGTGGCCGGGGTTAATCATATTAATGATCTGGCCGGCAATGCGTCCGGTTTGGCCTCCAGTTCCGGGCAGGCGCTCGGCGAGATTGTTGATCTTGCTGAAAAGAGTTCCCGCGGAGTGCGCCTTATTGCCGAGGAAGCAGTTCAGCAGGCTGAAGCCAGCAACAATGTCCGTGAAGCCGTTAACGAAGTTCATTCTATTTCCAATGAAACCGGAGAAGCCATGGCGGGAGCAGGTGAAGCTGTTTCCGTTCTTGGTGGACGCGTAGCTGATCTTGATGATATGATCGGTGTGTTTAAGCTGGTCGGTAATGGTAAGGTACAGGAAGTGATTGATTCTCTCGCCAAATCTTCCGATGTGCTTTCCCTGAACAGGGGATTGCAGGAGCGGGCTATGCACAAAGCCTTGAGAGATAACCGTTTTCTCGAACTTCTCTACATCACCGATCACAACGGAATTCAGACGGTCAGCAATATCAGCGGCCAGTGGCAGAGCTTTGCCGAAGACGGTTCAGCCTGTGGAAAAGATTGGTCCGGCCGGGAATGGTTCAGTGGAGCTGTAGAAGATCAGACTATGTATGTATCCGATGTTTATGAATCTTCAGCTACCGGGGAGAACTGTATTACGGTTTCCGGTCCGTTCTTTGATTCCAAGGGCCGGGTACTGGGTGTAATTGCCGCTGATGTGAAGGTTAACGGATAATTATTTCAGGCGTACGCATTTTCTTGCCAAATCTGCAATATTTATCTAAGTGATGCTTGCTGCCAACCTAATATTTTAGGAGGCAGTAATACCCACATACCCACAGGTCACTTCAGCTCAATCCCAAGAGGAATTATTTCATGAAAATACTTGTTGTAGGTTCAGGCGGAAGAGAACACGCTTTGGCTTGGAAAATCAGCCAGAGTCCCAAGGTTTCTGAGATCTTTATCGCACCCGGTAACGGCGGAACCCGTCTGCACGGCACCAATGTGCCCATCAAGGATGACGATCTGCCCGGACTGGTCAAGTTTGCCAAAGAAAACAAGATTGATCTTGTTGTGGCAGGCCCGGAACTTCCCCTCGTGCTCGGCATCAAGGAAGCCCTCGCCAAAGAAGGTATACCCTGCTTCGGACCTGGCGCATATGCAGCTAATCTTGAAGGCAGCAAGGCCTTTTCCAAGATCACTATGCGTGATTCCGGTGTTCCCACCGCTCCTTTTCAGGTTTTCGATGAGTATGAACAAGCCAAAAAATTTGTAGAAGAAAAAGGCGCACCCATCGTGGTCAAGGCTGACGGCCTTGCCGCAGGTAAAGGTGTTGTTGTTGCCGGAACTGTTGAAGAGGCTCTTGAAGCTCTCGACGACATGATGGTTAAAAAAATCTTCGGCACTGCCGGTGAGCGCGTTGTAGTGGAAGAAGCCCTCAAGGGTGAAGAAGCTTCCTTTCTCGCTTTCTGTGCCGGTGAAGACTATGCCCTGCTGCCTTCCGCGCAGGACCACAAAGCCGTGGGCGAAGGTGATACCGGACCCAACACCGGAGGCATGGGTGCATACAGCCCGGCCCCCATTCTGCCCCGCGACAAATATGCTGAAACCGCTGAACTGGTTATCAAGCCCATTCTCAAACTGCTTGCCGAACGCGGCGAGCCTTTTACCGGTATTCTTTATGCCGGACTTATGTACACTGAAGACGGTCCTTCCGTTCTTGAATACAATGTTCGTTTCGGCGACCCAGAATGCCAGCCGCTCCTGATGCGTCTGGATTGCGATCTGGTCGAAATCATGCTGGCCTGCGTTGAGAACCGCCTCCCTGAAGTGGACGTGAAACTCAAGGAAGAAACCACCCTTTGCGTGGTAATGGCTGCCGGCGGTTATCCCGGTCCCTATGAAAAGGGAGCAGAGATTACCGGTTTCGAGGAAGCTGAGAAGATTGAAGGCGTCAAGGTCTTTCAGGCCGGGACAAAGTATGAAGAGGGTAAAACATTAACCAGCGGCGGCCGTGTGCTGGGTGTTACCGCTCTGGGGGCGGATCTCGGAGCAGCCCAGAAAAAGGCTTATGAAGCTGTTGAAAAACTCAGTTTTGACAAAGCTTATTTCCGTCGCGACATAGGTGACAAGGGTCTTAAAAAATGAGTGCAAAAGTAGCTATTTTCATGGGGTCCATTTCGGATAAGGATACAATGCAGCCTTGTTCCGATCTGCTGACCAAGCTCGGTATCCCCCACGTATTCACTGTTTCCTCTGCCCACCGTACTCCGGAAAGGACTGCGAAGCTGGTCAAGGAATTGGAAGATAACGGTTGCCAAATATTCATTTGTGCTGCAGGCCTTGCCGCGCATCTCGCAGGTGCCGTGGCAGCTAAAACCATCCGTCCTGTTCTGGGGGTACCCATATGCGGTTCCGCTCTCGGCGGTATGGATGCCCTGCTGGCAACCGTGCAGATGCCTCCGGGATTCCCCGTAGGAACAGTTGCCCTTGATAAGGTAGGCGCAAAGAACTCCGCATGGATGGCAGCTCAGATTCTGGCTCTCCATGACGAAGAACTGGCCGGAAAGATCAGGGAAGCCCGTCAGGGTTTCATCGATTCCGTTGAGCAGGCTGCTGCTGAACTGGAAGGCTAATCTCTTTAATGCAAGAAAGTATTAAAAGGCCGTGCTCTTTTTTTGAGCACGGTCTTTTTTTTAAGGGAGTGAATGCATGTCAGTTGAGTTTTGGGGAGTATATGTGCTTACGGTTTTTCTGGCTTCCATAATCCCGGGACCGAGCATGATTCTGGCTTTGACCCACGGTGTTAAGTATGGAGCCAAGAGGGCAATTGCCACTGCTTTGGGTAATTCTGCTGCTTCATTTTTACAGGCAGTTGTTTCTATTGCCGGACTTGGGGCTTTGCTGGCAGCATCCGAAACAGCTTTTATGCTGGTTAAATATGCCGGAGCCGCCTATCTGGTCTGGCTTGGTATCGGAGTTCTTATGTCCGGTGATTTCACTTTCGAAGAGGACAGCCTTGATGCTGCCAAGAGTACCTCAAATTGGAAGCTCTTTTCGCAGGGATTCTGGGTCGCAGCCAGTAACCCGAAGGCAATTGTATTTTTCAGTGCTTTGTTTCCCCAGTTTATCAGCAGCGGACAGGCATCCATCCAGCATTTTGCCATGCTGCTTATTCTACTCACCATTATCGCATTCGGATGCATGATGATCTATGCCTGTGGTGGAGAAAAGATAAAGGAAATGATTAAGGGGACGGCTGTCTGCAGATATATAAATAAAGTTCTGGGAACAGCTTTTGTGGGACTCGGGGTGAGTCTGGCCTGCTCCAGAAGGTAGTGGACACTCTTGGATATTAATTCAGCATAGAGTGCACTGTGCTCAGGAAATCGTTCTGGGTAAACGGTTTGACCAGTGCCTCTTTTGCCCCAAGGGCCTTGGCTTGTTTCAGGTACTCAAGACCTGTAAATTCTCCACCGCCGGATATGACCAGAATGCTGCATTCCGGTTTTTTCTGCTTTAATTCCATGATGGTCTGGATGCCATCCATATTCGGCATGAAAATGTCAATGATGACCAGATCCACCGGATTGGATTCAAATAAGGACAGACCTTTCTCGCCGTCTGTTGCAGCGAGAGTGGTAACCTCTTCTTTTCTGAGGTAGTGCTTGAGCAGTTCAAGCATCTTAGGGTCGTCATCAACGATCAGAATAGTCTTCATAATAATTAGGTGGTTAGAAAGATTTTTATATTGCCTACCTCAAGCAGATTTAAAAAGGAAGTAGTGCGTATATTAAGTAATTAATAACCTGTTTTTAGTTGTAAGTGCAACTGGCTGCTGGCTTCCGGCAGGAGCTCTATGGCCAATGCAATTTCTTTTGCCAGTTGAGGGAAAATTTCCAAGGACTCTTCCATGTCACCTTTTGCCGCGCCCTTTTCCAAGGCATAGCTCAGTGAATGGGCTTGAATAGCACCTACAGCACCGCATTCACTTTTCAGGGTGTGGGAGCTGGCGGATGCTTCTTTCAGGTTGCCATGCTCGATACTAGTCTTGATTGCAGAAAGGTGCTTAACTGCTTCTTCTATAAAGATCTCAATAGCCTCTTCCAATAATTCATGATCACCTGAGAATCTATCCAATGCACTTTGCAGGTCAAAGCGTTCAGGGGAATCAGTTTCGTTCATTTTTATCTCCAATTTGCAATTGGCTGGGAGAGTTTGTCCTGCAGCTCAAGTCTAGTTCGGTAATTTATATTTTATCTTAAGCAGGGGCTGTCAGCAACATGGATTTGAAATAAATTAAAAAATCCCCGGCAACTATTGTTACCGGGGATTTGATGCACTTTTTTGTAATATATTACTAGTTTTTCTTTTCCAGCTCGGCATACCAGCCGCCGGCCTTGGTCAGCAGGCTCTGAATGCGGCCTACTAAGGCATGGGGATCGTTAAGGTAGCCTTCCAGCAGCAGGGCGGATTCAAGCAGCTGGTTAGAGGAAAGGGCGATGAACTCGTCATCAGGGTTGACCTTGAAGATTTCCAGCATGGAACGCAGCAGCGGATGGTCGGCGTTCACTTCCATGGTCTTGGTGGGGATGGAGCTGTCTTTATTCATGGCCTTCATCAGTTTTTCCATGGAAGAAGTCATGGCTCCGTCTGGGTTGACCAGACGGCAGGGAGAGTCGGAAAGACGTTCGGAAACTTTTACTTCAGAAACCTGTTCGCCGAGGACTTCCTTCATCTTGGCGATGAGTGCCTCCATATCTTTTTCCTGTTCTTCGGAAAGCGGTTCCGGCTCATCTTCTTTTTTAGCTGATTCGAATTTATCCAGCTTTTCAAGGTCGGCATACTCAGCGGCTACAAAGTTGAAACCTTCGTGTTCACGGATGGATTCCATGACGAATTCATCAATGGGTTCGTAGAGGTAGAGTACTTCGATATCCTTGTTGCGGAAGATTTCGAGGTGCGGGTTGAGGTTTGCGGCCTCGCGGCTGGCAACAAAAGAGTAGTAGATTTCCTTCTGGTCTTCCTTGGCGCGTTCGATATAGTCCGCAAAAGATACAAGGGTATTGGCTTCGGCTTTGGAAGAGTCGAAGCGGAGCAGCTTGGCGTACTTGTCACGGTTGAGGAAGTCCATGTGCCCGGCTTTGAAAATCTTGGAGTGGGCTTTCCAGAATTTTGCGTATTTTTCTGCATCATCATTAGCGAGTTTTTCCAGCTGTCCCAGAACCTGCTTGGTCAGGGTTGCGCTGATTTTACCGATGAGCAGGTTGTCCTGCAGGGTCTCGCGGGAGATGTTGAGGGGCAGGTCTTCGGTGTCGACCACACCCTTGATGAAGCTCAGGTACTCGGGGAGCAGGTTTTTGTTCTGCTTTTCGATGAGCACGCGGCGTACGTAGAGATCAAGGCCCCAGTTGTCGCGGTCCATGCCGAAAATGTCGAGGTCATTTTCAGGGATGAAAAGCAGGGAGTTGAACTGTACCGGAGCGTCTACGGAAAAGTGCAGGGTATCAATGGGAGGCTGCACGTCGTAGGTCAGGAATTTGTAGAATTCTTCGTACTGCTCCTGTTTGATCTGGAATTTTGGTTCACGCCAGAGGGCGGATACGGTGTTAACGCGTTCGCCGCCGATCATGATCGGGAAAGATACAAAGTTGGAGTGGCGTTTGACGATGTCTTTAAGTTTGTCGTCGGAACCGAAGCGTCCGGCATTGTCTTCATTGAGGTGGATCTCGATGATGGTACCATGATCCATTTCAGCTTCAACTTCAGTGAGTTCATATGCGTTCTTGCCATCGGAGACCCACTGGATTGCAGGTTCGTCTTTGAGGTAAGACTTGGTGCGCACAACAACGTGGTCGGAAACCATGAAGATGGAGTAGAAACCGACACCGAAACGGCCGATAAGGGAATCAAGGCTTTCTTTGGAGCCGGCAGCCTGTTTGACGAATTCAGCAGAACCGGAATGAGCGATGGTTCCGATGTTGGTCATGACTTCTTCGCGGGTCATGCCGATACCGGTGTCGGTCACGGTTACGGTCTTCTTCTCTTCGTCGTAGGCGATGAGGATTTCGGGTTCCACTTCATCTTCCAGCTCGGGATTGCTGTTGATGGCAAAACGCATTTTATCGAGGGCATCGGATGCGTTGGAAACCAGTTCGCGCAGGAAAATTTCGCGGTTGGTGTAGAGTGAGTGGACCAGGATGTCCAGCAGCTGGTTAACTTCAGCCTTGAATTCGAATTTTTCTGTCTGGGCAGTCATTTAGTTCCTCCATAAACATAAAATTCCTTCCGGCTGTTCAAGACAGTCGGAAGGTAATTGAAATTTTAATGTACTATCAAACTGTTCAAAAGTAGTGAGATGCAAGGCGCAAGAAAAGCTCAAGACCGAAGCGTATACTTAATACGTGAGGGTTTGAGCTTTTTGCAGCTACGCCGCAGGTCGCTGCTTTTCAGCAGTTTGATCTATTTAGTTACTGCTTTGAGCTTGTCAAGGAGGAACTTTTCCATTTCCCGGCGGTCTTTGCGCAGCCGGACCAGCTCTGCTTCCATCACAGAAAGTTTTTCTTTGAGCTGTGTGTTTTCGTCTTTTAAACCTGCAATGCTTGCATTCTGGGCATTCAGGTCGGCGTTTGCCTTGTCCATGCAGGCTCTTACGTCTTCGGATATTGCTCCCTGCGGCATGCAGGAGAGCATTCCCTTCAGGCCCTCATTGATAGATTTCGCGATTTCAGTTCCCATGGCAGCGGCAAGTTGGATGGCAGGTTCCAAACTGGCCTGCTGGATCTGAACGGGGGCGGCCGGTGTTGCCAGTTCCGGTCCTTGCGGATCAATGGCTACGTTGACCGGATACTTGCGGGAAAGTTCGGCCATAACGTCTTCGGCTGTATGGCCCTGTTTGAGCATGGAGGCGATAATTTTAAAAATTTCAATTGCTTCAGATTTGAATCTTTTTTGCCGGTTGCGACCGGTACTGGGCAGGTACTGGGCGAAACGGTTTTTCCAGTAGTGGAGGGTTGACTCTGGTACCTCCAGCAAGCGCGAAATTTCGGCGATGGAAAGAAGTTTTTTGTCTGGCACGGCATGCTCCGCATTGGGGTTTCATGGGAAATTCAAACTTTATTTATTATTATTTTTTTTTAGTTTTTAATGCAAGTCCAGTCTATAAACTATCAAATTATTATAAAAATGTTGCAATTCGAACATTTTTGTGTTCACTTTCGATCAGAAAACCATATTGATTCCTTTTCAAGAATGGAGTACGCGGTCAACCTGACAGGTCTTAAAAGGCTGGCCGAAAAGAGGAATCAACAGTGATTTTCGTTTTTCGGACGGTCTTTGAAAACTAGCCCCGGAGTGTACCATAATTGTCTCGCAATCATGTTTTTAGTTTCTGCGGAATATGGTATTAGTTTTGGAGCAAGAATCCAGCAAGCAGCGGAGTTCAACGTTGAGTTCGGAAACTATTTTACTTTTTGATGTGGGAAATACCAATACCAAAATCGGTTTTTCCACCCGTGATAAAATTGGCCCTTCATTCACTCTGCCCACCGATCCCGGGGGCACTGCGGATTCGTGGGGACTCAAGCTTATTGAAATCTGCCGGGTTGCCGGGTTCTCCAATGAAGACATCATCGGCGGAGCCGTATCCTCGGTTGTTCCGCCCATGAACCCTATACTGAAGCGGGCCGTGGAAAGATTTTTTCCCTGTGAGCTTCGTTTTGCGCCGGATTCCATTCCTCTGGCACTGAATAACAAGTATGAAAGGCCGTGGGAAGTCGGTGCAGACAGGCTGGTCACAGCTTTTGCGGGCCGCCGGATCAGCGGCAGCGAGAATCTCATTGTTGTCGATTTCGGCACTGCCACCACTTTCGACTGTGTGGTGGGCATGGATTATATGGGCGGATTGATCTGCCCCGGGGTGCTTTCTTCCACCAAGGCGCTGGCATCCGGGACCGCAAAACTGCCGCATATTTCTCTTGAGATCGAGTCCGATACCATCAGGCCGGGCAAGAGCACTGCAGACAGCCTTAACCAGGGGCTTATCTTCGGGTTCGCAGCCATGGTTGAAGGCTTGAGCGAGCGTTTGGGCAAGACTCTCGGCGGGGAGGTTGAGCTCATCGCCACCGGAGGGTTCGCCTCTAAGATAGCTGAAGTCTGTCAGGCCATTGACCGTGTGGAGCCGACCCTCCTTCTGGACGGGTTGCGCATGGCTTGGTTTGGCAGTGAAAAATAGTTTAGTGTAGGTTTTTTGCCGGGGACGTACCCGGTAGTTCAAGTAACCGGAAAGTGTTGATTTATTTTTAAGGAGTATTGTTATGAGCACTATTACCGCAGTATGGGCGAGAGAAATTCTCGACTCCAGAGGTAACCCCACCGTAGAAGTTGAAGTCGTACTTGAATCCGGTGCAACCGGTCGTGCTGCTGTTCCTTCCGGAGCATCCACCGGTACCCGCGAAGCCCTCGAACTGCGTGACGGTGACAAAGACCGTTACAAAGGTAAAGGCGTACAGGTTGCTGTTGCCAACGTTCGCGAAGAAATCGCTGAAGCTCTGGTTGGTCAGGATGCCCTGCGCCAGATCACCATCGATAATATCCTCATTGAGCTCGACGGTACTGAAAATAAAGAACGTCTTGGCGCCAACGCAATGCTCGGTGTTTCCATGGCTGTTGCCCGCGCTGCTGCGAACCTGCTCGGTATTCCCCTCTACCAGTACCTCGGTGGTGTAAACGGCAAGCTCCTTCCCGTACCCATGATGAACATCATCAACGGTGGTGAGCATGCACCTAACAACCTTGATATTCAGGAATTCATGATCATGCCCATCGGCGCTGAGACTTTTGCTGAAGCTCTGCGCATGGGTGCTGAAATTTTCCACACCCTGAAAGGCCTGCTGGCTGCTGACGGCCACAACACAGCAGTTGGTGACGAAGGTGGCTTCGCCCCTAACCTTGAGTCCCACGCTCAGGCTTTCGAATACATTATGAAAGCTATTGAAGCAGCTGGCTACCGTCCCGGTGCTGACGTAGCTCTCGCTATCGACGCAGCTGCTTCCGAATTCTACAAAGACGGCAAGTATGTTCTGGCCGGTGAAGGTAAAGAATTCGACGCTCAGGGTATGATCGACTTCTACACTGACTTCGTAGATCGTTTCCCGCTCATCTCCATTGAAGATGGTCTCGCTGAAGGCGACTGGGAAGGCTGGAAGAAGATGACCGACGACCTCGGTGAAAGAATCCAGCTTGTTGGTGACGACCTCTTCGTAACCAACCCCGAAATCCTCGCTGAAGGTATTGAGCAGGGCGCTTGTAACTCTATCCTGATCAAGCTGAACCAGATCGGTACCCTGACCGAAACTCTCGACACCATGGAACTGGCTAAGACCGCAGGTTACACCAACGTCGTATCCCACCGTTCCGGTGAAACCAGCGACCACTTCATCGCCGACCTCGCAGTAGGTCTGAACGCAGGCCAGATCAAGACCGGTTCCCTCTGCCGTTCTGACCGTCTCGCCAAGTACAACCAGCTGCTGCGTATCGAGGAAGACCTCGACGATGATGGCATCTACTACGGTCCCGCTTTGAAGGAAGCTTTCTTCGGCGAAGACTAAAAACAGTCAGTCTGTTTAGTTTAGTACAAGGCTGCGGGATTTTTCCCGCAGCCTTTTTTTGTGATGTTATAACACGATCAAGTCTCTTATTATTGACCCGTTATGCTGCGAAAGGTATGTTTGAGTATGCGTGCAAATTTAATTTTTTCGGCATTACTTGCTGTACTTTCTTTTTCAAGTGTCACTTATGCGGAGGTAAGTGTCCGGTATTCATGTTGCGAAACGAGGAACAACCAGTTTGTAGGAGAGTTGCTCTCCAGTGCTTTAAAAGCCAGCAGCCCTGATGTTAATTTTGTTATGCTGAAATGCTACCCGAATTTGCGCAAACGCCGCATGCTTGAACATGGTTCAATCGATGTACTACCGCTGATCCAAAGTAAGAAGTATGACGAAGAGCATATTCCAATTAACGTTCCGCTCACTAAGGGCAATATTTCAAAGCGAGTGCTGGTTGTTTCAAAATCTAAAGTAGGCCTTTTTGAAAATGTAAATTCATTAGAAGATTTTCGGGCCTTGAATTTAGTAGGCGCGTTCGGCCAAAAATGGTTCGATAACAAAGTGTGGGAAGAGAATGGTCTAAAGCATGTCTCTGTGGCGGATTGGCAGCTTATTTATTGTATGCTGAGTCGTACGAATAGAAATGTTGACTATTTTCCGCGATCTGTTCTTGAAGCAAAGGAAGAGATTCGTACTTATTCGGACTTGGTAATTGTCCCGAATATCCTTTTTTCTTATGATAAGAACATCATAATCTATCTTTCACCCAAACGTAGGGAATTGAAGCCTATATTGGAGAAAGCCTTGCGAAATGCACAATCGTCAGGCTTAATCGATAAACTGGTGGATAAATATTATGGGCAGGATCTAAACAGTCTTGAAATTGATAAGCGGAAGGTCTTCCATTTAAAGACACCGGAGTAATCATTCAGTAGGCTGTGTGCTTGCCAGTCCTCAAAAATTACAATATGCATTTTTCACCCACAGGCCATAAACAGCGGAGAAATTTCAATGCAGATTTTGAATGGTAAAGAAACAGCTCTTACTATTCGTGAAGAGCTGAAAGTAGAGATAGACGGACTTAAAGAAAAACACGGTAGAGCGCCCGGTCTGGCCGTTATTCTGGTCGGCGAGGACCCCGCATCTCAGGTATACGTGCGCAACAAGGAAATTGCCTGCGAAAAGGCAGGAATTGTTTCCACTGCCCACCGTATCGATGCATCCGTTTCTCAGGAAGAGCTTGAAGCACTGATCCAGAATCTCAACGCAGACGAGACCATCGACGGTATCCTGCTGCAGCTGCCCCTGCCCAAGGGACTGGACAGCCAGCGCTGTCTCGAACTCATTGATCCCGGCAAGGACGTGGACGGCTTCCATCCCATGAACGTAGGTAAGCTCATGCTCGGCCTGCCCGGTTTCCGTTCCTGCACCCCTGCAGGTATCATTACCCTGCTGGAACGCTACAACCTGCCCACTTCCGGTAAGAAAGCCGTAGTAGTAGGTCGTTCCAACATCGTTGGTAAGCCTCTCGCCATGATGCTCATGCAGTACGGTGATTTCGCAAACGCCACCGTGACTGTCTGCCATTCCCGCACTGACAACCTCGCTGAGGAAGTCAAAGCCGCAGACTTCGTTTTCGCTGCCATCGGCATTCCCAAGTTCATTAAGAAAGAGATGGTTAAAGACGGCGCAGTTGTAGTTGATGTAGGCATCAACCGAACTGACGAAGGTCTGGTCGGTGACTGCGATTACGCAGCACTGGAAGACGTGGCATCCGCCATGACCCCCGTTCCCGGCGGAGTCGGTCCCATGACCATCGCTCAGCTGCTGATCAACACCGTACAGGCTTATAAGGAGCATGTCGGGGCTTAATTTATTGGTTTATGCGTGTTTGAAGTTTTGAAAAACTCCCTGTCTCGGTTGAGGCAGGGAGTTTTTTTGTGGACTAGGTTAATTGACAAATTTAAATATTCTACTAGAATAATTCTAAGAGAATAAAATTTAGCATTCTTTTAGAATAATTTGGAGTATGTTGTGAATAATCCTTTTCGCTTTAATACCTTGCGACCAAGTGATCCCTTTTGTGACCGTGAAAAGGAACTCACTGATTTGATTTCACACGGCATGAATGGTGCGAACGTAACCCTATTTTCTCCGCGCAGGTACGGGAAAACATCTTTGATTAAACGTGCCCAGAAGGAAATGCATGATAAGGGCGCCTATGTGTTTTATGTTGATTTTTACAGGGTCATGTCGGTTGAGGATCTTGCTTCGAGATTGGCGCGGGCTGTTTATGAAGGATTGAGCGAGTATGTATCTTTTTTCGAGAAAGGTAAAAAGGCTCTGCTTGAATTTTTCAAGACTTATAGGCCTGTTTTTACTCCCACTGAAGAAGGGGGAGTAAAAATAGATGTTCGTGCTACTGAAGGCATTTCCGGTTATGACCTGCTTGAATCCCTGCTCTCCGAGATAGGGCGGTTTACCGAGAAGTCGGATAAGCCAGTGCATATTGCCATGGATGAGTTTCAGGATATTGTTGAAGTGGACAAGGGTAAGACTGAAGCTTTACTGCGAACGCATATCCAGATGCATGGCGCGGGGTATATATTTGCAGGAAGCAGGCGACGTATTCTTAAATCCATGTTTACTGACAGGCATCGTCCTTTCTATAACAGCACCCTTTTGATGGAACTCCCTCCTCTGCCACATGAAGATCTTGTGGAGTATATTGTCGAGCTTTTCAATAAGGGTGGTAAGTCCATTTCGCACGAAGCTGCCTCTACCGTTTCAAATCTTGTACAGCAATATCCTTACTACGCGCAGCTTTTCAGTTATTTGTTATTCAGTATGGGAGACAACCCCAGTCTAGAGGATGTTGATGAATGTTTTGAGTCACTTCTTGCGAGTGAGAGGTATTCCTATCAGGGGATTGTTGACGGCTTAACACCGGTGCAACTGGCTTTGCTGGTGGGGTTGGCAAAATATCCGGGGAGCAAGGTTACTTCTCAGGTGTTTTTGAAGGAAACGAATCTATCGTCAGGTGGAGTCCAAAAGGCTTTAAAACACCTGAGTATACAGGATTTAGTTAGCAATGAAGAAAACGGTTGGGAGCTTGTTGATCCTGTTTTTAGAAAGTGGCTGGTCAGGACATTTTAAAAATATTCTACTAGAATTATTCTGACAGAACATTTTTAAATGTTCTGTCAGAATAATTTTGATCTATCTCCTTGCCTCTTCCATCTTCACCAACTTCCCCCCTATCCCACACCAAACAATTTCAGTATAAAGTCGTAAGACATCTACACCCCATTCACACTAATCTACGGACTGCCACATGAAAGGACTCACCGAATTGCTGACTTGTATTCAGGAAATTTCCGGCGGAAATTATTCCAATGACATCATGCATTTGACTACTGATGAATATGATCCTTACGTGCGGGAACTGGCGGAATCAGTTGGCTTGATGATGGTCCGTATTGAGGCCCGTGAATTTGCGCTTGAGCAGGCTAATGAAGAACTTAAGTGTAATGTGGTTGCAACCGTCAAAGCCGTGGCTCGCGGTTTGAGTCTGCGCGATCCGTATACCCGCGGACATGCGGAACGGGTTGGTAATTATTGCGAGCGCTTGGCTCGCAGGATGGGACTTTCCGAAGATGAAATCTGGACCGTGCATGTAGCTGGAACCCTGCATGATATAGGCAAGATCGGGTTCAGTGACCGCTTGATCCAAAATGTAGATACCAAGGTTGATGCGGATATGCTGGCGGAGATCAAGCAGCACCCGGAATGGGGATTCAAGATGCTGCGCGGGCTGGAGTTTCTCGGTCCTGCTTTGGAATATGTGCGTTCGCACCATGAGCGTCTGGACGGGACCGGATATCCCAACGGCTTGCAGGGCGATGAAATCAAGACCGGATCACGTATCCTTTCTATTGCCGATGTGTTTGACGCTGTAACCACCACCCGCAGTTATCAGGAAGCTATGGATTTGGAAAAAGCCTATTCTACCCTGCGTAAGCTGGCTGGCCCTTCTCTTGATCCTAAGTTGGTGGAGTTTTTCATAGCCGAAACTAAAGAAAACGGCCTTGAGGATGTGGAAGAAAATTTCAGTACCTGCCCTATGGGAAAATCAGGTTAATAGTATAGGCCCTTGTTGGGGCTTCTTTAGACTATTAAAGAAGCCCCTGTTGTATTTTTACTGCTCACGATTTGTGAAATTCAAAGACCTTTTGCCTGGATTGGTTATCGTCTTTTGAACTAATATAATCATGAATAGAAATGGAACAAAATCCAATGTTAAGCATAAGGCCCACCAGTGCAGCATGTTCAGAATATTATTGTAACATAATTTTATAGTTGGCTCGCTGGAGGCCAAATCTTTTAGTGGTGCAATTGTTATATCTAATGCTTTGAATGCCTTTTGTATCTGTTCTAAATCACCCTGTAATGTGTTGGCTTCAGTTGTTAAAGCCTTTTGGGTGCTTGTTTGCTTCTGCTGGGAGTACTCACGGAGAGTTTGCTCGAGGTTTTTAATTGAGTTTTCAAGTGATATTTGTCCAATCCCTATTCCGGGAGATAGTATTTTTTGTAACTCCAGATTAATTGTGCGGACATGGTTCGAATAGTTCCTTTTAGTAAATGATTCAGGGTCAGATTCCATTATGCTCAGTTCAGAAGTAATAATTTTCTGTGATGCATTTATCTTTTCAATGTTAGAGTCTACTTTATTTTGTATATCAGATATTTTTTTATCTACAATGGTAGCAGATTTCCATATTGTGCCTTTTTTTTGATTTCCAGTATATAAACCTTGACTTGAATTTTTAAGAATTCTTTCTGTGTCTTTTTGTGCGATGTTGATAGATTGCTGTGCGGTTATATATTTGGGTATTAAGTCGCTTTCAGTGAAATTGTTTGAGAATGTTTTGTATTGATCATAGTTGGATAATCTATAGATTTCATTTTTGGATAATCCTACAATTGACCACATTGTAGAACTAGAGAATATAAGAATTGCCGCAGTTATTATTAGTAGTATTCTTGATATGAAACTGTGTGTTGAGCTTAGAAATTTTGCTATTATATTTGAAAAGTACAGCATTAGAAAGAAGCTTGCTAGTGCAACTGTTGAAGCTATGAATGGTGATACGCTGTCTATGAGCCCTGTATATGTTGCGTATGCTGATGCACTTGTGCATATTAATATTGTTAATAAAAGTCCAAAAGTTGTCAGTGCTGTTTTAAGCTGTTCTATTTTTCTTCTGTTAAACATTGTATACCTCTATTGACCCTTCAATATTGTTTTTCTCTGCCCATTGCTCACACAGTTTTGCAATTTGATGGTATTGTCTTCTTTTGGGACTTCGTTTGGGGTGTTGAGTCCTTTCATCTCCTCGCTCAATTCCTATTTTTAGGTGATTGGCTTTGATTAGCATTGAGAAATGGCTCGTTTGTAATATCTCAGAGAAGCATGCGAAAAAAATATATGAATTCCAGTCTTCCCATTTGTTGTTGCTTGTGGATGATAAGTTGTCAGGAATCAGTGATGTTATTTTAGTAGAAGATAGTCCCAGTATTTTGCAGGCAAGAATAGCTTCGTATGAAATATTACAGATTACTCCATTTTTTGTATAAGCTTCTGTGTTCAGGGTGAATTTCTTTTGATCCTCTATGTCATTTAGAAATACATGGGCTGATAGTGGAGGAATGATGCTGGTTGTATGTATGTTGAGTTTTTCCAAGGTTTTTGTGATTATATTTTTTTTTCTGTCGATTGAGTTGTGAATTTTGCTTAGTTGTCGTTTTGATAGGATCGCACAGTATCCAGATTTCAATACGTGTAGGTATTGGTCGTTTTCATTTATTTCTATTGGAATAATCGCCGGCTGTGTTGAGCTTAATTCTGCTGCAACAGCAATTAATTCTGCTAATGACCCTGAATCAACCGAGACTATCTGATGTTTCTTATTTTCAATGTGCTGATAGTTAATTAGATGGCTAAAATGCGATCTTAATGCAATATCTTGCATTTGGGTGTCCCAGAGGTCTGTTTCCGTCGAGAGTAGTGCATTGAATGCCTCTATCTCCTGTTCAAATGCGGCCGAAACGGCATATTCTTTAATTGATTTTATGTCAGTTTTATTAAGGTGCTCAAGTTTGCGTATGAGATGTTCAATGAAATAGTACACCGCTACGGAGTCGTTTTTGTTGGTGTATTGGAATCTTAATATTAGCCTGCCTTCTCTCCCTTCGAGTCGCTTTATTGGTTTGCTTTTGTATGTTTGTATATATTTTTTGTCTTGGGTGGTGTTTATTGTAAACATTTCCATGGGATAGTCTATGAAGTGAGATAGCTCGGAGGTGTAAACCTCTGTCTCTGGTGATATGTCGGCTCCAGTAATCATTTTGCAATCCGTTCAATAAAGTTTATAAAGCTTCTTGTATATATGTGTCCGTCTATTTCTATGTAGTATTCATAGTCTGGGTACGATTTGTTGTTTATTGTGTGAGTATTGCCCACTGTAGAATGCCATGTGTAAGAGATATTCTCTGGGTTAAAACAGTCTTTTAGAAGGTTGCTCGCGGTGAAATATTTTTTGCTAAAAAACGTTTTTGCTGTATCTCCCTCGGTATATAGGTCTTCAACTTTATCGGTTTTAAAGTGAATGTCAGATTTGTTGAGGACTACCATAACAGGAATGTTGACTGGGTTACCAATGTCCAACCCATAGTTGAGTGACATCATTTCCGCTAATCGCCTGATGAACATTGTGTCAGACATAGGTGTTGTTTGGCCTAAAGCGAATTTGTTGCTGACTTCATACGGTTCAGGGATTGCAGGGTCGTCAAGATCCAGCATGATGATGATTCCATCAGCTTGGCAAATACTGAGTAGTAATTGTTCGTCAGGGTCATTTGATGTGGAAAGAAGTTGTTTTATTACATTGGGTGGTTGTTTTTGAAAGTACTCTAATTTACGGGCCAGGCGTTCTAAATCCCCTCCTGAGATGTCAGGAAGGTTGAAAGAAACATCTAGCTCTCTATCACTCAGATTCATTATTACCGATCTTCGAACCAATTCTTTTGCTTCTTTGTTTTGAATTGTCGGCTTAATCCATTCTCTTCTGTCAATAGCATCACTAATTTCGTGGTTTCTTGCTATGGTATGGCATCCGTACAGATCGTGTTGCCTTATTTTTTCAAGCATTAAATACAAATAGCACGTCTTTCCTGATTTTCTTTTTCCAATTATTAATATCAAAACAAAGCCTCCCCACAGATTAAAAGTCCACTTGCTAGTCCCGTCATTGAACTTGCCCCATATATTATTTCCCGTTTGCGTGATTTGTTGGGGATAGCTTGGGTCAAGCCAATATTTACAATAAACCACGCAATTGAAGCGATGGTTAGTTTTAAGGGCAAAGAGATCAAAGGCGTGTCCAGAAGATGAGAAAAGATGATGAAGGTGGAAAACGTAAGGATCTCTAAAATATATATTGCAGGTTTTGTCGCTTGAAGCGTTTTGTTTATTATGTGTATTTTGATTGTACAGATAGTGAGAGCAACCAAACCGGTAAAACCTGCTAATGAATAGAATTTATGAAATATGGGTAGAAGCTTTATCGGTGGGGCATCAATGATGATTTGGGTAATTCCGTATATTGTGAGGAATATACCGACTCCACCATAAAAAAGACGAATAGGTGGTTTTGAGTTGTTCTTCACTATAGATTCTCCCGTAATTGTTTTCCGTAATATTTGTTAAAAAAATAACACTGTCAATTAATATGTTAAATTAAAAGTTTTAATAAGTATTTATTAGTTAATAAAGTTCATGATTTTAAATGGTTGTGTAATGTTGATTTGTATAAAATTAAGAATCATTACTAATTTTCTTGCCTTCTTTTTAGAAGTGCTTATTATCTTTCTTCGTGTTAAGTATATCTTAACAGTCGCATGGCACAGCGAAGACCTAATAAAAGGTTTTGATTTGCCTCTTTCAGAGGTTCACCCCTTCGAATCGTTGCTTTTAAGGCAATTTTCAAGTCTGCTTTTATGTGGGTTTGCAGGGTTCTTAAACTCTTTTTACGAAGAGGGGGAAAGCTGGAGGAGGTAAATTTTAATAAACTAAAAGCGCGATGCGCATCAAATCAGCCTCTTATCATGAACAAAAAATCTATCCATATTGAAGGTGCGCGTCAGCACAACCTTAAGAATTTGAACCTTGATATTCCGCGTGATCAGCTGGTGGTGGTCTGCGGTCCGTCGGGGTCCGGTAAATCAACCCTCTCTTTCGACATTGTCTATGCCGAAGGCCAGCGGCGTTACGTGGAATCTCTTTCCGCTTATGCCCGCCAGTTCCTGCCGCAGCTGGATAAACCGCAGGTTGATAAGATTGAGGGTCTTTCCCCGGCGATCTCGCTGGAACAGCAATCCACTTCGCGCAACCCGCGTTCAACCGTAGGTACTGTGACCGAAATTTACGACTTCTTGCGTGTTTTCTTTGCAAGGCTGGGTAAATTTCATTGTCCTGAGTGCGGTATTCCCATTGAAGCTCAGACTTCGGACGAGATTCTGGAGCGGATCATGGCTTTTGGTGAAGGCACAAAATTTATGCTGATGGCTCCATTGGTTGATCATCAGAAGGGTACCCACAAGGATCTGTTCAAGAAGCTGAAAAAAGAGGGCTTCGTCCGTGTGCGCGTGGACGGTACGGTCTATACCATCGATGATGTGCCTGACCTTGAGAAGAACAAGAAGCACAATGTTGATCTGGTTGTGGACCGCCTTGTAATTAAGGGCGATATGAAAAAGCGCCTCGGCGATTCCCTCGAGCTGGCCCTGCGCTATGGGGATGAATCCATCGTGGTCTCCATTATTGGCGGCGAGGATGTGTATCTTTCAACCATGTCCACCTGTCCGTCATGCAAGATCAGCATGCCCAAGCTTTCCCCTCAGTTATTTTCATTTAACAGCCCGCAGGGGGCCTGTACGCTTTGTTCGGGTATCGGCAGTGTTGAATATTACGAGCCGGAACTTCTGGCACCCAACAAGGGGCTTTCATTAAAGACCGGAGCGGTCATTCCGTGGAAATCCCCGAAGATGTTCGAGCGCTATGAAAAGGATTTCCGGGCGCTGGGCAAGAAGCATGGCTTCAAGGTAGATACTCCGCTCGCAGAATTTTCAGCTGACGCATATAAGGCCCTGTTCTACGGTGACAAGGAATTGGGCTGGGAAGGCGTGGTTGACCTGCTTGAAGTGGGGCATAATCTCGGGCGTATCTGGCGCGATGAGCTTTCCCGTTTCAGACAGTCGCAGCCCTGCCCGGCCTGTGAAGGTGCGAGGCTTCGTCCTGAATCATTAGCCGTAAAAGTGAACTCCATTTCAATTTTTGAATTCTGCTCCATGTCCATCAAACGTGCATTGGACTGGTTGGAAGGGCTGGAGTTTACCGGCCATGAACTGCTCATCGCTGAGCCGCTCCTGAAGGAACTGACCCATCGCTTGGGATTCATGGTTAATGTCGGGCTTGATTATCTTAACCTTGGTCGGAATATGGCGACCCTTTCCGGTGGGGAGGCTCAGCGCATCAGGCTGGCTGGTCAGCTCGGTTCCGGGCTGGTGGGCGTTACCTACGTGCTTGATGAACCTTCCATCGGTCTGCATCCGCGTGATAACGAGCGTTTGATCAAGACTCTGCGTTCCTTGCAGTCCCGCGGCAATACCGTGCTGGTGGTGGAGCATGATGAATCCACCATTCGCAATGCCGACCATGTTATTGAAATCGGTCCCGGATCGGGTATGCTCGGCGGGGAGATTGTTTTTCAGGGCAGTGTGAAACAGCTGCTTGGCAAGGCTCAGACTTTGACCGCCAAGTATCTACGTGGTGAACTTGCCTTGGATAAGCCTGAAGAGCGGCGTATTCCCAAGGATTGGATTAAGCTCAAGGGTGTTAAGACCAACAACCTCAAGAACCTTGATGTTGATATCCCGCTGGGGGTGCTCTGCTGCTTTACCGGGGTTTCCGGTTCGGGCAAAAGTTCTCTTGTTGTGGATTCCATGTATAAGCATCTTGCCCTTTCGCGCGGTGTGAAGGTTGATCAGCCCGGACGTATTGCAGGAATTGAAGGGATTGAAAAAGTGGAGAAAGTTATTTCCATTGACCAGTCACCCATTGGCAGGACCCCGCGTTCCAACCCGGCCACCTACACCAAGATTTTTGATGAAATACGCAAGATTTTTTGCGCTACCAAGGAAGCCAAGAAACGCGGATACAAGCCGGGAAGATTCAGCTTTAACGTGCGCGGCGGACGTTGCGAAGCATGTCGCGGTGACGGTCAGATCAGGGTGGAAATGCACTTTCTGCCCGATGTCTACGTGACCTGTGATGTCTGCAAGGGCAAGCGCTACAACAGCCAGACTCTGGAAGTGGATTACAAGGGCAAGAACATCGCCGAAGTTCTTGATCTGACCGTGCGTCAATCCAAGGCCTTCTTTGAAAATCATCCTACCCTCAAGCGCAGGCTGGAAGTCTTGGAGCAGGTCGGCCTTGAATATCTGCAGCTGGGACAGCCCGCCACCACCCTTTCAGGCGGTGAAGCACAGCGGATCAAGATTTCCCGCGAGCTTGGTAAACGCAGCCTGCCCGGAACATTGTACATCCTTGATGAACCTACTACCGGCCTGCATATGCACGAAGTGGGCAAACTGATCAAGGTCCTGCAGCAGTTGGTAGATAGAGGGGCCACGGTTATAGTCATCGAGCATAATACCGATGTGATCCGTGCTTCTGATTATGTATTTGATTTAGGTCCCGGAGGCGGGGAGTCCGGTGGGCAGATTGTAGCTCAGGGGACTCCTGAAGAGATTATTGCCAACCCGAATTCAGTGACCGGAGAGTTCCTGATTTAAATATGAAAGGCCGGAAGGATACTCCTTCCGGCCTTGTTTTTACTCATCTATTTCGATGTATTCAATGTCCAGATTGGTTAGAAAATGTCTGATTTTTGCCGTGTAGTCCGGAACATCAGACATATCCTCCCCCATGGCTTTGTCTTCAATGAGTGTTCCCAGCCGGGTCAGTTCATCAAGCCCGTATGAGGACCCCGTGCCTTTGAGGCGGTGTCCAAGAAGCCTTATGATTTCGAAATTTTTTTGCTCAACAGCTTCTTCAAGTTCAACAAGTTCTTTTTGCCTGATTTCCAGATACCGGTCCATGATGGCTTCAAGGTCTTCATCTACCTGTACGAGAATGCGTTCACTCATAATATATCTCCCGGACAATATAATTCAGTCACAAAATGGAATTGTTAGATTTTGACCAATGTTACTTCTTCTCAGAATCTTTTTCCACTTCTTTTAATTCTTTTTGTCTGTCCTGTTCAAATCTGGATTCGAGAAAGCTTTTGGTTTCCGGGAGCTGGAGCTGAAATTCGCTGTATGTTCCGACCTTGGCAGCCAGATTGCTGAAAATGCAATTCAAGACGTGTCCCCCGGAGGTACGTTCTTTGGTAATAAAGTGCCAGTGGAAGCCGGGAACACCGATTCCTTTGATATAAGACGGGCTCTTAATGCCGATCAAGGTCCCGGTGATGTCCTTGAATCCGAAAATACTCTGATTCTTAACCACTTCTTTCAGCGGAGGATATGGTTTATCCTGAGCAGGAACGCTGCGGGTGCGTATTTTGCTGAATTTACCGTCAATACGGATGATGTAGAAAAGATTTTCAGAGTCGAGAGAGTTTGAAATCTTGCTGTTCAAGTCTTCAAGGGATTTAACTGAATCAAGCTTGATTATTTTTCCTGTCTTGAAAAAGGCAGCAGCAGCAAAGGGAGTGCGTTCGCTATCATTCATTTTAACGGCAGTGCCGTGAGCATTAACCTTGTAAACTTCGCCATCGAGGAAAACCATTTCCCCGTCCAGCCGGTTAAATGTACCCAGTCCGGTATCCCCGTGTTTTTTGAGACCGCCGATAGTTAATTCCCCGTCATAATTGCCTGCAAGCAGGGAATCAATGATCGAATATTGGTAAATGGGCTCGCCGGCACGGGATATTCCGGTTAGGCTGAAAAGAAAGATAGTGAACAGTAAAAGAACTGAATATAGCTTGCTAGTGAATTTCATTTTATTCTTGCAGACGGTGGCCGGTTAGATGGCTAGAACATATTTTTTTCAAGCCGCTTGATCCAGACGTCTCCGGAGTAAGTACAGAAAGAAGTTTTCTGCCCACGTTTCCGCCTACATCCATGCTTACAGGCTTGAGTCCTTTTGCTTCCAAATTTTGAAGTGCGGCATCAACATTTCTATTGCCGATACCCAGCGCGCATGAGGGCCTTACCTGAGAATAAGTCAATCCGGTTGCACCACCGAACAGTTTTACTTCAAGTTCGTTTTTCCTGACCCCCAAACGTCTCATGCTCTTTAGCAAATGGTCTACTGCTGTGTCCACATATCTGCAAATCTGAATTGACGGCTCGTTTATATCCTTGATTTCAGCGCGTGAAGGCAGGAATGCGTGGCAGATGATACCTTGTCTTTTCCGGGAAGAATACATGGAGATTGCCACACAGGACCCGAGTACGGTGGAGACAATAGTCGGTTTAACTCCGAGGTATGCGTCTCCGGTATGCAGGAATACCCTGCGGATATCAGATTGATTTTGTGGCATTGTGTTCATGTTGTCCGCGATTTGGAAATTTTTAGCAGGTCTTATGATAATATATCACTATCGCATTGCTGCCCAGTATTTTATGCTCTTTCGCGTTGTTCAGCTTAAATAATAGAGTGTGAAGTCTCTGTTATAAATAGCTTAATTGGTGCGGATCATCCGGAGTACTTCCTCAAATTCATCGAGGGGAGCAGCTCCAGTTACAGTAACCCCGTTAACAAGAAAGACCGGGGAGGCTGTCAGGCCGAGCTTGCGTGCCTCCTTGCGGTCTCCGTCAATGCGCGCATTTACCTGCGGGGAATTCAAGTTCTGGTGCAATTGATTCATGTCTGCACCGCATTCTTCTGCCAGCTCATCAAGCTTTTTTATCCCGTTTTTCTTAATTGCCAATCTGTTCTTTAAGATCAGTCGGTTAAGCTTTTTTGCTTTAGCCTGATCCTGCAGGGCAAGGGCTTCGTAATAACTGGCTGCCGGAAGTGACATTTTATGTAATCCCAGAGGATTATGGCGGAATCGGTAGTTGATATCAGGGTTTTGCTGCAGAAGTTTATGAATAATTAGATCAGCCTTGGCGCTGGTTGCGCTTTGGAAGTCTGAAAAGACAATGATGCTGATTTTCGCATTGGGAGATCCCCATATCGGACGGTCCGGGTGGAGAGCTGCTATTTTTGGATTTCTAAGTTGCTTGAGCCTGCCTTCTCTGATCCGTGATTTGTTCTTTTTTTCCAGTCCGACCTGTAAAAGGTCATAGAGTTCTTCTTCGTGTCCCTGAAGGGCTTCGAAGATGACTTCGGGGTTGTCCTTAAGGATTTGGCGGACCTCTTCTTTGCTAACGGTCCGGGAAGTTTCTGCCCCGCATATTTGTGCATGAAAAATTATTGCCGAAGTCAGCAGAATAGTCAGGGCAGGGCGTAGCATGCCGGGCTCCTCAGGATATTTTTTCCGCAGCAACAAGGGCGGAACTGTATAGATTGAACATAGTTCCGAATCCGGAAATCTCAAAAACTTCACTTATCATCCCGGTGATATTAGCGAAGGCTATGTCTCCATCAATTGTCTTCAGCTTTTTGGCGCAAAAAAGTATGGCCCGAAGTCCTGCACTGGAAATATATTCCAGCTCACCGAGATCCAGAACAATTTTAGTTTCGCCGGCGTTGATGAGTTCGCACATCCTGCTTTCCAGCTTGCTGGAGGTAAGGGCATCAAGGCGGCCATTTATGCCCATGATCAATACTTCGCCGACTTTTTTGCTGCTGATTTCCATTGTGATTCCTTAAAGAGATATGGCTGTGTGATTCGTTCTTAGATGTGTATTTATTAAAAGATTAACTTCATCCATTTGTGGTGGTTTGTAAAGAGGAAGACGTTTTATAGGCTTTGATCTTCCTGAAAATTAATCCATGCCGGGACCAGTCTTCCAGCTTCGGAAAGTTCTCTTTCCAATTTGTCTACATTCGGTTCGACCATTTTTACCAGCCTCCAGTATTTAGCGGAATGGTTCAGGTGTACTGTGTGGCAGAGTTCATGAATGAGTACATAGCGGGCTAGGCGGTAGGGCAGGAACATGAGTTTCATGTTCAGGTTGATGTTGCCTTTGGCGGAGCAGCTGCCCCAGCGTTTGCGCTGCGCGCGGATGAAGACCTTGCTGAAGGGCAGGTTAAGTTCTTCTGAAATTTTTTTCAGTTCCGGCACAAGGAAGTCGCGGGCTTCGCTGCGCACAAAACGGGTCAGTACTTCAAGTTCTTCTTCAGGTGACCAGCCTTTGCCGCTCAAGAGCAGCTTATCCACATTACGTCGCATGCGCAGGCCGGATTTACGGTTTTCCACTCTCCTTACCGAGAAGACTTTCCCGCTGGCGGCAAAGCAGATTTCATCAGGCAGAACCAGTTCCGGCGGGGTCAGGGACAATCCTTTTCCTTCCAGTTTACGGATATTATGTTCTATCCAATCCCGGCGTTTTTCCAGAAAATAGGGGACATCCCTGCGGTTGGCTCCCTTTGGCAGCACTACTTCTATTCCTTTGTCCGGAATTAATTTGATTATTACGTTTTTTGCCCTTGGGCTGACCCGCACTGAGTACGGGGGAGGAAAGTCTGCCATATTGTTCCTGCTAAATTTTGACTTGTTTTATGTCGCACGCGGGATTACTTTTTCCGTCCTTATTGAACGCATCCGTTTATCATAATCTCACCATTTTAAGGATCACATCGTGCCTACAAAAAGCTTCACTTCCCGTAAGATGTATATATTTCTGCTGGTGCTGACCATTGCCACCACTATCGGCTTTCAGGGCTGGCGAACCCTGCTGAACAACTTTGCGGTTGAAGTGGCCGGACTGGACGGCGGTCAGTTCGGCATGCTCGGCTCCATTCGTGAAATCCCGGGCTTCCTTGCCCTGCTTGTAATCTACGTGCTCATGTTCATCAAGGAGCACCGTTTGGCAGCACTTTCTGTAATTATCATGGGGCTTGGTATCTGCATAACCGGGTTCATGCCTTCTTTTGCCGGACTGGCTTTTACTACTCTGGTTATGTCTTTCGGTTTTCACTATTACGAGACCCTGAACCAGTCCCTGACCCTGCAGTATTTCGGTTACACAGAGGCTCCGCTGGTTATGGGCCGTTTGCGCAGCCTTGCCGCAGCGACCAATATTTGCGTGGGTGTGGTTGTTATCTCGATTTCCGGTTTCATGGGCTATTCTGAAATTTTCTTTGGGGCAGGCGTTGTCGCTGTGTTGGCGGGGCTTTATTGCCTGACCCGTGATCCTTCTTCCCCGGACCTGCCGCCGCAGCACAAGAAGATGATTTTTCGTTCCAAGTACTGGCTTTTCTATGCCTTAACTTTTATCGCCGGGGCGCGCAGACAGATTTTTGTGGCCTTTGCTGTCTTCCTGCTGGTCAAGAAGTTCGGATTTTCATTGCAGCACATCGCCATTCTTTTTGTGGTTAACAACGTGATCAACTACTTCGTCAACCCGATCATTGCCAAGTCGGTGAACAAGTTCGGTGAACGCAAGGTGCTGACCCTTGAGTACGCCAGCCTGTTCCTGATCTTCACCGCTTATGCCTACACCGACAGTCCGCTGGTAGGTGCTCTACTTTATATTCTGGACAATATTTTCTTCAACTTCACCATGGCCATCAAGACCTTCTTCCAGAAGATTGCCGATAAGCCGGACATTGCCCCGTCCATGGCGGTCAGCTTTACCATCAACCATATTGCTGCTGTTTTCGTGCCCGTATTGGGTGGGATCGCATGGATGCAGGATTACCGCATTGTCTTCCTCGGTGCAGCGGGAATGTCTTTGATCTCGCTTGTTCTCAGCCAGTTTGTGGACCGTGAATTACGCTTGAAGGGGCGGGCAGATTAGGCAGGATAAGGTTTTCACATCTATTTCACAAAAATCAGCTTAGGTTTACGGCTATTTCTCGCCTTTTCCGGTGCTGCCGGGTATGAGGAAGATGTTTTTAATCTACAGTTGTAGCTTTACTTATTGTGAAATGAGGTTTTGCCATGCCGCCATTAAAAGTGCTGGTTGTCGAAGATCATCATGATCTTGCTGAAAATATATGTGATTATCTGGAATCATGCGGTCATGTGGTAGATTATGCTGCGGACGGTGTTGCCGGTTTACATCTGTCTGTGACTAATAATTATGATGCTATGGTGTTGGATGTGATGCTTCCGGGAATGGACGGGCTTGAAGTCTGTTCCCGTATTCGCAAGACTTCCGTTGTCCAGCCTGCCATTCTCATGCTTACAGCTTTGGACACATTGCAGGATAAGCTGTCAGGTTTTGATGCCGGAGTGGATGACTATCTGGTTAAGCCCTTTGCTCTGGAAGAGCTCAGTGCCCGGCTGAGTGCAATTACCGCCCGCAACAGGGGGAGAGGTCCGTCTTCGCTTAGTGTCGGGACTTTGGTCATGGATACCGGGCGGAGGTCTGTAACCAGAGAAGGAGTCCCCATCAAGCTTAACAGGGCCTGTTTTCAGCTTTTGCGGCTCCTTATGGAGGCCTACCCTAATGTAGTGCCGCGTACGGATGTTGAGTTTTCCCTTTGGGGTGAAGATCCTCCGGACAGCGATTCCTTGCGCAGTCATATCTACAAACTGCGTTGCAAGGTGGATAAGGGGTTCTCTTACCCAATGATACAGACCGTTTACGGTGTCGGATTTAAGTTGGCCGGGAACAATGAAGATTAACAGCTTACGTTTTAAGGCGATTGTCTCCTACAGTGTCTCTTTGGTTGTTCTGCTGGGGTTATACAGCTGGGCACAGTTCGGTACTGTGCGGATTACAGAAGACGAAGTAATCAACAACATGCTCCGTGATGAGGCTGATGACTATTTCAGGCGTTACGCTGCAGACAAAAATGCCCGCCTGCCCATGTTGCGGAATTTGCAAGCGGCAACAGACCCGGCACAGCTTCCTGATGATTTCAAGGACTCGCTCCCATTTTTGCGGGACGGTTTTTATGAGACCAGCGGCCCGGCAGCAATCCCCGGTCCCTCTACCCACAACACATTAGTGCGCACTTATCCTGAAGGGGGCAGGCGGCTGTTCCTGATTTATGATGCCAGTCATGTACTTGCCAGACAGTCATGCTTTTTGGGCACTACCAGCATCTTTATTCTCTATTTCGTTTGCACCGCTGCCTTGAGTATTCTTCTTGTTATCTTTATCGGTAAAATTGTATTTCGTCCCCTTGATTCATTGGCTGATAAAATCCGGGCGTACAGGCCGGATGATTTGAATAGGGAGCTACCTGAGTCATCGCGTAAAGATGAAATAGGTCTGATCGCTTTGAATATTCAGAATTCTTTTAAGAGAGTGCGGATGTTTATTAAGCGTGAAAAGGAGTTCACCAGAGATGTCAGCCATGAATTGCGCACCCCGCTGAGTGTAATCAAAGGGGCCCTGGAAATCATAAGGCTTTCCCGTTCATCAGAAACCCCTGAGCTGCAGAAACCTTTGGGGCGTATAGAACGTTCAGTGAAGGACATGGAAGAGACCATAGAAACATTGCTCTGGATAGCCCGGGAAGAAAATAAGGAAGTCTCCGAAGGTCTGTTCGATATAAGTGAAGCGGCTGAGAGAGTCCTTCGCAGTTTGCAGCCACTTGCTGAACTTAAGAAGATTGACCTGGCTGTTGAGGTGATCGATCGTTCTTCAAACCATGCCCCTGAACGTGCTTTTTCCATTGTTTTCAATAATGTGCTCTGTAATGCCTATAATTTTTCTCCGGGTGGATCTGTAGAAGTCCTCATAAAGGGTTCGATTGTGACCGTGAGGGATTCGGGAATTGGCATCTCCGATGATGTTATGAAAAATATTTCAGAGCCTTATGTAAAAGGTTCAAGTAGCAGCGGCTTCGGACTGGGCCTGTCTATTGTCCAAAGATTGTGTGGTCGGTTCGGCTGGCTTTTTTCAATAAGCAGTCGCCTTGAGGGCGGTACAATTGTTTCCATTGATTTCAGTTCAACCGAAGAGGTTATTGAGTAAGCTTTTCTTGTTGTGGATTCTTAAGAAAAATTAAGATGTCATCTATCCTTCGGGTTGCTATTTTCCGCAAGTTTCACATGCTAATTACAAGTTGTTCACATTGCGGGTGTTATTCGATTGCTAGTCGCAAAGAATAATACGTTTCGAAGGAGTTGCATTACATGACCAAAGTTACAAATATTATATTAGCTTTTTTGATACTTTGTTGCGCCAGTACCGCAGCAGCCGAGGAAATCAGCCTTTTTGATCCCATATCCATTCGTTTTACCGGGGATTATCTTTCAGATGCCGACTACAAGGATAGTGACGGTTCTTCCAGCATTGCCGGAGGTCAGGTGCGGTTGAATGCCGGTGGATTTTCATTCAGTTACGAAGGACAGCACTATTCATGGGACAATGTCGGGCAGCTTAATTTCGGCAACGGTCAGGATGATCCATGGAATACCCTGCACCGTTTCAGTCTTGGTTATACTTTGAATGGCGCAATCGATGAGAATTGGTTTTATGGAGCCGGGATTACCGGGACTTCCGCCTTTGAAGAGCAGATGGAAGATTCCTTTGGTGGAGCCTTGCGCGGGCACATCGGTTACTCTTTTAATGAAAATTTAAAGGCGTTGATCGGTTTGCGCGCCTTTGCCAACTCTATCCGCGTTTCAGCTATGCCGTATTTCGGCATCAACTACACTGACTATGCTGCTGACGGCTCCGGTTATTTCGTAAACCTCGGCATGCCCGCCACTGAGCTCGGCTACTCCTTTGACAAGGTTTCCACCCTGCGTGCTGCATTCAACTTTGACGGTAAGACTTACCGACTCAAGGATGGCAGTGCTGTTTCAGATGCGGGATATATTGAGACGAGCAGCATGAAGGTCGGTGTCTACTATGACTACAAACCCATCAATAATTGCTCCATATCCATCGGTCCGGAATATGTTTTTGCCAGAGAAACAAAGTTCTTTGACAGGAACGGAGATAAGTTCGGATCAGAGGATCAGGAGGCTGCTTTCGGAGCGTTTTTCAATTTGAGATATAAGTTCTAAGCTGTTTCGAATATCATTTCAAAATATTGCCATAAAAGAACCCCGTAATATCTCGAAAGATATTACGGGGTTTATTAGTTGCTGCGCGTAATCGAGCGAAGCGACGCCGGAGGCATCTTATTTAAAAGATGCGATGGCCTTCTTAAATCCTTCTCTGGAGCGTTCGATTACTTCGGTGCCGACGCAGAAGGCGAGGCGGAAGTAGCCGGGGAAGCCGAAGCCTGTTCCGGGAACTGCGAGGATTTTTTCTTCCTGCAGTGCGGCGCAGAATTTTACATCGTCACCGCCGGGTGCTTCGGGGAAGAAGTAGAATGCTCCCTTGGGCATGGTGTAGGAATATCCTGCATCTTTGAGTACGGAATCCATGGCATTGCGGCGTTCAAGGTAGATGTTCTTGTCTACCTGTGAGCCGAGGGCCTTTTCAAGCAGCTTCTGACCTACTGCAGGTGCGTTTACGAAACCGAGGATACGGTTGGTGAGCACCATGCCGGCCATGAGTTTGGCTTTTTCGGGCATTTCCGGATTGAGCAGGGCGTAGCCGATGCGTTCTCCGGCAAGGGAAAGGTTCTTGGAAAAAGAACTTACCACTACGCTGTAGGGGTAGAGCGGCAGGATGGAAGGTACGTCAACACCATCAAATGCGAGGAAGCGGTAAGGCTCATCCGCTACGAGGAAGATGGGGCGTTCGCGGCCTTCGTTTGCCTTTTTGAGAACTGCGGCCAGACCTTCAAGCTCTTCCTTGGTGTAGACAACCCCGGTGGGGTTGTTGGGAGAGTTTATGAGCAGCACGCGGGTCTTTTCGGTGATGGCTGCTTCAATAGCGTCGAGGTCCAGTTCAAAGGTCAGCGGCTTGGAAGGTACGGTGACCAGTTCACCGCCGGAGTTCTGGGCATAGAAGCCGTATTCCACGAAATAGGGAGCGGGGCAGAGAATCTGGTCGCCCGGTTCGAGGATGGCCCGGTAAAAAGCGTTGATAGCCCCGGCAGCACCGCAGGTGATGATCAGGTCTGAACCGGATACTTTTACGCCCTGTTCTTCGGAAACTGTTTCTGCGAGTTTTTCGCGGACGGAAGGGTAACCGAAGTTGGGCATGTAGCCGAAAGCAAAAGGTTTGTCTGCTGTTTCAGCAAGTTCCTTAAGACCTTTACCAACTGCTGCCGGCGCGGGAACGTCCGGGTTGCCCAGTGAAAAGTCGCATACTGCGTCTTCACCGTATTGTTTCTTCAGTTCAATACCTGTTTCGAACATCTTGCGAATCCAGGATGAGCGTTCGATGTATCCTTCCACTTGGGTTGAAAGAAGTTTCATTTTAATTCTCCGTTATCTGCGGTTGCTATTGGAATTCCCGCTGCGGCCCTTGTTCTGGTAGTGTCCGCCTTTCGGCTTGCCACGGTAGTTCTTATTGCGGGGGCGGGATTGTTTCTGCGGTCTGGGCTTGGGAGCCGGGGGCTGCTCTGCACGGGCGTGCAGGGATTTCTGGTAGAGTTCGTCCAGAAGCATGCCCACGAGGGTGCATTGCTCGTCATCCTCGGCAAGTTGGCGGACCAGATCTTTATAGCGCCCGATGCGTTCCCTTTCAAGTATTGTCCGTGAACGGAATTTGCCTTCAAGGATGGTCGTAAGCCTTTCGTTAATTGTATCCAGTACCTGCTTGTCATCAGGCAATTCGCGGACTTCAAAATTTATGTTGTAGGCTGTAGCGATGCGCTGCAGTTCTATCTTCTGGATTACGTCCACAAGTGAGATTGCCACCCCGGAAGATCCTGCACGTCCTGTACGTCCGGCACGGTGGATGTAAGATTCCTTGTCTTCCGGCGGTTCGTACATGATTACGTGGGAGAGGTCCGGTACGTCGATGCCGCGTGCTGCAATGTCGGTTGCTACGAGGAAACGCACTTCGCCATCACGCAACTGGGCCAGCACCCGTTCGCGCTTGGACTGCGAAAGGTCAGAGGTCAGGTCTGCGGCATTGAAGCCGAAGTTGTTGAGTACCGCTGTGACGAATTCAACATTGGCCTTGGTATTACAGAAAATGATGGCCGAGGTGGGGTTTTCCATTTCAAGGATGCGCATGAGCTGGCGTTCCTTGCCCATGGAAGGGACCTCGTAATAGGCGTGGTCGATCTCGGTTACATGTACCTGCTTGCTGCTCAGGCTGAGCATTTGCGGCTTGTACATGAATTCGTTGGAGAGACGGATTACATGTTCCGGAAAGGTTGCCGAGAACATGTAGGTGGAAATAGGCCTGCGCGGCAGGTAGGATTTAACTTCACGCATGTCCGGGTAGAAGCCGATAGACAGCATGCGGTCAGCTTCATCAAAAATCAGGGTCTCAAGGTCTTCAAGGTCAAAGGTGCGCTTGAGCAGGTGGTCCAGAATCCTGCCCGGGGTACCTACAACCATATGTGCGCCTTTCTCCAGTTCTTCGCGCTGGTGTCCGTAGCCGACTCCGCCGTATACGGAAAGAACCCGTAATTCTGAACCTTCGAAAATTCTTTCTGCTTCACGTTCAACCTGACGTGCCAGTTCACGGGTTGGTACAAGGATCAAGGCCTGAGTATAATTAATGTTGGGATCGAGTTTTTCCAGCAGCGGCAGGACGAATGCGCCGGTTTTACCGCTTCCGGTCTTGGCCTGCACCATGAGATCACGATTGTATAACTGGTAGGGGAGGGATTTGGACTGGACCGGGGTGAGTTTGTCCCAGCCCGCTTTATCAAGGGCGTTCAGTATGGATGGGGGGAGTCTGTCTTTGGTGATTTCCGGGAGGGCCTCTTCGGGCTCAACTATTTTATCCGGTTCATCGTGAACGCTTTCGTTCTGCATTTTTTGGGCAGCTTGGTCGTCTTTTGAATTGGTCATAAATGTTTTTCCTATTAAAACTTGAAATATCCGCAAAACACTACGCTATAACTATCGGATTTTGCAAAGGGTATTTTGGCATGCAATGGATAGTATCGAAAAAATGGATGTAAAGTTAAGTGCCCGATTGGGTTTAACTATTTGATCTTGGTTTGAGATTGCAGGTATTTCTGAACCGATTAAACTATTTTGAACGGGTGTTGTAATGCTTGAAAAGATGATGTCCAAACAGGTGTATTTCATTCTCAGGTGTGTCCTTGCTGCTGTTTTTCTGTATGCAGGAGCTGGGAAACTGATGGATGTTCAGGGGTTCGCCACGGTCATCAGCGGTTATGGCTTGCTTCCCGGACAATTGAATTATGTTGCGGCGGTTGGATTGCCTCTGGCGGAAGTAGTAATAGCATTGGGACTGCTCTGGGATGTGAAAGGTTCTCTTTTTTCTTACGTGCTGCTGTTGCTCATGTTCATGGCGGTGCTGGCTCATGGGATCAACATGGGATTAGATGTTGATTGCGGATGCTTTGCTCCCGGTGACCCGGAAGGAGAAGCTTACCATTCTCTTCGTGAAGCTTTGCTGCGTGATGCTGTTATGCTTGCCGCCTGTGGATATCTGTATTTCCTGCGTCGGGTAAAAGGATACCGCGCCCGGCCTGTTCCAATGTTTGCTGCCCGTTAAATATCAATTTGAAATTTGGAGGATGATGAAATGAAGATGGTTAGGAATATTTCTGTAATTGCGGCTCTGTGCGCGCTGATGTTTGCAATGACCGGATGTCTCGGTTCTGACAAATTCGCACAGGAAGTTGAAAAAGAAAAAGGTGCTGTAAAGCTGCTTAAGGAAGTACAGCGTGGTGATTACGATATTATCACTACTGCTGAACTTAAGGCTCTGCTGGATAAGAAAGAGGACATGATCATTGTCGATACCATGCCCTACGAAGCAAGCTATAAGAAAGAGCACGTTCCCGGTGCCAAGCAGTTCCTCTTCCCCATTCCCGACATGGTAGAGTGGGACGTCAAGGAAACTGACGGTAAGACCAAAGAGCAGTACATTGAATTGCTCGGACCTGACAAAGACAAGCTCATCGTCGTTTACTGCGGTTTCGTAAAATGCACCCGCAGCCACAACGGCGCAGCATGGGCCAAAAAGCTCGGTTACACCAATGTAAAAAGATACCCCGGCGGCATCTTCGCTTGGAAAGGCGCAAAGTATCCTGTCGGTTCTGTAAAATAATTTCAAACTGGGTCCAAACCCAGTTCTCTCTCCCAGCCCCGGTGCGTTGTGTGCCGGGGCTTTTTGCATCTGGCACTTTCTTAGCCGTCTAAACTTTTCTTACCCCTCAATCCCCACCAGAATTCCTGCCGGTTGCTCTCCATTGCGCAGGAGCATTTCACCTGCGGCTTGGCAGGCTGTTTCTAGGTCTACACCTGATGAGAGGTGGCAGGCTTCCATCAGTTCATTAATGGCATCGCCTTCGCGTGCGTAGGAGCTGAGCATTTCCCGACTGAACATGAAAACGCGATCTCCTCTCTTCATGTCGTAAGTGGAGCAGGGCGGCAGTCCCATGCCGAGGCTGCCTAGATTGCCGCTTTGTCTTTCGATGAGTTGCGGGGATTTGTCCCGGCGCAGGAGAATTACCGGGAGTGCTCCGGCGTTGACCACAGTGAGGGATTCATCTTCCCGATCAAGATGGATGTAAGCGGCCGAAAATTCATTTTTGCTGCTGATATTTTTTTTTAGGCCGATGCCGATGTTGCGCAGAGTTTCCGAAGGTCTGAACAGTGGACCGCTGTTTTCGGCCAGCAGTTCTTTGATTGTTGCGGCTAAGTTATCGGGACTCGGCTCAGTGCAGTTCAGCAGCAGGTGGCTTTCGCTTTTACCAGTCAGGATTACGCTCTCATGCATAAACATTTCGGAATTGCGGGGATGGTTCGGGAAAAAGGCTCTCGAACCTTTTACCGGAAAGTCTGCTTCAACCGGTTTTTGTCTGGGGGCAGCAGGACACTCATCTTTGAGCAGCCTGTCGCAAGACATGAGTTTCAGGTGCAGTCTGATGCGCTGAATGACGTCCTTATATGCAAACGGTTTGACAATGAAATCTACGGCTCCGGCATCGAATCCCTTGGATGTGTTGGTCTCATCATCAAGGGCACTTAGGAAAAGGATCGGTATTTCAGATGTTTCTGGTGACAGGCGTAGGACGGATGCACATTCGAACCCGTTTTCACCGGGCATCATTATATCGAGCAGAATCAGGTCGGGCTGTTCCTGTTCGGCAATGATTCTTCCTTTGCGTCCGTTGTTAGCAGTAATGATGTTGTAGCCCTGTTGTTTAAGTACCAATTCAAGAAATTCGAGGTTGAACGGTTCATCATCCACTATGAGAATGGTTGGTATATTGTTTGGGCAAACAGGCATTTTGTTGAATCCTTTACGTGTCAACGGGTTGAGAGAGTGTTATGTTTCTCTAAAATATATCAAAGTAGAAAAAAAGTCTTTGGGTCCAAAAATATTCTGTACTTTATTCGAAATTATCCGTTGCTAAGAAAGTTACTGTTGCGTTAGATTGTTGCATAATTTTAAATCTACAACTTTTAGCAGCAGGAGTTGATGACATGCTGATTGGCATTCCCAAAGAGATTAAAACTATGGAGAATAGGGTCTCTATGACCCCCGGTGCGGTCGAAACACTCGTTCGTCGCGGTCATTCCGTTGTAGTTGAAAAGGGAGCCGGGCTCGGTTCCGGTCTTTCCGATGAAGAATATGTTTCTTGCGGTGCCAAGATGGGGTCTGTGGATGACGCTTGGGCCGCTGAAATGGTTATCAAGGTCAAGGAACCTATTGCTTCTGAATATAAATATCTTCGCGAAGACCTCCTGCTGTTTACTTACCTGCACCTTGCCGCAGACGAACCTTTGACAAAAGTGCTCCTTGAATCCGGAACTACCGGTGTAGCTTATGAAACCGTACAGCTGCCCGACGGTTCCCTGCCCCTGCTTACACCCATGAGTGAAGTTGCCGGACGCATGGCGGCTCAGGAAGGAGCACTGCATCTTGAAAAGCCCAAGGGCGGACGCGGTATCCTTGTGGGCGGTGTTCCCGGTGTTGCTCCTGCAAAGGTCATGGTTCTCGGTGGCGGTGTGGTCGGAACCAATGCGGCCAAGATTGCTGCAGGCATGGGTGCTAAAGTTACTATCTTCGACGTCAACCATGCCCGTCTCCAGTATCTGGATGATATCTTCAATGGCCGGGTAACAACCATGACTTCCACTGAACCAAACATCCGTGCAGCAGTGGCAGAGGCAGACCTTATTATCGGTGCAGTCCTTATCCCCGGTGCTAAGGCACCGAATCTGGTCACCAAAGGCATGCTTGCCACTATGAAGGAAGGTTCCGTAATTGTCGATGTTGCTGTTGATCAGGGCGGTTGTGTTGAAACAATCAAGCCTACCACCCATAGTGATCCGACTTATGTTGTGGACGGTGTCGTGCATTACGGTGTTGCCAATATGCCCGGTGCGGTTCCCAGAACTTCCACTTTTGCACTTGTAAACCAGACGCTGCCTTACGCGTTGCAGCTTGCCGATAAAGGACTCGATGCATTGCGTGAGAATAATTCCCTCAAGCTCGGCCTCAATACGATGAAAGGTAAACTGACTTACGCTGCTGTAGGAGAGGCTTTCGGAATTGAGGTAGTGACTCCTGACGAGGCTCTTTCTTAACTTCGTTCATCAGAATTATTGGATTTGTTGAGTCATATCTCAAGAGGCGGAAGTAGTTGCTTCCGCCTTTTTTATTGCTGAAAAAAAGAATCGTTTGGGTTATTGTTAGAGTCTTCCGCATGCTTTGATTGCGGAGTGGATGGAGTCGGATAACCTGTAAATTGTGAGTTGCTGTTTTGATATCGGACCGGGATGGATTTATGAGCAGTTACAGACATGCAGGCATAAAGATGTTGTTAACATTCGGGTTTGTATCGGCTTTGTTGTGGATCATGGATTCTTATTTCGAATTTGTGTGGTTCAACGAAGCGGAACGCCAGTTTTCTTACTATCTTCTGCCTTTTGATAATATTCATGAAATATATATGCGTGGTATGCTGGTCTGTTTTCTCTTATTAGGTGGAGCAGTTGTTTCATTTCTCTATGACCGGGTTGTTCGTTCCGAAAAACTGGCTCGTGAGAGCGAAACTGAAATACAAACCATATTCAATTCCATCGGAGATGCGGTTATTGCCACAGACAGCACTGGAAATGTAACCCGCATGAATCCGGTTGCGCGGCAATTAACCGGCTGGTCTATTGAAGAGGCTGCGGGACTCCCCCTTACAGATGTTTTTAAGATAGTTAATCCGGTCACCAGACATCCTTGCACAAGTCCTGTTGATAAGGTCCTGAAGACGAGAGGAGTTGTCGGAATGGCGAATCATACCGCACTTATCTCTCGCTCCGGAAAAGAGTTTCATATTGCAGATTCCGCAGCTCCGGTCTTTAATGAGAAAGGTGAAATTTCGGGTACGGTCCTTGTTTTCAGGGATTCTTCCGAAGAGTATCGCCAGCGTGAGGAGTTACGTCGGCTGAGAAACTATTTATCCAACATTATAGACTCAATGCCGTCTATCCTTGTGGGGGTGGATGCAGAGGGGCTCGTTACCCAGTGGAATATGACCGCGGAAAAGGTTACCGGAATATCCGCCGGAGATGCGCAGGGGAAATCCCTTGTTTCCGTGTTTCCGCGCATGGCGTCGGAGATGAACAAGATCAAAGAGACCATCAGAACGCGCCGGCCATGCTGCGAGGAGCGCAAGACCCGGCAGGGTAAAAGCGGTACCTGTTATGAGGATGTTACTATCTTTCCGCTTATTGCCAACGGTGTTGACGGGGCGGTTATCCAGATAGACGATGTTACCGAGCGTTGTAATCTGGAACAGATGATGATCCAGTCCGAGAAGATGATGTCAGTCGGCGGTCTGGCTGCAGGTATGGCCCATGAAATCAACAATCCTCTTGCCGCTATTGTCGGTAACTCCCAGAATATTTTGAATCGCATCTATAAAGATCTGGAGCAGAACCACAAGACAGCCAGTGAATGTGATGTTGATCTGGAAAATCTCCGGGAATATCTTTCCAGAAGGGATATTCCGAAAATGCTGAATGGAATTTCCGAGTCCTGCAACCGAGCAGCGACCATTGTCAGCAATATGCTCCGCTTCAGTCGTAAGAGCGAACGTAAGTTCGGTGAATGCAATCTGGCTGAATTGATGAATAGTACCTTGGAGCTTGCGGCCAATGATTACGATTTAAAGAGAGAGTATGATTTCAGGAAAATTGAAATAATTAAAGAATACAGTTCAGAACTTTCAAGTGTTGTCTGTGAAGAAAACGAGCTTCAGCAGGTTTTTCTTAATCTGCTGAAAAACGGGGCGCAGGCAATGATGGAAAAGGAATATGTTGAAGATAAACCGTGTTTTATCTTAAGACTGAAGAAAGATGGGCAGATGGCTGTTATTGAAGTTGAGGACAATGGTCCGGGAATGCATGAGGACGTTCGTAAAAGGGTGTTTGAGCCTTTTTATTCCACCAAAAGAGTGGGGTCCGGGACCGGGTTGGGGCTTTCTGTTTCATATTTTATTATAACCGATCAGCATAAAGGTCATATGGAAGTAAGCTCTGTTCCGGGAAGTTGGACCCGGTTTGGAATCAAGATTCCTATTTCAGGGCGGGAGGCTTAACTATGTCACACTCAATACTTGTTCTGGACGATGATATCCATGTAAGGGAAAGTCTTGCAATAAGCCTTGAAGATGAAGAGTTTGAAGTCTATGAGGCAGGCAGCTCTGAAGAAGCTTTGAAGTTTCTTGAAGCACAGCCGGTTGATCTGGTTGTTGTTGATTTGCGGCTTCCCGGTATGAATGGTACTGATTTCATTAAAGAGGCCCGGCAAAAATGGCCGGAGCTTAAATTTATAATTTATACGGGGTCACCTGAGTTCAGTATTCCTGTTGATCTGGCTGAAGTTCCCTGTGTTTCCAATTCAATTTTTCTTAAACCGCTGCCGACTTGCGATGTTATGGTAAGTGAAATCAGGCGTATGCTTGGCTAGCTGACTTTGAATTTGCAATATGGGCGGGTAGCCGCTATCTGTTTTTTGAATAGAACGGTTTTGCCCGGAGTGTATTTTCAGTGCCCCGTAAAAAAGAAGAGATAATTTATATTGTAGCGAAAGCTAAAGCGGAGCCGCCGCCGGAAGAGGGCTTGCCGCCGTGGATGGCCACCTTTGCGGATATGGTTACCCTGCTGCTTTGCTTCTTTGTTTTGCTGCTTTCCTTTGCCAACCAGGACGTTGCCAACTTTGAGACCTTGAAAGGTTCCATGCGTGATGCCTTCGGTATCCAGAGTCAGGATAAGACAGGAAAGCATATGGCTTTTTCCAAGAGCCCTCATTCTGCATCCTCCACAAGCGCAAAAGCCAAAAAAGATATGCAAGCCCTAGAGGTTGATATCAGGGCTTTTATTTCGGCGGGGCAGATGCAGAAGTTGATGGCAGTTAATACTGACCAGCAGGGGGTATTGGTCAGAGTGCCTTCCCGGGCTATTTTTAAACCCGGTACCGCCCAGATTAACCCCAATGCCACGATGGTGCTGGATAAGGTTGCCAGTATTATGCAAAAGAAGAAATTTAATCTGGTGGTGCGTGGGCATACAGATGACCGGGCTACCAAGAATAATCTTTACAGTTCCAACTGGGAACTTTCAGCAGCCAGAGCTGCTTCCTGCCTGCGGTACATACTCAAGAAATCCGGTGTTTCATCCAAAAGGGTTAAGGCTGTAGGCTATGCCGGGACCAAGCCTTTGGTGCCCAATACTTCAAATAGAAACAGGGCAATTAACCGCAGGGTGGAATTTTATTACCAACCGCCTTCTGATAGCTGGTAAATATAATTTTTGCAGCATTGAAAATGCCCGGTGTCTTTTCCAGATACCGGGCATTTTGTTTTATGTTGTAATTTCTGAATGTTCTATTGTTTCTTGCGTTTTTCCCAGAGCTTCATTTCTTTCATCTTCTTGCGCCGTTCCCGTTGCAGAGATTTACAGACCAGCGGAGTCTTTTTGGCATATCCCCATTTTTCGCGATATTCGTCAGGGGTCAGGCCGTATTTTGCCAGATGCCTTTTGGTCAGTACTTTAAATGACTTGCCTGATTCAAGACAGATAATGCTTTTTTCCCTGATAGCTTTCTTGGGGTCTACCGGGGGCGTCGGTTCAGGAGAGCTGCTGTCGATCATTCCTTCGCTTATTTTTTTTATTCCTGAGGCAAGTTTATGTACCATGGAAGTAATTTCTTCTTCAGTCATGGTTCTAACACTGGCCTGTGCTTTTACTATTTCAAGAGCTTCTTTAAGATTATCTTCCATGTTCTCTCCCTTCCCATGTTTTACGGTTGCCGTATAATTTATGTATTAAATTTTTAGTCTGTTGATGTAAGAGCGCATTCTGTTTGGTGTAGAAGCTTAATATGAGAGCTAATACTCGCTTCGAAAATTTAATCAACTAAGACTAACTATGAATAGCATTATATGTCCATAAAGGTGAAGTAGAATATGAAAAAACTTTCTACTTTTTTAGAAAGCTGGAATGCAGAGTATAATAACTTGCCGAATTTAGTGTGGTTTAGTTCGCTACTTAAGGAATAAATAGTTCAGGCTAATGTCAATGCCCAAGGATGTAACTTTTTGTTTTAATCTAAAAAGCATGTTTGCGTTACTTTTTTTTGAGAGTTGATGTATAAAAACTATGTAGAATTAATTTCAATAGGCTGTGTCGGGTTTTACCTTGTTAAGCGTGGGTTTAAATATATCAATTTCGAATAGATAGAGAGGATGCTATGCCTAAAAAGGATATTGCTGAGTTTCTGGAAGAGATTGGAGGAATGGACGTTGAATCCCTTGTGAATAGTGTTTGCCGGCATCATCTGTCGTATTTGGGACGCGATTATGGACGGACCGATCTGTTTTCACTTTATCAGGCTCTTGCCTATACACTGCGTGACCGGCTGGTGGGAAACTGGATTAAAACCCAGAGATCCTACTACAGTCAGCGAGCCAAGAGTGTATATTATCTCTCTTTGGAGTTTTTGACCGGGAAGTCGTTGGCAAGCAATACCATAAGCCTTGGCGTGGAAAAGGAAGTGGCCGCGGTTTTGGAAAAATTCGATGTTACCCTTGATGAAGCAGAAAGTGCGGAAGCTGATGCTGGGTTGGGAAACGGGGGATTGGGACGGCTTGCTTCATGTTTTCTGGATTCTATGGCCAGCTTGGGAATTCCCGGATACGGGTATGGAATCAGGTATGAGTATGGAATATTCAAACAGGCCATTGAGAACGGGGAGCAGGTTGAGGCCCCGGATGACTGGCTGCATAGCGGTAATCCCTGGGAATTCAACCGTAAGGGATTTATGTTTACTGTCCGGCTTTACGGCCGCGAAGAGCAGTATACACATGAAGACGGTTCTGTACGACATCGCTGGGCTGACAGTGCAAAGGTCATGGCTGTGCCTGTGGATATGTTGATCCCCGGATACAGGAACGGAAACGTTATCAATATGCGTCTCTGGGAAGCCCAGCCCGCAAGGCGGTTCAATTTCGATCTGTTCAACAGTGGTGACTACATACGTTCCATGGAAGATGCTGTTCGTTCGCAGACAATTTCCAAGGTGCTTTATCCGAATGACAGGCTGAGTGAAGGGCGGGAGCTGCGTCTTGTGCAGCAGTACTTTTTTGTCTCGGCAACCATTCAGGATATGATGCGCCGTTTTATGAAGCTCAAGCTTGATTATTCGGAATTACCCAATCGGGCTGTGGTCCAGCTCAACGAAACCCATCCGGCTATCGCCATTCCGGAATTGATGCGGATCCTTATTGATGAGCATATGTTGAACTGGGATGTGGCTTGGCGTATCTGCCGCCGGACTTTTGCCTACACCAACCATACGGTCATGCCGGAAGCTCTTGAAACATGGCCGCTGGATATGATGCGCAAGGTCCTGCCCCGTCATGTCTCAATTATCTTCGAGATCAACCGCCGTTTTATGGAAGATGTGAAGAGCCGTTTTCCCGGTGATGAGGATAGGCTCAAGCGCATGTCCATTGTCGAGGACAGTGAGTTTCCGCAGGTGCGTATGGCTTGGCTGGCCGTAGTAGGCAGTTTTATTGTGAACGGGGTGTCCGCTCTGCATGGAGAATTGATCAAGAAGAGTATCTTTCAGGATTTTGTGGAAATGTATCCGGGCCGCTTTACCTCGGTCACGAATGGAATAACTCCGCGCAGGTGGCTGCGCCAATGCAACCAGCCCTTGTCTGATCTGATCACCGAAAAGATAGGTGACGGGTGGGTCACTGATCTCGCGCAGTTGCGCAAGCTTGAGCCGCTGGCTGAAGATCCTGAATTTCAGGATCGCTGGTACAAATGCAAGCTCAAGGAAAAAAGGCGGCTGGTAGAATACGCACGTAATGAATACGGGCTCTACCTTCCTGCGGACTGGATGTATGATGTCCATGTTAAACGTATTCATGAGTACAAGAGGCAGCTTCTTAATGTGCTCCATGCGGTAACCCTTTATTGCCGCCTGAAGAAAGATCCCAACAGTGTTGCCGTGCCGAGGCTGAAGATTTTTGCAGGCAAGGCTGCACCGGGCTATTTCATTGCCAAGCGCATCATCAGGTTGATCAACTCCGTGGGCGCGGTGGTCAACTCCGATTCAGCTGTAAACCATAAGCTGCGCATCGCCTTTATGCCCAACTACCGGGTTTCGCAGGCTGAGCGGATTATTCCGGCCACAGACCTTTCGGAACAGATATCCCTCGCAGGAACCGAGGCTTCGGGTACCGGTAATATGAAGTTTGCCCTTAACGGTGCCTTGACCATCGGTACCCTTGACGGGGCCAATATCGAAATCATGGAAGAGGTCGGCCGCGAGCATATGTTTATCTTCGGTATGGATGCCGATGAAGTGGCCGCGCGCAGGCATAACGGCTACAATCCTTCTGAAATAGCTTCGACGGATCAGGAGCTTGCCGAGGCCCTGCATTACATTGGTGACGGGACTTTCTCGGAAGGTGACCGGGAGTTGTTCAGGCCGATTCTTGATGCCTTGTTTAACGGCGGTGACCAGTACATGGTTCTTGCCGACTACCGTGATTACGTTGATGCTCAGGCTCGGGTTGATGAATTGTGGCTGGATTGTAAGAAATGGCTGCGCAGTTCAATTCTCAACACAGCCGGATCAGGACATTTTTCCAGTGACCGGGCCATTCTGGACTATGCCCGTAATATCTGGGGCGTGCGGCCTATGGATATGGATAAATAGTCTGGTCTTTTTTGCAAATCATTAGCATGTCCGTCTGCCTTCATTGAGGGCAGGCGGATATGTTTTTGTATTAGCCTATATAGTTAGCGGGATGAGGGCGGCTTTGCCTTAAGCTGGAAATTCTCTTATATTATCGCCTCCGGAATGATAACAAAAATGGATTACCGATAATGAAAATGAAATTTCGTCCTTTTACAGCCCTGTTACTGATTATCCTCTTGTTGGCAGGAGTCTGCACTGCTCTTTTTCACATGGGCTTTTTTGATGCTTTTTTCGCTGAAAAGGTGGAAGTAAGCCAGCAGCAGGAAGGTGAAGGTCCTGTTGTGCGTCGGGAGGTCAGTAAGATTGTTTTGCCTCTTGAGTCCGCAAAATCAACTGCTCCAGACGTAGCTGAAGAGTTGAATGAAGCCGATATCAGTGGACAGGAGCCTACTGTTACCCAGCCGTCACCCGTTGTAGAAAAGAAAGAGGAAGTCGTCTCTGTTGCTGAAAAGCCTGTTGCAAAACCTGAGGTTGCAGAGCCTAAGGCTGTTGAAACAAAGGTTGTGGAACAGAAAAAGATTGCCGCGAAGCCTTCAAAATCCTCTGTTTCCAAGAGGACGATCTCAAAAGTGAGCTTCTCTTGTGAATCTGCTAAAGCTTCTGTGGATGTTGCGCTTTCTGCTGCTCCCGGAAAAGTAAGCTGGTTCAATCTTGATAAACCGCGCAGGTTGGTTATGGATATCCACGGGAAATGGCAGAATAAGGCTAAATCGCTATATCGTTTGAAAGATTGCCCGGTTCAGAAGATTGTACTTGGCGAACATCCGGATAAGATTCGTGTGGTTGTCTACCTTGATGAGAAAGTTGTTCCCGCGAAAATAAAACCGGGGATACGTAAGCATGATAAAGGGTTGTCTTTTGATTTAGGATTCTGATTTTTCGACTTTTTTTGATTTTTAAAACGCCTTGTAAATATATTTACAAGGCGTTTTTTTGTTTTTTGGGCTGATAACTATTTGTTTTTTAGTTCTTTTTGGCATCTTTATTTTGCGTAACATAAACGTAACAGCCGAGTCATTGCTCTGTAACCCGTGCCGGATAGTTAGTTTGTGTCAGCTGATGCAGGCTGGCCACTATTCGGTGAGTATCAAGTAAGATCAGGGATCGGTTGAGCCTGATCCGATTTTATTTTTATATAATTACGGAGAGAATGTAATGGGGCAAGCTGTTAAAATCGCTTCAAGGAATTTGGATTTTTATTACGGGGACTTCAAGGCTCTTGAAGATATTTCCATGGATTTTGAGGAAAACAGGGTTACCGCACTTATCGGACCTTCCGGTTGCGGTAAGAGTACTTTTCTGCGCTGCCTGAACAGGATGAACGACCTTATCCCCGGAACCCGTGTTGACGGCGACCTGACTCTGGATGAGGAAGATATTTATGCTCAGGGTCTTGATGTGGTTACCCTGAGAAGGCGTGTCGGTATGGTTTTCCAGAAGCCCAACCCTTTCCCTAAATCCATATTTGAGAACGTTGCTTACGGCCTGCGTGTAAACGGCATTCAGGATAAGGAATATGTTGCCCAAAAGGTAGAAGACAGTCTCAAGGGCGGCGCGCTCTGGGATGAAGTTAAGGACCGCCTGCATTCTTCGGCTCTAGGTCTTTCCGGCGGTCAGCAGCAGCGTCTTTGTATCGCCCGTGCTTTGGCTGTTGAACCGGAAGTCCTGCTTATGGATGAGCCTGCCTCTGCGCTCGATCCCATCGCAACCCAGAAGATCGAGGACCTGATTCACGAGCTCAAAAAGAATTTCACCATCATCATCGTAACCCATTCCATGCAGCAGGCTGCCCGAGTCTCCGATCAGACCGCATTTTTCTATATGGGGCGTCTTATTGAGACAGGCAAAACCGAAACCATGTTCACCAAGCCAAAGAATAAGCAGACCGAAGATTATATCACCGGTCGTTTTGGTTAAGTCGATTTTGAATTATATTTGAGGTCCGGTTAATGGACTGCTGAGGAGTGTTTATTTATGGAGCAACGTGCTCATTTTATAAAAAAAATGGATGATTTGAAGGTCCAGGTTCTGAGAATGTCCAGCATGGCGGAGACTGCCTTGCATAGTTCCGTAAAGGCTTTGGCTGAATGCAATGCTGAGCTTGCTGAAGACGTTATCATGAATGACATCAAGATCAACGAACTGGAATGTGAACTTGATGAACACAACCTGAGTCTGCTGGCGCTGGATCAGCCTATGGCGAGAGACCTGCGTTTTATCGTCGGAGCCATGCGGATCAGCAGCAACCTTGAGCGTATCGGCGATCAGGCGGTCAACCTTGCCCATCGTGCGGTATTCTTGAGCACCCGCCCGCCGCTTCCTTTCAACCAGCAGCTTGATCAGATCTGTTCTGTGGCTTCAGAAATGGTCAGCAAAGCGGTCAAGGCGTTTGCAGATGAGGATCATGAGCTCGCGGCTCAGGTCTGCGGCATGGATAATGAAGCTGATGCCCTCAATGTCAGGATTCTCAAGGGACTTATCGAGAATATGGTTTCCGAGACAAGGATTGTTGAGCGCGGAGTGCATCTTATTATGGCTGCCAGCAGTCTTGAACGTATTGCAGATCAGGCCACCAACATTGCCGAATCTGTGATTTTTATAACCAAGGGTGTGAATATCAAGCATCAGTGTAAAGGGTAGACTGCAGCTGACTTTGTCTGCGAAATATTCAATGTGAAAGAGCCGGGTTTGTCCGGCTCTTTTTTTGTCTTAAGCTTTGAATGCAAACGATTTCAGGTCTCAGGGGGCTGAGGAATTAGGTTTACATAAGTGCTTTTTTAGGATAGAAGCAGTTCTCTTAATCTCAGAAGGGTTTAATACCCGCTGGGAATTATCCCGTAACGGGCATTAGGGATGAAGTGTGGCCCCCTTGGGTCAACGGACAATCTGGGCATCGGCTGCCTCGGAACGTGTGAGCAGGTTGATTCCAATGCGCTTCTCCCATGATATATATGCCAAAATTTTGTCCGAGGACATCGTTGTTGGAGGTAACCCATGGAAAACAATGAAAACATGAACGCCGAAATGGAAATGGACTTCGAGGCTGCCCTTGAAGATTATCTTAATGCCGATTTCGGAAATCTGGACGAAGGAAGCATCGTTTCCGGTGAAGTAGTTAAAGTAGACAAGGACTTCGTTCTTATCGACGTTAACTTCAAGTCCGAAGGCCAGATTGCAGTATCTGAATTTTTGGATGCAGACGGCAACATGACTGTTGCTGTTGGTGATAAAGTAGACGTTTTTGTTGCTAACAAAAACGAAAACGAAGGCACCATCCACCTTTCCCGCGACAAAGCCAAGCGCATGCAGCTCTTCGACAAACTCGAAGAAATGCAGGAAAACGAAGGCGTTGTCGAAGGCAGAATCATCCGCCGCATCAAAGGTGGTTACACCGTTGATCTCGGTGGCGTTGAAGCATTCCTGCCCGGTTCTCACGTCGATCTGCGCCCCGTTCCCGATATGGACGCTCTCGTGGATCAGACCTACGAATTCAAGATCCTCAAAATCAACCGTCGTCGCAGCAACGTTATCGTTTCCCGCCGTGTTCTTCTCGAAGAACAGCGCAACGAAATGCGTTCCCAGCTGCTTGGAACTCTTGAAGAAGAGCAGACCGTTAAAGGTAAAGTCAAGAATATCACCGAATACGGTGTGTTCATTGACCTCGGCGGTCTCGACGGACTTCTGCATATCACAGACATGTCCTGGAAGCGCATCAAGCATCCTAAGGAAATGGTCGCACTCGGTGATGAACTCGAACTGAAAGTTCTGAACTTCGACAAAGAAGGCCAGAAAGTTTCTCTCGGTCTCAAACAGCTCGTTCCCGATCCGTGGGAAGATATCTCCGGCAAATACCCCGAAGGTGCTAAGTACACCGGTAAGGTTACCAACCTCGCTGACTACGGTGCATTCGTTGAGTTGGAAGCTGGCGTTGAAGGTCTGGTTCACATTTCTGAAATGTCTTGGACCCGCAAGCTGCGTCATCCCTCCCAGATGGTACGCGTTGGCGACGAAGTCGACGTAGTTGTTCTGGGTGTTGACCCCGACAAGAAGCGCATCTCCCTCGGTATGAAACAGGTTAAGCCGAACCCCTGGGATGTTGTTGCTGAGAAATTCCCCGAAGGTACTATCCTTGAAGGCCAGATCAAAAACATCACCGAATTCGGTGTGTTCATCGGCATCGAAGACGGCATTGACGGCCTGATTCACGTTTCCGATATCTCCTGGACCCGCAAGGTTCGCCATCCTTCAGAAGTATACGCTGTGGGTGACTCTGTACAGGCTAAAGTCCTCACTGTTGATAAAGAAAACGAGAAGTTCACCCTCGGTGTTAAACAGCTTTCCGAAGACCCCTGGTCTCAGGTACCCACTAAGTACCCCGTTGGCTGCACCCTCGAAGGTCTCGTTACCAACATCACTGACTTCGGCCTCTTCGTAGAAGTTGAAGAAGGTATTGAAGGTCTGGTTCACGTTTCTGAAATCTCTCACAAGAAGATCAAGAATCCTTCCGAGATGTTTAAAGAAGGTGTTACCATCCAGGCTAAAGTCATCCACGTATCTGCTGATGAGCGTCGCCTCGGCCTCTCCATCAAACAGCTCAAGGAAGACACTGAAAAACGTCAGCCTAAAGAATTCCGTTCCGGTCCTGCCGACAGCGGTAACACTCTGGGCGAACTGCTGAAGCAGAAACTTGCTGACGCAGCTGATGCAGCTGCAGCAGAGACTGAGGATGAAGAATCCTAAGAAAGGTTTCTCTGTCAGACATCCGTTTCTATTCGGTTTCAGTCTGCTATTAATGGCTGTGGCTCTCCTATGGGGAGCCGCAGCCTTTTTTCATGGAAAAGTGGACTTGTTCAGTGCCGGAAAGATCGGGGTGGTCAATGTGCAGGGAACCATCATCAATTCATTGCCTACGGTAAAATTTCTGCGTGATCTGCGCCGGGATGATTCAGTTAAGGGCGTACTGCTGCGGGTGAATTCTCCGGGGGGTACAATTGCTCCTTCCCAGGAGCTCTACCATGCTGTGAAACGGTTCGCCGAGGTTAAGCCCATTGTAGCTTCATTCGGTACTGTTGCGGCTTCCGGCGGGTATTACGCTGCGGCTCCGGCAACCAAGATTATGGCCAGCTCCGGTTCCATAACCGGTTCCATCGGGGTGAAGGCCGAGTACGCCAATTTTCATCAGCTTATGGAAAAGGTCGGGGTTAAGCCGGTCATTATCACCAGCGGTACGATGAAGGCCGCCGGTTCACCTTTTGCCGAGCTTACACCTGAACAGCGAGAATACCTGACTGCGTTGATTATGGATATGCATAATCAGTTTGTAGATGATGTCGCATCTGCACGTAAGCTTGACCGTGAACAGGTTGAAAAGATTGCTGACGGGCGGGCCATCACCGGGCGTGAAGCAAAGGAACTCGGATTAGTTGATCGCATCGGCGGATTTGAGGATTCCGTGACAGTGCTCAAGGCCCTTTGCAATATTGAGGGTGATGTGACGGTCATAGAAGGCCCGGAAGAAGAAAAGCCGTTGCTCAAGGAAATTCTGGGTTATTTTGGAATTACTCCTGAAGGTTCCGCTACCGGAGACGGGCTGATCTTTTCGTACTGATTAGATAGGGCAGCAGGATTTATGAAGTGCACTTTTCTGGGCGTAGGCTCCGCATTCGACGCAAAGCAGACTAATGTCTCCGTTCTGGTGACTGCCGAAGAACGAACTCTACTTCTCGATTGCGGGTTCAATGCCGGACATCAATGCATGCGTGCGCTCCAAGATCCATCCCTGCTTGATGCTGTCTGGATTTCTCATTTTCATGGCGATCATTTTTTCGGGCTGCCCTTTCTTTTTGGTTCCTTTCTGACGTCAGGGCGAACGAAGGAAGTACATGTTTGCGGTCCGCTGGGGATCGAGGATAAGGTTGTTCGGCTTATAGACTTAGCCTATCCGACCATGCGGGCAAAGCTCGGATTTAATGTTTGTTTCCATGAATTCAGCCCCGGGGATGAGAAATGCATTGCCGGATTCAATCTGCGAACCTGTGTGATGGATCATTCAGAATCTGCGCTGGGTTTGCGGCTTGAATGCGCGGGCAAGTCTGTCTTTTACAGCGGAGACGGAAAGCTGGATGAAAATTGCCGGAGCAATGGACTAAATGTTGACCTTGGTATACTCGAATCATATGGGCTGGATGAGATTGTAAAAGGTCATTCCAGTGTCGCAGAATGTATTGATTTTGCATCTTCAGCTGGAATGGGAAAAGTAGCCCTTGTGCATTTGGAGCCTTTTGTGCGAACCTGCAGTAGTAATAAGATTATGGAAATACTGGCGCAGGTTGATGAGTGTGAAATGTTTTTGCCTGAAGAAGGATGTTGCGTCGAACTTTGATGGTATCGACAGTTTTATTGCATCGCAGCGAGGCTAAAGTGGCAACAAAATATGATAAGATAGTACGCGAATTTTATGAAGAACAGGCTGGCTTTACAGTTCTGCTCAGTGACGAGCCTTCATTTTATAAGCTGCTGCGCGGTACCCTGCATAAAATTTTAGCTATCCGCCGGGATTGCTTGGCTTATTATCAGGATCAGGCTCCGTGTTTATCCGAAATCAAGGATAAGATCAGTGCTAAACAGCCGGTACTTGTTTTTGTGGAAAGGTTGGTAAAGGGTAGGCCTACAGCTGACTTTATCTTGAACATCCGCAGGTTATTTCCTGAAATTAAAGTGGTAGTTCTCACTGATGAAACCAGTCAGGAAGAGCTCATCTTTCTCCATGAACTCGGGGCGAACAACATCATTACCAAACCCGTTTCCGTAGACAGTCTGGTCCAGAAGCTGGCCTTTACAATCAAGCCGCAGGGCAAGCTTGCGCAATTGGTTGAAGCCGGGAAGACTTTTTTACGTAACGGTGAGCTTGATAAAGTCCTGCTGGTCAGTGCCAAGATCCTTGAGATCAAGCCTGATAGCCCCGCTGCCTTGATGCTGCAGGGTGATGCCCAGTCCGGCATGGGCCAGCGTGATGAGGCCTTGAAATCATATCTGCAAGCCCATGAGCAGTCCAAGGTGTTCATGGAGCCGATCAAGAAGCTGGCTGAGTTCTACAAGGGTAATGATAACGACCAGTATCTGCACTATTTGAAAAAGCTTGATTCCATCAGTCCGCTTAATACTGAGCGGAAGTGCGAGATTGGCCGCGTGCATCTGGAGCGCGAAGAGCTTGATGATGCTGAAACATATTTTGATCAGGCTGTGCGTTGCGCTGTGAAAGAGGCTCACAATTATCTTTCACAGGTTATGAGCGGAATTGCGGAGTCCCTCTTTGATGTGGCCCCGGAAAAGGCTGAGAAATACTACGCCAAACTGCTGTCGGTTAAATCCGGCAACCTGAGCGTAGACGATCTGGAGACTTACAACAGGTTGGGCATTGCCTTACGGAAACAGGGTAAGTGGATGCAGGCAGTGGAAAACTATCAGGCTGCGCTCAGGGTTGCTCCCAACGAGCCGGGACTGTTTTATAATATCGGTCTGGCGTACAGTGATGGTAAAGAGTACGCCAAGTGTGCCAAGTATTTTAAGCGGGCGGTGCGTTCTGATGGGATGATCCATAAAAGTGCAGCGTCTGTGGCCCGCAATATTGTCGGAATTTTTCTCAAGGTCGGTATGAATGATGAAGCCCGTGTAGTCCTTGGGGAAGCTCTTACTGAATTCCCGGATGATGATAAGTTGAAAGCTCTGCTTAAAAAGAGCGAATCGCCGCAGGGCTAGTCATACTCTTCAGTTTTTATCAGGAAGTTTCATGTATTTTTTAATTGCACTTGTTTTCGGCTTTCTCATCTTTATGATTCTTTATGGTCGCTATATGAATGTTAGTGGAAATATAGGTCAACGAAGAATCCAAATCGATAATTTGCGTGATGAAGTGGAATTCAAGGTCGGCAAGTTAAAAAAAGGTACGCTTCAGATTAATCGCGAAATTGCTGATGCAACCAGAAGTCTTGATGATTTGAAGAGCAGTTTGAATGATGCGAGGAGCAAAAAATGATTCTAATGTTCGGTATTTGCGCAGCGATTATGCTCTCTGCACTGGTTATAAACAGGATGATTACCAGTTGGCATAGGGATACAATCAAGGCTTTCAAGGCTGAGGAGGCCAGTTTGCGCAGCCGTCACGCAAGGGCCATGGCGGAGCAGAAAAAAGCTTTAATGAAGTTGCGCAGGGTCAAGAATCAGATCACTACCTATGAGAGTATGGTCGTAGATGCTCAGATGAAAGGCGGCGAAAAAAATTTAAGAAGATAAATTTTAGAAGATAAAGTCTAAGCGCCCTATCTTTTTTCGGAAGGATAGGGCGCTTTTGTTTTTTTAAGTAAAGCTGATGTCGTCAGCTGTGACATCGTCCCCGCTGGCAATCTGGGCAATCATGGTTGCTCCGCCGGCTTGGTCTCCGTTGGAGTCATACCAAAGTTGGTTGTTGTCATCGAAGATAAAGTACGCACTGGTTGTGCCTATATTGGCACTATCCGTATATCCGTCATCGAAAGTGTAAAAGCTGGCAGAGCTGTCAAAGTCTGAACCGCTGAAGCAGAATTTATCACTGTTAGTGGCATCTGTATCATGGTTTTGAAAATTGTTGATAGTATCTCCGCCTTCGGAAAGGGAAGTATAGAGAATTTGGGTAGCTTTGCCGTCTACAAGGTTTATTGTGTCAGCTCCTCCGCCCCCTTGTATGGTGGAAGTGCCAGATGAACTTGCGGTAATGGTGTCAGAGTAGTTGGATCCGATAACTCCCTCAATATTTTTAAAGGTGTCATTCCCCCCGCCTAATGTGACCGTGCAAAGGTTTCCTGATCCCTCAGCATTGTTGCTGAGATCAATATTTATGCCTGTTCCAAGTCCTGCAAAGCTGATGAAGTCTGTTCCGCCCCCGCCATCAATATTATCTGTTCCGTTGCCGCCTTCGAATGTTTCTGAAGCATCAGAGCCGGTAAAAGAATCATCGCATGAAGAACCGATGAAGTGTTCGATTCCTTTGAAAGTGTCAGTTTCTGAGTAGTCCGGGCGTTCGGCAGTACCACTGCCGCTACCGGTATCGGCTATGATTGTTACAGCCTTGCTTGTGTCACTATAATCAAGGGTGTCAATACCGCTTCCACCGTCTATGGAGTCGTTGCCCAGTCCTGCAATAATGTGGTCATTGCCTCCACCACCAGTGAAAGAGTCGGCTCCGTCTCCACCAATCATGGTTTCGCTGTTGGAACTGCCGTTGAAGATGTCGTCATGGTCAGAGCCTTGGTAGATTTCAATATTGCTGAACTGGTCCGTTCCATCGGAATGGGTAACTGAACCACCGGAGTCATTGATATTGAAGGTTACCCCGCTGGTTGAAGCTGAATACTCTATGCGGTCGTATCCTTCGCCGCCATCCAGAGTGTTATCTCCCTTTTCACCTGCAAGGCTGTCATTTCCGATTCCACCATAAAGAACATCACTTCCGTCTCCACCGGAGATGCTGTCATCCCCGGCTGCACCGTCAAGGGTGTTGGCTATTGATGATCCGGTTATAGTGTCGTTGCCGGATGTTCCCAACAGGTTTTCAATGCTGGAAAGTATAACTTTGTTTACAACACTATTGTCGCTGGTGCTTTTAACGAAAACATGGTTGCTGTTCATTTCAGCAACAATGTAATATTGGCTGGAAAGATCATCGAATTGGACCCAGTCAGAACCTCCGCCTCCGGTCACTGATTCATAGGTAGAGGGAGTTGCTAAATTAAAATTATCGTTCAATCCTACTTTAAAGTAGTTGTCGTTATCGTCTCCAGTAAGGGTGTCGTTATACTTGGAACCGATGATTCCTTCTATGTTGAGAAATACATCGGTACCTGCTCCTCCGCCGAAAGTCACTTCATTGGCACCGTCAAGAGCTACGGTTACACCTGAGCCTGCATCAGCAAAAGATATAAAGTCCTTGTCGCCGCCCTGACCGTCCAGATAGTTGATTCCGGTTCCTCCGCTCAAGGTGTCGTTGCCTGCTCCGGCGTATATGGTATCGTTGCCAGCTTCTCCGGAAAAAGTTTCATCATTGCTGCTGCCGTTGAAGGTGTCTGCTTGTGCGGAACCAATGAAGGATTCCACGCCGCTGAAAACGTCTTCACCGCCGGAATGGGTAACGGTGGTATTGCCTGTTTCCTGAACAGTAACTGTCACCGCGGTACTGGAATCAGCAAAGGAAATGGTGTCGGTTCCTTCTCCGCCTATGAACAGGTTGTTGCCATCACCACCATTGAAGATATCGTTTCCTTTGCCACCGATAAAGGTGTCTCCGTCGGCATCGCCTATGAACTCATCGTTTCCGTCTGATCCGATGTAGGTCGCAAAGCCGGAAATAGAATCAGATCCGGTATCATCAGATAGGGTGTGGTTTGCAGTATTATCGCCGACAATAATGTTTACACTATCGAACCCTAGGTAGGAGAGAGAGTCATTTCCTGAAGAAGTTCCATCAATCCCTCCGCGAAGTACGTTGTTTCCGGTTCCGCCTTGAATGAAATCGTCACCATCCCCACCAAAAATGGAATCATCACCAGCACCGCCTGATAACGAGTCATTATCAGCTTCGCCATAGAGTACGTCGGCTCCACTGCCGCCAGAGATGGAGTCTGCTCCGGTGCCCCCGTAAATTTGGTCGCTGCCTGCTCCGCCGGCCAGAATGTCGTCGCCGCCATTGCCGTATATCCTGTCGTCACCATCGTTGCCGTCAAAGGTGTCAGCTGCATCACTGCCGTTGAAGGTGTCGTGGGTTCCGCTACCAAGGATTTTTTCAATACTGGTGAATGTGTCTTCAGGATCAGACGCCCCGACCAACTTAGCCGTTCCTTTCCCGGAACCAGAGAGGGTAATGTCTATGCCGAAATCGCTTCCGGCGGTAATGTAGTCGTAGCTCAGGGAATCTATACCTTCCCCGCCGTCGATGATGTCTGCTCCTTCACCACCGGAAATGAAGTCATTGCCGGTCCCACCGTCGATACTGTCATCTCCTGCCCCACCGGAAATGGAGTCATTGCCTGCTTCGCCCAGCAAAGTGTTGGCTTCATCCGAGCCTGTAATTTTATCAGCTTGACTGGAACCTTGTACGTTTTCAATGTTGGAAAGCTTAATCTTGCTCTTTACTGTTGAGCCGTCTTTGAGTTCGGCATAGGAGGACTCTGATTGTTTAAGCGTGATGTCTACGCTGTAGTCAATGGTTTCGAATTGAATCCAGTCACTGCCGTCACCGCCATTGATGGATTCCATGGTGCTGCCGTCATAATCAGAGTTGAGTAGAGGGTTAAATCTGTTGACGCCTTCATCACCTACGAGAGTATCTTCATGATTGGTCCCGATCACACCTTCAATATTGACCAGCACATCGTGTCCGGTATCGGTGGTAACTGTTACTTCACCTGCGTCATTTTTGTTGCTGAGGTCTACGGTAACACCGTGTTCCTGCTCGGCAAAAGACGCGAAATCTGTTTCATGGGATTCGCCTGAACCTCCATCAAGGTAGTTGTTTCCGGTCCCGCCGTTGAGCATGTCTTCGCCCGCGCCGCCGTACAAGGAGTCATTTCCGGCACCGCCGAAAAGTTCATCATCCCCGGCTTCCCCGTAAAGGGTGTCGTTGCCGCCAAGTCCCTTAATTGTATCATCGGAGCTGCTGCCGGTAATAGTATCGGCTTCGTTTGTGCCTTCTATGAGGCCGCTGCCGTGAATGTCGTGTTCAGTGTCTTCTGACTCCCCGCCGGTATCGTCGTTTTCGGTATCTCCGGTGTCATCATTGTCTGTGTTTGCATCTTCAGCTTCGTTTTCATTTTGCTGGTTGGTATTGTTACCTTCTTCAGTTTCACCGCCGTCGGTGTCTCCAGAGCTGCCGTCCTCACCTTCTTGCTGTTGTTCTTCCTGTTGGCTTTCGTTTCCTTCCCGTTCTTCAACTTCTGGTTTCTCAAATGGTTCAGGAGGCTGGTCAATTTTATCTGGGTTAAATTTTTGTTGACCGACAAGAGCATCATCGCCCGGGTCCAGTACACCTTGTCCTGGATGCAGTACTCCCCCGTCACTAACTGGTGCTCCGGGATCTCCTCCGCCCGGATCTACATCGCCGGGAAGTTCTTCTTGGGGACCGTCCTGCTGCTCTCCTTGCTGCTCATCATTTTGCTGTTCGTCATTCTGCTCATCAATTTGATCATCCTGCTGGTCGTCATCCTGCTGTTCGCGGATTTCCTGTTCCTGCCTGATGTTCTCGGAAGCGATTTTACGGAAGTTATCCCGTTCCTGCGTGGAGAGTGAGCGCACGGGGCTGAGTATGCCGGATTTGCCGACGTCGACCATCTGGCCGGAAAAAAGCTGGCGTATTGCACCGGTTGCCTTACTCTGCAGGAGCATGGCTTTACCGGCATGAATTTCTTCAACACCGTGTTTTTCGCCATCGCTGCTTACTTCACTGAGAATAATTGTTCCGCGGATACCGATGGTCGCCAGCGGTGAACCGAGCTTGAAACGGTCCGGGTTTTGTTCGGCAATTTTACCTGTAACTGTACGGAAGGTTCCTTGGGCAATATCACCCAGAAAACTGGATTCTCCGCCGTCGGGATCATAAACGTAGTCATCAAGTGCAATGCGGGAGTTGGCGCCTTGTGAAATCAGGGTGTCATCAGCAAAACGTACCTCAACATTACCGTTTCCTCCGGTGACCAGTTCTTCGCCCTGATAAATAGGACTTCCCGGTTCAAGGATACGTGTCCCGGAAGAGGTTTGAGCGTAGGCGTCACCGGAAACCCCGGTAACTACTCCGATTTCATGAGGATGGTTTTGTTCAACAGGCATTGTGTTCTTTGTTTTTTATGTCTTGTTTATGAAAATTAATTTGTCTTAGATAATAATGAAGCAAGAATTTATATTTTTAAAATAAAAATGCAACGCGAGCAAGTGATATCGGGCTTAATTGCTGAATGTTGATGCCTGTCAGCGGTAAGTGCTTCTACGTTAAATTTAGAAGTTGTATTCTGTCTGTCATATAGTGTACACTTAACTTTGCAGAACTAATATATATTCCTCGTACAGTACGGAGAAATGCATGGGTGTTTTTGAAAAAAGCAAGGGGATAGGACGTAGAAGTCCTGTTTGGTTGAGGGTTGCCGTACCTACGGTTGCTTCTTTGCTGCTTTTTATCATTGTTATCTTTGCTATCCATATGCCTGCGGTTCGGGACGCTCTACTCTTCCAGCGTAAAGAATCCTTAAAACATATGACTCAGGTTGCCATTGGTGTTCTTGACCATTTGCGCGATCAGGAACTCAAAGGCATTATTTCTACCGAGGAAGCACGGAGGAAGGGTGCTGAAATAATCGGGATGATGCGTTTTGGACCTGATAACAAGGATTACTTCTGGATTAATGATTTTAATGCCAAAATGATTATGCATCCATATATGCCGGAGCTGGATGGCCGGGATATGTCTAAGTTTGCTGACTTTAAGGGTAAGCTGCTCATTGTTGAGATGATCAATGCTACAGCGAAAGATGGTTCCGCATTTGTGGATTATCACTGGCAATGGCAGGATCAACCCAATAAAATAGTTCCTAAAATTTCCTATGTGCAGAGGTTCTATCCTTGGAAGTGGATAGTGGGAACCGGGCTGTATCTTGATGACCTTGAGTCCGAGGCTGCCGCACGGAATCGTGAATTGATCATGATGACCATTGGCATTCTGGGGCTGATTTCCCTGCTCTCATTTTACACTATCGTCCAAAGCAGAAAAGCCGGGAAGGATATTCAGGAAAGTGAGGCCCTTTTCAAAGGTATCTTTAATCACAGTCAGCAGTTTATGGGAGTGCTTAGTCCTGAAGGCGTCCTGCTGCTTGCCAATCAAGCCTCATTGGATTTCATTGGCAGTGAAAATGATAAGGTCATCGGACATTATCTTTGGGAAACCCCGTGGTGGGAGGATTCTCTGGCTGCACAGCGTGAACTGAAGGAATTGATTCAGGTTGCTTCATTTGGCGGTGTGGGCAAGGGGATATTTAGACATGAAGGACAAGGTGGGCAGGTCATTTATGTTGATTTTTCCGCAAATCCGGTAGTCGATGACAGCGGTAAAGTCCTTTTTCTCATCGTCGAAGGTCACAATGTCACAGAACTTAAGGAAGCGCAGGAACAGATTGCTCTGAGTGAAGCCATGTTCAGGGGCGTGTTCAGCCAGTCTCTCCAGTTCATGGGGGTAGTTGATCTGGATGGTAATCTCAGAGAAGTGAACAGAGCAGCTCTTGATATCAGAGATATCGCTGCTGAGGATGTTCTGGATCGTCCTTTTTGGGAAGGAGCTTGGTGGCAGGATCCGCCGTCACTGCGGGAGAATTTAAAAGAAGACATCAAGAATGCCGCCAACGGGCATATTGTCCGCAGGGAAGTGAAGACAAATCTTCCTGACGGAAGTTCCCGGTATGTTGATTTTTCCTTGAAGCCGGCCTTTGATATTGATGGAAAAATGCTTTTTCTGCTTGCTGAGGGCAAGGATATTTCTGAATTACGTTCGGTTCAGGATCAGTTGAGCTCATTAAATCGTGATCTTGAACAGAAGGTTGAGGAACGGACTGCCGAGCTGCGCAGCTCCGTGGAACGTCTTGAGAATGCCCAGAACCAGCTCATTCAGTCTGAAAAAATGGCAGCTCTCGGTGACCTTGTGGCCGGAGTTGCCCATGAGATCAACACTCCGGTGGGATTAGTGTGACCAGCATCAGTTTTATGGAAGAGAAGCTGAATGAGATCTCAAAGAAGCTTGATTCAGGGCAATTGCGTAAGTCTGACTTTGATAAGTTTATATCCGTAGCGCGGGAGGCCACTAAGTCCAGCATGCTTAATCTGCATCGGGCTGCAGAACTGATCGGTACTTTTAAGCAGGTGGCCGCGGATCAGGCTTCAGGTCAGAAAAGGACCATTAATTTCCGTGAATACATAGACGAAATCCTGCTCAGCCTGCGTTCCAAGTACAAGCGAACCCAGCATAAGATCAATATCAATTGTGCTGACGATCTGGTTTTGAATACTTATCCCGGTGTTTTTATGCAGATATTTTCGAATCTTATTATAAATACCCTGATCCATGGATTTGAGGGTGTTGAGGCTGGGAATATTGATATCGGAGTAGAGGTTGCCGATGAAGGTATTGTTATCCGCTACACTGACGACGGTAAGGGAATGAGCGAAGCCAATGTGCATAAGATTTTCGAACCTTTTTTCACCACCAAGCGCGGTGCAGGCGGAACTGGGTTGGGAATGAGCATCGTTTATAATCTGGTTAACACAAGGCTTGGCGGAACTATTAACTGTTCCAGTGTTGAAGGTCAGGGTACTGCTTTTACTATTGTCCTGCCCAAGGATACTATTGTTGAGGAATGATTTTATTGATTTACGATCTCTTGACTGAATGGTATTAAATCATATCTTTCATATACCGCATCGATTCCGATGCGGTATTTTTCTATCAAGATAAAAAAACAGGAGATTTTAATATGACCAGTCAGATCAAGACTTTTTTCCTGCTCGCCGCGCTTACGGCTATCATTCTCTTTCTCGGAGGATTGATGGGGGGACGGACCGGGCTTGTCATTGCCTTTGGCCTTGCCATGTTCATGAACGTGGGCAGCTACTGGTATTCCGATAAAATCGTTCTTTCCATGTATAAAGCTCGCCAGCTTTCTCCCAACGATGCTCCTCAGGTACACGCTATGGTCGTAGAACTGGCTGCCAATGCCGGAATTCCCACCCCGCGCCTTTATGTGGTTGATCAGGATGCCCCTAACGCATTCGCCACCGGACGCAACCCTGAAAATGCCGTTGTAGCAGTGACCAGCGGGATCATGCGTATCCTGACTCCTGAAGAATTGCGCGGTGTTATTGCCCATGAAATCGGACATATAGCGAACCGCGATATCCTGATCCAGTCCGTTGCGGCAGTTCTGGCCGGGGTGATTATGATGGTCGCCAACATGATGCAGTGGGCTGCAATTTTCGGTTTCGGCGGTGATGACGAGGAAGGCGGAACCAACCCCTTTGCTGCGATTCTTGTGGCAATCCTCGCACCTATTGCCGCTTCCCTGATTCAGATGGCAATCTCCCGTTCCCGTGAATATCTTGCTGATTCCACCGGAGCACAGATTTCAAGTGATCCTAAGGCGCTGGCGTCCGCACTCTACAAATTGGATGCAAGTGCGCGCAACATTCCCATGGACGCCAACCCGGCAACTGAAAACATGTTCATCGTTAACCCCTTCAGTGGCGGAAACATGGCAAACTGGTTCAGCACCCACCCCTCTACTGAGGACCGCATTGCCAGACTCATGTCCATGGCTGGAAGATAATTGATATGAACCGCGCGTTAAAAAGTCTCATACTTGCATTGCTCGCTGTAGTTATGACCCAGCCGGCCCTTGCTGCCCGGAATGATTCCCTGCGCGTGACACCTGTAGTACGGGCGGTGCAGAAGACCGCTCCGGCTGTTGTGAATATCAATGTTACCAGTATTGTAGAGCGTGGTGTTTCTCCGTTCGGACAGATGTTCGGAGGGCAGGGGCTTGAGCTGTTCTTCGAAGGCCTCCCGACCCAGAAACGTAAGTTCCGTACTCAGTCCACCGGTTCCGGGGTGATTATTAACGGTCGCCGAGGGTTGGTGCTCACTAATGCCCATGTCCTTTCAGGCGGAAGTGATATCAAAGTCAGGATGATCAACGGCGAGGAATATCCTGCCGAGATTGTCGGTTCTGATGCGGATTTTGATATTGCAGTCCTCAAGATTAAAGGTGCGGGCAATCTGCCGCAGGTTGCCATGGGCGACTCGTCGGATATTTATATCGGTGAGACGGTCATCGCTATCGGTAACCCCTTCGGCTACACCCATACAGTGACTACCGGGGTTGTTTCAGCTCTTAAGCGCACCGTTAAGTCAAAAGAGGGTGCTTATACTGATTTCATCCAGACTGATGCCGCCATTAACCCCGGTAACAGCGGCGGACCGCTGCTGAATATCATGGGTGACCTGATCGGTATCAATACAGCCATTCAAGCCCGTGCAGAAGGGATCGGCTTTGCCATTCCCATCAACCGGGCCAAGCGTGTGGTCAAGGAACTGCTCGAATCCGGTAAGGTCTCTCCGGTATGGCTGGGACTGAGCGGTCAAGATCTTGATCAGGGGGCAGCGAGCTATTTCGGTCTATCTCGTGTTTATGGGATGCTGGTTACCGATGTCCATAAGGATACTCCGGCATCCTATGCGGGCTTGAAACCCGGTGATGTTATTTTGAAGATTAACGGTATCGAGGTTGAGGATAAGGCCGGATACCTTGCCTTGCTCCGGGTTCAGACCCGCAGTGAGGATGTTGATCTTGAAGTTCTTCACGATGGCAAAGTTCGGAATATTGTGGTCCGTCCACAATCTTTGGAGTCGCAGCAGGTCAGGTCTCAGGCATGGACACGCTGGGGAATGGTTGTGGACAATGATTCTCGCGGGCGGGGCATGCTGGTCAGCAAGGTGCGTAAAAACAGTGCAGCAGCAAGGCTCGGCCTGCAACCCGGTGACAAGATTCACCAGATCGGCAACCATATGGTAGGCTCGCAAAAGGATTTTCTTGATTCCTTCTTGCGCTACCGTATGAACAACAAAGTCATGCTCAAGGTTCAGCGTGGGCGTAATTTCTATTACGTTAAATTGAATAGCTAGAGCCGTTTTGAATATAAAAGAAAAGGCGGGCAGTCCTAAGTGGATTGTCCGCCTTTTCTTTACTTATACTCTTCAAGCACAGAATAAATAGGTCCGTCCGGTGTAAGCTCGCTTTTGTAGAGAGTGAAGCCGTTTATCTCTGCCTCTGGCAAATCAATGCCGTTTATCTTTTCAGCCAGTGCGACCCAGTCATCCTTGGCAATTTTTTTGACCCGTCCCAGAGTAAGGTGGGCGTGGCAGGATTTTCCCTTTTCTTCAAAGCCCAGCTTTGCCATTTGATACTCAATTGTTGCAGCGGTAGAGCAGAATCCCTTGGCGCCCTGTTCAAGTCCAATCCAGATCACATGCGGCTTTTCAAGTGCCGGAAAGAAGCCGGCTCCTGCTGTTGAAATTTTGAAGTTTACAACCGGGATTTTTTTGAGTACTCCCTGCACCTCTGCAAGTTTGTCCTCCCCTATTGGACCGAGAAATTTCAGGGTGAAGTGCATATTTTCAGGCTTAACCCATGCGATTTTTGATTTCAGCCCTTCATGCAGGCTGCAGGAAGCTTCCCTTATTATTCCTTTCCACTCCTCGGGTACGGGGTGTGCGATAAATGTGCGTATCTTTTTCATATTATCCCAACCTGTTAAGGTGTTTATGAACCGGGTGTGGAAAAAGTGAAGAATAATTTCAACATTCCGAACATTATATCATCATTATTACTGTTGGCGTTGGAGTTGTTTACGTAGGTCAGGTCCGGGACAATTGAAAAATTGTCGGTCAGCTTGACTTGGTAGTAGGTCTCGTAATGGAACTCCATGTCTTTGTTGGCAGTATGCTTGTTGCCTTGCACGCCACCTGCGGCAACACCCCAGACATCCTGCTCCCTTCCGGGGATCGGGCCTTGCCAGTGAGTACCGATCGACCATGTCCAGCTGATGTCGTTTATCGCGCCGTTACCTTTTCCCAGCCTTGCGAATATCCCGAAATCTTCGGTGATGTCCTGATCCATGTTAAAGGCGATACCCCAGTTCGTTGAATCTTCACTTCCATCAATGCGCGGCTGGTCATACGTGTTAGTCCAGCCGAAGATGCGGTAATTACCTTTCAGTTTACCAAAGCTGGGGGAATATGTCAGCTGTCCGCCGATGAGCGGACTGTCGGCCATATCTTCAAAGTCGCCTTTGCGTTGATCGCCGGGTCTTCCTGCATAAGTTGTGGCTTGGGCCAGCATGGTGAACTTGAATTGCTCTTCCGGGTTGAAGCCGACAGCAACGATGGGTAGGTTGGTATCAATTCCGTCAAAGATCGGCTCATTGTTGAACATGGAGTTGACGAACTGGATACGTCCGTTTCCGGCAAAGCGGTTTTCATCCATGAAGGATTCAGGGTCAGTCCAGCCTAGGGATACAAACATTTTTTTGTCTGTGAAGTGCTGGGTGTAAAGCACATCTGAAATGGATGCCTGTCCACCGGGGCTGGTCCGGGATGCCTGAGAGTTCAGTGGTGAGAGCACCATTCCACGGCTGGAGGGATTGCTGTGTATGTCTGAAACACCGCCCTGAACCTGAAAGAAGAATTTCCCGTCTTCAATCGGTTCCCAGTGCAGTCTGAGCCGGGCTTTGAAAGCGCCGTATTCGTTGCCGTCCTGCGTCTCTCCGTCAATCTTGCTGTTTCCGTATGCCTGAATATAGCCGAGCACGTCTCCTTCAATGGTCAGAGGCCCGGTGGCATTCTGCACTTCATTCCAGGATTGCTGGAAATCCTTAAACAACACAGACTGGCGTTCTTCCGCCTGTCCATGCAGGTTCAGGGTTTTGCGCAGGGAGTCGCGGCAGATTCCATTTGTCGCGCAGCAGAGAACAAGGAGGAGAATCAGGAACAGCGTCTTTTTCATCGGGAATTAACTCTCTTTAAGAAATTGGTGCAGCTTTTCCAGTACTGTTTGCAGGCTTTGATCTTTTACGCTCTTGCGGTCGCCGCTGAAAAGAAATTTTTCAGCATAGGTTTTCCCGTTTACATGCCAGCCCATCCAGACCGTACCCACTGGTTTATCCGGGGTTCCGCCTGTTGGCCCGGCAATGCCGGAAAGGGATATGCCCACATCGACATTAAGGGCCTTGCAGACACCTTCAGCCATGGCTCTGACCACCGGTTCGCTGACCGCTCCGTGATCTGTGATGGCCTGCTCAGGGACATGCAGCTGCGACATCTTTACTTCATTGGAGTATGCAACCACAGCGCCTGAGAACCATGTGGAACTGCCGGAGAAGTCGGTCAGGGTAGCGGCGACAAGGCCTCCGGTGCATGATTCTGCAGTGGACATGGTCCAGCCTTTTTCAACAAGAATTTTTCCGATAGATGGTACAATGTTTTCAATCATGCAGGTACGGTATACCGATTCAAACAATATTTAAAGGGGCAGTTGCAGCATATTGTTTACTGCAGGGTGAAATGATACTCTCCCGCCATGGCTCTCATGAATATCAGCAGTCTTATCTGGAAAAGACACCAGAATCATTGGAACTGGATTGTGATGCTCGGTTCCCTATGTGTGTTGCTTATGGCCTTGTGGACGAAATCTATTTTTCTGGGTTTAGCTTTTATTGCCGGAGTCGGGGCAGCTATGATGGAATTACCTGAGCCTACGCCGCCTTTTGCTGTGATTGATAAAGTCCTTGAGTATGAACGCAATTGGCTGGAATCCCCATGGGGCTGGAAAAAAGGTTTGCAGGGTTTCGGTATGTCCGCCAGCGTGGTATATGTGTTTTTCGCTTGCTGGTTGGAAAGTCTTATGGCTCTGCTGCTTTTGATTGGAATTTATGCCAATATCGCTTGCGTTTATGGAAATAAGCGCATGGGAATTGATGATTTGTAGGTATTTTATGCAAATTGATGCAAGAATACCCTTTATTAGTGTGCTTAGATTCGCTACTAGTGACCCGTTCGTCAAAATCATATACATGAATTTGACGGGAAAAAAGAATCCGATTTATTCAAAATAAATATGAATTTAGTTTGATGGATCATATCTGCATGGCAGGGCTTGAGACGAGCCTTTTTATATAGATGATATCAGGAGAATGAAATGCTCGATTTGAAATTTGTACAGAACAATCTGGATGTAGTTCGCGAAAGCCTCAAAAAAAGAGGGTCCAAACTTGATGTTAATGAATTCAGCGATCTGGATTCCCGCCGTAAGTCCCTGCTGCAGGAAGTGGAATCCCTTAAAGCCGAGCGCAACTCTACCTCCGGCGAGATTGCAAAGATAAAGAGAGAAGGGGGCGATGCTTCCGAGATCATCGCTCGCATGGGTGAAGTATCAGGCAAAATCAAGGCCCTTGATGAAGACCTTAAAGATATTGAATCCGCAGAACGTGAATGGCTCAGCTCCGTTCCTAACATGCCTGACGAGTCCGTTCCTTTCGGTAAAACCGAGGACGATAACCCGGTAATCCGTCACTGGGGCGAGAAGCCTGAGTTTGATTTCACTCCCCGTGAACACTGGGATCTGGCAGTTGAACTAGGCGGTGTTGATTTCGAACGTGCAGCCAAGCTCACCGGTGCGCGTTTTGCCGTGCTCAAGAAATGGGGTGCACGTCTGGAGCGTGCACTGACTTCTTTCATGGTTGATGTTCAGACTATGGATCACGGTTACACCGAAGTCATTCCTCCGTACATCGTCAACCGCGATTCCCTGTTTGGTACCGGTCAGCTCCCCAAGTTTGAAGAGGACCTTTTCAAACTGGAGAACTGGGAATACTACATGATCCCCACTGCGGAAGTTCCGCTGACCAACCTGCACCGTGATGAAGTGCTCAGCGAAGAAGATCTTTCCATTGCATACTGCGCACCTACTCCCTGTTTCCGTTCCGAAGCCGGGTCTTACGGTAAGGACACCAAAGGGCTGATTCGCCAGCACCAGTTCCACAAAGTGGAGATGGTTCGTTTTGCCCATCCTGACAAAAGTTTCGAAGACCTTGAAAAGATGACCGGACACGCTGAAGAAATTCTCAAGCGTCTCGGCCTGCATTACCGGGTCATCACCCTTTGTACCGGTGACATGGGCTTTGGCTCCGTAAAGACTTACGACATCGAAGTATGGCTACCCGGACAGGATAAATACCGTGAGATTTCTTCCTGCTCCAACTGCGGGGACTTTCAGGCCCGTCGTGCCAACATCAAGTTCCAGCCCAAGGACAGCAAGAAGAAACAGTACGTACACACACTGAACGGCTCCGGTCTTGCTGTTGGCCGTACTTTTGTTGCTGTGGTTGAAAACTACCAGCAGAAAGACGGCTCCATCGTGATTCCTGAAGCACTGCGTCCTTACATGGGCGGTTTGGAAGTTATTACTGCTGAGTAATTACAGATAGATATGAAATAGAGAAGGGCAGTCCGGTGACGGGCTGCCCTTCTTTTGTTTTTGTCTAAGTTGTTTGTGCTTTAAGCTTTCATGCGTTCGGTCATGCTGTTCAGGGTTTTGATCTGTTCGGAAAGGTCGCTGACTACGTTTCTGGACAGGGTCATAGCAGCAGAGGTTTCAGTGGAAATATCACTGATCCCGGTAATGGAACGGGTAATTTCGTCACTGGCGGAACTCTGCTGATCTGCGGCGGTGGCGATAGACTGCACCTGAGCGGTTGCGGCATTGACCAGTGTCACTATTTCACGCAGGGACTCGCCGGAAGCGGTTGCTAGTTCGGTAACTTCGGTGATTGTCTCAACCGATTTTACGGTGTTATCAATATTCTTGCGCGCTTCGTCCTGAATGCTTTTTACTGCATTGGAAACATCGTTGGTGGCGGCCATGGTTTTTTCAGCCAGTTTGCGCACTTCATCCGCCACAACTGCGAAGCCTCGACCTGCTTCTCCGGCCCTTGCCGCTTCGATAGCTGCGTTGAGCGCCAGCAGGTTGGTCTGATCCGCAATGTCGTTAATAACGTTGATGACTTCGCCGATACCTTCAGCCTGATTTCCAAGGGTGGTCATGTCATCCATGAGAATTTTGGCCTGCGTTGAAACTGTTTCGATACCGCCTACTGCGCGGAAAACAACTTCGGCTCCTTCTTCGGCCATGTTTCGGGCCTTGTCTACTTCCTCAGCAGCGCTGGCGGCGTTTCGGGCCACTTCCATCACCGTGGCGTTCATCTCTTCCATGGAGCTGGCGGTCTCTTCAACCCGGCTGGCCTGCTCTGCGGCTCCGGCGCTGGATTGTTCAATCTGTACCATCAGGTTGTCGGTTGCTGTGGATACGGAATATACTACATTATCAAGCTGTACTGCGGCTTCGAGAAGTTCCGCGGCCTTGGTTTCGGCAAGTTCGTTGGCGGCTCTGGCTTCGCTGCTGGCTCGCAGGGCATCTTCTGCCTTTTGTGCGGCTTCCTGCTCCTTACGGGTAATTTCGGTTATGTTTTTTTGTAAGGATTCAGCCATTTCGGAAAGTGCTACCTGCAATTCGCCTATCTCGTCTTTACTGGTGACGGTCAGGTTGGTGTCGAATTCGCCGGATGCTATTTTGCGGGCTTCTTCCTTAATTTCAATGATGGGCTTGATGATGCCCTTGCTCATGATGATTCCTGTCGGGAGCAGGATGAGCAGGAAAAGACCGGCGGAAATTCCGCTCTGCATCAGGATGGCGGTGAAGTTAAGATCTTCCATTTCAGCCCTGATTACCGCAGCCTGGCTCTTGATGTTGTCAATGTATACTCCGGTTCCGATCCAGAAGTCGGTGCCCGGAATCATTGCTGCGTAGCCGAGCTTGGGCATGGGTTCATCGAATCCGGGTTTATCCCATGTGAAGTGTACGAAGTCTCCACCGTTGCGGGCTGCACGGGCCAGTTCCCTTACTGAATAGATGCCGTCCTTGCCCACAAGATTGTCGAGGTCCTTGCCGTGCAGTGAGGGGTTAACCGGATGGGCAACGTTAACAGTGCCTTTGTAGATGAAGTAGTAGCCGGAGGAATCATTTTCATAGAACGCGTCTTTGATCATGGTACGCATCAGCCTTAGCTGCTCCTGTTCGTCATCTAATCCTGCAACCACGCCGGAAAGTGCGGCTGCCATGGATGATACTGCTGACTTGAGCTTTTCCTTCTGGGCATTGAGCATGATTTCCTGTGTCTTTTGGGCTTCAAGCTCGGTTAGTTCGTATGAAGAATATGCGCTGACTCCTATGGTGAGCAGCGAGGTGAAAATTGCAATGCAGAAAAGAACGGCAAGTTTGCCGCGAATGGAAAGTTTGTTCACTGTACCTCTCCCTAATGTGATGAGTGGGTCTTAGTCTCTTTCGATTGGAAGAATTTTTTTGGGGGGATATCGCAAAGAGAAATTAGCTTGTTAGATTTAAATAATATTGCAAAAGGTTCTCAATATCAACACATAGCTGCGAAATAATAGTATGCAGCTTAAATAAAGCTGGAGTGATCTTAACATCTGTATGACGAAAAACATCATACTTTTATATGACATAATGTTAATTAATGTATGGTTCGTGCAAAGAAAAAGGCTGCCGTAAATTACGGCAGCCTTTTTTAAAATTGTTATCGTATTGGGAAGCTACAAATCCAGACCTTGTTTTTTATAGTCATTAAGCTTGTTGCGCAGGGTGCGTACTGAGATACCCAGCAGTTCGGCGGCCTTGGTACGGTTTCCAGCTGTTTGATCCAGACTCTTGATGATAAGTTTCTTTTCCATTTCGGATATGGGCATGACTGCGAATTCTGCTGCTACACCGTCAGCGTTAGCAGCCTGTTCTTCGGCTGGTGCAATGCCTTCAGTGTGTGCTTCTTCCGGCATCCATGCGTCGGGATCATTAAGGAAATGCTTGGACTCAATGGGGCCGGCACCAGCCAGCAGCACGGCTCTTTCCATCAGGTTCTGGAGCTCTCGCACGTTACCGGGCCAATCGTAACTCAGAAGCCAGTTTGTCGCTTCCTCCGAAAAGGCGAGCGGTGACAGGCCGTATTCAGTGCAGTATTTATTAACGAAAAATTTTGCCAGCAGCAGGATATCTTCACCGCGCTGGGAGAGGGCAGGAAGCTTAAGCGGAATGACGTTCAGACGGTAGAAGAGGTCCTGCCTGAATTTGCCTTCCTTTACTGTTTCTTCAATTGCACGGTTGGTTGTAGCCAGTACGCGCACGTCAACCTTTACGGTTTCCACACCGCCGACGCGGTCAATTTCACCTTCCTGTAAAACCCTGAGCAGTTTAGCCTGTAGACCCAGTTCCATTTCGGTAATTTCATCAAGGAGGATGGTTCCACCGGATGCGAGTTCAAATTTACCGAGTTTGCGGTTGATGGCTCCGGTAAATGCGCCTTTTTCATGTCCGAAAAGTTCAGACTCCAGCAGGTGTTCGGGCAGGGCGGCGCAGTTGATGGCTACGAAAGGCTTGTAGTTCCGGTCGGAATGGTGATGCAGGAAGCGGGCGAACATTTCCTTACCTGTTCCTGATTCACCTGAAATAAGTACTGTTGCCTTGGATTTGGCAACCTGCTTGGCAAGGCCCAGAACGCGGGACATGGCCGGATGCTGACCGATTATCTGGTAGCGTCCCTGAGTGCCTTTCTGTTCCGGAGCGGCAGGTTTGTCCGGTGCGCCGAGTTGGTCCGCTGAGGGCATTGAGGAAGGCTTTTCATCGGGAAGCATGAGTTTTATTTTTTCCCATGAAAGCGGTTCCAGCCAGTAATCTCGGGCTCCCAGTTCCATAAACCTCTGGGCTTCATCTGCAGAACCGTTGCGGGAAAAAATAACTACCGGAGGGAAATTTTCGATATTTACGGCTTCGGCCAGAAGAGCCTGAGCGGAATAGCCCTGCATAACCGGCCTTGTGAAAATAAGGCACGGCTTTGATTTTTTGATGAAATTGATGGCCCCGGCAAGGTTATCGGCCAGTCCTGCTTGAAACCCCGCTTCTTTGAGAGGGGAAAACACGGACGTCACGGATTGGGGTTCGGCTATGAATAGTAATGTACTCTCAGGCATGTAGATTCCATATATCTAAGTGAGAACCTTTTCAACTCCATATATATTATTAAGGTCGATTAATTAAGGGAAAATCCTAAAAAGAGTGCAAAATATCCCTTCTGGCAGGCGGGTTTATATTGAAAATGTATGAAATCCTTTTGTATAATGCCCGTTTAAGCTGCCTGCTGCGTATTTTGAGGCTTTCTTTCATATTGATTAGAAAGGAAAATTTATGATCAAAACGCAAGAAAGTTAAAAATAATTTCGATTTACGAAATCAACAATATTGTGTGGAGTTGTCTTTTGCAGGAAAATTCAGGGCTGTTTTTAACAAAAATGATTTTTCATAAGATAGATAATTCGCGAAACGTTAAAAAAAGAAGAGTTCATCCAAAATAGAGATGGACTTGCCGAATTTTGTTCCATTTGATACCCGTTTTTTTCGAGCTAAGAACAATTTTTTACGGGATTTGTACAAAAGTGATAAAATTTAACAATGTCAATAAATACTACGGTGACTACCACGCCCTGAGGGATCTTAACCTTCATATTAAAAAAGGCGAAGTGGTTGTTGTCTGCGGGCCTTCCGGGTCTGGTAAAAGCACCATGATCCGTTGCATTAACCGTCTTGAACCCATTCAGGAAGGTGAAATAATTGTAGAAGACATGGATGTGAACGGTCCTAGGGTAAACCTGCCCCTGCTGCGGGCGGAGATCGGATTCGTATTCCAGTCTTTCAATCTCTATCCGCATATGACGGTTTTGGAAAATATCATTCTTGCACCGACCATGGTTCGGAATATGAAACGCAAGGATGCTGAAGATCTGGCCATGGAACTTCTTTCCAAGGTCAACATTCCGGACAAGGCCGGGGATTATCCCTCCCAGCTTTCCGGCGGCCAGCAGCAGCGTGTGGCAATCGCCCGCGGTCTGGCTATGCGCCCCAATATCATGCTTTTCGACGAGCCTACTTCCGCCCTTGACCCGGAAATGATCAACGAGGTGCTGGACGTAATGAAGGCTCTGGCCCGTGAAGGTATGACCATGGTTTGCGTAACCCACGAAATGGGCTTTGCCCGTGAGGTAGCGGACCGGGTTATCTTCATGGATGAGGGGACTCTCATTGAGGAAAACACTCCCGATGAATTTTTCCACAACCCCCAGCATGATCGTTCCAAGCTTTTCTTGAGCAAGATTCTTTCACATTAGGGAATTCCCCATCTAAATATGATGGGTGTAAATAGTGAGGTGAGGTTATTGCTTGTAAATTAATATTTACAGGCTCAGTATCAGGAAGCTCGCGGTTTCCGGTGTCGGGGATCGCTCTTTTGTATACTCTTTGTCTATTTCCACGCAGGAGGAAAGAATGAAAAGGTTTATGACTCTGGCTCTCGCAGCCGCTCTGGTTATGGCTTTTGCTGCAACTGCATTTGCAGGCGCCACCTATGACAAAATCATGAAAGACAAGGTTATCCGTGTCGGTATCATGACTGACTCCATTCCCGGTGCTTTCTACAACGCCAAGAAAGAATGGGTTGGTTTTGACGTTGATATCGCTAACGAAATCGCAAAACGCCTGGGCGTTAAAATCGATCAGGTTCCCGTTAACAACAAAACCCGTATCGGTTTTCTCCAGCAGGGCCGCATCGACGCTTCCGTTTCCAACATGACTCACAAGCGTTCCCGTGATCAATCCATCGATTTTTCCATCACTTACTTCTTTGACGGTCAGAAGATGCTTGCTCCCAAAGGCAAGTTCTCCACCCTCAAGGACTTCGTGGGCAAAAAGGTTGCAGTTATGCAGGGTACCACTTCTGAGCTGAACGTTAAGAACCTGCTCAAGAGCCTCGGCGATGCTGCTCCCAAAGTTATTTCCTACCAGAAAGAATCTGAGTGTTTTCAGGCTCTGCAGATGGGTCGTGTAGACGCATGGTCCACCGACTCCACCATCCTGCTTGGCTACGCTGCACAGGTTCCCGGTAAATACGAACTGGTTGGTGACTTCTTCTCCAACGAGCCTTACGGCATCGGTCTGGTTGAAGATGATTCCAAGCTTCGTGACGCTGTTAACTTCGCACTGCAGGATATGTGGAAAGACGGCACCTACGAAAAGATCTACAACAAGTGGTACGGTCCTGACACCAAGTACTACTTCCCCCTTACCGAAAAAATTGAAATGTGGCCCTAGGCTTCATTTGATTTGCTAGACTGGCGGGGTCCCGTGGCCCCGCCACTTTTTAAATTGAAGACAAAGAGAAAGTTTCTGCAATGATCAATCGCTATCTGGAAAAAACTTGGGTTCAGTATCTATGCCTCGCCACTGTGACCGCCATACTGGTCTACTATTTCGGCTGGGTCTTCGACTTCGGCTACAAATTCGATTGGTCGGTATTATATAAGGAAGACCCTTCTTACGGCGAAGTTCTGGGCGGTATGCTCGTCACCGGTTTGAACCTGACCATCAGTATCACGCTCATGAGTTCGGCCATTGCGCTGGGCCTCGGTATTCTTTTCGGACTGGGCAGACTTTCACAGTTTAAGCCGGTTTACTATTTTTGTACCTGTTACGTTGAGTTTTTCAGGAATACACCGCTGCTGGTTCAGCTTTTTTTCTGGTATTTCGCTTTGCCCATGGGTTTGCCGGAAGGTGTCCGCAATTTTCTCTTTGACCAGAATTTTGAAATGCTTTCAGCCACTGTGGGGCTCGGTATCTACACCAGTTCCTTTATGGCGGAGGTCATCCGCGCCGGTATTCAGTCCATTCCTAAAGGATTGTTGGAGGCAGCGTATTCTTCAGGACTGACTCCGTTCCAGACCCTGACCAAGATCATTCTTCCGCTGGCTTTCAGGGCCATCATTCCCCCGCTGGGCAGTGAGTTCCTGAACAACATGAAGAACTCATCGCTGGCTATGGTTGTAGGTGTGCCGGAACTCTGTTGGGCATCACAGCAGATCGAAGGTATGACCTTTAAGGGATTTGAAGCTACCACCGCCGCCACTGTAATTTATCTTTCCCTTTCCCTGACTATTGCCGGTATCCTTACCTTGGTTAACTGGAAGTTGCAGATTGTTCCGGTTAAGGACCGCACTCTGGGGCACAAGTTTGCACATCTGCTTTTCTGGCCTTTTGAAGCCCCTTTTGCTTTCTTTGCCAAAATGCATCGTCGTATAAAGCGTAGACGGCAGAATGATTTCAGCCTTTCCAGCTCACAGGCTGCGCGCAAGGCCTTTCTGGCTAAACTCTCCAAGGTGTTAGGACTTATCTGGAAAGGAACATTTCTGGCCTGTCTGGCCTTTCTGGTCATATCCGCTCTTTACGGCGTATCCAAATTTAATTTTGAAGTTATCCGTGAAAATATCGGAACCCTGCTTTGGTGGAGATTCCCCGAAGGCGATCCTAACGAAATTCTTTGGGGACTGGGTGGTCTGTCCTTTTCCATTATCATGTCGGTAATCGCAATCTCGGTCAGTTTTTTCATCGGATTGCTCGTAGGTATCGGGCGTACTTCCAAGAACAAGCTTTTTCTGATCCCGTCCACTTTGTACATTGAGCTTATCCGCGGTAACCCGTTGATTATGGTTATTTTCTGGATTTACTTTTTTATCCCGATTCTGACCGGAAAGTTCATGAACGTTTTCTGGTCGGCGACTATCGCCCTGACCGTATTTACCGGGGCTTATCTGGCTGAAATTGTCCGTTCCGGCATCCAGAACCTGCCTTCCGGCCAGTTCGAGGCTGCAGTTTCCACCGGACTGACTTACTGGCAGGCCATGCGCAAGGTTATCCTGCCGCAGGCGTTGAAACAGATGCTTCCGGCTATTGTGGGGCAGTTTATCGCCATCTTTAAAGATACCTCTCTGGCCTTTGTTATCGGGGTTCTGGAGCTGACATTCGTTGCCCAGGGACTGAACAACAGGCTCATGATCTATCCTTTTGAAATTTATACTACCGTAGCATTTTTGTACTTTATTTGTTGCTACCTGATGAGTCTCGTGGCAAGACGACTCGAACGGAAGCTTTCAACCGAAACCTTCCGTCTGCAAATGTAATTGATTTCCCTCCCCCCGTTTAAGTTTAATTTTACGGGGGGAGGGCTTTTGGCATCGAAGCGTTTCGGAGTTGTCACATGCTCGGTAAGAGTGTTCCTGTTTTTTGTTATCATGCCGTCTGTGAAGAGGACGGTCATTCCCCCGCCACCTTTGCTTCCCATCTTGATATGATTCTGGAGATGGGATTCAAAACCATCACTGCCGACCATCTTTATGAAATCTGCATGGGCCGCAAACCCATGGATGACAAGTATGTGGTGCTCACCTTTGATGACTGCCATATCAGCAATTGGATCAACGTTGTTCCCATGCTCGAAGAGCGGGGTATGACCGGGGTCTTTTTTGCGGTCAGTGATTTTATCGGTCAGGGAAAAATCAGGAGCAGGGCGGATGTTCCGCAGATGTTTTCAATGCGCGAGTCTTTCATCAAGGCTCTCTCTGAAAACGACAACTCCCAGTTCATGAATGAGGCGGAGCTTAAATCACTGGTCCATGACAAAGGTATGGAAGTTTACGCCCATACCTGCCGTCATCAGGGCTGTTTCAAGGACTTCCGCTTCAAAGGTAATTTTTCTGCAGATTCCCATTGGTCCACATGGGGTATTTACCGCAAACGTGATTCAGAGCTGCTTACCTATGATTATGGCAGTGCTTTTGCCTACAATGGTTTCTGGCCCCAGTTCCGTAAGGGCAAGGTAACCTTCAAGCGGCGCTCCGATGATGAAAGGCGCAAATTCATTCGTGATGATTTCAATAGCTGTTTTGAAAAGATCCAGAAGATAAATGGCGCGCATCGTCAGTTCTTCTGCTGGCCTTGGGGTGATTTTGATACTCTCGGTATGCAGGAGGCCGCTGCAGCCGGATTTTGCGGAACCTTCACCCTTGAGCGTTCAGCAAACATGCTCGGCACTGATCCCATGCGTATCAACCGCATCGGAGTGGGGACCAGCAAGGATGCAGCATGGATAAAGAAACGGCTGCTCATGTATTCAAATGAAGCGTCAGCCATGCTTTGTTTCAAATTTTTCACCAAGCGCAACGATATCGGCAAGGTGCTCTACATCACTGACACGGAGAAACTTTCCGGCGGCAGCAGGCAGTTGATCAACAGTGCCAGAGCTATGGTTCATGCCGGAATCGGTGTAGTTGCAGTGCTCAAATCCGACTCCAAGCTTATTCCGGAGTTGGAAGAAATGGGTGTGGAAGTTGTCATTCTTGACGACTTCAAGAATATGCTCGCTGCAGCGGGATTTCTTTCCAGTGTGATTGAAGAGCATCAGATTGACGTGGTTCATACCTACCACAACCGTGCGGTCAAGATCGGCTGCATTGCCAAAGGGCTTTCCCTGCTCGGCGGACGCAAGTTTAAACTTTTCTTTAACCGTGGCGTTATCTACAAGCCTAACCCGCTTGCTCCGCTCTTTTCGCTTATCGGCAATGGTTATATTTGTAACTCTGCCAAGAGCCGTGAAGTGCTGCTCAAACACGGTGTGCTGCCCAAGCGTGCGCAAGTGGTCTACAATTCTTTTGTCGGCGGAGGCCGCAAGCCCAAGCGTGCTGCGGAAACTTCCATCATTTACGTAGGTAATGAAGGCCACGCCAAGGGACCGGATGTGTATATCAAGGCTGTGGACCGTTTGCTGGCGCAGGACAAATGCGAAGGTGTTCGTTTTATTGCGGTAGGAATGGAAGACCTTTCCGCCTACCGGGATATTGCATCGGCATCTACGTTGGAACGCATTGAGTGTCCCGGTTACATTCCTCATGAGGAAGTGGTTAATCTGTTGGCGACATCGCATATCTACGTCATGAGTTCGCGGCAGGAGTCCATGCCAAACACCTTGCTTGAAGCTTTCGAGTGCGGGCTGGCTGCCATCTGCACCAAGGCCGGTGGAACTGCTGAACTTATCCGCGACGGGGTTAACGGTCTGCTATGCGAAGTGGAAGATGCCGAAGCCCTTGCCCAGTCAATGAAGAGGCTCATCGAAGACAGTGAATTGCGCAGTGAAATGGGCCGCTTGAACCGCAGGATAGTGCGTTCTTTCATGTCCACCACAGCTAAAGCTCAAGCTCTTTTGGGTGTGTACTCATCATTGCCCGGAGATAAACCTCAGACAGCACTGCCGGACATTGACCGGTTGATTAAGAAGTAATCGTACTATTTTGAATTCCGAATTTATTTATGGAGAAGAGTTGAATAGCTCTTCTCCATTTTTGTTTTTACAAGAGGTGTTGTGGAGGAGATTCCTTTTGGTTAACGTGGGTTTGAATAATCCATCCGTTAATTAGAAGGGAATAGAAATGGGCAAACTCTACAGCGATACTTATTGGTCCGGCATGCATGAACCCGTACGCCGCAAACTCTTGATGGGGTCTGTGGGCGCGAAGCACCTTTTTGATACCGGGGCACATGCTTTGGAGTCAGACCCGCAGTTGGGTGTTGAATTGTTGTTGGCGGCTTATTGCTCAAACCCGTTGGACGGCAATACTGCAGCCCAGCTTGCCCAAGTCGAAGGGCTGCTGCCGCTCTTTCCTTCTTCTGTCGCATCCTGCCTGAAGGGAGTAGTTACCCATTGGAAGCAGCCTGAGAACCTTTCATATTTCATGCGTATTACCGGCAAGCGTGATGCTGAAAAGGTTAAGAAATACATCCTTTCGTCTCTTGAAAAAGAACCGGGTAATCTGTTTTGGATACAGCAGGGTATGGTCCATGCCGGGGCTTTTGCCGATTTCAACTTCGGGTTGGAACTTTTGTCCGGAGAGTTTCACCCTGAAATCTTACCGGCAATTAACTGTTCGAAAGCCTTTTTTCATTATATGAGCGGAAATGCGGCAGAAGCATTCCCACTGCTCATGTCCGCTTCCGATGTTTTCGGATTGAATAACATGGCTCATCTGGCCGCATCTATTGCTTTAAAGCTTGGAGAGCGCGAAACATCCATTTCTATTCTTGCCGGTGCTGTTGATGCACAGCCATGGCGAACTTCCGAAGCTATGCGCGTCTATGATTTGGCTTGCGGCTTGGATGAAAAGACATCTCCATTGCCCGGAAGTCTGGCCATTCTCCTGTATTCTTTTAACAAAGCAGAAGAACTGGATGCCACTCTCGCTTCCCTGCGTGTTTCCGAGCTGCATGGGGCCAAAATTTTTATGCTTGATAACGGTTCTTCCGATGGAACAGCCGAGGTCATCAGCAAGTGGCAATACGAGTTCGGAGAGCAGATGGTGCGCATTGACCTGCCCGTAAACGTCGGAGCTGCCGCTGCCCGCAACTGGCTGATGAAGGAACCGCAGGTTATGGAGTGTGATTTTGCGGTTTACCTTGATGACGATGTAGAAGTAGAGCCGGATTGGGTCTCCCGTTTCGGTGCAGCGGTGGAGGCTTACCCCGAAGCCGGGGTCTGGGGTTGTAAGGTTTTGGATTACGCTTCGCCGTCAGTCATGCAGTCCGTGGACCTGCACATCATCCAGCCTTTGGGTGACGAGGGCGAGGGGCCGGAAGTGGATTTGACCAAGATCGCACCCAACCCGTTCCGGTGTTCGGATTTGCATCTTTATCTTTTAGACAGTGGATATTTCGATTTCATGCGCCCTTGCGGTTCGGTTACGGGGTGCTGCCATCTGTTCAGGACACAGAAGCTGCTTGACAACGGAGGCTTTTCCCTGTTCCTTTCTCCCTCGCAGTATGACGATCTGGAGCATGATTTGCGCAGTTGCCTGAAAGGGGATTTTCCTGTTTATCAGGGGCATTTGCGTATCCTGCACCGTAAGCGGACCGGATTTGCCAGCCACACCAATGCCGCACAGGAAGGCAACGCGCTGGGTAACAAATACAAGATGCAGGCCATGCATCCGCGTAGCGAAATACTGCAGATAATGGCTGATGAAGAAAGGCTTCTTCAGTCCGACCTTGAGAAAAAGATGCAGTATCTGGTGCGGAAGGGGATTCTGGCCGGATAGCCAAATACAGGGAGAGTGACATGTCCGACCACGATCAAACTCAGGAATTTCTGAATAACCTGCCAGAGCTGGAACCCGGTAAGACTTTTGGGTTTGCCTGTCATCCTGAAGTGCGGTGCTTCAACGCCTGCTGCGGTGACCTTAACCTCATGCTCACCCCCTATGATGTGCTCCGCCTGCGCAAGGGATTGGGACACGACAGCAAGAAGTTTATTCACAATCATGCAGACATCACCCGTACTCCCGGTACTGGATTTCCAATGTGCAAGTTACGCATGCTCGACAATGCCAAGCGCAGTTGTCCTTTCGTGCGTGAAGAAGGTTGTTCCATCTATGAAAACCGTCCCGGTGCCTGCCGCACTTACCCTCTCGGCCGTGCATCCCGTATGGATGAGAATGGCGAAACAATTGAGCAGTTTTTCATCGTGCAGGAACCGCACTGTCGTGGATTCGAAGAAGACAAAGCTTGGACCAGCGATGAATGGCTGAAAGATCAGGGTCTTGAGCCGTACAATGAAGTCAATGACCGCTACATGCGCATCATGAACCGCGCCCGTCAGGCAGGTGTTGTTCTCGATGAGCGCAAGCTGAACATGGCTTTCCTCGCTCTCTATCAGGTGGATAACTTCATTAATTTCATCAAGGATATGAACGTCTTTTCCCGTCTTGATATTTCCGAGGAGCGCCAACAGGCTATCCTTAATGACGAGGAAGAATGCCTCAGCTTCGCCCTCGACTGGGTAGAGCTGATCGTGCTCGGTTCTTCTGAGAATTTATCGCCTAAGAAATAAGGTTTGTTCTAATTGGTTATTTTGCCCCCGTTTGTTCATGGTGATGAACGGGGTGTTGTTTAGTTTTGTTTAACATTGTCCTTGACTTTATTTGTAGGGCAGTTATATTACAACTGTAATATAAAAATTTTTAAAGGGTGGACATTGAGATGCCTATTCAGAGTGCAAAAACAATTCTTAAAGAATATTGGGATGGGAGACTGCCTGTTGATCCTGTTCGTATTGCTACTGGGTTAGGCGTGCGTGTAGAGCAGTCTTTTGGGGAAATCACTAATAATGCGGACCAGCCTTTAAGTGGCGAATTTACATTAGAAAATGGAGCTCCCGTAATTAAGTATAATGCAACAGAAGCACCTGTCAGGCAGAGATTTACGGTTGCTCATGAATTAGGTCATTATGTTTTGCATCACGGTCCACGCCATCGTGATGAAGCTCAGAATTTTTCGATTAATAATTACGATCTGTATGAAGTTGCAGCGAATAATTTTGCTGCGGAATTGTTGATGCCTGCTGAAGCAGTCAGGTATTTAATTGAGCAAGGTGTTACAACACTTAAGGGCCTAGCAGATAGCTTTAATGTTTCTACCGTTGCAATGAATATTCGGCTAAAAAAGATAGGTGTTTTTTAGGTGAGAAAACAGAATGGAAAAGTCGTTGATAGTTTGGATATGGCTTCTGGTAGCGTAAGTGTTGAACTTGCAGGGAAAAGAGACATTGAGTTAGAAATTGAAAAATCCAGATTAGAGTTCAGGACTTGGGTATTTCGCGCTGCATTATTTATCGTATTCTTTTTCTACACTATTTTTGCTTTTCTGCTTCTCCATCCTGAGCACCTTACACCACTTATTAAATATACTCCTTATGCATTGTGTTTAGTTATTTTTGCAGGCTCAATTCCAACGGTATTGTTTATAGTGCTTTTGCTTTCAACTTTCCGCGCTCGAAAGCAAGAATCCAATGGAATAGATGAACAGAACTTATTTGATAATGTTTCGAAGTTGGCCAGCGTAGCTAGATTATTCAAATAAGTATTTCGAGTCGTTGTATTGCGGGAGGAAATCCCGTGGAGATAATTATTGCAACTCCTCAGACCTCCTTCGAAGTCAATCTGAAAATTAACAGTGAGGAGGTGTCTATGGTAAGAAAAGTGAACTGCCACGGAGTTGGTCAAGTTGTTGCTAGTATAATGCTTGTCGTTTGGACTGTGTTAACTACGTCTTTTTTTATAGAAGAAGTTCCTGATAGGGGTTGCAATCTCCCGTAATGCAACGATTTTCTACAATCCCCAAAATTCCACAGCTTTCCCCGAAAAAGACAGGTAATTAATCACGTAGTGAGCGATTATGGTCGGGTAGATTGAGCCTGTGCAATACATGCAGACCATGAGCCCCGATCCGGTGATTGCTGTTGCTACTACGGCTACTGGGCCTTGAGACCAGTGGATAAGGCCGAAGATTATGGCAGAGATCAGGAAAACTTGCGGGATGGAGTAGCTGCGGTCCTTTAGTGCGGTGAAGGCGAGGCCGCGGAATATGATCTCTTCGGAGATAGCTACCAGCGCGAGGCCGAAGGTCATATCCAGCATGTAGAGCGGCGAGCCAGTTACGATGGGAATGGAACCCAGCCGCAGAGACGGCAGCAGCTTGGACCAGAGTGCAAAACCCGGTTCATCAAGGCAGAGACCTAGCGTGGTTATACCTAAGGTCCAGAGGATGAACTGTTTCATAGACAGTGCCACAAGGCCGAGGTCAGCGCGGCTAAGCGTTCCTTTTCTCAGCAGATAGAATAGGAATCCCAATGGAATAATCTTTGCTCCGTAATCGATTGCCAGCCAGAGCAGTTCGTGTTTAATGAAGATGTTGTTGAAGTCGTTGAGATAGAATGGCAAAGCGGCGAGAAAAAGTATTGCGGTTTTGTTGTTAATCACGCTGATTACTCCTTGCCAAGCGAGGATTGCTGATTAAGTTTATGACGGTTTGTGAGTTTAGCGCGCCTCAAATAAATTGGAGATATACTCTTGTCTGAACAATTAAATATAGAACTGAACAGCCCCAAGATACTCTCTGCGGATGAATTTGCAAAGATCAGAGCTGACTTCCCGGCTGAGAGAAAGATTGTTTTTACTAACGGCTGCTTTGATATTTTGCATGCCGGACATGTGGATCTGCTTTCCCGTGCCCGTGAGCATGGTGATCTGCTGGTGCTGGGTTTGAACAGCGATAAATCCGTGCGTTCCATTAAGGGCGAAAAGCGCCCGGTTACCGCGCAGCAGCAGCGGGCTTTTGTTCTCGCAGGGCTGGCCTGCATTGATTACGTAATTTTTTTTGATGAAGACACCCCTTACAATCTGATTAATAAAGTTCAGCCGGATGTGTTGATCAAGGGCGGTGACTGGTCTGTTGATAATATTGTAGGGCGTGATATTGTCGAGGGGCGTGGCGGTGAAGTGCTTTCCCTGCCGCTATTGCCCGGATATTCCACTACCGGGGTGATTCGTCATATCCGTGAAAATGAAATCGAATAGTTCTGGCTGCCTTTGGTTTTAAATGCTTTATTTTTATGCTAGAAGTAATTATCAAGTTTGAAGAATTGTGTTTTGTTTTTACCCTTGACAAGTAGATGAATGTTGGGCTATTAAGCTCGACTCGCTTGGCGAAACGGGCCAATAGCTCAGTTGGCAGAGCCCCCGGCTCATAACCGGATGGTCCCAGGTTCGAATCCTGGTTGGCCCACCACTTATTTCATATGGATACATATCAAAATACAATCCAGATTCTTTCTGCTTTCTAACTTATGAAAGCTGTTATGCTCCCGGGGGAAATCCCTTGCGGGAGCATATTATTTTATTGCATTTTGATGTGTTGAATTTGATTACGAGCGGAAATAATTGAACATCTTCCTTGCGTGGCAATGAGCAGCTATGCACAGGACAAATGGTGGCCGTTATGAAGACAGCAGAAGTTATCAGCAGGATCGAGTCACTTGTTCCTTCGGGGTTTGCTGCCCCTTGGGATAATTGCGGTGTTCAGATAGCGGGACCGGAAAGGGATGTGACCAAGGTCGCAGTGACCCTTGACCCTTTACCGCAGGTTGTTTCATCGGCCCTTGAATGGGGGGCACAGTTTGTGCTGACCCATCATCCGCTGGCTATTGAAGCAAAGCTGCCTGCAAAGCTGGACTGGTTTCATGACGTCATGAAGCAGGTTTTTTGCGCGGATGTCACCCTTTTTGCTTCGCACACCTCTTTGGATGTGCAGTTCAAGGGTGCTGCTTCATGGCTTGGGCGGGAGCTTGAGCTTGAGAATCTGCGTGTGCTGGATCAGGTTGCGGAAAACGAAGCCGGTGATATACTCGGATACGGTTGTATTGGTGAATATTCGATTCCGGTTGTTTTTGCGGATTTTGTGGAGCGTGTTTCGCAGCTTTCCGGGTGCGGAGTAGTGGCCCTGTGCGGTCCGGAACCTGAAAATGTCAGCTGTGTAGCCATGTGTCCCGGTTCAGGGTCTTCGCTCATGGAAAAGGCATTCGGTCTTGGAGCGGACGTATTTATTACCGGAGATGTCAAGTATCATCCTGCACAGGAAAGTGTGGGGGCAGTACTTGATGTGGGGCATTTTTCCCTGGAAGAGGAAATGATGCGCCGTTTTTCCGTTCTTCTTGGAGAAGATCTCGGAAAGGAAGTAGAAGTGAAATTTTTCAGCGGACGCAATCCCTTCGCTTACCATGTGCAAGGGGAAGGCGTGCGCAGGCCCTGAAATATCGGGCTGTCATGACAAAAGAGAATTAACAGGACCGTAGAGGCCTTACGGAACTGTATTTAAGTTTCCGAACATCGATGTGGCGGAGGCCCTAATAAAGCCGTCCGCAAAAGGGGACCCAATAATGTATGAAAAACAGATAGAACAGCTTGTTGTTTTGCAGAAGGTTGACGACGAAATCATCCTTCTTGAAGCCGAAATCGATCAGGCACCCAAAGATGTGGCTGCCCTTGAATCCCGCAAGGAATCCCTTGAAAAGCGTAAACAGCAGCTTACAGAAAAACTTGAACTGCTTGCTGAGCAGAAGAAAAAGCTCGACTTCGAAATCGAAGAAGATTCCGTTAAGGTTAAAAAGAGCAAAAGCAAGTTGATGCTGGTTGGTACCACCAAGGAATACCACGCCATGATGCGTGAGATGGACAGCCTCGAAAAGCTGAACAGACTTCGCGAAGAAGAAAAGATTACCGTTCTTGAAGAAACCGAACGTCAGACCGAAGGCATGGCTGACATCGAGAACAAGATCAAGGAACTGGACGCAGAGCTGGAAGAAAAACGTGCCGGTCTCAAGGAAAAGCTTGAAGCTGCCAACGGTGAACTGGATAAACTCAACAAGCGCCGCAATAAGGCCGGTGAAGTTGTGCCCAAGCCCATTCTCGGTCGTTACGAGTTCATCCGTTCACGTCTTGCACATCCGGTAATCGTACCTGTCGAAGATGCTGTTTGCTCCGGCTGTAATATTATGATTCCGCCGCAGGAATACAACGTGCTGCAGGAAGGCAAGCAGATTCTCAGCTGCCCCAACTGCCAGCGCCTTATCTACTGGATTGAGCACATTCCCGAAGCTGCAAAGCCTAAAGCTCTCCAGAAAGAAGAAGCTTAGTTTTTTAACATAACTGAAAAGATTGATTTTTAATGGAGTTGGACGGATCATCGCCGCGGCTTAATGCCGGGGAGGAAAGTCCGGGCTCCGCAGGGCAGGACGCTGGGTAACTCCCAGCGGAAGTGATTCCGGGAAAGTGCCACAGAAAACAGACCGCCCCGGTGATTATTCACCGGAGTAAGGGTGAAACGGTGGGGTAAGAGCCCACCGGCGGGTATGGTGACATATCCGGCCAGGTAAACCCCGTCCGGAGCAAGACCAAATAGGGAAGTGTTTGAGGCCGGCCCGGCCGAGCTTTCGGGTAGGTTGCTTGAGGTGTATGGTAACATGCATCCTAGAGGAATGATGATCGTCTGCCGCAAGGCAGATACAGGACCCGGCTTATAGTCCGACTCCTCTTTTATTTGTATAGATTAAAAAGGGGCAGCCTTTGGGCTGCCCCTTTTTTTATAGGGATTTAATTATGAGTACATCCGGTGAAGTCTGGGCCGTTCTGCTGGCAGCAGGCAGCGGTACCCGTCTGGCGAATGCTGTCGGCGGGGTCAAGAAACAATTCCTTGAATGGAAGGGCTTCCCGCTCTTCTGGCATTCTGCCGTTACTTTTTCCAATACCCCAGCTATTTCCGGCATAGTCTTTGTCTTTCCGCCTGATCAGGTCGAGGAAATGAAAGAGGTAGTGGCCAAGCTGGACGGTGCTGATTCACTTGGCATGCGCTTCAAGGTTACTGCCGGAGGGAAGCGCAGACAGGACTCCGTATTCAACGGCTTGAACGAACTTCCTTCAAGGTGTACCCATGTGCTGGTTCATGATTCCGCACGTCCTTTTGCCTCGGTGAAAATGGTAAGCGGAATTATCGACCGTCTGCAGGCCGGGGATGAGGCTGCCATTCCGGCTATTGATGTGACCGATACCATTAAGGAAGTGGAAGACGGTATTGTTGAGAAGACACTGGTCCGTTCCCGCTTGAAAGCGGTGCAGACCCCGCAGGGCTTTTCGCTGCCCACCCTTTATGCCGCTCATAAGCAGGCGGAGGAAGAAGGCTGGGATGTGACCGATGATGCTTCCATGGTGGAAATGGCCGGGAAGGATGTCCATATTTGTGAGGGAGAAGAAGGTAACATTAAGATGACCAACCCTGAAGATTTGAAAAAAATCGAAGATGACAAGCGGACCATACCCTGCGTGGGTTGGGGCTACGATGTTCATAAATTCGGAGAAGGCCGTCCTATGGTACTGGGAGGTGTTCCCATTCCCGGGGGCCCGGAAGTAATTGCCCATTCTGACGGTGATGTACTGCTCCATGCCTTGGCTGATGCCATTCTGGGGCTTTTCGGCGGCGGAGATATCGGCCATCATTTTCCCGATACTTCCGATGCCTGTGAAAATATGTCCAGCGGGATAATTGTAAAAGAGGTTCTGGCTAAAGCTGAGGAAGCCGGCGTTGAGATCGTTCACGTTGACTTGACCGTGATAAGCCAGATCCCCAAACTTTCTCCGCATAGGGAGTTGATCCGCAAGAATGTTGCTTCGGTCATGGGCCTGGATAAAGCACAGGTCAATGTGAAAGCAACCACTGAGGAAAAGCTCGGTTTTACCGGCGAGAAAAAGGGCATTAAAGCCGTGGCCGCGGTAACAGGCCTGAAAAAGATTTAGGGTCCGGGCATGAGTGGAAAATCCTTTTTGAAATTATTCCTGACACTGGCTTTACTGGTTGCGGTGACTGCCGGAGGATATTTCAAGCTGGAGGAGTTTTCCGCTGCCAAGGTCCGCGAGTCCTTGGATCGTCATGCCGAATTGGTTCGGGTTGATTTTGAGCGGGCTTTGCTCAATCCTTTTGACAAGTCATTGCATGTCTGGGGGCTTGAGTGCCGTCTGGCCAGCGGGGCAGGATGCACCGTCCGCAAGCTGGAGATTGAGTCCTTTGATCATGAACACAATCCTCCCCGTTTTCTAAGGGGTAGAGTTCATGGCGTTTCTGTACCTGTGGAGTTCTTGAATCTGGGGACACTTGCCCGTGATTTTCGAAAAATGGGTTATGAAAAGCTGGATTTTGACCTCTTTGCCGACTACAGCTATGAAGACGAAACTAAACGGCTCTCAGTAAAGTCGATAAATTTTGACGGCCCTGATCTTTGCCGGGTAAGCGCCGGATTCAGTCTAGGTGATGTGAGTCTGCGAGGACCGGGGATCGGCGGATTTGTCGGAACCAGCATGCTTGACGGTTCCATTGTCTGGCAGGATATGTCTTTTACTAAGAGACTTTTGGCCTTCTCTGCCGAAAGTGAAGGGATCAGTCCGGAACTATATCGGGGCAGGCTGCTGGAGTCTCTGCAATTGAATATGCAAGAGGCCAGAAGTCTGGGCAACGGCTATGCTGAGAATTTTTATGCCGAGCTTATGAAATTTATTGAGAATCCCGAGAGGCTGGTTGTACGGGTAGAACCGACCGAGCCTGTGCCCCTGCTTTATATGTTCATGGGACGCAGCTTTGAAGAACTGCTTGACCTTTACGGGATTACGGTCGAGGCAAATTTTTATTCACGAAAATAAGGAGTGGCTATGCGCCTATACAATACACTCAAACGGAAGAAGGAAGAGTTCGTACCTTTACACGGCAACAACGTAAGCCTTTACGCTTGCGGTATCACCGCCTACGACCTCTGCCACATCGGCCATGCCCGCTCTTCCGTAGTTTTTGATATTCTGGTCCGTTACCTGCGCTTTAAAGGGTACGATGTGACCTTCGTGCGTAACTTTACCGATATTGATGACAAGATCATTAACCGGGCAAATGAAACCGGAGTTACCTCCACCGAACTTGCCGAAAAATTTATCGGTGAATTTTATGTGGATATGGATAAGCTGAACATCCTGCGCGCAGATATCGAACCCAAGTGTACTGAGCATATTCCCGAGATGATCGAGTTGACCCAGACTCTGATCGATAAGGATCATGCTTACGCTACTCCTTCCGGAGACGTTTATTTCAAGGTTCGTTCCTTTGATGGCTACGGAAAACTTTCCGGCAGAAACATTGAAGACCTGCAGTCCGGTGCACGTATCCAGCCCGGTGAAGAAAAACAGGATCCTCTTGATTTCGCCCTTTGGAAAGCAGCCAAGCCCGGTGAACCTTCATGGGAAAGCCCTTGGGGACAGGGTCGTCCCGGCTGGCATCTTGAATGTTCTGCCATGAGCGAAAAATATTTAAAACTTCCTTTCGATATTCACGGCGGCGGACAGGACCTTAGTTTCCCCCACCATGAAAATGAAATTGCTCAGAGTGAAGCAGCTACCGGAAAGGAAATGGCTCGTTTCTGGGTTCACAACGGTTTTGTGCAGATCAACTCCGAAAAAATGTCCAAGTCTCTTGGTAACTTTTTCACTATTCGGGATATTCTTGATAAATTCATGCCCGAAACTCTGCGCTACTTCCTGCTGACAATGCATTACCGCAGCCCCCTCGACTTCTCATTTGAAGCTCTTGAAGAAGCAGAAAAAGGTATCCGCCGTGTTTACTCCGCATTGGAGCAGACCGCAGAAGCGCTGAATAAATCCAAGTGGTCAAAGTCCGATTTGCCCGCAGAAGTTCTGGCTGAAATTGAAGATGCCGAAAAGGGCTGGGCCGATGCCATGGAAGATGACATGAACACTGCCGGTGCAATGGGTCACATGTTCACCCTGATTCGTCTTGCCGGACGTATCGGCGAAGAAAAATCATGGCGTAAGTCTGAAGGCGGACGTGATGCATGGATTCGCATCCTTGATGACATGAAAAAATGGGGCGAAGTACTCGGTATTTTTACCCGTGATCCCAAGGAATTCCTTGAAGAACTGAAGCTTTGCATGCTTGAGCGTAAGGGAATTGAAGTGGCAAAAGTTGAAGAGTTGGTTGCCGCCCGTCAGGAAGCACGTAAGAACAAGGATTTTGCCCGTTCCGATGATATCAGGGATGAACTGATTGAGCTCGGCGTTGAAGTCAAGGATACTCCGCAGGGAGCAGTTTGGTCCGTGATTTAGTATTTATTCGTTAAATTGTATTATTTTTAAGAAACCGGATTTCGATCCGGTTTCTTTTTTTTTGTTAAAGAAGTAAGATATAAGAAAATCTAATCTCCTTTGGGGTGTACATGCGAATCGGGTTGAAGGCTAAAAGTTATTTGATTGTATCTTTGATTTGCCTGCTGGTTTTGGCGGGCAGTGTCCTGCTGGTTTACAAGCTTAACAGCCGAGCTATATCCAAGGTTGAGAAAGTTCTCGTGGAAGAAAACCTCAGCCGTGCTGAATTTGCCGTCAATGAAAATTCCCAAGCTCTGAAAAGCCTTTGCCGAGATTGGGCATGGTGGGATAATACATATTCATTTTTAAAAAAATTCAATGAACAATACGTCATTTCAAATTTGACTCCTGAGGTTTTGGTCAACCTTGATCTTGATTTGATTATGTTTTTTGACGATGAGGGAAGATATTATTTCTCGCATTCCGCTGAAGGAACTGATGCTCTGGAACTATGTTTTACTACCGAAGGTTGTCAGGGAAACGATATAATCCGCAAATGCGGAAGTGAGGGTTTGACCGGCCTTGTAAGAATTGATCACAGGTTGATGCAAATCAGCGTTCAAAAGATTTTGAAGAGTGATTTGGAGGGAGCGCCCGCTGGAGTTATGATTATGGGCCGTTATTTCGGGGACCGGCATTTGGAAAAGCTTGGGAATGCTTTGCAGATGGATCTGTTCTTCAAGGAGTTGAAGGACGTTTCTGATGAAGATGTATTTTTCGATCCTCCGGTAAGTGGAGAGGATAAAATCAAGGGTTATACGGTCTTGCGGGATGTCTTTGGTGAACCTTTGGTGCTTTTGGGCTTGGGCATGAATCGCGATGCCTATGAGGTCGGAAGTTCCATGTTTAAGGTTTTTCTGATTTTCATGTGCAGCGCTCTTTTGCTTCTTGGTATTGCTGCTACTTTCGTGCTCAATAGGTATTTTATCTCCCGGGTTAAGAGGGTTCAGGAGCAGTTACGCGGTGAGTATTTTATAGGTCCTGAACAAAGGATTCTCAGGTTGAGCGGAAACGACGAGCTTAGTGATTTGTCAGAATCAATAAACGATATTTTGGTGCTGCTGCAGGAAGAAAAAGCAAAGGCTGAAACCGCCAGCAGGGTGAAAACTGAGTTTTTAGCCAATATGAGTCATGAGATCAGGACTCCCATGCATTCGATACTTGGAATGGTGGAGTTGCTTAAAGAAACTAATGTGGATGAGGAACAGCGGGAATTCTTAAATATTGCCGGGGCCGCCGGTGAGAATCTGCTTGAGATAATAAATGATGTTCTTGAAATTTCGAAAATCGAAGCCGGACATTTGCAAATAGAGAGACATGAGTTTCTGCTTCGCGAGGTGGTGGAAAGAGTGGTGGCTGTTTTTGCTGTGGATGCTGCCCGCAAGGGATTGAAGGTCGTTTGTCATATTGATGAGGACGTACCTGAGAATGTTATCGGGGATGCCACCCGGCTCAGGCAGGTTTTAAACAACTTGATCAGTAACGCGGTCAAATTCACCAGCGAAGGTACAATTGTAGTTTCTGTTTATTGGGATTCCGGGAAGCTTATCTTTGCAGTTAAGGATGATGGGATCGGTATTCCGTCAGACAAAATCAACTATATATTTGAAAGTTTCACTCAGGCAGATTCTTCAACCTCCCGTAAGTACGGAGGCACAGGCCTTGGTTTGCCCATTTCACGTAAGCTGATAGGCATGATGGGTGGGGAAATTTTTGTGTGCAGCAGTGTGGGGGAGGGAACTACCTTTCGTTTTTATGTAAATCTTGGCAGTGTTTCTGTTAGCGCTATTGATTGATATGATTATTGTTGTGGTTCTGTATTGATACAGGTAATATAAGATTTAACTGGTAATGAAGTGTAGATAAAAAACCTGTGAGGTTCAGATGTCAGATTTACTCGGTTTGATTGCGGTGTTCGCAGTCGTTTTCATCATCGTGAAAGTGGTGATCCCCAAAATGGGAATATCTCCGTGACAGATCGGTAAAGGACCCCGTGAGGGTTCCAACGGTAAAAACGGTGGTTGCGGAGGCAAATAATAGATGCCTGTCTACGAGTGTAAGTGCACGGAATAATAATTAAAAATCCCCGATTCTTTTGAGTCGGGGATTTTTTGTTGAAATCTAACAATATGCCTGTCGCATGCAATCAATAAGTGTCTTGATTCGGCAGTCATAGGTATGTTCTGCCAGTATTCTTTTGCGGGCGGCCTTTACTATATCTTTGCGCGCAGTTTCGTCGTTCAGATATTTGTCGATCAGTTGCGGAATTTCCTCCAGCGAATTGTAAACAGCGATTTCCTTGCCCGGTTCAAACAGCCTTTCCATCTGGTAACGGTGGTCGGTGAGGATAAATCCATTACAGGCAGGGACATCAAATACCCGCTGGTTTACAGCTCCTTTCATCTGTTGACTGGTGCAGTTGAAATTTATTTTGGAGCAGGGGTAGAAGCGGGGTAAATCCTCGTAGTAGGAAAGCTCGCTATGGTATTCCCATGTGGATTCATTTGCCAGTAGTTGCTTCCATCCGTCGTCGCCAACAATCATGGGATTGAAATCCAGAGTCTGCTTTACGCAGGAAAGACGGTATTCGAGCGTTGCCTGCCAGATAACCAGAGTTTCAAAGGCAAGTTTGCGGTGGGGAATTACGAGGGCCTCGTATTCAGGGATAAGTTCCGGGTACTTGTTTTCCAGAAAATTTACGACTGAATGTTCATTACTTTCGCCGAAAGCATGGGCGACTTCTTGATATTTTTCAGCCAGCAGCCCGGAGATTCTGGCGACTTCCATCCTTTTGGCTGTCTTATGGACCATGGAGTTGCCCACAAAGGTAATATCCCGCGCCCACTTACTTTCCGTGCATCCCTTGGAGGGGAGGAATCGAGTTTGGTCGGTTCCCAGCGGCAAGTGGAAAATTTTGTTGAACCCCATTTCCCGCAGGGAGTCCATGCGGTCTGCATCCCATGTGAAGATGGTCGTGTTTTCAGTGGCTTGCGTTTGATAAAGGGGCAGAGTCAGCAGGGGATTGTCCACAAACCATGAGGCCAGCGGCAATTGAAATTTATGGAGGAGGGTGTTCAGGACTCCTTCCTGATCAACTCCAAGATGGTTGACCGTAAGCACAAAGTCTGGCCTGAAAGTGTTGATGGCAGATGAAACTCTAGCCACAAATTGTTCCAGTTCCATCTCTTTGGCGTCCATGTTGATGAACATGTGCGGCACACCCTGACGCTGGCAGGCAGCTACGATTTCCCCCATGAGGAAATATTGGCTGGTTAAGAGCAGGATTCTAGGTTTCTCATTTAGAAACTTGGGCCAGACAGGGAATTCAACCGCCTTGCCTTCCTGTTCGATGAGAAGTTTTTCTGTCTGGCTGTAGAAGGGAGATAAGCGCAGGTAAAAAGGATTTTTGAGCAGTTGGATTTCTTTACCGGAGGTGGAAGCCAGTTCCCTTATGTGCGCTGCAGCGTTTTGAGGGGAAGTTGTATTGATCCAGATTACCCTGGGATTTTTGCGAAGTTCTTCTTTCAAACCGCTGGCAGCTAGAATTTCTGTTTCGCAGTCAAGGATGATCAGGGGGCGGGTATTGTGTTTAAGAAGTTCCTGCGCGGTGACGCCGATGCCGGAACCGACCAGCAGGGGAATTTTACTGTCATCCAGTTGTGCGGCAAGCTCTTCTTCACGGCGCTGCCCGTATTTGCCCCACATGTGTTTTGTCCTACCGTCTGAGGTGATACGGATATCGGTAAGAACTGTTCCGTTCCGGATGGCTTCTGCTTCGTAATTTGTGCTCATTAGAAGATACCTACCACGAGTCACGGGCCGGTTTATGGTAGAAGAATTCAAGTCTCCTGTTTTTGCGCATATTTGCTGGTGAGTCGTTTTTTACCAGCGGCTGCGTATCAGCATAGCCAACGGCTTTGAGCCGTTTTGGGGCTATCCCGCCTTGTTCAACGATATAGCGCAATGCACTTGCGGCTCTTGCTGACGAAAGCTCCCAGTTAGTGGGGAATTTTTTGGAATGGATTTCGGTATTGTCCGTATGCCCCCGGACCACAAGGTTATAGTTGTGGTCTTTCAGGATACTGATCACCTTGTCCAAAACCTTATGCGCTTCCGGCTTGAGGGTTGCCGATCCCGGCTCAAAAAGAGAAGCCGAATCTGTATTGACCAGAACACCATCCTGATCAGCTTTCACCCCGGAGGATTTGCGGGTAGCATCTTCTTCATCCAATAGGGCCTTGATACGCAAAACCAGACCCAGCAAGCGCTTATCGTTGCTGTCCATTTTGACTTCTTTGCGTTTCAGGTCTGACGGTGTCAGGGCAAGATTATCTTCTTCCTTGCGTTCCATCTGTACCCCGAAGGCATCTTTGATCGAACCGAGCAGTTCCTTGAATTTATCAAGGTCATTGTTCGCAAAAGAAAGCAGGAGGACAAAAAAGCAGAGCAGAAGGGTTACCATATCCGCGAATGTTGCCATCCACGGCGGAAGACCTTCTTCCGGTGGCGGATCATTATTCTTTGGTTTTATGATAACTACTTTGGCCATGAGGCTGCCTTTCCATTATGCCGAAGCATCTCGCAGGGTCGGGGCAAGGAAGGCCTGCAGTTTTTCTTTTACGATGGAGGGGTGTTCTCCTTTTTGGATGGAGACAACACCTTCAACCATGATTTCCATGTATGAGGCTTCTTCGATGGAACGTTCTTCAAGCTTTTTGGCCAAGGGCAGGAAAATGACGTTGGCCAGAACGGAACCGTAAAGTGTTGTCAGCAAGGCAACCGCCATTGCAGGACCGATGGCATCGGGATCACTGAGGTTTGAAAGCATCTGTACCAGACCGATCAGCGTACCGATCATTCCAAAGGCCGGGGCCATGGCACCCATTCCTTTCATGACAGCCTGTCCTTGAAAATGTCGTTTCTTCATGGCGTCAATTTCAAATTCCATGATCGCCCGGACGAGGTCTCCATCTGTTCCGTCAGCAACAAGAATGACGCCTTTTTTCAGGTATTCATCATCTATGGAAACTTTTTCAAGTGCTACAAGGCTTTCTTTACGTGCTGTTTCAGCGAGGGCTACGATCTGGTCGATCATGATTTTAGGGTCTTCGGATTTTGCAAAGAAACCCTTTAAAGCGATTTTAAACGCTTTAAGTACTACGCTCATGGGAAACATGATAAAGCAGGAGGCAAATGTTCCCCCGAAAACAACGACGATTGATGGTGGGTCTATAAAACCGGCAGCGTTACCACCCATGACAATGGTTGCCACGATTAGACCGAAACCGCCTACAATTCCTATTAAAGTTGCAATATCCATACTTGCTCTATTTCTTTAATGCGGGAGAGCCCACTTTTATTTCGTTGTTTTCATAGTAGAAATAAACATTTTCCAGAGGTTCATTTACCTGCATGTAAGCGGGACCGATACTGATCTCCACTCCTGATTTTACAATGCCCTGAACCATAATTCTACAACTTTCCAGCTTTTCTGCCTGCTGGATTTTGCTCCACAGCTGCTTTTTTTTGTTTTTCAAAAAGCGAATTTTCATTTCGCATTTTTCAATTTTTCCTGTGAATTCAGCAGTTGTCGAGGCTCCATTACTCATGATTTTCTGCAGGTCTTTCACTTCACTTTCCAATACAGAAATCTGAGTAGAAATTTTGTCGATCTGGAGAAGCAGCAACGGGTTGTAGCCCACTATAATTTGTGAAGCAGCACTTAGGCCGCCACCTAACTGTTCTCCAATGAAAACTATTTGGTCGCTGTAACATCTGCCGCCGGCAAAACGTCCTTTGGCCGCGAATTTGCCTTCGCAATACACTGTAGTATGCATGCAGTTTTTATCAATGATAATATTTCCGCTGCTTACAAGTGTTGCATTCTCGCAGAAGGTTGTGCGTAGTGTTTCTTTTGATTCGACCAGCCCTTTAGTGTTGCCTTTTATCCCCCCATCACATTTGAGGAATCCTGCAGCATGCACATTGGCCTGTTCAATCACGCCTTTGACATTGATGTTGTTGGCTTTTACATCCAAACCGGATTTGATCGAACCGTGAACAACCATATCGCCGACAAAAAATATGTTCCCGGTGGAAAGGCTTACATCACCGCGTACGTTGAGCAATTCCTTTACAGTAATCAAGCCTTCTTCATTGTAAAAGACATAACCGTTACGGGTGGCAATCAGCTGGTCGGTGTTTTCGGGATTGATCTTGGTGTTTGGGCCGCGCGGGAATTTCTTTTCCGGGTAATGACGTTGTCCCAGAGGGCATTTCCCGTCTTCGCCGGGCTCTTCCCATTGGGCAAGAACCTGACCGACAATAACGCTCTGCACGTAGCCCATATTATAATAATCTACGCTGCCGTCGTTTTTTTCTACCGGTTTCAGGTCTGTGTAATCGAAATCTGGATCAAAATAGTGCTTGAGGCAGGGCATGCAGGAAGCTCCGGTAAATGCGGGAACGGTTAGGGAATTTCCCTTTCGTCTTCAATGATAGTAAAAAAGGAAATCAGTCTTACAAGTTCAAGGGTTTTGCAGATCTGTTCACTGGGGCGCAGAAGATACATATTCTTGTTGTTGCTTTTAAGTCTTGAATTCAGCGAAACAAGGAAGCCTATCCCTGAACTGTCAAGAAAGCGTGCTTCAGAAAGGTCGGCAATAATAGCTTCAACTTCAGAAGACTCACTTTGCCGTTCAACCTGTTCCTTGAATTCATAGATGGTTTCAATAGTGACCTCTTTTCCACATTTTAAGGTCAAAATACCATCTTGGATTTTTATTACTTCTTCCGCCATTGATCTTCCTTTAATTTGCGGGTCAGCTTTATTATGTTTTTACCGTTTTTTTTAATTAATTCAAAGGAGTCCATTAGCTCAGACATGATGAACATTCCCCTGCCGCCCACTGCTTCGGGGGAGGGCATGGAAAAATCGATCGACTTTGAACAGAGTCCTTTGCCCCAGTCTGCAATCTCAAAGATGATATACTCACCGGGATGTACTTTGATGGTTAGCTCAAGCTTGTTGCATTCTTCGATTTTGTCATAGGCGTGCCGGGCCACATTGGAGCAACCTTCTGTCAGGACAAGATCCATGTCGTGGAGAAGGTTTTCATCCGCAACAAAATCCTTAAGAATGATAATTGCCTTGCGGGCTACTTCCCTGCTTTCTTCAGGGGTCGGAATTGCTTCCAGCACAAAGCGATGCATGAATGCTCCATGTTTATTATCAGACATATATATTTGTTTTGTCTGACGTTACAACTTCTGGATGTCACAATTAATAAATTTTAATATACCTAATCCTCTCTTTTTCGCAAAGGAAGTCAAGGTAAAACCTGAAAATTTAGATAAAATCCTCAGAATCCAGAATAATAGTGACCGGGCCCCAGTTGACGAAATCAACATTCATCATAGCTCCGAACTGTCCGGTGGCAACTTTTGCAGGAGCCTTCCGGGCAACATCCGCAACCAGACGGTCAAAAAGATCACTTGCAAGCTGTGGAGCGGCAGCTCCGGTAAATGAAGGCCTGCGTCCTTTTTTGCAGGATGCGTAAAGGGTGAACTGGGAAACCAGAAGAACGTCGCCCTTAATATCCTCAAGGGAAAGATTCATGCGGCCTTCTTCGTCTTCAAATATCCTAAGGCCGAGCATCTTATCGATCAGCGTTTTCCAGACCTTGGATTCAGGCAGTTGTTCCGTGTCATCATTGCCGAATCCGGCCAGCACCATGATGCCGGGCCCGATTTCACCCACGGTTTTACCTTCTACTTCGACTTTTCCGCCGCTTGTTCTTTGAATGACCAGTTTCATTCTAGTCCTCAAAGTATGTTGCTACGGAACTTTCCTTTTCGGAGACTGAAGCAAAGACCATGCGCACATGTTCGCTCTCAACACGCTTTTTCATTTCTTCATATATATAACGGGCAATGTTTTCGGAAGAAGGATTGCGGTGCTCAAAATACTCCAGGCTGTTCAGGTGCTTGTGGTCCAGAGTGTCCAGCACTTCATTGAGTTCTTTTTTCAGCTCTTTGAAATCCATGAGAATTTCAACTTTCTGGTCAAGACGGTCTCCTTCAATTTCCACCTCAACACCGAAGTTGTGGCCGTGCATGTTTTCGCACTTTCCGCCGTAGTTACGGAGTTGGTGTGCTGAGCTGAAGTCCTTCTTTACCTTGAGTTTCCACTTACCTTTAGACATATATCTATTCTCCATGAATATTATTTATTGAATTAATGTGTTTTTTCCGTTTCCGTTTTTGCGCCACTGGTTGAATTCTTTCCAGAAATCTCCGTTGGGCTTGATGTTGTATCCGTGACCGAGGCGCAAGGTGCAGATGGAATCGGCTAAAAACATCTGCAATGTTACCGGTGCTGAGCCGGGATATCCGGCCAGAATCGCCTTAAGTTCGGCGATACCTTCGTCAGAGCACAGTGAATGGTGTACGGAAAGCGGTACTGCTTCGCTGCAGCCGGCCTGCGCATTCTCCAGCGGTGAAATTTCATCGCACATGACTTTGGATTCCGCCGGTGCTTCTTCCTGACCTTCCTCCGGCGGCGGATTGTCCACCTTACCCTTGATCAGTAAGGGGATGTCCTGCCCGAGGTATTGGTGTACCTCTTCATAGGTCTTGGGGAAAATGATGAGCTCCCCGGATCCGGTCATGTCTTCAATGGTGGCAAAGGCCATCTTCTTGCCGGATTTCTTGGTGATGATTTCTTTGTATCCGGTGATGATGGCGCCCAGTTTAACTGTGGCTTCATGGGCCATGTTCGGGCAGTTCTCAATGGTCTGCAAGCCGAGACGGTTCATTTCATGACGGTAGGAAAGCAGGGGATGGCAGGTCAGGTAGAAGCCGAGGGCTTCTTTTTCAAGTCGCTGCATCTCTTTGTCGTCCATTTCACGCATATTGAATTCTTCAAAGCTGATCGCGGCAGGTTCTTCAGCTTCGTTGCCACCGCCGAGCATGTCGAGCATGTTGATCATGCCGGACTCTTTCTCTTTGTTCTTCTTTTGACCGTATGCAACAGCCTTATCCAGCGAAGCAATCAGTCCGGAACGGGTTAAGCCCATGGAATCAAAAGCTCCGGCGCGGATCAGGTATTCGATTACACGCTTGGTAACACGGCGCAGGTTAACGCGGGTTATGAAGTCGATGAAGTCTTTGAAGGGACCGTTTTTATGACGTTCTTCAACGATTTCATCAATCGCTTCTTCCCCTACGTTTTTGATGCCGGCCATACCGTAAATAATGTCGCCTTCGTACACTGAAAAGCGTGCGACACCGAGGTTGATATCCGGCTGGCGTACAGTAACGTCCATGTCGCGGCAGGCGTTGATGTACATGATGATCTTTTCGGTGTTGTTCATTTCAGTACTCATGAGTGCTGCCATGAATTCCACCGGGAAATGTGCTTTGAGGTAAGCCGTGTAGTATGAAATCAGTGCGTAAGCCGCGGAGTGCGATTTGTTAAAACCGTATGCCGCGAACTGTTCCATGAGGTCGAAGATATCGTTGGCAGTCTGCTCCGGAATGTTGTTTTCCTTGGCACCGTCAACAAAGCGGACCCTGTGCTTGGCCATCTCTTCGGGAATTTTCTTACCCATGGCTCGGCGGAGCAGGTCACCCTCACCGAGGGAGTAGTTGGCGATGGTCATTGCCGCGCCCATTACCTGTTCCTGATATACGATAACCCCGTAAGTCGGCTTGAGGCTCGGCTCAAGAGTCGGCCAGAGGTAGGTTACTTCGATTTCGCCGTGCTTACGTTTAATGAATTCATCAACCATACCGGAACCGAGCGGACCCGGGCGGTAAAGGGCGAGCATCGCGATGATGTCTTCAAAGCAACTGGGGCGGAGCATGCGCAGATATTTACGCATACCCGATGATTCAACCTGAAAGACCCCGTCAGTATCTCCTTTACAGAAAATATCGAAAGTGGCCTGGTCATCAAGGGTGAGGGTGTCGAGATCCGGTGCTTCTTTGCCCTGCAGACGGATGATATCGAGGCAGTCCTCGACAACGGTCATGGTACGCAGTCCCAGAAAGTCGAACTTGATCAGGCCGACTTTTTCGACCTTTTTCATGTCGTACTGGGTCACGATTTCGCCCTTTTTACCTTTGTATAGAGGCAGGTAATCGGTCATGGGCTTATCGGAGATAACAACCCCGGCTGCGTGAGTCGATGCATGGCGGGACATCCCCTCCAGACGGGTGGCGATATCCATGAGCTTGGCTATTTTGGGATCGGTGGCAACCATGTTGCCCAGCTCCGGGATAGCCTCAACCGCGTTGGGTACGGTGATCTTGGCTTTCTTGACCCCGAGTCCCTGCGCAATAACCGCCGGATCATCGGGAACCAGCTTGGCAATGGGATCGGTTTCGGAAAAGTGCATGCCCATGGCTCGACCTACGTCTTTGATTACCGCCTTGGTTTTCATTGTTCCGTAGGTGGTGATCTGGGCCACGTGGTCCCAACCATATTTTTCGGAGCAGTATTTAACTACTTCCAGACGACGTCGTTCACAGAAGTCGACATCGATATCAGGCATGGATACACGTTCTACGTTAAGGAACCTTTCGAATAGCAGGTCGTAAGGGATGGGGTCGAGGTTGGTGATTCGGAGTGCCCATGCAACGATAGAACCAGCTGCTGAACCACGTCCCGGTCCAACTGGGATCCTGTTGTCTTTGGCCCAGTTGATGAAGTCCTGAACGATGAGGAAGTAGGCCGGGAAACCCATCTCGTTAATGACGTCCAGTTCATAATCAAGACGTTCCCAGTATTTTTTTTCATCAATTTCGTAGGGCGCGTTTTCAATGCGTTTTTGCAGACCTTCTTTACAGAGTTTTACAAACTCGGTCTCGATGGTCATGCCTTCGGGAAGTTCATATTCCGGGAAGTAATAGTTGCCCAACTCGATTTCAAGGTTGCACATCTCGGCAATCTTCTGGGTGTTGGCAATGGCTTCCGGTACATGGGCGAAATATTCTTCAAACTCTTCCTGCGGCTTGAAGTAGAGCTGGTCGGTACCCATGCGGAAGCGTTTCTCTGTATCAACCGTGGTTTGGGTCTGGATGCAGAGCAACAGGTCGTGAGCCTCGTAGTCTTCCTTGGTCAGGTAATGGCAGTCGTTGGTGGCGACCAGTGGCAATCCGGTTTGTTCGGCGCATTTGTATATCAGTTCGTTGAGGTCGTCCTGCTCTTTAAGGCCGTTAGCCTGAACTTCAAGATAGAAGTTGCCCGGAAAGATGGATTCGTAGGTCTTGGCCATTTCAATCCCGGCTTCAAGTCCTTCGTTTCTCAGGGCGCGTGGAACTTCACCTGCAAGACATGCAGAAAGGGCAATGATCCCTTCGCTGTATTTATTGAGCAGGTATTTGCTGACTCGCGGTTTGTAGTGGAAGCCCTCAAGAAAACCGAGCGAGCAAAGCTTGATGATGTTCTTGTATCCCTGCTGGTTTTTTGCCAGTAATACAAGATGGTAGCGGCCTTTTTTGTCTTTGCGTTTGTGGGCCTCTTCGTCATCTATCTCTCCGGGCGCAACATAGACCTCGCAGCCTATGATGGGTTTGATGCCCATGTCCATGGCAGTCATGTAAAAGGTAACAGCGCCGAACATGGATCCATGGTCGGTGATGGCGACAGCGGGCATTCCGAAGTCTTTGGCCTGCTGGCACAGGTCTTTGATACGGATGGCACCGTCCAGCAGACTGTATTCTGTGTGGACGTGCAGATGAACAAATTCTGACATATATATGATTCCTGATGGGAGAATAGATTCTAGGTAAAGGAAGTTAGTATTTATTTTTAGGGTCAAACGCAATAGGCGGGAAAGGCTTCACAAACTGTTTTTCAGCTGAGCATATGCAAAATATTTCGGATTACCGGACCGTTGACGAAACAGAACTCCCATGCAAGAAATTTTTATGATTAATCAAAAATGGAGAACAGGATATGGAACTCTCCGGTAGTTATATATATGATAGGCTGCCACTGATACTCCTTTTTGTCACCGGATATATCCTTTACCGGGTGACCGCTTCTGCAGCATTGCCTGAATATCTTTCGGCGAGAGCTGTCCGCTTCAGCAGGGGCCGTGCGGATTACCTGCTGCTTTCACTAATGGGCGTAGCGGCTCTTCT